>JBEKWR010000009.1:0-92035 GCA_049512935.1 Bathyarchaeia archaeon
CATGCGCACCAACACGGGTAAAATACTCGTTCAACTGCATATCCCGCAGACGCTCATACCGCCTAGCTGACTGACCACCCGCCTTAGTCTTACCTGTAACACCCGAATGCATCTGACGGACAATCTCAAGCCGTTTACCCTGCAACGTTGCAATCGTGGCGTTGTTAGCGTCCACCAGCAAGATGCCGTACGTTTCCTTCTCCCGCAACATCTCCTGCAAATGCTCAGTGTGGAACCGTGAATCACAACGGTAAAGGAAAATCCTGATCGGCTCAGGAGGCACGATGACGTAGGATTCCATGCGTTCGGTACCGGGCCCGCCGCCTTCAGGGAGGAGCGCACCTGTAAAAATCACGATGCCTTTTTCGCCTGGGTCTTTGAAAAGCTTGAGTTTCTGCTGGGCTTTAGTGATGGCGTCCAGCACGTTTTTGCGGGTAACGTTTGATTTGATGTTGCTTGCCGTCCCATACTCGTTGCGTAGAAGGTTAAGGGCGTCGCTGATTTGTTTGCCCGGCGGAACATAAACCGTGATGAGTTCGGTGTGGCTACCCTCTTTGCTCGCTAAGGCATTGATCATCTTTCGCAAACGGAACAGTTCAAGGGACGATTTTTTAGCTGTACTCAAACAACTTCACTGAAATTTTATTGTTAATCGGAATAATTAACTTTAAAAGCAGTCAAATAAAAGTTCCGACGCAAAAAACGGAACGTTACGCTTTTGCCTTAGCTGGCGGTGCCTGTGCTGGCTCTGGCATTGGTGCGCCGATGGCTTCTCTGAGATAAGCCTTGAACGGACCTAGCTTGCCACCGTAGTTGCCTGATGAAATCTTCACTACGCCGGGCACGCCGAGAGCCGCTGTGACGCCTTCCTTCATGCCTTTCTTGACTGCATCAAGGGTTAAGCCGTTCATGACAATCTCGTAAACGCAAGTCACGCCTTCTGGAACAACCGTGTCAGGCACCAAGGTTCGCAAAGTTGGACAGTACGGATGGTTTGTCGAAGCCTTCAGCTTGTACTTGAGCGAGCCAGCTTTGCTTCCTGACCGGCAAACCCCTCCTGGAAACTGCATGATGACGTCAGGGGCGTTCGCGCGGATTGCGTCTGCCGCTGCTTCAGCCGATTTCAAACCTGATGCTTGATCCTCTGCAAAAATCATGAAGTTGCCGCCTGCAACTGCTTCCATGGCGCCGAACCCGTTTTCAACTATGAATTCGCCTTCCATGACTGGGATTTTCCAGCATTTGCGTCCGCCGACCATGGCTTTCTTCTGCCACCCGTCACCGAAGTAGCGGAGACTTTCGCCTACGTTTAGGGTGCGTTTGCCGACTAAGCCGTTAAAGGCTGCAGTTGTTGGACAGGTCAGCGTACATTGACCTATACGCTGCATAAGCTGGTGCTTGAGTTCAAAACGGTCACGATTGTAAATCTGGATGAGAACGCCTGGACGCTTATCAGGTGTCAGGTCTGCTGGGACGGCTCGTTCGATTGCCGCTTCCGCAGTCGCCTCAATCACGCTCGTGGCAAACCCGGTGGTTAAACTGGCTGCGATTTGCGCCCACTTTTCGTTCTGAGCGGTAATTAAAACTCTTCCTACCCAAAGCGGGAACATTTCTGCAAACGTGTCTTGTACTTTCACGACGTTTCCGCAGGGCGACTTCACAAGGAACATTTTTTCTGAATCGTCATAGCTTTGGATTTCAAGCTTGTTACTGTTTGATGACATGAAAGAGACCTTGCATTCAGTTGGCAATTGTATAATTTAAGAGTTTTCATAAACGAGACAGGTTTTGCCGTTTCCAAGGCAAAATAAAGCCTCACGCATCCCTTCATTGCCGCGGCGCCTTTGCTTTTTAATGTAAGGCGGCAGCAGAAGTGAAACCGCAATGAGCGCAGCTACCGAAATTAAGACCCCAAGAGTTAGTGTTGGGAAGCGTGGGAGCAGCTGGAAGTGAGGTGTCGGCGAAGGCGTGGCGGATGGAGAAGGCGTAGTGGATGGTGACGGCATTGGGGTTGGGCTAGGTGTTGGCAATGGGGACGGCGTAGGCGTTGCAGATGGTGGAGAGGGTGTCGGTATTGGAGTGGGCGTTGGTGTTGGCGTCGGCGTTGGGCTAGGTGCGGGGGTCGGCGTTGGAGCAGGGGCAAGTGAGCTTGACACCGAGATGCTGCAGGGTGACTGGACATCGGTGAAGGTGTAGCTTCCCGTGATTGGAACTGGTGAACCGTCAACTAAGACCTCGCTGATGACGTATCCGTTGTCAGCTGAGTAAATGAACGTTTGATTGCCGCCATAGTCAACGTTGATCAAGCCTGAAGGGGTAATAGTGCTGTAGCCGTCACTTGAGGCGTAGACGGTTGCGTTTGCCGTCGTTCCAAGATAGATTCTTGATGCAGGAAGCGGGGATAAGAGAGTTTCATTTTGGATACCGTTCCAGTCGCTGGAGAAAGTCAGCTGCCAAACACCAGAACTGTTCAAGTCATACTCGAAAATGTCGGTTCCGAACATGGAAAGGAAAGCTCCCGGTTCAGCGACACTTAGCGTGGCTGTTTGGTTTGCCAAGTTTATGTTGCTGATGCCACCGTCAATTATGTTGTTGATATCCTCGTAGACAGAATCCGCCATGGGCACAGCCAACGACCCGTTCACTGGAACAGTGGACAGCAGCATAATTAACACGGCTGCGTCCGCCGTAGCCTCAACACTGTCTGAGTCACCTTGAAGCATCCTGAACATGCCAGTGGAATTATCATACAGTTCGCTTTGTGGAAGCAAATTCCAAGCGGGAGCCGGACCCACTGAACCGTCCAATAAGCCTTGCACTTGGCTCTGCATCAGGCTTGTCATGTTGCCGTAAAACCCAAGCAGGGCAGCCCAAGATATTATGGTGTTTTTAAGCCGCTCTTGTAAGGTACTGCCGCCACCGTTCTCGCCCGTGGCATGCACAGTGGTGTAGTTAAGCCATCCAGGACTGCCCCAACCTTGGCTGAGCCATCTACTTTCCATGTCAGTAAACAGGTTAGTCACGTTCAAGATGGATGTGTCATAGTAGTAAAGCTTCGAAGCAATCTGGTCAAACCCGCCAGCCTCGCATTCAAAAGCCGTCCAATCAAGAGCGTACTTGTAGAAGCTTCCGCCTGAATAGTCAGTTGTATCCCAAAGGTGAGCGTTTGTCCAGTTCCACCAGTACTCCGCTTGGTTCAAGGCGTCTGGGATGCCCAGCAACCAGAAGGTCAGGTACATGTCGATGGTTTCCCCGCATTCATCATAATATCTTGGGCCGTAGTCTATTCCCCAGCCTGATCCGTCCGATCCCACGCAGAGAACTGGCTTACCGTACTCAGCCACGCCGTTGTTAAACACCGCGTAAGCGGCAGACAGGTTCCATTTGGAGGTTTCGTAACCCAGTTGGTTTGCCCATTGATATGCGTACAGGTCGTACCTGTTGTAGACGAGAAAAGATGGGATAATAGGGCTGACGTTAATGTTGTTATAATCGTAGGGTAACCCGCCGATGTTCGGCAACATCGTCACTTCATTTAACGCTGTCTCTATCGTCGTTTCATTGATCGCTACTCCGAGTTTGCTCAGTTCAAAGTACCAGTAAAAAACGGTTTCAGCAGCAGACGTAGAAGTAATATTAATTGCGTCCACAGCGTTTTGGAGTTCACTGACCGTGGTTTCGCCCAAAGCAATCCCATCATAAATCGTTTGCAAACTACTATTCCAGCCCCCGTTATCCTCTACAGTGGTTTCCAAAGCCGCAATTTCAGAAGCAGAACCTGTAGGCTGTGTTGAAAAAACAGCGGTTTGACCAGTGGCGAAGCGGGCCACGCTGGAAAAGCAGCTAAAAATCAAAACAGCAGCAAAACACAACGTCACGATTTGGGTTAAGGTTAAAGCTTTTCCGGGCATTGGCTTCAGCTAACTTTAGTGTTTTTTCGATGCGCAATTCTGCTTGCTTGCATCATCTGCTTTTTCCTTAACCGCAATGTTCTTTAACTTTCCGCTTTTTTTCGGCACTGTGCAAAATGCGAGTTTGATCTAAGGTTCTACCTTGATTATTTCGGGGATTTTTCCCGCCATGCCTACCTGACCCTTGTAGATTATCAACACGCCCTCCACGCCTTGGATCGACATTCCTCTGCTGATTCCCGCCCTTATGCCTGCTCCCGTGTCTTCCCCTTTGACCACGTTGCCGACGGCGGTGGCGACAGCATCGGCTAAACTAGCGTTTTTACAGAAAATCGTCGCTGCCTCCGCATCGCCGAAACTCAGCGCGTGGCTAAATCGTCCTGAACTCGTCGCGATGCCTGTGGGAAATTCTGTGAGCCTGAAGCCGAAACGCCTCGACAAGGGCTCGTTTCCAGCCGCGACAGCCACGTCAACAGGCACGTTTGAGACCGCAGAGATTTCTCCGCCGTCTTCCACAACAGCCACTTCGCAGCCCGCTCGGGTCATGTCGCCCACGGCTAAGTCAGCTATGACTCCAGCAACGGCTGCCATGGGTCCGACACCTGCCTTCTCAGAGGCTTCAGCCATCATTTTAGCCACAAGAGGCTTTTCAGGCGGAGTGTACGGTTTTAGCGTGAAGAGGAATTTGGGGTTTGCTTTTAGGTAAATTTCGAGTTCTTGTCTGTTGCGTTTGATTGATTCTTCAGCGGCTTGGATGCCTTGGTGCTTGTCAGAAATTATGGTGCACTGCGTTTCTTTAAGGGTGAAGCTTTCTTTGAAAAGGTTCTTAGTCAAACTATTTTTTCCCTTTGTGCGCCGATTGGTCCCCGTTGGTTTGCCTGACTGATTTTATGGCTCTTGCTGGGCAAGCGTCGACGCAGATGCTGCATGTGCTTCCGACACATTTCTCTTTATTGAACACGACCGACGAATCCTTATCTATGCTTATTGCTTCTACAGGACAAAGAGCCACGCATGAGCCGCAACTGAAACATTTTTCCGCGTCAACTTCGATGAGTTTGGGCACGGTGACGGCCACGCCTTTTTTGCGGAAGGCTTTGATTATTTTTTCTTGCGCTTCGTCAGGCACCTCAGCAAGTATTTCGCCGCCTTTCGAATTGATGTGCGCGACCAGAATGGCTATTGGAACTTTGTACTCCAGAATTATCTGGCTGGTTATGGGCTGCGGCACTTGTTCCTCGGTGAATCTCAAGAGAAGTCTAGCCATGTTTTCATCGCCCCAGCAGTTTAGACACATCTTCCGACGTGACTATTCCCAGCACTTTTCGTCCGGCGTCAATCACTGGCAAAGCTGAAATGTTGTGCTGAGCCATCCGTTTAGAAGCAACCTCCAGCGGCTCATCGGGTCTAGCGGTTACTACGTTGTGAGTTTCTATGTCGGCTAACGCCTTTTTGCCTTCAGCCATAGCTCGGGTGACGTCCCAAGAGGTAACTATGCCTCTCAGTTTACCCTCGGCGTCGATAACTACGATGTGGTTAACCGATTTCGTGACGATACGTTCAGCAATGGCACGTATCTCCTCATCCTCAGTGCAAGTAACCGCTGGGTGCATGACGTTAACGACGAACGGTATTTCCCGAGTCTGACGCATCGGCTTAAACACGCTGTCAGTCGGCAACCGCTCAACAGGCGAAGTCAGCAGGAAAGAGCCTTCCTCAATCCATGACTTCAACGTACGGGAAACTTTCTTAGCCATCTTTAAGCTGGATAAGCTGCTAACCCTGACTTTCTTGTCGTTTATCGTTATTGAGCCTGACTTTAGCTCTTTATAGCTCACTTGTCTAAGTTTCGGTCGGTCCCGGCGTGGCACGCTGTAATCGACCACGTCTGTCATGATTTCGCTGTCGCGGATCGCCGTTTTCTTAGCTAAGCCCTCGTTAAGAATTGGGATGGGGACGCCTAAGCCGACGTACATTGAAGTGCCGTAACGAGTGAAGGAGGCGCCCTGCAAGAACTCAGGCGACATCTTCTTAGCGTCGCCCTTGACCATCAGGGTGCCGTTCAGGTTTTTAGGACTATGCTGTGTTCCCTCGCCGATAACGTAGCCTTGTCCGCCGCCGAGAAAAATGCGGGTTCCCATGCCTATGGTTTCGTAGTCGGGGTCGTTCATAAGCGGATTCAATTCGCCGGCGCCGGAAAATGTGGCGTTGCGGAGTCTCGGGAGGAGCTTGCTCATGTAAGTGTAAATGATTTCGTCGCTTGTGTTTACCGCGCAATTGTAGCGTTGGTAGCAGTTGCGAAAGTTCAAGAGGTAAAACTGGTTCAAATCATCCTTTGTGATGTTTGTCTCAAGCTTGGTTCTCGGGTAACAGTCAGTTCCGTACGCTGTAGCCCGCAACTCAACTTCTTTTCCCGCTACAAGTTCTTGGATAACGTGTCCGCCGCCGTACTCGAAGGGCTGCTTGGTCGACATGTTGGTTGCGCCTATGAACAGGTCAACCGCCGCGCCGGGATGGCAAACTTCCACGTCGTTAATCCATGCATGGTCGATCTTTATCGGAGGGTCAGAGTGCCCAAGGTTAATAACTGCGCCTGAACTGCACATTGCGCCGAAAGTTCCCGTGGTAACCACGTCAACTTCCTTAAACGCGACTTCGACGCCGCTGCTTTCCACTAGCTTTTTCATTTCTTCAGCGGTTAAAACCTGCACGTCGCCTTTGCGGATTTTCTCGTTAATCTCTTCTACGGTGCGAGTTTTGCTCGATTTGGACAATTAGCCTTACCCTTTAATGCCAATCGAAAAGGCTTTGCAAGTTAATATTTTTTGCGCAAATATCGACGTTTTTGCGTTATTTTAGCATTGAATTGAAACGTTGAGATTAGTTATTACCGACCTGAAAACTCGTTCTAGATTTTGCTGTTTAGGCTTCAACGTATTTGTCATCGATATTTTCCTCCCAAAACTTCTTGAAGCTATCCCTATATTTCGGCAGCCTTGCCCTCCCTCTCCAAGTCGATTTATCAGCAAACCTTTTGATTTCTTTCGACGGCTTGAAGTAAGCGACTGCAGTCTCCACGCTCAAAACAAAAGGCGGATGCCCATAGTACATGCTGATCCAGTTGGAAATCAAGTTGCCCGTCCTATGGTTACCTTCAATAAACAACTGGGGAAAACCAAGCACAGCAACATACACCTCGGCTGCCACCTTCAACGGATGCGGCTCGCCCTTCATGTGGCTTCTATACCATTTCTCAATCGGACCGATATACTCCATAAACTTGTCAGAATTAGCCTGAATTGCCTGATTGTACTCAAGCCTCAGCGTTAAATTGGACCCGTAAAGTACAACGTTGTTAAGTTCCAGAATTTCAGAAATGCCATCTACTGAGAATGGTTCAACTCCCTTCCTGAGAAGCGCATCGAGATGGTTATAGGCATCCATCATCCTGCCTCTAATGACGGAATCGAAAGTGTCACGTCTCCCAAGCTTTTCAAGGTCAAGTTTATCATCAATCTTTTTCCAATTCCTCTCCACCTCGAGAAGCGACTTCTGTACGTTGCGAAGATCAAACTTGAGTATTCTTTCCTGACCCAACTCTATTCCCACAAAACTAATTTGTGCAAGGCATTTACTATTTAAGCACTTAGCCTTAAAGCTCAAGAACCCAAGAAAACGATGCACGAGATACCACCCACAAAACTCTTCCTTTTTCCTTTTTCGTGACTTCGGAACCACAATCACACATTGAATCCCAGAACTATAAGACAAGTTAAAAAAAAAAGTAAATTTTATTTTGTAACGAACGCAGGAAGTTTTCGGCTTTTCTTTGCGTCAGGCTCATTTCTTGGGTTGCAGTTCTTTTGCTATGCTGTCAACTGCATTGATTGCTGTTTCTATATGAACTTTTTCTATCCCGCGATGCGTCACCATTCTTATACTGTTCTTGCCCATGGTTGAGACCAAGATGCCCCTTTCCTTGAGTTTTGAAACGAACAATCCATCTGAGACTCCTAAACCGCTCATATCGAAGCGAACCATGTTTGTCTGCACTGCATCTAAATCAACTTTGATCCCGTTTATCTTTGCTATTCCTTCAGCTAAGAGCCTGGCATTTTTGTGGTCTTCTTCAAGTCTGTCAATCATTTTTTCAAGGGCAACAATCCCTGCAGCAGCGATTATGCCGGCTTGGCGCATTCCACCGCCCAGGATTTTCCGTGTTTTTCTGGCGTTTTCGATGAATTGCTGATCGCCGACGACCACTGAGCCGACTGGGCAGCTTAGACTTTTAGACAGGCAGAACATCAGGTTGTCTACGTGCTTTGTGAACTCTTTAACGTCGACCTTTAAGGCTACAGCAGCATTGAATACTCTTGCGCCATCCATGTAGAATTTCAAGTCATGCCTTTTGGCCACTTCGCTTATCGCTCGCATTTGATCAGGAGTGACTATTGTTCCCCCATGTCTGTTGTGAGTATTTTCAATGCATATCAGGGAGGGCACGGGAAAATGGATGTTCTTCGGTCTTATCGCTGCTTCAATGTCTTCTGGATCAATCGCTCCCAAGTGACTCTTTATCAGCCACGGTAGCACTCCAGCAATTGCAGATAATCCGCCTCCTTCATACCAGTAAATATGAGATTCCGCTTCCAAGAATACAAGTTCGCCACGTCTTGCATTGTTCATCACAGACACTAGATTTGCTTGCGTGCCGCTTGTGACTAAAAGAGCCGCTTCTTTTCCCATCTTCTCGGCTGCCATTTCTTCAAGCTTTTTAACCGTTGGGTCTTCACCGTAAACATCGTCTCCTAATTCTGCATGCCGAATTGCCTCCAGCATCTCCTCTGTGGGCAAAGTCACCGTGTCGCTTCGCAAATCAATCATTTCTTTTCTCGCCATTTCCATCTTACGTCCTCCTAAATTGAACACTCTATCTTGAGAAAGCAATAGATTCCTGCTTTAAAATCTTCTTTCAAACTCTATGTGGCAAGAAAGCGTTAGATGCATTTCGCGTTTACCTCTAATTGCTCAGGCTAGTAAGCCCGTTTGATAAGTGAACACTTGTTATTTCCTCGTGATGAGAAGAACACCCATAAAAATTAAGAGCCCCCCGGCCAAGATCAGGGGAGTGAGGGCTTCGCCGACGAAAACCATGGCAAACAAAACTGTCACCAACGGTTCTGCGAAGAGAAAAGAGCTTGCGACCGCGGCTTTCACTCTGTTCATGACGTAGAACCAAATAAAATACCCGATGAACGAACATGTGACTGCTAGGTACAGAATTGCCCCCCATGATTGGAGACTCAACGTTAATATTCCGCCGAGAGAGTTTTCGGCTAAAGAGAACGGAATTAAGAAAAGTCCGCCTATTATGGTCACGTATGCTACAACGAGGAAGGGACTATACTTCTCGGTCAGTCTTTTTCCTCCAAGGGTGTATGATGCCCAAAAAATAGGTGTGAGTAGAAGGATTAAGCTTCCAACGAGAAATGTCGGGTCGCTGCTTTTCAAATCCATTGTGCCGCCTGTAATGACGACTAAGGTGCCAATTCCGGCAACAGCAAGTCCCAACAACTGCATTCTCCTTAGAGCTTCCTTAAAAATCCGCATAGAAAACAAGGCGATGAGTATGGGTGAAAGGAAGCAAACTAAAATTGCAGCAACGGAGGCGCCTGCCAACTCTATGCCTACATACTGGGCGATGAAGAAGAAAGTAACCCCTACGAGAGATAAACCTACGAACACCAGAATGTCTTTACCTTCAAAAAGCACTGCACTAAGTGGCCTCCTAACCTTCATTACCACAAGAGCGACTACAAATAACGCTCCTGCAATCAGAAACCTGAACGTTGCGATAGCGATCGGAGTTAACCCTTGCAAAAGCAATGCTTTCACGACAACAAATGAGCTACCCCAAAAAATAATCAGGCATACCATCAAGAAAACGTCAAATGAACTGATTTTTTTGTTTGCCATTTCTCCACCATTTTCACATAGGTAACGGTTCTGCCGACGGACCGCGGAAAGGCTTGACACGTAGCATGTGTTGCGTGCGATTTCGATGTTGTCTTTTGGCTTTGGTCACCGTCAAATCTGATTTACTGATTCGACGAGTGCCAGATGAGAGCTTGAAGACTTCTTTATTTTCCTGATGAATAGCACAGTGCATAATGTCACCTGAATTTAAACCATCTAAATGGAGCCATGTGAGAGGCGCCATTCTAATTTAGTTTATGTTGTTTATTGTTTGAGATGGTAATTTTTCATCGCTTGGTGCGTAGTGCAAACAGGAGACTAACCTGTCATTGTACTGGTACATTTTGGGCACTCGGCAATGTGTGAGCTCAAGCTCCACGCCCTCTGCAGATTCGCTTAGCTTATCTATCGCAGCAAGGCTCTTCGTCTGTTCCTTTTCCAAGCTTAGCAGTTCCTTGACTTTGCTCAAGTCGGCGTTTCTGATGATAACGTTACCGTTTGCGTTAGTGGAAATGACAGGTTCTCCTTTGAACGCGTCTGGATACTTGTCCTCAATTAGGTACTTCAGGTCAGAAACTACTTCGTCAGCAGTCCAGCCGCAGATATTGAAGGATACCGGGCACCTAGGGTGAAAAGAGCACCCTGCTGGCGGATCCACTAAGTTTGGGGTATCTCCCTTCAATATTATCTTTGTTCCCTTCACTAATTTTCCTGGAACAGCCGAGATAAGTGCCACATTATACGGGTGAACGGGATTTAGTATTACGTCATTCTTTAGCCCGCTTTCCACTATCTTGCCGGCATACATGACGTTTACCTGGTCGGCCATGTAGGAAATCACGGCTATGTTGTGTGTTATGAGGACCATTCCTATGTTATGATCCTTCCTTATCCTGCGCAAAAGTGCTAACACTTGAGCCTGCACCGAAACGTCCAGCGCGCTCGTCGGCTCGTCTAACACCAAGAACTTTGGCAAGGTGGCTATTCCCCTAGCTAGAGCAACCCTCTGTCTTTGACCCCCGGAAAGTTCATGAGGGTACCTGTAGGCAAAATCTTTTGGAAGGCCAACTTCGTCCAAGAGATCCAGGCATCTTTTAACCGCCTCTTTTGACCGCATGTAACCCGTAGCTACTATGGGTTCCATTATGATGTCCAGGATGTTCAGCCGAGGATCTAATGAAGAATAGGGGTCCTGGAAGACAATGTTCGTTTCCTTTCTAATTTTCTTTTGTTTATCTCCCTTTCTGCTGAAGACAGAGTATTCTCTTTCAATGACAGCTGCCTTCTTCAACTCATTATTTGCCACATAATCATCGTACTCTCGTAAGACATCGTCAGGTAAATCAAACAATACGTGACCAGCGGTCGGCTTTAGGAGACCTAAGAGCATCCTTCCAAGTGTGGTTTTCCCTGAGCCGCTCTCCCCAACTAAGCCTACAACTTCGCCTTCTCTCACTTGAATATCCACGCCGTCAACGGCTTTAAGCATAGGCGGTTTCCCGAATGTGCTGCCGCCTTTGATCGGGAAATGTTTAACCAGTTGCCGTGTTGCTATCAGCATTTTTCATCACCTTTAGGGAAGCAGGAGACAAAATGCCCCTCTTCGACCTCCAACATTTCTGGCGTCATAGTTTTGCAATTATCTGTCGCGTCTGGGCACCTAGGGTGGAAAGAACAGCCTGTTGGCACGTTTCTCATGTCTGGGACAGCGCCTCCTATGCCTTGGATTTCGTTTCCGTCAATTCGGGGGATGGCTTTTGTGAGCATCTTCGTGTATGGATGCAGGGGGTTCTTGAAGACCACGTCTGTAGGCGCTACCTCGACCATTCTGCCAGCGTACATAATCCCGATCCTATCGCACACCTCAGCTAAGACGGAAAGGTCATGGGATATGAAAATAAATGAGGTGTTGAACCTGTGTTTAAGGTGCCTTGTAAGCTCGAGTATTTGAGCCTGAACGGTCACGTCAAGCGCACTGGTCGGCTCATCCAATATGACCAGTTCCGGGTTGTTCGCGAGTGCGATGGCTATCACTATCCTCTGCCTCATGCCGCCTGACAACTCATGAGGATACATCCTTACAACTTTATCTGCGTTAGGAACCTCAAGCATGGAGAGAAGTTCGATTGCCTTTGTATACCCTTCCCTTAACAGGACGTTCTTAGCTGCCCTGTTTATTCCCGGGATTCTCATCCAGCCGCCGATGTTTTTTCCTTTTTCTACACGTTGCAGAACCATCTTTTCAAATGATCCCAACTTATCCGAGTGGAGCGACATGATGATCTTCTCTTTCTTAGCCTCCCCCAGATCGTTTCTCCTCCACACACCAAGGGCTTGATCCTCAATTCCGTGCAGCCCCTTCGATTCAGCGTATTTGTTAATTGCTGCTTCGTCTCCCCCTTCCTTCAGCAGCTTCAATATCTGTCCAAGGTCATCTTTGGTTGCCCTTACCCTGGCAAGCTTCCTCTGCGCGAGCGATTTTGACTGATGAGTAATCACAGTCTCGGCTACCTGAAAACCGATCTGAAGAACAGGGTTAAGACTCGTCATCGGGTCTTGGAAGACCATGGAAAGCCTACTTCCTCTTATGGCGCACGAGTCTCTGTTTAGCTTTTTCATGGCCTCCTCGCTTTGTTTCAAGTTAAACTTGCCTGTTTTGTCTGTGGTAACTTTCCTAAGAGAAGCCACCAAGTCTCCCTGGCCAAGGAGTATAACTTGCCCATCCGTGACCGCAGCGTTCCTAGGAAGAAGACCCATTATTGTTAGCCCTAGTGTAGTCTTGCCGCATCCGCTTTCCCCTGCTACTCCGAATATTTCACCCTGCTTTAAGTTAAGATCCACCCCGTTAAGGGCCTTGTATATTCCTCTCCGCGTGTAGAACTGTACTTTTAAATCCGAAACCGTTAACGTGTAATCCAAATCAGCTTCTCCTCCTGGGGTCCAGAACGTCCCTTAGCCCATCGCCGACTAGGTTGACTGCCAGAGCAAATAAGGTGATAGCCACACCAGGGAAAATGACCGCCCAAGGAGCGGTCTGAACATAGCCGAGCCCAATGCTTGTTAAGTAACCAAGCTCTGGCACGCTTGCGTTCGAGATGAAACCTATGAAGGCAAGCGTGGAGAAGATAACCATTATCGATCCCAAGTCCAAAGATATCTGAATAAATACGGGAGGCAGCGAGTTTGGAAGTATATGTTTATACATGATCTTAAGTCTGCTGACTCCTGAGGCTTTGGCGGCTTCAACGAAGGTAAACTCTTTAGTGCTTAGCGTTTGACTCCTTGTGTACCTCGCATACAGAGGCCACCACACTATGGCAAGGGCGAGGGACATGTTAAGCAGGCTTCTTCCCAAGACAAAGCCGACCGCCAACGCAAGTACAAGATAGGGTATGCTAAAGAAAATGTCGGTTATCCTCATCACGATTTCATCCATCAGGCCACCGACAGTAGCTGAGATAACACCTATTATGGATCCGATTGCCGCACCTATAGCCACAACCAGGACTGAATAGAACAGGTCTACCCTTATCGCCTTAATTATGCTACTGAATAGATCTATCCCGGGGTAGGTTGTGCCAAACAGGTGCGCCAACGAAGGTGGCGAAGGTGCTGGGTTGAAAAAGTTCGGAACAAGCGTACCAACACTGGTGATGCCGATGAGCTGTGGATACACCTGATCAATCACTCCGATTACTACGTATACCATGACTATGACAAGACCGACGACCGCAGCCTTATTCGCAAAAAAGACCGACAGCGACAGCTTAGTATTTTCCCATTTTCTAGCTCTTAGCTCTGCTTCAGACATCTTTTTGCTTCCTAATATCTTATCCTTGGATCAATGAACGCATATACTAGGTCTACTATCAGGTTGGCAGCCACAAGAATCAAACCGAAGAGCAACGCAGAGGCCATGATGCCTCCGACATCGCTGACGAGAAGAGCCTGCGTAGTCCAGTATCCTATTCCTGGGTAATCAAATATAGTCTCTACCACCACAGCTCCGCCGAGGAGACCAGCCACGGTATAGCCGAAAAGTGTAACTACTGGCAGTAGCGCGTTCTTGCGCGCGTGAAGGTTAATTACCGATCGTTCAGACGTACCTTTTGACCTTGCCAGCCTAATGTAATCTTGATCTAATACTTCGAGCATTGAAGACCTCAGTATCCTGATCATGCTTGCAACTATGGCCAGTGCGAGCGTGACCGAGGGCAGGATAAGGTGTAAGAACGCATCGCCAGCTACATTCCATGCGCCATGGATAATCGCGTCTATGAGAATTATGTGCGTGGGGTATGAGATTCCGTTGACATACCATGGCAGAGCTGAAACTAGGACAGGGTTTACGACGCCTGAGAACGGAAGTATTCTTAGGTAAACGCCTACCAGAATGATCAGGACTACGCCTATGAGGTATATAGGCATTGCATACAGGGTGAAGGATCCGACGCGTAGCGTGTGGTCCCCCGGGGAATCCCTATTGACAGCGGAGTAAACGCCTAAAGGAACGCCTATCACCCATATCAGGATAGACGCTACTACTGATATCATAATTGTGTTCGGAAGGAAGAGCGCTATGGCCGTGGTTACTTGACCGCTGAATATAGGCGTGTTAGTAATGCCCCAATTGCCTTGCAGCATCTGGTATAGCCAGTAAAAATATTGAACATAGATTGGCTGGTTAAGGTGGAATTCATTTGTCAGCTTTTGAACAAGCAATGTCCTTGCAATCCCAGTCAGTCTGGGGTTGATATACTCGGATAATATGATGTTTGTTCCACTTACATGGGAAAGGATAAAAACTATGAAAGTAAGACCGATCAGAGTCGGAATAAGGAGCAGCAAACGCCTGACTACGTATACCCAAAGGCGCATAGATAAATCATCTCAGAAAAAAAGATGGAGCGCACGAAGCGCTTATCCTTTAACCCACCAATAGTAAGTCGAGTCCAAGGCTCCGCCGATCAGCGGGTTTTGTTGAGATTGTATTCCATTGTATCCTGTCATGTATGGCTTCACCATCCAGAATGCGTTTTCGTCAACCGTGTATATGTACAAGTACATGTTTATAGCGTCCTGTTCTGCCTGCTTGTAGAGTGGACCTGCAACTGACGCGCTGGTTGCGGCGTTTGCCTGCTGAAGCACCGTGTTAAGCTGCTGATACTGAGCTGCCTCTGATGCATATCCAGTTGAATTTAAGTAGCTAACCGTTAAGCCGTCTCCAGATGGATAGGTACCGCCTTGAAGATACAGGGCATTCATGTTGTCAGCCGCAGCTGGATAGTCAGATATCCATGCTAAAGAGTAAATCGGCATAGGATCAGCGCCGGGCACTGTTTGACCTACCTCGGTTGAAAACGGTTGATATACCGGGGTAATAACTATGTTGGGGTCCATCTTGTTCACAGCAGCTGCAAGCATTTCGGCGGCAGCGTAGTTGACTGTATCACCTGATCCCACTATGAAAGGCATACTGACCTTCGTGTTGTATTGTCCTGATTGCTGCATAAGCTGCGTAGCTTGAGTTAGGTCGTAGTTTGGAACGTTCTGGAGCTGACTCGAGGGCACATAGTAAGGCAAGCCTTGGATGATTGCGCCTGCGTAGCTGCTTCCGAAGTTTTCGCCGTACACATTATTGCCCAATATCTCGTCTATGTAATTGGTGTAGTTGAAAGCGTAAGTGAAGGCCTCCCTCACATCGGTATTAGCGAAGTAGTTAGCAGGCACGTTGTAGCCGCTGCCGAACGTTGAATGCATCAAGTTTTCAGCAATGTTTTCGTTGAAGACATAGAACCCGCATGCCAAGGTTGGGAACGCATAGAGGGAACTCGTTCCAGCTGCTACCATACCCTTTATCAGCGGCATATAGGATGTTGGCAAGGCAGTAACGATGTCAGCTGATCCGCTTGTGTACAAGAGATACGCTGTTTCAGCGTCCTTGACCCACTGTATCGATATCTTATCAGTCACGGCTGGTATCCCTGGTACGCCCGTAAACCCAGTGTTCGGAGCTAAAACCACCGACTGACCTGGGACATAGCTCTGTATTTCGTATGGACCCGATGTAACAGGGTTCGTCTGCACTTGTGTGTTGTAGCTGCCCTCATTGGCCTGACTCTGGTAACTGTAGAAGCCTGCTGGCGTAAATGTAATGCCAGCGCCAACGCTCTGAAGCCAAGACGCATCCAATACTCCACACCCAAGTGAGTCAGCCACTGCGGTGAAAAATATTTGCGGAGTCGTGGGTGTAACGAGGCTAAATGTAACTGTGTTGGCACTTGCACTGTATGTGACTGCGTTCGTTATTGCGTTGTAATCATTCGTGTCAGTAGAGTTCTTCATTAATGAAACTCCTATGCTGGCTCCTGAAACCAAGTATTGAGCTAGGATCCAATCAGGCGTCCCTGGGGTTCCACCTTCGAATAACATGTTCCTGATCATCGAATAGTAGACGTCGTATGCGGTAATCGGATCACCGTTAGAGAACTTCAAGTCACTCCTTATGGTAAACGTGTACATCGTATCAGCGCTGTTTATTCCGTTCCCAACTGTGGGAATCGATGCTGCTAGCATGGGTAAGAACGTGGTTGTTGATGATCCATCGTATACAAGAAGCGTACCCATAGTGTTGAGGATTACCTCGTAGCCAACGCTTTCGTAATCTATCTGCGGATCAAATGAGTACGGACCAGCCGCGACCATTTCAGCGACGTTTATCACTCCTGGGTTAGGCACTTTACCAGCGTACACGTAAACCCCGTATGGCTGCGCAGAAGAACTCACCGCAATCGTGCGCTCAATGACGGTACTGTAAGTCTGCGAGGTAGCCGTATTTTCCGTTACTATCGTCAGCGTTACAGGGTAAAGACCCGCCTGAGTATACGTTGCATTAACAGGATTCACGTTTGGATCCATTGTATTGCTGTTTGCCGCGACTGTTTCAGTGGCGCCGTTGCCGAAGTTCCAGACGTATTGGGATATAACGATGTTTGTGCCAGATGGTGCTTCAAGGTAACCGCCGCTAAAATATGCAGGCGTGTTCACCGCCACGACTGGCTCGTTTGGATTCAGCGTTGAATTCATTGCAATTACCGGGACTGATATCAACGGTGCATTGGCGGCACTTACCGATGGCGTTATCTGGATAGTTTCCATAGCGCTGTCCGTAGAAGATACTAAGGTGCTGCTGACCGTTTCCTCGACCGTCACTAAGTATGTTCCAGCATTTGCATAAGTGTGAGACGCCGTGGGTGAGCTAGCGGTGAGACCTGTGGCTGACTGACCATCTCCGAAGTAGAGTGTGGCTTTCGCGTCTGACCTCAAATTAAGCAAAGTGAAGCTGATGGCTGTTCCCTGCGTTGCCGTCTCCGACGTAGTGGTTACAGAAATTTGCTTCGTAGGCTTTGATGTTTGGACAAAAATTACTCCTGCTCCGATTGCTACTACAATAATAATCACAAGGATAATTGCCCATATTGTTCTCCCTAAAGCTCTATTAGACATACCTCTCAATCTCCCCATCGTATTTTTTCATGAAAGTTATGTTGATTTTAGTCCTCAATATTCAGCCTTTTAATATTTAACATTTGCGATAAAAGGCGCAGCTCATCTTTCAATTGCCTCACTTTTAACCTGTTCTAGCACGCTAGGCGAAATTGCTATTTTTGACGTTATTTTTTCATGCAGCACTCATCTTTAGCCGAAAGATTTCACAGGAATGGTGTAAACCTTCTGAGAGCTTCTTACGACTCAAGCAGCCCTCAACACGCGCAAACTAATTTTAGACTTTAAAAAGGTCCTTGCGGGTGAAATCTCCGCTCAGCGCAGGGTTCTAATTCCATTTTCTGTTGCTTTGCCCAGCTCTGCAATTTCTGCCGAGCCATTCCTAGGCGGGTTTGCAATATTTCACCAAGAAGGAAAGACATTTTGTGGTTTTGAAGAAGGAAGCGAGAATAGGCAAGGGTGTATCGCGATAGGCGAGCAGCTACATTTCTTCAACAGTATTTTCTAATGTGCCGATGCCTTCAATTTCTATGCGAACCACATCGCCCGCGTTTAGCCACTTCGGCGGTTTCATTGCCATAGCTACGCCTGATGGTGTGCCTGTGGCGATGATGTCGCAGGGTTCAAGCGTCATGACTCGACTGAGATGGTGGATTATCTGGGCGATACTGAAAATCATGTCATGTGTGTTGCCGTTTTGGCGGAGTTCGCCGTTTACCCATGTCTTGATTCCGAGGTTGCCAGGATCAGGCAACTGGTTGCTCATGGTAATGCAGGGTCCTGTAGGCGCGAAAGTGTCAAAGCTTTTGCCGGGGGTCCACTGGCTGCCTCTGAACTGGAAGTCCCGAGCGGAGACATCGTTAAGAACGGTGTAGCCGAAAACGCAGTCCATCGCTTCTGAAACAGAGATGTCTTTGGCTTTCTTGCCTATGACTACGGCGAGTTCGCCTTCGTAGTCAAGTTCTTTGACAAAGGGTCGCTTGATGATTTTGTCGTTTGGTCCCGCTATGGCCGTGCGGGGCTTCATGAAAATCACTGGTTCTTCCGGTCGTTTCTCCCGGGTTTCATTCACGTGGGTGGCAAAGTTTAGGCCTAGGCAGAGAATTTTGGGCGGTGAAGCGATTGGAGCCAGAAGTCTTGCCTCGTTTACTGGAATGGAAACGGCGTCAAGATCGCTGCTTTCCGCTTTCGTGAGCAATTCTTCTGCCGTTTTCTGAGCCGTTTGGTCCACGATGAAAGCCTCTATCTTGCTGGGTAAGTCTGTTTTGAGGCGCTTAGCAAGGGCGCCTAGGCATAGGAGTCTCTCGTTTTGCATGACACCGTAGCATTCCTTGCCTTTGTTTTGATATCGGGCTATTTTCACTTTTTTTCACCTGTCTTAGCGCGCGTTCGTTTTCGGGATGGTTTCTAAACCCACCTCTTAGACATCAGCGTTTACTGAGGTAAAAACCCTGCCTTTCTTTGCATACCTTAGCAAGTTATATTTGGTGCGCTTGTTACGGAATGACGAAACAGAGTCCGTCCGCATGTGCAAGTGAAAGTTTATTTCCACGTTTATGGTAGTAACGAGAATTGAGGGGTTAAAAATGTCAGAGACAGATTTGGTTTTTGAGATTGATCATCCGTATTTTATTATCAGGGTTACGAACGATATGTTGAAAATAGACGTGAAAGGAAACGTGAAGAACGAAATCGAGGAAGCACTTGAAAACGCTCCTGGTCTAAGGGAAACGATCGGTCGAATCTTGAACGTCTTTGTGCCGTTGCATATCCGCTTATCTGACATTGATTCTGTGAAGATGGAAAAAACGGGAGAAGTTAAAATAGCGTTGCCCCATCGCATAGTTGCAAATATTCCGCTCCGACCGGAAGAAGCGGAGAAGCTTGTTAGTAAGCTGAATCAGTTGATTCCAGAAGCAAAGAAGAGGGTGATTGAACGCATATCAGAGAAACAGCGCGAGCGGGAAATTGTTGAAGAGGACATCGATATAAGAAAAGAATCTGCTCAATTTCCAGAATCTCCAGAGGAGATGCACCAAGAAGAAAAGGATATCGACGAGGAAATAGAGAGAGAAGAAAATCCGGATTAAGGGCTTTATCCTCTACAGGGAGCACGAATTTCTTGACTTCATGACGTACATTTTAAAGAGCGCTTCAGAGTTAAGCTGCACCAAGACCTCAATCGAAGACTTGAAAGTCAACGCAGCGCAATGTTTAGATAGCCTCAACTATTCAGGTTACAATAATGTCACCAGCAAAATTTCCTAAAAGGAAATTCGTCTACGTCGATCCATCCAAATGCACTGGATGCGGAATCTGCGAATACGCATGCATTCAAGAAAAAGGCGAATCTACTCCACTGCTGTCCAGAATCCGCGTTGTCCGCATGAAACCCCTCTTCAACTTTGCCTTGTCATGCAGAGCATGCGAAGACGCAAAATGCGTCACAGCTTGCCCCGAACAAGCACTCTCCCAAGAAGAAGCCACAGGCATCCTAATACGCAGCGATGCGAAGTGTAAAGGTTGCGATTGGTGCGTTGTAGCCTGCGAACATGGCGGTATCTCAATTCACCCAGACACAGGCTTTTCAGTGGCATGCGACCTCTGCGGCGGTGAACCTCAATGTGTGGAATTCTGCCCTGAAGAAGCCTTAGAGACCGTAACTACTGATGAAGAAGCTGATAAACGCACGAGCGAAACCTTACAGAAGTTGCCCGAAGAAATCGAACGAATAACGGTCATAGTAAAAAACAAAGATTGGAAACCCGTTCTGGCTGAAGCTGAAGAACGAAGCAGAAAAGTCTCAGAGAAACTCGAAGCCCTCAGGGATAAAGCTGAAACCAAGAAAAAGAAATAAGCTTAAATCAAGCTTCTTTTGAAACCTGTGAATTTTTCGTTGGAAGTGCGTAGGCTTAAGAAGCAGTTTGGAAAAGCGTGTTTTTTTTTTTGGTTGCCTTTTTCTAGATATTTTTAAGTTGCGACTTTTGCTACGGATAAGTTGCGACTTTCGCGGGTGGCAGGTTGCGTTCCCTGTTGCTTTTTGGGTTTAGGCTTGGGTTCTGCTTTTTCGTTGCGACTTTGCTATGGGCGGGTTGCGACTTTCAATGTTGACTCCATGTAGGCGGCATTGTCAGTTATTGTCGGTTACGGGCGCAGAGCTTCTTCAAGGTCGGGTTCAGTTTTGCTCGGGTTCTGTTTTTCCAGTTTGGGAAACTTGAAGGATTTTTGCGGGTTGCAACTTTTGGGTTGGGCGGCATTCTTGATTTAGAGGTTTAATCGTTTGTGGACCGCGGTTTTTGTTTTTTCGACATTTCCCCGCGTCTTTCTACACTGCTGTGCATGGCGAGGATAGCTCTGGCGCCTGTCGGGGGCGGAAACATTGAAGCGGCTGTCGGCAAGTTTCTCGGCAAAGAGCATGGCTTATTCGCAACAAAACTTAGAAACTGCTTACCCCAAGAACTAGTTGACCTGCTACAAGGAAGGATTAGCCAAACAGTATTCATGAAATTCTACTATAAGCCATTACTCTTAGACGTACAACAAAAAACAATCAAGGCAAAACTACAAACACAGAGTGACTTACTTTTGCAATCTCAATAAGGCATTGACTCTGCTTTTTATTCTTATCCAAGTGCTTGAGTTTTAAATAGTAAAAGATACAAAGAGGAGGCTGGGCAAGAGGTAACTACTATGACAGATGATTTAGAAATATATTGTCCTGAATGCGGCAAGTTGTTTAAGGGAGAGAAAAATATGTTAAAGCATGTTGACCAAGAGCATGTTTTACAGAAGAAGCATGCTAAAGAGCTAGTGCTAGAAGTTGTTTGCCGTTATCTAGGTGGACACCCAGCATTTACAACTCAAGCAGATGGCGTATTGTCTTTGTATTCTCATCCGGTAGACAAGGTGGTCTTTCAATCGGACTACTTTGGTTTTGAGATTCCAATAGTCGCTGTTAACAAAGTCAAAGTTGCAGAAGGTAGCGAGATTGATGCTATGAGAGTCTTGTTAGTTGGGGTCTTGGCTCTAGCTTGGCAGAGAGTGAACAAGATTTTTTACATTGAATTTCAAGATAGCGTCAACCAGCCCCAAACGGTTGTTTTTGACCATTCAAACTCTATGGATGAATTTGCGGAGAGTTTAGAAGCAGTTGTGTCAAAAAGTGAAAGAACAAAACCAAAGCCTGCTACGCCTGAAGAGCAAATACCAAACAACACAGAAGACCCATTACATATTATCAAGATAAGATATGCCAAGGGAGAAATTACCAAAGAACAGTATGAGGAAATGAAAAGAACTCTTACGTCTTAGCTATCTGCAACCAGAGCTACTTAAATTTTAACAAATGTAGGTGCACCCAGGGCTTGCTAGGTCAAATACGAAAAACTGTCATAAACAGACGTTGAGACCTAAGACCTATCTAGAGGGTTAAGAGAGCAAGCGGAGTTTTTGCAAGCATTAGATTTTAGTTACTTTTCCCAAAGGACACGGTTACTCCAAATGCTGTGATACTGAAATTTGCTTTCGCAATGGCTTTCAAAACATCATTTAGTTTTTTCTTATCCTTTTTCTGAATAGCATCCTTAACAGCTTCTTGGTTGCAACCATCCATTATTAGATTTGCCAGTTTGGGAAGAAGGTCACAAAGTTGGTCATTGTCTTTCATTAGTTTAGGGTCATCTATTGCTAAAATGAAGGAATTCTGGTCAATTTCGGATTTATCTGTAAAAATAATCATTGGAGTGTTCCTAGGACCTAAGATTCTAATGAGGTCCCTGTAACTGGGGTCGCCAATATCCCAGTCAGCAACAAAAACGTTTTGACCCATGTTTGTGCCCCATACCTTTAGTCTTTGAATCATATCAATCTCGTAATTTCTCTCCATGCCCGAAGGAATGTAAATACAATAAACAGGATAACTTGAGGGCAAATCAAGCCCTCGTGCTCCAGATTTGAAACTACAATTAGCAACTTCAGGTTTATAATCAGACTTGTAATCGGGTAAATAAGCTTCGGGCAAGATGTCACCGCCTAATAGGTAATGATGATATCAGCGTTTCTTTTATTTAAAATCTATCAGATTTGGTTGCTCCAGTATCTCATATCAGGTTGGCACTTTAGAAGTCTAAAGCAGTCGCACAGTAGCCTTTTCCTCTTGTCCACAAAGATTTTTCTGGTTACAGATTTGAGCATTGATTTTTTGGAAAAGTCAGTTCTGAATTGGGTTAGCAGAACGCTGTTAAGGAAGCAATAGAACGAGTGGAGAGAAAAACATGAAGCTTGTATGTCCAGTTTGTAATAACGTTGGTTTCTTAGAGGAAAGAGGACAAAGTTTCCGAGTAAAGCATTACTTGGGCTTTGAAAACGGAAAGAGGAAATACACATTGCACAAAGTCACAGCAGAGCAGGTTAAGTTGGGAATCAATGGGAATCAAAATATGGGAATAAATAATCTTGAATCAAGCTCTATTTCAAGAACAAAAGTGGACTGGGGGGATTTGAACCCCTATGCAAGTGGAGATATCACCCGCAAATCCTCTTTTTTTATTTTCATAACTAATATTATCTTGAAACTCTATTAATTTATTAAGGGCTGATGCAAGGCACATTTATTTTTTCACGTAAAAAGAGATTAAGATTAGCGACCGATTCTTTTTTGTTTTATTTCAATACTCAGATAATTATCAGATAATTTTTGAGGGCAAAATTCTAATTACTCCCTTTATGATATAAGCTATGGCTAGAGGCTTGCTATATGATAACTGAACTTCAAATTCAAAATTTCAAGGGAATAGGTTCATGCCAAATTAAAGACATCGGCAAAGTGAATCTTCTTATCGGAAAAAATGACTCAGGCAAATCGACAGTCATGGAAGCTGCGTATTATTTGCTTAGGGAATTGCAGTTTTCACCTCAGTTGTCTGAAACGATGAACAAGCGAGCTGATGTGGTTAGCGGCGGAAGCCAATTATGGTATAAGTATGACACGGACTCTCAGATAATGATATCTGTAGTCCTTGACTCTTTTCGACTTGAGTGGAAAATTTCTTTGAAAACTGACGAAAGAATAAATGACCAAGTTATCACCTCAAGCATAACTGGCGGAAAGATGCGAATGATCACGCTTGGAGAAGTTCTTTACAGGGCTAGAGACTTTTCATTTGTCTCAGGTTTGGTGTCAGGCAGGGGCCTCCCGACTATGATCAGTAATTCTCAGGAACCTCCGGACGTCAAGGAACAGCTAGTGCAATTTGCTGGAGCCGTCTCAAACATTGATTGCACCCTTAAATCAAAAGTGCGCGAAATAGAAAGTATTTTGGCAAAATTCAAAATTAAGCCTGTTTTGGAAATAAAGTTTGGGCAGATACTTAATGACATTTATGGAAAAGGCGAAGAGTGGGAATTCATTCCTCAAGTTGAAAACCCTAACGAAAAAAGATTGGCCATACGGGAGACAGGACAGTTAAAATACTTTAGCGGCTTTGGCGATGGATTTAGATCTTGCGTAGGAATAATAGGAACTGCGCTTGCATCTAAGAACACAGCAATTTTCATGGAAGAAATCGAAAGTCATCAACATGCTGGCTCTATGAAAAAACTCATCAAACATCTTGTCGACTTAGCAAGGGAAAACAACTTGCAGCTTTTTCTTTCCTCTCATAGCAAAGATTTGTGGGAATCATTAAATCGCGGAGTATATCTTAATGACCCAGAAAAGGAAAAAGCAGAATTCCGTTGTTTCGTAATCGAACGGGATCCCGAAACGGGAAAAGTCACGGCCGAACGTACTGATGACGTCCAAAAAATAGATAGAGCACTGAAATAGCAACAATAAGTCCGAAATAAAGATTTAGAATGTCATAGCGCTCGTTACTTCAATAGTTAATGAAAGCTTGTCCTTTTTCCTTACGTGCTGATATCCTTTCAATTATCAGATTTATCAATCGTTGTTTATCCTTCCATTTTGCCGCAAGCTTAGCGGGGTCAAATCCATTATTACGAATGATTATTTTCAATTCTTTAACATCTAATTGATCGAGTTTCTGCCTCAAAGCTGCTGGACCCTCTTCGGAAAGGACTTTTGAAATATCTACCTGTGAATCTTTTTTAGTTCTCTTGCTGGCAACTAGCACAGGAATATCTTTAATTTCAATGTCATCAAAAATATGGGGATTTTCTTCAATTTTTCCAGCAAGCTTCCTAAGAAAAGTACTAATTCTTTTTGCTTTTTCCTCACTTTCGGACATACTTTAGAAACTCCGACGCTAGAAGTTGGTAATCTTCGTATACTCTACCATAGCCATATTTTTGTTTTAAGGTGTTCACTTGGGCATCAAATTCAGCTGCTTCTGCAGTTCTGACTGTCAAAGGAATCATTGTTTCAAATACTCGGGGATAATTGCTGTGGGCTACTTTTCCCTTCAGTTCTCGAATTACTGAATCGTGCAATCTACTCTGAGCTCTATACATTGAAATTATAATTCCGAGAGCCTCTATTCCGATTTTTGTTTCAGCTTTGAAACTATTAACTCGGTTGAGAATCTGTGGAATCCCATAAGTCGAAAGTATATCAGGTATACAAGGAATTACATAATAATCAGAAAAATAAATGCCGTTCAATGTAATTATTCCCAAGTTAGGCGGGCAGTCTATGAGAACATAATCATAGTTCTCTAGAACGTCATTGATTGCTTCTTTTAAGATTGTTACCGGACTGGCCACATAGAATCGTCCTGCTGAGATCAGAGGTAGCGAATCCTGTATTTCAATCAAACCAAGGCTAGATGGTAACAAGTCAAGGTTGTTGATTCCACCGGCAACATTTGAAACTTTTTTAACAATTGCTCTATTTATATCAAACTTTGTAGTTTTTTCCAGTTTATCTTTAAAAAGTTGGAGCAGCGTCTCTCCGCGTTTATCTTTTGAGAGCCAGGTAGTTTCATCAATAAGGGCCACGGTTGCATTTGTTTGTGGATCCAAGTCGATTAAAAGGACTTTTTTGCGATGTTCAAGCGCTAAAAACTCAGATAATGCTATTGTCATCTGAGTTTTCCCAACTCCGCCTTTCAAGTTAATTGTACTTATCACTTTGGTCATATTTTTTCTCTTGAATCTTTATTATAATTCTAAGTATAAATTAGTTCTCTTCGTTTTTTGTTTGACTCACTTGCTTTTAAAATTACTAAAGCGGTTTAGAGGATCTCCCGTTCGAATGCCCAATGTGAGGTGAAATCTTAAGTTGAGTCTCAAAAATTTAAGCTTTGAAGCTTTGGAACGATTTGAGTTTGTTGATATTTCTTTTTAACAGATTCTTTCGGCTTAATGTGTTGCGCTTGCTCCTCTATGATTGCGTCGTATATATTATGGTCTTGGCTTGGATCTTCGAGCGTGATAACAACTGCATAGCGTTGTTGATACTCCAGGCTTTTGATCAATTTCTTGAATCGAACCGTCGGCGTTATTTTAAGCTGCCATTCAGTTCCCCAACCATTGTGCTCCCACTCTATGGCATCGGTCTTTACGTTATCCCACGGCTTTTTAAAATATCTATTGAATCTAAAGTTCGTTTGCCTTTGCAGTGTGCCATCTTTAAGTCGCTTAAAAAGTTGGAAGTCTAAGTCTACTAGTGTGTAGCCATTAACACCCTTGTTGACAGGCGGGTTATACACTAAAGTTATTTTTATCTTCCTTGCCCCAAAGAGTTTCTTCATGGCAAGAGGTACATAAATTGGAATAAGGGCGACTTCATCGTAGCCGACAGTATCTTCAATTATGTAAGTCGGACGATAGTTCTGGGAGTAAGCACAATTCTCAAATTCAGGCAACCCCTTGCCATATAGCGATTTCTTCAAGTTGTCGTCTGCTCTTAAGGAGTAATGGCTTTTTGGGACATCTGAAAAATGAATAACTAGTGCTTTGAGAAGATTTGCGCTTGCCTCAGGATATTCCCTATACAGTCGCGCAAGTATATTTGCCACAATTGGGGCTGAGTAGCTAGTTCCTAGGTCATACGCCAAGTTGTTATTTACACCTAAAGAAATAACGCCTAGCGCGGCATTATGAGAACTGAGTTGCCCGAATGTATCAAGCTCAAGATTACCTGCATAACAAACAACGTCGGGCTTACACCTTTTCATAAATTGCCCACGCCTTGTAAAAGGACTGGGCTGACCCGTTTTTGCAAGTGACCTCTTAGTATCCTTGTTAGCAATTCCTCCAACTGTTATCGCTGTGCTTGCTTCCGCCCCGCTGAAGATTTTACAAGCCTCGTCCTGCAGGTACAACGGATATTTTTGTTGATTAACAAGGGACTGCAAATTATCCTTGACATTTCCCGTACAAACTACAAATAACACTTCATGCTCATTTGCAAGTTTGTCTATCCTATAGGCCAAGTCAGAAGGCAAATCTACGTTACAACATGTCTCATACATTACTGAAAGACTGAAAATCTTAGCTTGAGAATGGAATTGATTCACTGCCTTTATGATTCTTTTTTCTAGATAGCCATTATCTGATGCTCCATGTATCTTTGCGTTGATAATATTTGCTGAGGCTTGTGCGTCAACAGCATTTTCCAAGTTGCCATATACCGCAAGCCCAGCCACGAAGGTTCCATGACCATCCACATCATCTGCATTGTTGTCAGATGAAAAATCTTGAGATTGAGTAACAAGGTTTTGCAAAAAAGGGTGATTTTTTTTTACTCCTGTATCAAGCACGCATATTGTTTTGCAATTAGAGATTGGTTCAGTTGGGATCGACGGGGTTTTTACGTCTAAATTTTGTGGCCTTTCCAGTGTTACTGAGGGTGCTTTTCTCGTTTGCCAGATTGAATCCGTCCCTTGAATTATCGCTTTAATAGTTTGCGGCTTTGCGTAAGCTCGTATCGAAGCAGATTCATCGTCAATTAAGGAATCAATTATTTTGTCGTCATGCGAAACCAAGAACTCACTAGTTTTCTGAATTAGTTTTTCATAGTAAACTTGCCCCAAGTTAGGAAACATTTCTATTTCAATATTGGTAGGTTCCTCAGACCTTATCCAATCTGTTAGGTCTGGAGCAATCTTTTCTATCTTCACAGCACTTATTTCTTCAATTTCGTTTAGGTAAGTTTTAAGTTCGTTTTTCTCTTTGTATGATTTTATCTTTTCTGTTAATGCCTGAACATCTTTTTTCTCAATGCTCACCACTGCTGAACATTCGTTCATTTGCAAGGAAAACGTAATGCCTAACGGTTTTAGGATTTTATCTTCTTGTTCTATTGGCTTTCTAGTTGTTAAAACGAAAAATAAGTTTTCAGTATCTGAAAGCTTGCCTTCAGCCGAAACATCTTTTACACATTTTTCATATTCTTCCTCAAGTTTCTTACCTTTTTCTCCAAAATTTACTTTCTTCTTGTCGGAAGAGCCACCATATGGTTTACGACGACGTTCAATTGCGTCCGAAGGAACTCTTATGTGCCGTCGGTTTTCCCATCCGTAAGACATTTTAAACAAGTCCTAAGGCAGCTATATGCAATTAATTATCGTTCATTATATTTGTCACTTTCGTAAAAATAGCTCAATCATTGATTTAATCACTATAATTATCGAAAGTAAATGACCCCATTTTACAAGACCAAGTTGCTACACCCGTTTCTAGCGCTATCTTTCTAAATCGTTTTTAATTAAGTCCCAATGGTTGAAATAATCAGAATAGTCAGTTGTTTCGTCCCTAATCTCAATTGCCTTTTGTCCTTCAAAATAGAAATAGAAGCGGTAAACTCCATTCTGGCCTGTTGGTTTATTCTTAATTAGCTTCTCTAAGTCCTTGGTAGGGATTATGACAAATTTGTTTTGGTAACAATCAGGCTTGCTTTTTTCAAATGTGGGCCATTGAGTTACAAACACAAAAAAATCAATTGAGTTGTTCTTGAAGTCTAGTAAATTGTTTCTGTTAATATCGGTCCAGCCGTGTCCAATTTTTCCCTTACATTCGTGGGTATGAAATTTGCTTTCGCTAGCTCGAATGAGAATATGATTTTTTCCTTTTTGCACGCCGAAAACGGATCCCTTATTTGATAGAAACTGAATTCTCTTTATGTTGTCTAAAAGGGCTTTTTTGGTTATGTCTACACCCAGGTTTCCCATTTTTGACACCCGTGCTTGTCATGCCCATGCGATAATGTGCCTATTAAACTTACGTTTAGCATTCAATGAACGCTTAAAAGATTAAAGAAAATGATTTGGCCATAGAGCAAATATTTCAATATTTCAATTTATAGGTTCACGTTTCCGAGGTTAATTGTAGCAAAGAACACGGCGCTAAGCGGCAAGCCAGAAATGGTAGTAAGCTGCAGTCACTTGGAGTTACACGAACATATCCATAAACCTGCTTAATGTTACGTACCCAATTCTAACGACCATTTGATCTCTTTCTATTTCTGGATCTTTAGCTCCATGAAAAAGGTTGTTTCTTATGCTATACCAAAACTCAACCATGTTTTCCCAATCTGTTAACGAATGCAAAACTCCGCATACTAGCGCTTTTTCGCCTGGTGTCTTCTGAGTTAATTTTTCATGTGAACAATTCCAATATTCAATTTCTGACACCCTACTAGGGTTCCTTGAGACATTACCCAACGGCTTTTTATCTAATTCAAGTTTAAGCTCCTGCCAAGCTAACCTTATTATTGGGTTCTCATCAACTATTCTGAGATATCTTGATTTCAAATCTTCGTCGCTCTTTAATTTTTGAATAACGTCCCGGTCGTGAAAAGTTGAGGCTGGGTCGGCAGGGATATACTTTATCGTTTTGAGGTACGCAATGAACGCCAAGTATTCGAAGATAAATTTTGAGAAATAGTCCTGCTCCGCTGCTTTGAGATGCCAATTCTTTATTAATTGCGAGTAATCCAAATCTATTCCCTGGTTAACTAAACCTGTTTGTTTGTATCTTAACTTAAAACTTATGTCATTCTCTTACAATAAGGGCATTGGTTGAGCCTACCAGCGATTATCTTCTTTAAAGTTGGGGGATTGATTCTTGGCGATTAGGTATGCGCGCGCGGAATAAATAATCTTGAATCACTCTCTATTTCAAGAACAGAGTGGACTGGGGGGGATTTGAACCCCCGACCTCTTGAGTGCAAGTCAAGCGTTCATACCAGCTGAACTACCAGCCCTTGATACCTTACTATAATCCCCTTTGGTTAACAATCGATGATATTTAGCTTTTGTTCGCAGAAAAAAACCGCTACGAAAAATCAACGAAAAAACAAAAAAAACAATTGAGATAAATGGGATTTCTATGGGGTAAGCTTTTGCTTAATATCGTCTGCTTGGTCTTGCTGGTCGTTTCTTAGCCCAGCATTCTCGGCAGTAAACTGGCCTGCTTGGGTCGGGTTTGAATGGAACTTCGCATTCTTGACCGCATTCAGAGCAAGTTGCTTTGAACATTTCTTTTCCGGACACTACTTTCAACTCCTTCTATGATTTATGGTGCAAAAAGCGTTTTTGCACGACGCATTTATGCACTTCAAAGAGGAATATAAAATTTGTCTATCAGCTCCCGCGGGGGGGTGAAAAGATGTCTCGGTGCTTATCCTCGGTTTTGAAAGACAGTTGGCGAGCAAAAAAAGGCTTTGCCCAAGCACGAGGAACGGTGCCCTCATTTCGGAGATAATTCCTCAAAAATAGTGCGCCGCGTAAACTCTGCCGTAAATGTCGAAGCCAACGCTACTCTGGGAGGTCTTCGGCTTCTTCTTCGCCGCCTTTGCCAGTGGGCATCTTGCCTGTGAGTTTGTACTTGCGGGCTTGGGTTGAGATAATTTCGTGTTCGAACAGTTTCCGCAGCGACCGGAAGATCTTCTTTGGGCTTTCGCCTGTTTTGTCAGTTAATTCTTGCAGGGTTAATTCTTTACCTTCAGCCTTAAGCGCGGCTACAACTTTCTCGTCGGTTTTGTTGAGTTTAACCATCACGTTTGCCTCATGCTTTTCTGCTTGTTATGGCAACATAGGCTTTTCAATTTTACGGTTAAAAAGGCACATAGAATAGGAAAAACGGGTTGGCTCTCTGCGTTCTTTATGGTTTTGGCGCTGCGATGCATCTGTTTTTCATGAAAAATGTGTGTGCTTCAAAACCGCAAAATTACAAAAGAAACAGCAGGGATGCACCTCATCTTTTCTGCGATTTCAAGAAACCGCCGTTTCTTTTCTTGAGGGCTAGCATTGTTGTCATGGCGCCTACGCATACGGCAGCTATCGCCACTATGGAGTAGGACAGCGTTGGAAAAGTGCTCAGGGTGGGCGGAGAGGTCGAAGAAGGAGTAGGAGGAGTGGAGTGTTGGGGTTGACTTGTCGGATGAGGTGTAGGTGTCGGCGTTGAAGTGGTGGACGCTTTGGGTGTAGGAGTTGGCTGGCTTGGATTAGTTGGTGGAGTTATGTCTGATGGTGGCGTGTAGCCTAACGGAGGCAAAACCGCTAATGTAGCAGGCTGCAGGCTTAGCGGTTCTAAGCTTGAAATTTCCGTCACCGAAACTATGCTGTTCCAATCGTTTGAGAACTGAACTTGGTACACTCCGCTTAACGGAAAGTTCTCAGTGACTTCTTGCCCGCCGAACATGAAGCCTAAAGTTCCCGCGTTAACTGGGATTCTGATGGTTCGGTTTTGGTAATTGAATTGCCACTGGTTTACTGGAAAGCAGGTTTGATAGTCTTCGTATAGCTCGTTGCTCATGTTGACGGCTAAACTTCCCGTGTGCGGCACTATTCCGTAGAGAAATAGAATCATAGCTCCGAGAAGTGAAGCGTCATCGGAATAAGTGTTGGGCGAGCTATCGGATGGGCTGTCGGCTGTAAACTGGAACTGACCGTTGCTGTACACGCTGCTGCCAATTAGCCCCTGCCAAGCCTGAGGAAGCATAGTTTGCCAATTTGCTTGATTACCAGAAGTGAAGTTTTGATAAAAGGTTTGTAGACAACTCAAGGCAGCAAGAGTTTCTTCCAAGCGAAGTTGAGGGTTACCATCTGCGTGCTGAAGGACTCCGACGTTGCCGCCCCACCCGCCAGAAGCCCACCCGTTAACCAAAAGCTTATCCTGCAGGTCACTTATTACTCGATCAAAATATGGAAGCGCCCCCAGATAATTCTGGTATTCAGCTATTAACATTGCAAAGTTCCCCATTTCACACTCAACTGTGCCATCTGGCGCCTGATACCCGTAGACGCCTAAGCCCCAATGGCTTTGTACGTTATTCCACACGTCATCCATAAAGTTGGTAACCGTCACGTTCACGCTGTCAGCGTAGCCGTAGTCATTCATCATGCTATTCTCAAAGGAATCTGTGGCTGCATTCCAAGGTCCGCTGCTTAAGTCAATCGTGTAGTTTAAGCTTAACCCGTTTAGAGCAAACTCCAAGAAAACCCCAAGAGTTTCCGCGTACTCATCGAAGTACCGTCCGTAATCGATAGGCGGTTGAGTAAGCGCCAGCATTGCACCGTCTGTTCCGTCTTGAGCGCGACTAGCAAGGTAAGCGTCTGCAAACTGGCAGAAAGCATCCGTTATGTTCCACCCTGGAACACCGAGTTCCTCCGCGTAGCGGTAAGCGTTAATCATGTACCTGTCATAAACGGAGTAAACAAGCCACGTTGGAAGCGACGCGGGTAAAGCGTCATCCATCAACTGGTTCTGCAACGCAAGCTTAACGCTACTATTAATTACCTGTGAATTGTACCCGTTCAACTCTGCCAGCCTTGCAACCCAAATGGCGTCTTGCCAATCGCTCTGGCTTACAGCCCTTTGAATCAGCGTGTCAAATATGCTTTGGTTGGTGAGACCGAATATTTGACTGTAAATGCTGCCCCATTCAGGAGACACGTTGTTGAGGTTGATGCCGCTTAAGACATTGTTGATTGTGTCCGCTAAAGTCGTCTGCGTTTGTGCATGCGAAGGAAAACACAGGTAAAACGTTGAGCTGAGCAAGACGACAAGTAACAGCACAAAAACTTTCTTTGGCTTCATTTCACCTTCGAACTTTCCTTAGGCAATAATCAACGGCGTACCCATAAAAAATTTGCCCAAAAAAAACCAAAGGCAAATTCCAAACGGCTAAACGCACTGCTTTTTGTGGATCTCTTAGCCATCAAATTTTAACGAATCTTCTTGTTACCGCCAGCACGAAAACGTGGCGGCATACAGCGCTGCGATTATTTTTTAAACCTGCAAAGCCCTTCGGTTAATCAATGCTGTTTCCAAAGATGCGTTAGGAGAGAAACTCATGCTGCCGAGTGGAAAACTCAGTTTTGTGGTTGTAGGAGCGGGAGCTATCGGTTTGAGTGTGACGGGTTGGGTCGCGCCTAAGCATGACGGCTTATTCTTGCTTGCACGTGGAGAAAGCGCGAAAGTGATTAGGAATAAAGGATTAAAGTTCTACGTTAAAGGCCAAGAAGCCAGCGCTGCACCCGTAGCCGTGAAAACCATTGAATCGTTGAGTGAGGTTTCGGCTCCAGCCATAGTTGTCATCGCCGTGAAAAACTACGACCTTGAGGCGACGGCAGCCATGCTTCGGGAGCAACTTGGGTCTCACCAACCCATCATCGTTGCCTTACAGAATGGTGTTGAAAACCAGAAGATCCTTCCCAAGTATTTTGAAAAGATCGTCTACGGGGTGGTATGTTTCAACGCGTGGCGAGATGCGCCCGGCATGGTGGGACACCAAAAACAGGGATACATCATTCTTGGCACGCCAAAGAACGACCTTCAAACAGAACAGCGACAGGTCGCAGATATCCTGCGATTAGGGTTAGAATGCAGCCCTACCGACCGCCTCGAAGATGCAGTTCATTGCAAATTGGCTGTCAATCTGACAAACGCGTTGACCGCTCTTGTATGCTCCAAATGCAGACCCACGGGATCCCTCGGCGCCCTTGACCACATGACTGCAAGGCTAATCTGGGAAGGAATCCAAGTCGTCAAGGCAAACGGGTTCAAGGAGCACGAGCTCGGCACCATCCCATCGTGGAAAACGTTTCGAACAAGCGCTGCGCTTCCAGCATTCGTCACAGGGATCCTTTACAGGTTCGTTGTGCGGGAAGAACTCGGTCTGAATAGCACCGCTCAGGACCTGGCATCGGGCAAAACCACCACTGAACTAGAATCTTTAAACGGATACATGCTTTCACTCGCCCAAAAAGCAGGGATTCCAATGCCAATTAACCGCGCTGTCTATGAATTAGCCAAAGAACGTTTTGGCCCTGACTTTCAACCGATGCCGGAAGCTGAGTTGCTGGAGTCTATCAGGAAACGCATTAAGAAGTAGACTGACTTGGCGCGCAAGCCCGCGGCAAAAGAAGTTCTAAACCTTGTGGAAGAACACGGGTAAATATGGGAGAATACAGCGCTGTTTTAGTTTTTGGCTGTTTAGCTTATTTTCTCTGTTGGCTCTTGGAACAGCTTCTTGATCGCGCTGATTCTTGCTTTCTGAGCCAAAACGTCGCTGGTAACCAAGGTTAATGCTTCTTCAGGGCACCATTTAACGCATTGGGGCCCGTCGGCTTTGTCTCTGCAGAGGTCGCAGACGTAGACCACTTTGGTTTCTGGATGCAACATTATGGCGCCGTAGTCGCATGCTTCGATGCACCAGCCGCAGCCGTTGCATTTGTCTTTGTCCAAAACTATATTGCCGGTGTCCGCTGACTGTGAGAGTGCATCACGCGGGCAAGCTGCTACGCAGGCTGGATCTTCGCAGAGTCTGCACGTGACTGACATGTTAGCCACTTGGTTAACGCGGACAACACGTATGCGCGATTTGAGTGGGTTGAAGGCTTTTTCCTTAGTGAATGAGCAGGCATACTCGCAGATTTGGCAGCCTACGCATTTTTCCGGGTCAACTGAAACGAATTTTCTCTCGTGGATTTTAACCATTTCTAATCCCCTTTTCCTTCAATTATACTTGATAAATCTTCCAGCCCGAGCTTGTCGAGCAGAGCCTTCGTGGGCACTCCGCCTTGCGTGTAGCCGCGTGCCAAGTAATAATCATCCAGCATCAGGTCAAGCTCAGCTTGAGTTACCACCGCGCCTTTTGACGGCCCGTCGTCGGGGACTGGTTGGTTCATGACTTTCCAGGGTAACGTGTCGTCTTTGCGGCTTAATCCTTCGCGGATGTTGATTAGCCGCGCAAGAGTGTTTATCCGTTCGCCCGCAAGACCTAATTCTTCAGGCGTCATCTCGTAACCAGTAACTAAAGTGTAGAGTTTCGCCATGTCAGGCAACTCCTTGTAAAGGGTGCCTCTGGAGTTCTTGCAGATGATCAGCGAATCGATTAACGCGTAAACATCTTCGGAGTCCTTGACCAGTTTGCCTCTGCCCTTTTCAGCTTTGAAGCGGTCAACTTTACCCGATATGTCAAACGCGTATGCGCCGCTTCGGTTATGGTCAGCCCCGCGGAAGGAAACGGCGAACCCTAAGGCTGCTGTTTTGAGGCATCGTAAATCGTAGCCTGTGACTTCTAGACCCTTGATGTTTTGCGCAAGTTTTTCTGAGTCTTTGTCGATTTTCTGTGATGCTGCTTTAACGCCGTCTGCAAGGATGTTGCCAATCCCCTCTCGGTTGCCGATTTTCTCTATAAGCTGAATGACCGCTTCTGAGTTGCCGAAGTGAGCGTCTATTCCGCCGAGTTCCTCATGTGACAAGATGCCCTTTTCGTGGCAGTCCATCACGAAGCTGACGGTCACGCCCGCGCTTTGCGCGTCTAACCCGTAGTAGTTGCAGAGTTCAGCAGCTTTGATTATCGCGTCAAGCCTGTCAACGCCGCAGTTCGGACCAAGCGCCCAGATATTGTCGTACTCCATCCGAGCCATTATTCCCTTGTAGGGTCCGTCACGGACCACCGCTTCGTGTTCGCATCGCATGGCGCACGAGTTGCACGCGATTATTTTCGCGACGTACCGTTCGTTGAGGACTTCGCCGCTTACTTTTCCCGCGTGCTCAAAATAAGAGTTAGTGTAGTTGCGTGTAGGCATGCAGTACAGTGCGTTTTGAATCATGACGTTTTCCGCTGACCCTAAAGTTCGATACTTCTGCGCTGCGGGTCCCTTCATTCTCTCATGAAACTCTTTCACTAATTCGATGAATTCTTCCGGCTTCGCAACGACAATATCGTTGGTTCCTCGGACGGCGATGGCTTTGAGGTTCTTTGACCCCATGACTGCGCCGAGCCCTGTTCTTCCAGCTGCCCGAGTTTTCTCGTTGATTATGTTAGCGATTTTGGATTGCTTTTCGCCTGCTAACCCGATAGACGCCACACGCACGTAGTAGTCGCCGATCTCTTCTTTAATCGCGTCTTCGGTTTCGGAGGGAGATTTGCCCCAAATTTTTTCCGCGTCAAGCAACTGGACTGAATCATCGTCAATCCATAAGTAAACAGGTCTTTCTGCTTTTCCAGCTAGAATTATGGCGTCGTAGCCAGCTCTTTTCATTTCTGCTCCAAACGTTCCGTGGCTCACTGCTTCGCCGACGCCGCCCGTTGCAGGTGATTTTGATATGAAGGCGTGTCCGTTTCCGCCTGTTGGAAACATTGTTCCCGAGACTGGGCCGACTGCTAGAACTAATGGGTTTTCAGGGCTTAACGGGTCAACGCCCGGTTTCGAGTTGGCGAGCCAAAGTTTCATGCCTAAACCTATGCCGCCCACGTATTTTTTAGCTGTTTCCTCGTCTAGTTTCTCCACAGTTGTCTTGCCTGTAGATAAGTTAACGCGCAGAATTTTCCCTGCATAACCGAGCAAACCCTGTTCCTCCAGTTAATTTTGGAATTATTAGTTGGTCAAACAGTATATTAAGTTAATGGGTTTCACTTTTGAAATTCATGGCTGAAATGGGATCAAATGCGAAAAACCAGAACAGCCAAGTCGATTTTATTCTTCCAGTTTCTTTGCGATGAATCATCTTTCATATCGCTTTCTTGCACTGATTAAGTGGAGCGGAGGCAGAAAATTAATATCCCACGCATGTGCACTGATTTAGGAAACGTTGGTGTAAACTAATGAGTTTTGGCACATCAAAAGTGTTCAGCGGAGTTCAAGAAGCCTTCATCCTGGCGTTGATGCTTGTGTCTGTTTTTGCGATTTTGTACCTTGACATGAGCGTCATGTACAAGGTGGGCATCGCGGCTATGGTGTTTTCAGTCATATTTTTGATGACTTTGGCAACCCAGATTCTGCGGGAACAAAAAGAGACACGCAAACAGCAACAAGCCTAAGCTTTTTGCGTTTTTCACTTTCAGTCTACCCTCCCCTGCGCCTAGAGGTCGTTACAGCGATGCTTTAAAAAGGGTTAAACGCCGAAGTTGCCCTCGTTGAAAAGGAGCGCAAAAGTGGAATGACTCAAAATTTAATGGCGAAGCCTGCGATGGCGCAGCCGCTGTTTTCTTTGAACATGCCTGGTGTAGATGAGCTTTTTCCAGGATTTGCTCCAGGAGACTTCGCGGTTCTTTACGGGTCACCATCAGTTATTTCGCTGACTTCTCTGCTTTGCATCCGAGCGCAGTTGCCAGCGCAGCTTGGCGGCTTAGGAAGCAACGTTGTCTTTATCGACGGCGGAAACACGTTTAGACTGTACAAGATTGCCCGTTTAGCCCAGCTTCACCAGCTTAACCCGCGGGAAGTGCTTGAACGCATCTTTATTTCAAGAGCATTCACCGCCTACCAGTTGACCTCTCTTATACTTGACAAACTTGAAGAAACCGTAAAACAATACGATGCTAAACTCGTAGTGATTTCCGACATCGCTGGGTTCTTCTTAGACAACGACGTCGCACATGAAGAAGCACAGAAGATTTACAGCCAAATCGTCAGTTACCTCTCCAGTTTTGCACGAAAACACCAAATAGTCGTCGTCGCAACTTACCTCCCCTACTCTGACAGCCGAAGAAACATTTTACTTCAGGAAATAACCTGCGCCAAAGCCAACACCGTCTTATCCTTCAGCAAAACCATGTACACGCGGGAGATAAACTTGGAGAAGCACCCATCCTTCATGCTGGGCACGGCTGAACTTCCATCTGAAAACCTGACATTAACCGACTTTATGGGTGCCTGACAAAAAGAGACGCTTCCGCGCTTAAGGGCAATCAGTTGTTGAGGCTGTCGAACATGTCTTGAGTAGCTGACTCCGGAAGCTTAAGCTGTAACTTTTCAACTTGAGAGAACAAGAAACTGTAGAATTCATTCGCCATATCCATTCGGCTTCTTGCGTCTTTCGGCTTCATCAGTTCCACGTCCTTTTCTCTTCTCTATTGTTGAGTTTAAGAATTTTATCCTCAAGATTTGCCTGTTTGCTACATCGATGCCTCTTGCTGCGTTCAACGCTTTGTGCTTAAGTTTGTCAGCGTTCAAATAGTGCTTCTGCATAATGGGAGGGAGAGGCACAAAAATGGCTTCATGGGGAGAACACATCGCCTGGAGATTTTTCGGAATAATGAGAAAGCTGCAGCTTACAAGGATGCTTCGTTTCGGAACCTCAACCCAGATGTTCCTGGATTACTTTAGGGGATTCGAAAATTCCCAGGCTGTACGCGGCATTTTCGGTGACAAGACCGATGAGGTGCTCAGAAACTTGAAGGTGGAGTTCATGTGGTTCGGGTACATGGGTGTGAACGACGAGGACGGGCACTTGATGGTTAACAAGCGATATTTGAGCGACGGCGACAAAGTAGACATCTACCTTGATGTCGTTCATGAACTGTGCCACGTTAAGCAGCATCTGGAAGGCAGAGAACTGTTCAGCCCAGAATACGATTACGTGGACAGACCGACCGAGGTGGAGGCCTACCGTTATGCGGTGATTGAGGCTCAGCGGTTAGGATTAAGCGATGAACGAATCCTCAATTACCTGCGGACTGAATGGATGAGCGACGAGGATTTGAAGAGGCTTGTCAAGAACATAGGAATCGATCTTCACGTCGCTGAGAACTAGGAAAGAGGGATGGCTTACCAAGAAAAAACTGTTGAAAAAAGGGTTTTAGTGGGAGAACAGTTTCTCGTAGGGTCTTTTCGAAACTGGCAGTATCTTCTTGAATTTCTGCGCCATGATTTCTTTGGGGTCAGCGCCGAAGTGGCTGCAATATTCGTTAACTAAGCCTTCAATTGTTTTTAGGTCGCGTTTGCCGACTTCCATTGTTTTTGTGCCGTTGACGGGTTCTAAGATTTCTCCGCGTTCGTAGATGACTCCGCCGTGCATTCCTGTTCCGACGAATTTGGCTTTGCATTTTTCGCCTTCTTTGAGGTTCAAGCCTAAAATGACCATTACTCCGCCCGCCATGTACTCCGCTAAGAAGTCGCCTGCCGTTTGCCCGATGACTATCTGGGGGATTTTGCGCTGGTACTCTTTCATGTGTATGCCGACCCTGTAGCCGACGTAGTCGCGGACGAAGATTTTTCCGCCCCTCATCGAGTTTCCCGTGACGTCACCGGCGTGCCCGTGAATGATGATTTGTCCCTCGTTCATCGTGTTGCCGCAGCCGTCCTGCGCGTTGCCATGAATCACAAGTTTGGGTCCGTTCATGAAGGCGCCAAGGTCGTTTCCAGGCGTTCCGTAAACGTCAATTTGTATGTTCGTCTCCAAGTCCGTGCCGATGTACCGTTGCCCGCAGACGTTGTGTATCTCTATTCTTTCAACGCCTGTGCAGATTGCCTGCCTCAGCAGAGCGTTTAGGTCTCTGTAGTAGAGCCCTTCCGCGTTGATTTTCAGCACGTTACCCTCTTCTTTTACGTATCGAAGGTACTTTTCCTCGATTTCCATTTTGCTTTTTTGTTCAAGCATGCTTTTACTCTCCTGCCAATTTCACTCCGAGGATTCTTGATTCAGATCTGCTTAATCCGACGCCTCTAAGTGCTAAGCGGTTGCCACGTAGGCTTTCAATGGCGTTTATTCCCATGCCGCCCATCATGTCCTTGATCTCTAGGCTCCAGCTGTTGAGCAGGTTGACAAGCCGTTTGGAAGCGATGTCAGGGTTGATGCGTTTGCTAATCCACGGATCACTTGTTGCGATGCCCCACGGGCATTTGCCAGTGTAGCATTTTTGGCAAACAGTGCAGCCCATAGCTATCAAAGCAGCGGTGCCGATGTACACAGCGTCAGCGCCCAAAGCAATTGCTTTGAACACGTCTGCGCTGCTTCTTATGCCGCCTGCAATAACCACGGAAGCCTGATTGCGTATGCCTTCTTCCCGGAGGCGCTGATCCACCTGTGCAGTAGCCAACTCGATGGGTATGCCAACGTTGTCTCGAATCGTTTTCGGCGCCGCGCCTGTTGCGCCTCGAATGCCGTCTAAAGCGATTATGTCTGCGCCTGCCCGAACCATGCCGCTTGCAATTGCCGCCGCGTTATGAACTGCCGCGATTTTCACGGAAATTGGCTTAGTGTAGTTAGTTGCTTCTTTGAGCGCGTAGATGAGTTGGCGAAGGTCTTCGATTGAGTAAATGTCATGTTGCGGGTAAGGTGAGAGTGCGTCGGTACCCTCGGGGATCATGCGTGTTTTAGCCACGTTTGGAGTGACTTTTTCACCTGGCAGGTGTCCGCCTATGCCTGGTTTCGCGCCTTGCCCAATTTTGATTTCAACGGCTGCCGCGATATCTAGGTATTTGGGGTGCACACCAAACCGTCCAGATGCAACTTGGACAATGGTGTGGGCGCCGTACTTGTAGAGGCTTTGGTCTAAGCCGCCTTCTCCAGTGTTAAAGTAGGTGCCGCATTCGGTTGCTGCCCGCGCAAGGGATTCATGCACGTTTAAGCTGATGGCGCCGTACGACATGGCGGAGAACATTATCGGAGTGTCAAGGCAAAGCTGCGGAGTAAGCTGCGTCTTCAGGACCACTTCGCCGTTTTCCGTTCCCAACTCCAGCTTGTCAGGTTTCGCGCCGAGATAGGTTCTGATTTCCATCGGTTCACGCAACGGGTCAATCGAGGGGTTTGTGACTTGGCTCGCGTTAAGCAGCAGTCGATCCCAGTAGGTGTAGTAGGGTTTGTCGTTGCCCATGCCTGTTAGAATTACTGCGCCGTTCTCAGCCTGCTTCTTGACATCCTGAATGGCTTCAAACGTCCAGTTGGCGTTCTCTCGGTTAGCGTTAGGGTTCCTTCTTATGGTAATTGCATGCGTCGGGCAGAAGGTTACGCAGCGTTGGCAGTTGACACAGTTCTCTTCCTTGCTGCAGACCGTGTCGGTTTCTTCATCGTAGGAGTGGGTCTCGTATGTGCATTGGTTAACGCATACCTTGCAGCGTATGCATCGGTTTTGGTCGCGTTCAACTATGTACTCGGGAATCACGTAGGTTTTCATTGAGTTTGCCCCCCTGCTAAAGCCTTACTTTTTAGTCTGCACACAACGGGTTCTCCTCCTCTTGGTGCCCAGAACTTGTCGAGCTGAGGCGAAACCAATCTCATGGCAGACTCTTCCGACGACAAGTACGTGAAGTCGCCGTTTGTGCCAGCCACCAGCGGGCGCAGCTTTATTCGGTCGGTTAACCCTATCATTTCGCCGTGATGAGCGACGACAATGCTGAATGGCCCGTTCATGAGTAGGCTGCCGTAGGTCTGACGCAGCACTGTCAGCAGATGCGCTTTTTTGGGTTCCATGCGGTCTATTTCACTCCACAGTGGCGCGGCAAGGACTTGAGCCACCAGCTCGATCGGCAGCTTCTGTCTGCGCATAAGCAAATCAACCGTATAAGCCAAGACTTCAGTGTCAGTCTGCATCGTGCACTTGTAACCGTACATCTCAAGGTAGCGGCGATTTATGCCGTAGGATGAGAGTTCACCGTTATGAATCACGGTCCAGTCCAAAATGTTGAACGGGTGTGCTCCGCCCCACCAGCCAGGAGTGTTCGTTGGGAATCTGCTGTGGCATGTCCAAAGGTACCCCATATAATCCTCAAGGCAGAAGAAGTCTGCAACGTCTTCAGGGAAGCCTACGCCCTTGAACACGCCCATGTCTTTGCCGCTTGAGAAAACAAACGCCTTTCCCGTTTCAGTGTTGATGCGCATGATAGTTTCGATTATGTAGTCTTCTTCGGTTTGGTTTTCAGGTCTGTTTTTCTTGGGTTGAACGAAGTAGCGCCAAACCAACGGTGGATTATGCACGTTTGCTGGTCTTGTCTGCATTTCTTCGTCGTAGATCATGTCAAACCTCGAAGCGAGAATGCGGTTAGTCTGCTCCTTCGCGTCCTTGCTGAGGTACATTATGTGGAATGCATAGTAATCTTTGAAGTCTGGGTAGATGCCGTAAACCGCGAAGCCGCCGCCTAAACCGTTTCCTCGGTCATGCATGTTCGTTACTGCACGCACAGGATCCTTGGAACTGAAACGTTTGCCCTCCGTGTTCATCATGCCGAAGATGGCGCAGCCTGAGAAATCCTTGTCGTCGCCGAAGGGATTGATTATTTTTCTATCATCTTGGTTCATTTTATTGCACCACACTCATTTTCTTCTGCAGAGTAACTGGGAACGCTGCCCAGCTGAAGTCGTCTTCCAAGAGTTGCTGCTTAAGTTTTTTCACGTTTATCGCGTTCTTCATCAGGTAGAACAGTATGCCCGCCCGTTCAATGGAGTTCACAAGGGTCATCCCAACGATGACGTTGTTCCTGAGAACCAGCTTCTTGTAGACGTTGTGTTCGGGTTCAAACTTAATGAGCACTTCCAAAGTTGGATCTTCCTTCGGGTTAGCTAAACCTACAGAGACGACGGGTATGCCGAAGTACTTGAGGGCGCTCATGTTGGTGCCGCCCGCATACGTGGTTTTCCTGCCTGCCATGTTGTAACCCGCAACCTTGCCTTCCAGCACGGCAAGCGGCCAAAGAGGCAAAAGACGGTTCTGGTTAAGAACAAAGTCGTATGCTTCAGCCACGTCGCCGCTCGCGTAAACGTCAGGCACGCTTGTCTGCATCATGTCGTCAACCACGATTCCCCTGTTAATTTTCACCGTCGTTCCCGCCACCAGTTCCGTGCGCGGAATAACGCCGATGGCTACCACGACAAGGTCGCAGGGCACCTGGTCACCTTTGGTCAAGATTACTCCGCCGACCGCGCCATCGTTGCCTGGTTTGCCGACGATTTTCTGAACCGACTGACCCGTGATGATGTTGACGCCTGCCTTGCGGACAACAGCTTCCACAATGTCTGAGCCTTTAGGATCCAGAAGCAGGCTTAGAATTTTGTCCTGCAACTCCACCATCGTGACCTTTAAGCCGCGTTTAACGAGTGCTTCGGTTACGCTTATGCCGATGAGCCCTGCACCTATGACCACTGCTGATTTTGCGTTTATGTTGCCGATTTTTGCTGCAAGCAACTGGGCGTCCTTGAGGGTTGTGAAGGTGAACACTCCATCCTTATCCGAGCCCTCCATCTTTGGAACGAACGGTTTGCCGCCTGTCGCAATCAGCAGCTTTTCGTAAGGAACCTTTTCGCCGTCTTCAAGCTGGACCAGTTTCTCCTCAAAATTTAGCGCTGTGACTTTTTTTCCTATGAGTGCTTCCACCTTGTTTTCTTCCCAGAACCCCTCTGTTCGGCAATCGACCCTTTTGAGGTCCGCTTTACCGCTGACAAAGTCGCTAATCATCGGTCGGCTGTAGTGGGAGCAAGCTTCCTCGGTTATCACGGTTATGGTTCCAACTGGATCAACTTCACGGATGGCTTCAACCGCACCTAAGCCCGCTGCTGAAGCACCCACAATCACGTATTTTGCCATGTTAGGGCTTCACCTCTTTGAAAACCAACGCTTCATTGGGGCAGTTGGCGACGCATGCTGGCGTGTCAAAGCCTTGGCACAGATCGCACTTCGCGACTACATGTCCTTCCTTATCCATCATTATGGCGCCGTAAGGACAAACCATTACGCAAGTCCAGCAGCCCATGCATTTCTCAGCGTTATGCGTGACCAAACCTGTTTTCTCGTCTTTTTGCATCGCGCCTGACAAGCAGGCGGTTACGCAGGGAGCGTCGTCGCAGTGTCTGCACTGGATGGCGAATGAGACGGGTTTGTTCCGTTCTACCTTTACCCTGCTTACGGGTCTGGGGCGTTCGCTGTTGTAGGCTTTGATCACGTCTTTTGACTTTGAATGTTGAACTATGCAGTACACTTCGCATAGTCCGCAGCCCATGCAGTTTTCTTGTTTTGCAATTATTCTTTTTACCATGGTTTAAACCTCAATTTTCACGTTTAGCGTGGACAAGTGAGCATTAAAATGTGCAACTCAACGTCGCTTGTACATAGGACGCTCTTGGCCGTAGTTGATTGTTTACCATGCGTCACTATTATTTTGCATGTGTTTACAGCCATTTTTACCACCTTTCTGTAAAGAGTTAGCCCCATAAAATGGCATGTATTCTATATAACTTTGTTGGTAATCATTTATATGACAGTTCATGAACTATGTAATCTAAATGAAACATATATCAGGCGAGAGCTTTGGCAGAAAAAGACTTAGGCTATAGAAGAGTCCAATGCACGGGAAGAGGCTCATACATCACATCCCTGCCCAAAGAGTGGGTACAAGACCTTGACCTCAAACGAGGCAGCGAAATAGCTTTCTACATAGAACCAGACTCCACGCTGATGCTTGTTCCGAGAAAAATTCAGGAAAAGGAAGGTCGCGGCAACGCGGCTAAACCCAAAGAGTACTACATCACCATTGACCCGAAGGAAACCGTGCAGTCCGCTGTGAGAATGATAAAAGCCCTGTACGCGATAGGCGCCGACATAATCAGAGTTCACATCAAAAACCCGCAGGATGCAGCCAAATACAAAAATGAAATAAAAACCTTAGCCAGAGACAGCTTTCTTGGCTCAGAGATAATCGATGAGACATCAGATGAAATCACCCTGCAAATCCTAATAAAACACTCAGAGTTCCCAATTGAAAAAGCCGTTAGAAGAATGGCGATAGTAGCGCTGTCCGCAAACAGAGACGCCATCGCAGCCCTCAAAGACCGAAACACCGCACTGTTTGACGGCGTAATCAACGCTCACAACGACGTGAACCGACTGGGACTGTACGTTGTTCGCCAACTCAAATACGGCATAGAACGGAACCTCTATCGGGAACTCGGGTTCAAAACACCCAAAGAATTCCTTCTCTACCGCATAGCGGTTAACGATATCGAAAGCATCGCCCAAAACGCCTTAAACATCATTAACAATTTGGGTTCGCTTCAGAAACTGATTGAGGATGAAACGCTGTTCGTGAAAGACCCAATAGATGAAGAGGTATACAATCAGCTCGTGAATTTCAGTTCACTTGCTCAGGGGTCGTATGATGAGGCCATCAAAGCCTTGTTCAAGAGAGATTACAAAGACGCGGAGAGACTGATTTCGAAATGTGACTCCTTCATCCCGCTTGAAAATGAGTTGGTCATGCTGATGTCAAGCAAGAAACTTGACCCCAACGTGGCTTCGCTGTTGCGCCTAATTTTTGATAGCTCACGGCGCATAATGGATTACAGCCGAAACATGGCGGAGCTCACGCTGAACCGAACAGTGGAAGAACAGTGCTCGACCTTGGCATACAAATGAAGCTGCCGCTAAAAACTATGAAAAGTTAGACTGAAGGAATTTTGGTGCTCCGGCCGGGATTTGGACCCGGGTCCGCGACTCGAGAGGCCGCTATACTTAGTCCCTTAGTAAGAAGCCTTAGTAAGGTTTGACCGGACTATACTACCGGAGCATTCGCAAAAGGGTGTGCTCAAAGAAATAAATATGTTTTTATGACCGAAAACTAAAGCCATCAATTTTCTCCGAGCGCCTTATGTTTCTTCGTCAAAACGCAAGAAAGCCTTTATGGTTGCCATTATCTCAACCAATCCTTTTTCCGTTATGGGGGGTTGATAAGGGATTCGTAGCACTTCCCAACCTTGGGCTTCCAGCAATTCATCGATTTCGCTGTCCCGCTTTTGCTGTTTGTCGCTTGAATGCACGGGCATGCCGTCCAAGTAAACGATTTTGCGCTTGTTCATCCAGCAGAAGTCGGGAATCGTGGATTTCAGGATGATTGGCTTTTGGGTTACCATGCCGCTGGTTAACCCAGCTTTGCTTAGTTCATGGAACACTGCGATTTCTGCTTGGCTGACTTTAGGATGCATATTTGCCTTGTAGCTCAAGTTGTTTCCCGAAAGGAAGCATTATATCTGACCCTTAATAAATTATATACAAGAAAACGGTTAATCTTTTTGAAACGCGTAACTAAAAGTAGTCTTGGCGGATCGCCCACGTTAACCCAAGACGCGAATCAAAATAAGCACCTGGTTGTCAGGGTTTGCGTAATTCGCGCCCCGTTTAACCGCTGACCCGCCAAGAATGGGTGTACCTCTTGGATGGCTATTTCTCGCAAGAATAACAATCCTTTGCGCCGTATAAATGGAGTTGTGGTTGTCTTGTTGCAACAACAAGCATGCAAGCTTCGCTATGGTAACTTAAATTTCAGGTTTGCAAATGATAGAAACAGACGTTCGCTTGCTTCATTATTCATTTGCAATTTGGCGCGTTTCTTCAAAAATTGCTGGCAAAATCGTTACGCCATCATCCTTCGGTGCCTTAGGCTTTTCAGATTCTGACCTTTTCCGGTTGCTTATCAAGAACATGCTCCAGCCCATAAAGAAGATAAAGATGAGCGCTGGAAAGAAAAGAAGTACCATGATGTTTTTGCGTTTACGAGTGCCTTTTTCAGTTGCCAACTTTCACACCTGATAACCCTTCTGCAGATTACAAGATAAGCTTTGATAACGTCTAATAATGATTCAAAATCCACAAATCCAGGGACAATCAATCCAAAAAAAAGAAAGAAAAAATATGTTAAACAACCTAAGTTGTTAGCTTTCAGTCTTTTTCTGCATTTCGAACCCTGGATATTCCTTCAGTTTAGCAGCCATAACTGTGAGTTGCTTGTCAACTAGGTAATTGACTGTTCCCTCCTCAAAAGTTCCGTCCGCTGATCTTTCGCCAGCTTTGGTTCCCGTGAGAAACTCGATGCCTTCGTCGATCGTTTTTACCGAGTAAATGTTGAATTTGCCTGCCTTCACTGCCTCGATAATTTCTTCTTTCAGCATCAGGTTTTGCACGTTGCTTTCTGGAATCATTACCCCTTGTTGACCAGAGAGCTCCTGCAGCTTGCAGACTTCAAAGAAACCTTCGATTTTCTCGTTGACCCCGCCTATGGCTTGAACTTCCCCCTTCTGGTTGACTGAACCAGTCACGGCTATGTTCTGCTTTATGGGCAGTCCAGAGAGCGCTGACAAAATCGAGTACAGTTCGGTGCTTGAGGCACTGTCGCCTTCGACGCCTTCATAGTTTTGCTCAAAAACCAGTCTTGCGGAAAGGCTCAAAGGTTTGTCTCGGGCGTATTTGTCGTTTATGTACCCGCTGAGGATAAGGACACCTTTTGTGTGTATGGGTCCGCCCATCTTGGCTTCTCGCTCAATATCGATTACCCCTTCCCTTCCTAAGCCTATGCTTGCCGTGACGCGTGAAGGATTCCCGAAAGCAAAGTCGCCCATACCCATGACAGATAAGCCGTTAACCTGCCCGACCTTTTCTTGAACAGTGTCTATCAGGAAGAACCCGCGTTTTATCATTTCCTGGATTTTTTCTTGGACCAACTTTGAGCGGTAAACTTTTTCCTCTATAGCCTTCTTTATGTGGCTTCCAGTTATGAACTCGGAATTGTCTTGTACAGCGTAAAAGTTCGCTTCTCGAATTATGTCAGCGGCATAGGCGAATTGGGTCGATAGCTTGTACTGGTCCTCGGCAAGCCTTGAACTGTACTCAACTATTTTAGCGACGCCTGTCCCGTCTAAGTGTTTGAGGTTTTCCTTTTCGCAGAGCGAACAGACCCAAGCGGCATACTGCATCACTTTATCCTCAGTTCTATCCATCACACTGTCGAATTCTGCCTTGATTTTGAAGAGGTCTCGGAAGTCAGGATCCATTTCAAACATCATTTGGTAGAGGTAAGGACTCCCAATCAAGATAACTTTGGCTGTTAAAGGAATAGGCTCGGGCTTGATCGTTTTAACGCTGAGGAACCCATAACGTTCTTCAGGTTCAGCTATCGTCATGTTTCCGTCTCTGAGGTCTCTTTTTAGGCCGTCGTAGGCTAAGGGGTTTTGCAGCAATTCTTCAACTGGAATAATCAGGTATCCACCGTTAGCCTTGTGGATTGATCCCGCCCGAATCATGCTGAAGTCGGTTGTTAAAGCTCCGAACTGCGCTTCTTTTTCTGTTTTGCCCAAAAGGTTAGTGTACGTTGGGTTTGTTTCCATGACAACTGGGGCGCCCTTGGTTTCGGAGTTGTCGATGACAACGTTCACTTCATACTTCTTGTAGGGGTCTTCTCTCATCCAAGGCAACTGAAACGGGAATTGCTCTTGCTGTTCACCGCCACTGCTCCGCCTGATGAACTGCTGCAGGTTATCCAACATGTCGTTCTCAACGGCTTTAAGATATTCCGTCACTTCGGAGAGCCCACGGTATTTCTCACTTAGGCTTTCCACAAGGTTGCCTATGGCGTAGAGCGCAACTTCCCTGTTGAGCTTCTTTAAAGCTTCATGAATTTGTCTTTCCATATCAATGAGCTGCCGCATCGCGTTCCTAAACTCAATTTCCAGCTTTTCCCTTTTCTCCTGCAGTTTATCCTTCGTTTTTTGAGGCAACGCCAACATTTCTTCTTCGCTCAGCGGTTTTCCATCTAACACTGGAATCAGCAGCAAACCGATGGGTGTGGTTTGAATAACGAAGCCTTCACTTTGAGCCTTCTCGTTTGCCTCTTCAATCAACTGTTTTCTCTTTTCTTCCAACCCTCGGACCGTCGCATCTCTTCTTGCCACGTAGTCATCACTCTCAAAAGCCTTAGGAAGCGCGTTCTTGACGTTTTCAATAAAGTTCTTCATGTCATCTCGAAAATCCTTACCTTTCCCAGCGGACAACTGAATGGCTTTCGGTTCGTATTGGTTACTAAAATTGTTAACGTAGCACCAGTCAGAGGGAACAGGCTGGGTTTTAGCTTGCGCTTCAACGAAATTTTTAACAGTAGTTTTTCTGCCCGTTCCCGGCCAGCCTGCCACGTACATGTTGAAACCGTGATTTTTTATGCCGAGCCCAAACTTTAAGGCTCGAACGGCTCTTTCTTGCCCGATGATCTCGCTTGAAGGAGTCAGATCCTTGGTTGATTGACATTGAATAAGGTCAGGGTTGCATTCGTTTCGGAGTTTTTCTACAGACAATTTGGTTGCCATGTTAAAATCACTTCATTCGGAAGAGGAATTTCCTAATTTTACTCACGTTTTGGTCGGTAATTAAGTTTCTGTTACTCCAAATTTCGATTTCCTCAATAGTTTAAGTGGCATAAAAATAAATAGCACTTGCTTGCTAAGAGCTAAACGCATAAACGGCGAATCTACGTTTGGAGACAGAAACATGCTCAAGTTAACCAGCGCAACTCCATCGGAAAACCCTGAATTATCAAGTCAGCCAACGCCAGAATCGGCGGGCTCTAAACGGCTTGGAAAAAAAATCTACGGTGTGATAGCTGCTGTAGCTATTGTCGTCATTGTTGTTGGCGCGCTTTTGATTCCTCAAGGCGCCGCGTCAATACCGCTCACAGTCAACTACGTCGTCGGCGAAAAAATGGTTTATAACACCACGATGAACGTGAACCTTAATCTGGGTGACACAACGCTTCCCGGTGAATCAGGGCTTAACAACAATGAAAGCGCCAATGGGCAAATAATCATTGACGTCCTCGGCTTTAATGACCCATACTACACTTTGAACCAGACCGTAACCATGACTGCGGACAATATACCATTTACTTATTCAACCACTCAAGTAATGGACAAGACTGGCTGCTCAGCACCCTTTGAAGGGTTTGGAACCAGCACCGGCGGCGTTGACGCAACGAACCCGACGAGCGATTATTATCTTGCCCAGCTGCTGGACAAGCCGGAAGTTAAAGTCGGCGACACCGTGACCATTCCGTACCCAAGTCTTCCGTCTAGTTTTTCCTCACTATTTGGCATAACTGGGGATATAACGGTGACTTTCAAGGGCTTTCAGGATTTCACTGTGCCTGCGGGAACCTACAAGGTGTTTGGGGTGGACATAACCAGCAACAACCTGCAAATGACCTACAACGATACATCGACAGGAACGTCAAGCAGCTCCAGTTCGCTTCTCAGCGGCTTAAACATGAATATTGGCCTCAACTACGAGATATACTACGAGTACGGAACAATGCGCATAATCCAGTCATCCATGCAGGAAAACGCTTCGCTCCAATCAAGCCTCCTGAACTACTCAGTGGGCATCACCATGGGCATGACGCTCAACCAAGACGTTCAACCATAAAAGAACGGGAAACCGTCACCCTCACTCTTTTTTTGTTTTTGAATTTCACGCTTGAATGAACCGCTTAAGGATTTCTTGATTTCGAACCTCAGGATGGAAAAGTACCCCGATGATGTTCTTGCGCTTGTGCTTTATCACTTGGACGCACCTCGCCGATTTCGCCCACACGTCAAACTCGCCCGAAACGTCAACGCAGACGCTGTGAAGCGAGTAAGCCTTGAAGTCTCCGGAAAAAAACGGGTTCTCCACCATGGTGCTTATCGGGGTCATGCCGATTTCCACGCATCGCCGCAGACCCGCGTCGAAAACCAAGCCGATTGTTTCCATGCCTGCGCAGACGCCGAGCACGGGCTTTTCTGTTTCTTTGAGCCACTGAAATTTCTCAGGCTGGTCTAATGTTGCCGTGTCTTTGAGGGCTGTTCCTGAAAGGATAACTTTGTCGCATCGGCTCAGGTCTTCAGCGGCAACTTCAAGGTAATGTCTCACCATGCATCGGTCAAGCGCTCCGGCAACTTGGGCAATCGGCAGCACAAACTCGTAGTAGCCGAGCGAATCCCGCTTCCAGTTCATGTCAACCAGCAGGATCATTTTTCAACCAGCCGTGCCCTGTTAATGTTAAAAACCCCGGAGTTTCCCCTTGCGCTGGAGGTGTAATCGAGGATTTCGATTTTCTTCTTGAACATTGGCGCGTCTAAAACTGCGGTTTCAATTTCCCCGCCTTCGCCGGAAGGGCTTATTCCCCATTTCTGCTGCAGATCCACAAGCCTGCTTATGACTGCGGCGTCGATGTGCAGTCCAAGCCATTTCTCGTCAAGCGGGTACGCGAAAACCCCTGAAATAACCACGTTGAAGCCCCTTTCAACAAGCTCCTCCAGCAACGCCCGCTGGTCATGTTTCCAAAGCGGGTTAAAACACCAGAGATCCAGCTTGTTGCAGATGCGTTGAACCCGTTCTGCCTGATAGACCGACTCCACCGCGCCTGTCACGACGCCCTCAATCTGGAATAGCCGGGCTGCCTCCGCGATTGCCTCTTCCAGGTCTTGGAGCTCTTTTTCTTTTTCGCCCCGCGTCGTCTTGGCTACCCGCGGCAGCGCTAAGGCTTCGGCTTGAAGGGCGGTAACGTCGATGTTTGGTGTGTGGAACATGTAGCTTTCCTTGTTCTCTGAAATCAGCGTTATGAGGCAGACGACTTCCTCCTTCTCTTTGGCGTATTGAAGGGCAAGCGTCGAGTCTTTGCCGCCTGAAAACAGAACTCCAAGTCGCATAGTTACCAAAGAAAACAGAACTGGTTAATATGCCTGATTAAACGGTCGCCCTGCTTCGGAGACTGGTTCGGCACGCTGCGGTTTTGGAGAAACGAAGAACCGCATTGTTGAAAAAGAATCTTCTGATAGGAGTTGCCTGTTGGTTTCATGTTCCCAGCGCCTGCAGAACCAGATGGTGCTCACGCTGATGGAAGCCGCCAGAGAAAACATGAAGACGACGAAGAAGCTGATTCCCTGCAGAGTCCACGAACGTATGAAGCCGCCAGCAAAATACGGAAAAACCGCCCAGAACACGACAATCGCCAACGATAACAAAACGGGTGGAAAAGGCAACTTGTATTCCCCGTTGTCCTCGACGGACCGCAACATCTTCGCTGTCATCACATACGCAATTGCCACTCCGCCGACCAAACCGACCACCACTACTGCTGTTGCCAGCTGCGTGTTGGACTGCAACCTGAAATTCAACAGCACCGCCAAAACCGCTAATAGCACTATGAAAACTGTCCCAGCATTAAATCTGGACGCTTCTCGAGCACCTTGCAACACGTTACCACTCGATTAACAAGCTATTGAGCCTATTCGTTTTTAATTCTTGCCCTCAACCGTGCAAGTGAAAGAAAGAAATCGCGATTTTTGTAGGTTGCCTAAATCTTTGCGTTGCAGACATTGGGTACCGCTTTGAGTTTGGCAATAATTTCAGGCGTGGCTCTCTTATGCAGGACATATACTGAGATGGCGTAGCCGCTGTTTCCGATCTGCCTCGAATAGTTGGCTCTTATGTTTATGTCGTTGTCAGCCAAGACCTTGTCGATGTTGGCGAACACTCCTGGAACGTCACGGTGATGAATGAACAATGTGTAGACGGGTTTTTCCTCAAGCTCGATGCTTTCACCCGCGTTCACCGCGTTTAGGAAGTCGCCGCCGAGAAGGTACCCTGAGACCACGCGCGCGATTTCGGTTGATGTTTCCCGCTGCGCTTCAACCGTGGAAGCGCCAAGGTGACTGCTTAAAACCACGCTGTCCAACTCTTTCAGTTTGCTTTTGAAGTCGGCTCCTTCAGCTTTGGGTTCGTCAACGTAAACGTCGAGGGCGGCGCCAGCGATTTTTCCGTTCTTCAGCGCCTTGTACAGTGCCTGCTCGTCTATGTTGTTGCCTCTTGACGTGTTAATCAGGTAAGCCGTGGGCTTCATGAGAGCGAGTTCCTTTTCGCCGATGACCACATCCTTCCCGCCTGGAGTGTGAACGCTCACGTAATCTGCCTTGGCAAGAACCTCTTCTTTAGACATGAATTTTATGCCCGACTCGAAGCACGGTTTAATGTCGTAGCCGATGACTTCCATGTCGAAGCCGCGGTGCGCGATTTCTGCCAGTTTCTGCCCGATTCTGCCGCAGCCTAAGATACCCAGGGTTTTGTAGGTGAGCTCGTTGCCTTTGAGTTTGGCTTTTTTCCACTCGCCGCTTTTAAGTGACTGGTGGGCTTGTGGTGTTTTTCTTGAGATGGCAAGCATTAATCCGATGGTTAACTCCGCCACCGCGTTGGTGCTCCCGTAAGGCGCAGATTTCACAACTATGCCGTTTTCTGAAGCGGCTGAAACGTCGATGTTGTCGAAGCCTACTCCCGCGCGCCCGACAATTTTGAGTTTGCCCTTTGCGCCTGCCTCGATGACTTCCCGTGTGACTTTGGTGGCGCTGCGCACGATCAACGCGTCAAAGCCGCCGACGTCGGCGACAAGCTGAGCCGCGTCTCTTTTCTGCGTGTCCGTCTCTATGCCTGCGTCTTGGAACAGCTGCAAGCCTTCCCTTTCTAAGCCATCGTTCAACAACACTTTCATGGTAAGCCAACCTCTCTTGAGTGCATAACAAGTTGGTGATTTAAGCTGATTGGCAACCGACAATAATAAATATTCTCAACAAAACCAACGGTTTCGCCGTTACCCTTTACTTTATGCTTTTCGTTTTAGGGCTGCGACTTGCTGCTTGCTCATGCGGGTTGCGGCTATGTTAAAGGTTGACACTTCATGGCAGTAGGGGCATTTCAGCCTGCGGGTGTTTCCGCGGTAGAGGGAGATGAAGCTGGCTCCGGGAACCCAGTGGTAGTTGAACTGCCCTTTGCATTTGGGGCACGTGAGCCTTGACACGGCATGCGGCCCGTAACGTGGAAGAATCATGAAAACTGCTATGAAAACTATCGCCGTCGCGATAACGTAGATTATCAGAAGGTCTACCATGACTTTTCCGTTTTCAAATGCGGTTGTTTTGCTTATTAATATTTAGCCTTACTTTTCTGCTTTCACAATCAAATTTGCGCGGTTCCCCGCGATTGCTTGGGAAGAATTGGTGCTAAGCCTTTCTTATGTAGCTTAATGCTTCTTCCACGTTTTGGAAGCCGTATTTGACCTCGCTAAACTCTTTCCTAAGCTTTTGCACGTCTTGCTTGACCTGTTCGGGTTTGCGTTTGCCTTTTATGACGTCAAGCATGAGGTCGCACAGGTACTTAACGTCGCCTTCCTTCAAGCCACGGCGGGTTATGTCTTGGAAGCCGATTCGCAGCCCTGACGGGTTCTCCTTGCTGCTTTGGTCGTCATAAGGCAGCAGGTTCTTGTTGAGGATTATGTTTGCATCTTCGAGGTCTTGAGCAATCTTGTTGCCGCCGCCGAAACTGCGGATGTCAACCGCGATCTGGTGGCTTTTGGTGAAACCTTTTTTCTCAGCGAGAACTTTAACCCCGTTCTCGTAAAGGTACTGACCCGCAGTCTGAGCGTTCTCCACAATCTGTTTTGCGAGGTCAACCCCGAAGAGCTTCATTTCTAAAGATGCAACGCCGAGAGCGGGCAACCTGCCCAAGTGCGTGTTTGATGCGGTAAGCGGGAAAATGGCGAATTGGATTTTCTTCACGGCTTTCTCTTGGGCTGGGTTGTTTTGGTTTCCCATTATGACGCCGCCCTGTGGACCTGGAAAGGTTTTGTGAGTTGAAGAAGTGATAAAGTCCGCTCCTTCCCGAAGGGGATCTTGGAATTGGCCACCCGCTATCAACCCCAGAACGTGTGACGCGTCGTAGGCAACGTAGGCGCCGACTTCGTCGCAGACGGCTTTTAGCTCTTTAACTGGGTGCGGAAACAGGAAGAGGCTGCCGCCGAACGTGACGATGCCTGGTTTAGCGGCTCGTATGACGTAGGCTGACTTTTCTGGGTCGATGTTGAATTCGTCTACGTCGTAGACGTGGTTGATGTTGTCTAAGCCCAGTATGTTGCCTGCCAACCCCGTGTAGTCGTGCGAGATGTGGGCGCCGCAACTGAGCGGGGTGACGACCATCTTGTTGTTTTTCGAAGCCAGGGATAAGCCTTTGAACGTGGCTAGGTTCGCGTGTGTTCCTGAGACAAGGCGCACGTCTGCCCAGTCAGCCTTAAAGAGGCTCTTCATCAAGTCTGTCGTGTAATCTTCAATTTGGGACATGTACTTCTGTCCCTGATAATACCTCTTTTTGACGTGCCCCTCAGGGTCATTGTCGCCTTCAGCATACCTGGCTGCAAGGTCATGTGAGAAGCAAAGCATCTGGTTGACCGCGGGCGACTTCAGCCCCTCGCTTGCAATCATGTTAATGCACTCTTTGTCGCGGTACTGCTCATGCCTGCGGCTTGCCTCGATCAAGTTTTCGAATAGGTTTGAGAAGTTATCCATTTCTGTGTTCTTCCCCACGCTTGAATAATCAACGGAATTGCACTCGGGACTATTTAGCCGTTACTGGGTTCATTATGAGCTTCAAAGGTTCATTCTTGAGTTACCTCTGGATTGGGCTGAACTGCAAGGAAAGTATCCTTTTTGGCGGCACATGTTAAAGCATGTACATGATTATGTAAAATATTTCTCCCGAAAGGAAGGCAAACCACCAGATGTAGAAAAGTGGCGTCGTCAGCTTACGGTGATAAGTGTTTGCTTTTCTTGTTCTTAGCTGCCAGAAACCAGTGATGAGTACAAGGATTTCTAGGGACATGACGACAATTGCGACGGGTACGTGTACAACCATGAAGTAAATGTTGACAAGCGGCGTCATTTGAAGAGTCGCTCCGTTTACTGCCCCACCAAAGGTTCTGTAAAGCATGTAGCCGATTGAAACAGACAGGTCCCAAACGATGGCGGCGAATCCTGAAACAGGGTGAAAACGCTTCTTTCCCTTCCCGCTCAAGAAGGCGTGGACAAAGAGGAAAGCCACGGGAATCAAGGCGATTGCGACAAATGTGCTTGCAAACGGGGCAGTGGTCATTATGCTTCACCAATGTTTCAATGGGGTAGGCAGGGCTTGCTAATTAAGCATATGGCTTTTTTGTTTCCATTTGGTTTGGCGGCTGACTTATTTTTGCGATGACCACTCCGCCCGAGAGGATGCTGTTGTTGAGGAAAGTTACTTCCTTTCCAGAATCCAAGAGGATAACCGTGTAGAACGCGGTGATTTCCTTTATTGTACCCTGCTCGTTCATGAACGAAGTTGTCACACGGTCGCCGACTTGGTAGTGCAACCTGCTTTCTTTAGAAGGCCGATATTCACGAACATTGGTTATGATTACTCCCCCTGAAGCGATTGCACTGTTTGGAATAGTAACTTGGCCGACGTCAGTCTGTATTCTCATAACGAGCGCACTCATTTCTTCGATTTTCCCAGGGATATTGTTTACTATCACGTTATCGCCTTCTTTGAACTTGTAAGTGGTAAAAACCAAGAGGCCTGATAACAGGCTGCCGACAAACGTGGATATGACCAAACCTACGGTAACGGATATTATTCCAGCGCTTGCTAAAAGGTCTGTTGCGGAAACTTTGAGGGTGTTCAGTATTCCGAAGGCCATCACCATAATGGCGATTGCAAGCAGGATATACTGCACTAATGTTGCGGCTTGAACCCCCATTCTCTGAGTCATTAGCGGCTTAAAACGGCGTATAATTATTATCGCGGTTACCCAAAAAGCCACGATGATAATTATGTCGATAGCCTGCTCAATCAGTTTGGATAAGCTTATGGGGCTAGCGATGAATTGGTGAAAAACGAAGAGAGCGCCTATGGTTACGATTAACATTGTTATCAAATAGATGAAGAGTCTTCGTAATGACGAAGCAACGTTAGCCATCCTAATCCTTCCTAGCCATAATCGACAAGCATATTTCTATAGTTTTCCCATGTGACCAATCAGACCTTTGTTCGCATCCGACTATAAACAAATATGGGTACAGGAAAAAGAGCCGTTCTCTTAATTTCTTAGACAATTAAAGAAATTTTTGTGCGAGCCATTTATATCCGAGCGCTATGTGCAGTGGATATTCGAGAAGGATAAGAACAACGTGAAGTCCCCTGGCGCTTCTCGCGAGTTTGGTTATCTCCGAAAATGGGTTCCGATCGCTATTTTGATAGGCATAGTCTGCGGAGTGGGCAGCATTGTTTTCTACGAAGCAATTCGGCTTGCAAGCGCTGTCCTTCTTGGCGGTATAGCTGGTTTTTTTGCTCCCACGCCAGCAGGAGAAGGCGGAAGCTTAGGAGTAGCCGCTTCTCGTCTCTACTTGATTCCGTTGGTAACTACTATTGGAGGACTTTGCAGTGGCATACTCGTCTACGGCTTAGCACCAGAAGCTGAGGGACATGGAACTGACGCGGCAATAGATGCTTTTCACAACAAAAAAGGTGACATTCGATCCAGAATACCTATAGTCAAAGTTGTGGCCTCAGCAATAACGATTGGCTCCGGAGGAAGTGCAGGCAGGGAGGGCCCGACAGCACAGATGGGGGCAGGCTTCGGCTCCTTCCTGAGCAAAAGATTCAAGCTCAGCGCACATGACAGAAGAATCGCCGTTGCAGTCGGCATAGGCGCAGGAATTGGCTCCATTTTCAAGGCTCCCTTTGGAGGAGCCATAATGAGCGCTGAGATTCTGTACATGGGCGATTTTGAAGTGGAGACATTGCTACCAGCTTTCATTGCTTCTACCGTAGGCTACAGTATATTTGCTTCATATGTTGGATGGACGCCAATATTTGGCAACATGAATCTGGGTGCTTTCAACAACCCAATTGTTCTTCCCTTTTACGCTGTCTTGGGTATAATCTGCGGCTTAGTCGGCATTGTTTACGTCAAAGGGTTCTACGGTACGCGGGCGCTTTTTCAGCGTCTAAGAATTCCGCGTTTCTTAAAGCCGGCGCTCGGCGGACTCTTAGTGGGTATCATTGGAATGTTTCTTCCGCAAATTCTCGGCATGGGTTATGGTTGGCTTCAGATAGCGATGAGCGGCAACTTTGTCTTACTACCTATAATTTTGATTCCAGTAATTATCGTAGCTAAAATAGTGGCGACGTCTCTTACGGTGGGTTCAGGAGGAAGCGGAGGAGTTTTCGCGCCAGCCTTGGTGATAGGCGGCTTTTTAGGAGCAACACTCTGGATATTCCTAAACGGGCTTTTCCCGAATTTCGGGTTTGTCATCGCCGCATTTGTTATAGTGGGGATGATGGCGTTTTTCGGAGGCGTAGGCAAGGTGCCTGTTGCAGTCATAATCATGGTTAGCGAAATGACTGGAGGATTAACTCTGCTGGTTCCCTCAATGATAGCAACTGCTATTGCCTACGTAATCACAGGAAAGAATACTATCTATAGAAGCCAGGTTGAATCAAGGTCTGATTCGCCAGCCCACAGAAGTGAATACTCTACTCCTCTAATGCAGAAGCTCTTTGTCAAGGATGCAATGACCAAAAAAGTCATCACAACTACCCCTAACTCACCGCTCTCAGAGGTCGCTGAGGTAATGGCAAAGAACACAATAAAAGGTACGCCCGTCTTGGATGATAACGGTAGGCTGGTGGGTATGGTTACACTTACGGATGTTCTTAAGATTAATCCAGAGCAGAGAGCCACGACAAGGGTAAGCTCCGTAATGACAAAAGAGTTGGTCACAACGATTCCTGATGAAAGTCTTTATACTGCTTTTGGAAAGATGACGAGTAACCAGATTGGGCGCCTGCCGGTTGTTGAGCCAGGGGACAGCACAAAGCTGATAGGCATAATAGCGCGTGATGATGTCTGGCGAGTCTACAACATAGAGATTATGTCAGAACTGGAAGAGGTTAAACTTTCAGGAAGCGTCAAATAAAATAGCGAAAGAAAGTTCTGAACAGAAAAATAGGCGCATATGACTAGCCTAAAATTGGCAGTTGCCAAAAAGGGCGCTAAATTCTTATTTTGCCCTTTCTGCAGATGATAAGCCTTTAGCTCTCTTCATTTTTAGGGCTGGAAGATTTTTTAAATTTTTGAGAAAAGATTGTTTAACATGAGAAAATGTAGACGAATCAACGTGAGGTTGTTGTCTTTCAGATATAACTTCCGCGTGACCCATTAATCTGAAGAAGTGAATCTTCAGCTGGTCGGTTATCAGGAAACTGAGCAATGCATAACCCCAGACGAAGGCGGCGAATCCCCACCCAATCGGATTCATAAATACACCGAAGACAGCAAACAACGTGCCAACAACTTGAGTCCCCTCTGTGGCTACAAAGAGAATACTGGCTGGAAGGGGGCGTTTCCAGAAGTGTCGCACTCCAGTTCTCGCCAAATAAATCGTGAGGTGCCCCGCAACAGCCATTTTAAGGAAAATCAGCGTCTGCAGCGTACTAACGCTTAAGTGGAACACATCTAAGCCAATTAATAAGAGCAAAAAGCTTGAAACGACACCTGTCGTACCAAGCAGAGAAGCCACCATCAATACGCCACGCATGTTCCAGCGAACCGGTTTCTCTTGCACCCGTACATTATCGTATGCAATGGTCATGATGGGTATGTCATTAAGCAATGCAAGAATGACTATCATAACAGCCGTCACCGGATAGAAATTGAAGACAAGAATTGCAAGACTAATGAAAATTAACACCCGGGAAGTCTCGGCGATGCGGTAGACGGCGTAATTGGTCATGCGTTCGAAAATCTTGCGGCTCTCTTTTATCGCGTCGATGATGACGGAAAGCCCTGGCTTCGTTAGCACCACATCCGCTGCGGATTTAGCTGCGTCAGTTGCTCCGTCAACGGCAACCCCTGCATCCGCTTTCTTTAATGCAGGAGCATCGTTAACTCCATCGCCTGTCATGCCGACAATGTGCCCTTTTCCCTGAAGTAACTCAACAATACGATATTTGTGCTCAGGAAAAACTTGAGCAAAACCATCCGCATTTTCAATGATGTCTTTTGCTTCGCTGTCTGGTTTGTCTATGAAATCGGAAGCAGGTATTATGTTTGTGCCCAGATTAACTTCTTGAGCAACCTGCTTGGCTATTGCAATGTGGTCGCCAGTGACCATCTTGACGTTTATGCCCATCTGCTGGGCTGTTTTTATTGTCTGGGCCGAGTCTTCGCGGGGTGGGTCGTAAATTGCTAGCAGTCCAACAAATTGCCAGTTGCCCTTTTCGTCTCCCTTAATCACGCCTAACGCTCGATGACCCTTGATTGCGAAAGTGTTTACAATTTCGTTAACTCTATCTTCGATTTCTGTCTTGTTAGAAACAAGAGACAAAACAACTTGCGGCGCACCCTTGGCCACTTTGAAGCGCCCACCATCACGGCTCTCCACGGTAGCTTCCGTTCTCTTCAAAATAGGGTCAAAGGGCTTAAAATCAACCACGCTGTATCGACCAAGAACGTCAGCAACCGCTTTTACCGACTTGGCTTTGGTTATGACAGCATCATCAATGGGATCACGATTTTCTTCCCTAGAAGCCAATGTTCCATACAGGAGAGCGTCGTCGATTTCGAATTTGCCCAAGACTTGCACTTCTGCAATAGCGAGTTCATTCTTCGTTATCGTGCCTGTCTTGTCTGAGCATAACACATCAACTCCCGCCATTTCTTCAATTGAAACCAGCTTGCTTACGATTGCTTCCTTTTTGGCAAGGGCGATTGCCCCAACAGCCATTGTGACTGTTAAGACTGCTGGCAAAGCTACAGGTATCGAAGCTACAACCAACACGAGTGCATACTGCATGATAATTAATGGGTTGACATGCCGAAGGAGCGATGCGATGACAACTGCGGAAACCATTATTGTCGCGAGGATGATCAGGTAGTTTCCTATTCTTATGATGGCTTTTTGGAAGTGGCTTACGGTTCTGGCTTCTGCCACGAGTTTGGCGGTTTTGCCAAAGAAGCTGCTTGTTCCTGTTGCCACGACATAAGCATCCATTTCCCCTTGCCTAATGATAGCGCCTGCATAAGCTACGTCAGAAACGTGTTTCTCTACCGGTAGGGATTCCCCAGTTAACGCGGATTCGTCCGCGAGCAAATAGTCGCCTTTCATAAGTTTAACATCAGCGGGGACAATGTCTCCCAAGCGGATCCGTACGATGTCGCCTGGGACAAGTTCCTTTGAAGGTATCTCACGCCATGCCCCGTCTCTTAGAACTCGGGCTTTGGGGGCAAGCCGCTTTTTCAATAATTCTATGGCGTTGTCGGCTTTCCGTTCTTGCAAAAATCCCACTACGGCGTTCACAATTAGTAACGTGAAAATAATCGCAAAATCGTCATAGTGCTGTATAATTATAGACAGTACTGAGGCAATTTCTATCATCCAAGGGATGGGACCCCAGAAATAGCCCACAAACTTGCGAAAAGGGCTAACTTTCTTTTCAGGAATTTCGTTAGGACCATACTCTTGAAGCTTTTTCGCTACTTCTTCAGAAGAAAGCCCAGACTTGACATAGATTGAAAATGGCGCTTCTTCTCCAGTTGGTTTTTTGGATTCTTCAGATTCCAGTTACAAAACCTTCTATACTGCCTACCGAACAGGTATTTTTTAACCGAATAAGCAAGCATCAAGATATTTGTTTCTTTTTAATGTTTTTGAAATGATGCACAAGGAAACATTATGTTTGAGAGTCCTTATCGGGAAATAAACATATTTGGCAAGGCGTAAGCCTAATTATTGGCGAACGCCATCTGCTAACAGCGAAGAGGCTGAATTCTATGTCTGTAAAAGATCCTGTTTGCGGAATACTGTTAGACCCTAAGAAAACCCCTTTTAAAACCCAGTTTCTGGGCAGCCAATATTATTTTGACAGCGAGTACTGCATGAACAGTTTTGTTGAAGGCGCCAAAATCGCCTACTTTTCCATGGAAATCGGCGTCAACAACGATATGTCAACTTACAGCGGAGGGCTTGGCGTCTTAGCTGGAGACGTCATAAGGTCAAGCGCAGACTTGAGAATCCCCTTAGTTGCGATCACGTTAGTCAGCGAAAAAGGCTACTTGAAGCAGAAACTAACGCTTGACGGATGGCAACTTGAATACCCCGATGAGTGGGATCCTTCCAAATTCATGAAGCTTCTGCCGCAGACAGTTTCAGTCAAGATTTCTGGGAAGAACGTGAAGATAGGCGCCTGGGTTTATGAGCAGCAGAGTTTGACGGGCGGAACAATCCCTGTGTTTTTCCTCACAACCGATTTTGAGGACAACAGCCAAGAGGACAGGCAAATCACCGATTATCTTTACGGCGGGGACGACCAGTACAGGCTAAAGCAGGAAATTGTCTTGGGCATAGGGGGAGTTCGGATTCTTGACGCCTTGGGAATCAACGTTAAGAAGTACCACATGAACGAGGGGCACTCTAGCCTCCTAACTCTTGAACTTCTGAAAAACAACCAGCTAAACGCTGACAAAGTGAAAAACCTATGTGTTTTCACAACCCACACACCCGTAGCAGCAGCTTTCGACCAGTTTTCCTATGACCTTCTCTCGGAAGTGTTGGAAACCGAAGTTTCTCCGGAAATCCTTCAGAAGTACGGCGGAGAAGACAAGCTGAACATGACCCTCTTAGCCTTGAACCTGAGCAAGTATACTAACGGCGTCACAGAGGCGCACATGGAGTATTCAAATAAGCTTTTCCCAGGGTACCACATTCAAGAAATAACCAACGGAGTCCACTCTTACACTTGGACCTGCACGCACTTTAGAAGGTTGTTCGACAAGCACATTCCCAGGTGGGCTAACGAGCCTGAACTTCTCGTGAGAGTCGACACCATACCCGAAGAGGAGCTCTGGGAGGCTCACACTAACGCAAAGAAAGACTTGCTCGACTTTGTGTACAACAGTGCAGGGCTCCAGATGGACCCCGACGTTTTAACGATAGGTTATGCCAGGAGAGCAACCGCGTACAAACGAGCCACAATGATCTTCACGGACATAGAAAAACTCAAGGAAGTCAAGAGCGAGGGAAGAATTCAATTAATTTTCGCTGGAAAAGCACATCCAAAGGATGAAGAGGGGAAAAAACTGATAAAAGAAATTTACGAGTTCACCGACCGATTGAAAGGCGAGGTAGACATCGTCTATCTTGAAAACTACAACATGGAGATGGCGGGAAAACTGACTTCAGGCGTTGATGTTTGGCTCAACACGCCTCTGCCACCCTACGAGGCTTCTGGAACAAGCGGGATGAAGGCGGCGCACAACGGCGTAATCAACTTTAGCGTTTTGGACGGATGGTGGATAGAGGGTTGCGTGGAGGGGCTAACTGGATGGGCGATAGGACCAACGCCGAATCAATGGCTTGACGAGCAAATGACAAGAAAAAGGGAAATAGATGACCTCTACAACAAGCTGGAATACCTGATTATCCCGAAATTCTACCATGAGAGGGACTCTTGGACGCGCATGATGAGAAACTCCATCGGAAAAATTGCTTACTACTTCAACACTCATCGGATGATGCGAAGTTACGCAACCGACGCGTACCTTTAACTGGAAAATGCACATTGAATGTTTGGGATGACTCTAAGGTTATGTCGGCTCCAAATTGTCCCTGCCCAAAAAAAGATTGCCCACGCCACAGCAACTGTCAAGAATGCGTAGACCACCACAAGGCAAAGAACGAACTGCCGTTTTGCGCAAGGTAAGCTCCATTGATCAAGGAATCAGAAGAAACCCGGAAAAAAGGCAAAAAATACAAGAGTCCTTCTGGAACCAAGTTGGTTCTGCCGAACACATCAACTTGCCGAAGCTGGAAGACGCGTTCAAAAATGTAATCCAGCACGTAAAGATGCAGAAGGAAATTCCGGAGAATGGGCTTGCGATATTTGCTGGAACCTTCGTCGCAAACGAATCGGAAAACGAAGTTTTACCGTCGAGGAGCTCACCCCACCAGAGCCAAGTACCACCTATCTCTACGAGGTTGACGACCATTTCCATTTAGAGCTGCTAAGGGAAATGCTGAGAAACCAAAAAGTTGTGGGAATCATCGCCATGGATTCAAAATACGCTAGCTTCGGGAATACCCAACGGTGAACGCCTCGAATTACTCGAAAAAATCACGTCAGGGATTCCAGGAAAAACCGTAAAGGGCGGACAGAGCCAAAGAAGATACTAAAGAGGACGCGACATGGAAGTCACATACTTTTTCCACAGGATCGCGAGAACTTTTCCGGGCATTTTATCTTGGGAGCATTTAGTTTGAAACAGCGACACTTTTGACGAACTAGAGCAACTCTTCCACGCTTGAGCAGTAAGTTAAAATATGCGATTGGCGGCAACGCATTAATAGTTTATTTGATTAATGTTTTTGGGTTCGGTGTTTGTATGTCGTCAGAATTGAAGGTTATGTTGATTAAGGTCGCCGTAGAAGATAACGTGCGCAAAGAAATAGAATTTGAGGAAGGGATAAACCGTTATAAATCTCTTCTGCTCCGGGTGGCAAAAATTCAGCCCTTTGATGTACTGGTTTCGTCTGAAGGAACTGAACAGGGCACTTTGAACATAAGGGTGGTAGATTTGGACGTGCTAGAAAGAGCCCACTTATTAAAAGGACAAACCAAAGAGACTGGTCGCAACGTGTACCGTCAATACGAACTCACAAAAGAAGGAGCTGAATTAGTGGAAAAGCTCTCAAAAGAAACTTAAAATTCAGGGGCTAGCGCGCCGCGCCCTAATTGATTTTCTCTGCTGAATTAATCTTTAAATTTCTTTTTTTCGCCTACTATCGCGGGTCCTATTGGACTGCCTTCACGGAATAGGCCTCATCACCTTTTGAATACAATCCCTGTGTGGTCTAGTAGCTTGTATAGGCGCACTTTTGCAAAATCAGTGATGAAGAAAAATGTAAATGCGTAGCCCCACACGAGAGCGGCTAGGCCCCAGCCCATTGCGGGAAGCAGAATACCGTATACAGTGATTATTATAGCGGTAGATTGAACTGCTATGGATGCAAAGAGAAGCTGCTTTGCAGGTTTCACAGACCAAAAATGACCCCTAGTTCTGGCGACAAACACAGTCATATTTCCAGCCACTGCGAGCTTCAGGTATATGAAAGACTGAAGTACAAGCAGGTTTAGTTTCAGCACGTCTAATCCGATGTAGAGAATTCCAAAAGTCGAGAACACCCCGATTATTCCAAGAAACGTCGCCATACTCAACAGAGTTCGCATGTCCCATTTCTCAGGTTTATCCGAGTATTTCACGTTATCATAAGCTATTGTCATAATTGGCAGGTCGTTTAGAAGCGCCAACAAAACTAGCATCAGAGCAGTAATTGGGAAAAAATTGAAAATAACGATCGATGCAGTTAGGAAAAGCAGAATTCGTATCGTTTCAGCGATGCGGTACGTGCAATAATTCGTCATTCGCTGGAAAATCTTTCGGCTTTCCTTAATTGCATCGATAATAACCGAGAGACCCGGCTTGGTCAAAACTATTGCTGCTGCGGACTTGGCAGCGTCGGTGGCGCCCTCAACAGCAATCCCAGCGTTAGCTTTCTTCAAAGCGGGCGCGTCATTAACTCCGTCGCCTGTCATTCCCACAATGTGCCCTTTTTCTTGGAGAAGCTCCACAATTCTGTACTTATGTTCAGGGAAGACTTCTGCAAAACCTTGTGCCTCTTCAACTATGCCTTGGGCCTGGCTGTCAGATTTATCCAAAAAAGCCGCTGGCAATACTATGTCGTTTCCAAGGTTTACTTGGCTCGAAATTTCCTTTGCAATGGCTATGTGGTCCCCGGTGACCATTTTCACATTAACACCCATCGATTGAGCCGTTTTTATTGTTTGGGCTGAATCTTCCCTGGGCGGATCAAACAGACCAATTAAACCCGCAAACTGCCACTTATTCTCCTTATCAGTTCGCGCCACACCCAACGCACGGTACCCTTTCTTAGCGAATTCATTAACATCCTCTGTCAATTTGTCGTTGATTGACTTCTTGTCTTCGATTAACGCCAAAATCGCTTGAGGAGCACCTTTAGTAACCTTAAACTGGCTCCCATCGTCTCCTTGCACTGTTGCCTCCGTTCTCTTTATGACTGGATCAAAGGGCTTAAAACTGGACACTTTGACGTGTTCAATTCTATCAGAAATAGCGGGTGTGCTCTTGGTTTTAGTTAAAATTGCAAGGTCGATTGGATCTTGATCTTCTTCTCTTGAAGCGAGTGCACTAAAAAATAGTACGTCGTTTTCATTGAATTCGGCATAAGGTTTCGTTCCTCCCAAGGTGAGCGCGTTCTTGGTGATAGTGCCAGTTTTGTCTGAGCAGAGCACATCCATACTTGCCATTTCTTCAATTGCGACCAATTTGCTAACGATCGCTTCTTTTCTTGCGAGAGCTATGGCGCCTACAGCCATGGTAACTGATAGGACCGCGGGAAGTGCAGCAGGTATCCCAGCAACAGTTAGAATCAATGCGAACTGAATGATGCCCAAGATGTTTTGACCTCGAAAAATCGAGACCAGAACGATTATTATTACGAGTCCTATTGCTAGGAAAATCAGGTAATCGCCTATTTTGCTGATGGCTTTTTGGAAGTGGCTTGGGGTTTGGGCTTGCTCTACGAGTTTAGCAGTTTTGCCGAAAAATGTTTTGGCGGCGGTATTGACAACAAGCGCGTTCATTTCGCCTTGTTTGACGATGGAGGAGGCGTATCCAATATCGGAGACATGCTTCTCAACAGGGAGAGATTCGCCGGTTAATGCGGATTCGTCAGTTAAAAGGTAGTCTCCATCAAGTAGTTTTACGTCAGCGGGGATGATGTCTCCTAACCGCAGTCGAACAATGTCGCCTGGCACAAGTTTTTCAGCCGGTATTCCCTGCCATTTGCCATCTCGCAGAACCCGCGCTTTTAAGGCAAGTCTTTTCTTTAACAATTCTATGGCGTTTCCTGCTTTGCGTTCCTGCCAAGATCCTACTATGGCGTTTACCAATAACAAAGCTAAAATTATTGCAAAATCAGGCCACCGCTGTATGACGGCAGACATTATTACTGCTGCCTCAATCATCCATGGAATTGGACCCCAAAAATAGTGAAGGAACTTTAGTAGCGGGTTAACTTTTTTCTCTTGAATTTCATTAGGACCATATTGCTGAAGTCGTTTTTCCGCTTCTGAGGAAGAAAGACCATTCTGATTTGCTGCTAGCTTCTTTAGTAATTCATCACTATCAGCTTTTTTTGCCTCTTCAGTAGTTAAAGAGTTTTGGTCCATACTTTAGTTTGCCTCTCACAAATCCAAGAGCCCTTAATATTTCAAGGCTACGTCAAAGATATTGATTATTGTTTTGTATTCTTGTTTCTTAACGACAATGATTCCAATCTACTTTTGAAAGATGCTACGGATTGGTTATCGGCAAGTACGTAGACGAAGTCTCCTTTTTGGAGTTCAAAGTCTGCTGTCATGTTATGAATTGTTTCATTATTTCTGTAAACTAATAATATTGGGTCACCTTTATCGATGTCCCCATATTTTAGGCCTTGAGAAGTTATTTCGAATCCAACAACGTATTTAGATTTTAGTTTTTCAGAAAGAACTATGCTTGTCACTTCATTCGAAATTATCGAAGATGCTAGCATTTGTCCTATCATGTCATAGATGGGGGCCACGGAATCTGCTCCGGCAGCCTTTGCGCTTTCGATTAGTTCCTTATCGTTTATTATTGAAACTGCGTGAATGTTTTTGTTAAGTTTTTTTGCGGTTAAGATGGCGAGCATGTTGTCTCCATCGTCATCGAAAGTGGCTATTAAATGGGCTGCTCTCTCTACGCCAGCTTTTTTCAGGGTTTCGTAGATATGCGTGGTTGGCCCGCCTACTGCTTCCACCCCGTCTTTTCTGAGCGTTTCAAGTTGATCATTATCTTTTGCTATAACAACAAATTCTGAACCTATGGACCTTAAGCTTTCAGCTACGTATTTGCCTAAGAATTTGTAGCCGACTACTATTACGTGATTCTTCATTCTATTTATCTTCCTTGCCGAGAGAGTTTGTGTGAGTAGTTCTCTTTTCATCGCCACGGTAAACGTTGCTTGAAGAAGAGAAGCTGCTGACCCTACGCTAACTATAATGCCTACTATTAGAAGTACCTTTTCAAGAACAGGCATTATGACAATGTTAGGCGCATAGAGCCCAATTGTCGTAATAGTTGAGACGGCACCAAGAAGAGCGCTTAAAGGGTCTAGACCCTGATAGCGCATAAAAATCAAGGCTCCCAAAGCAAACATTGATGCTAATAATATAAGCTGAATCCAAATAGCTTTGACAATGTAAAACGGTGAATATACCACAATATCCAGATAATCTTTAAGTTTTTTCACAATATCCGTTTCACAGGCGTATTATTTAGTCCTTGCGCATCGGCCCAGAGTGAGAAGTTGCAATCTGTTTCCAAAATGATAGAGGATTTGAATTTATGTATCTTTAAACTCGCAGTTGGTCGTTTTCTGGTTTTGAGATATCAAACAAACACCTGAATTTGCGAGTTGTGTTACAATCGTATCATAAAAGAACATTTCCACAAGTAACGTTGAAAAGACATTTTGACTTTTTGTCAAAGAACATGATTTGCCGCTGGCAACACAAGGCAAAAGCCAGCTGCTTCTGGAACTTTACTTGTCTTAACTCAAGCTATACTTACGATTTTAAAAGAGTTAGTTTGGTGAATGTGGCATGGGAGATAAGTATAAGTCTTAAATCTCAATCTGTAAGCATGCCTAGTAGGTAGTACATACAATGCCCAAAACGATTGCGGTTCTAGAAGTTGATGATCCCCATTTTACAATTAAACTCTCCAACAGTCTGCTCAAAATCGACTTGAAAGGGAGTTTCAAGAATGAACTTGAGGAAGCGATAGAAAATAAACCAGGTCTCAAAGAAACGGTCGGCAGGATACTTAGCATATTTGTTCCTTTGCACATTCGCATAAGCGACATACATTCGGTGCATATGGATGAGAATGGAAAAATCAATCTACGCCTCTCTCATCAACGGAATGTTGTCATTCCGCTTGAACGCAAAGAAGATGCTGAAAAACTCTTGGAAAAATTAAACGAGTTGACTTCAAAAGCGTTGGATGAGAAAATCAAAGAAGGTTTTGAGAGAAGGCGAGCCAAAAGAAGGTCAAAAAGGAAATCTAAGGGGGTCTCTCCGAGTTCTTATGGTACCGTGCCATACTACTTCCCTACCGAACAAGTCGATATTGTTGACAAGTTCAAACGGAAGAGAAAGAAACAGCAAAAGTAGATTGCTTCTTTGATCCCCCAATTTTGACGCAAAGTTCAGCCAAATTCGTCGTCTGTTTCGAGTTAAGCAATACTTGATTTGTTCTTCCTTTAACATTAGCAACAGTTATATGAAAAGTTCAAGCTTCTCTTCGTTATGTCTGCTCCTAATTGTCCTTGCCCAAAGAAAGATTGCCCTCGCCACGGCCCAACTGCAATTATGCGTAGTTCAATACAAGGAAAAGAATGAATTGCCGTTCTGCGAGAGGTAAGATTAATGGTTAAAGATTCAGACCGCGAAGGAAGAAACAGAAGAGAAAAAATACAGACGAGGTTTTGGAACCAAGTTGGACTGGTCGAACATATTAACCTGCCAAAGCTGGAAGACGCAGTAAGAAAGGAATTCAACACTGCAGATGACAGGTTTATTCAAGCGCAGGTTCGGCTAATGCAAACCGAGGGAAGGGTACGAGTGGAAAACAAGGTCAAAGTGTGGATTAAACAGCCCGACGCGGCTCATTAGGCTGATTGGCGACGTTACTTGACTTTCCGTTATGGCACCTCATGAATCCTTTTCTGCACCGCTTTCCAGGAATTAGTGGTCAAGAAGCTTTCTTCCATGTTGCTCACCATGCGCTTAAACTTGCTTATAGGAACTGAAAAACTAAGCGTGTCCGCTGGAACAAAGGGGCGTGCGGAAGGGTCAAACATACCTATGACGGCTCTGGGTCGGGGAGAATCTTTCTCCAGGTAGGGGTACGAAACAATCGATGAGCAGCCTGAACCGAACGGGGCAAAGACGCCGTTGGCTTGTGTTTCATCAAAGTTTGCCAGGATGAAAAGACCTGAGAGAACATCGGGCTTGGCGAAGAAAATCACGACTTCAGGCTTATCCGACTCTTCTAGCGTGTCCCATCTCTTGAAAACGATGAACTTTGCCGGAGCCTTGAACTTGGGCGCAAGCTTGACAGATTCCGCCGCAATCTCAGGTGTCTTCTTGTACCTTTCGCCTTCAAGTTTGCCAGGTATCCCGCAGGAAAGGAAATACTCGAAGTCGGGCCTTACTGTTTCGCTGAAGCCCAGATACCTCTGCCCGCCGAAGCAGCCGATTGATTCTGCGTCGAAACACAGAGGTCTGCCTTTTCTCACAAGCGAAAGCGCGGCGATGACACATCTGGGAACCGTGTTGGGCTTCGCAAGTTCCGCGTGCCCTTCTTCAGCAGTGTAATAGAATGAAATTGGAAGTTCTGCTTCCCCGAAAAACTTTTTCCAGAGAACAAGGAAATCCTCTTTCAACTTAGCATCCATAAACCATTCGTCCCTTTCGTTACCTCAGTAAAAGTTCTGATGGCTAAATAACTTTCTGCATCTATGAATGACATGCGAGGGTTAGCGCGCGAGATTGCTGCAGTTTATATATAGCTCTTTGACAACTCTCGGCGACAAACTGAAGCTGAATTAAACCCTGAACCAAAAAAGCAACGCAAAACAAGCCCTGATTGTCAGCGAGAGGGGAGGGGGTCTACTATTTACATCAAAAAACCAAGGTAAATATGGGTCAACAAAGACGGAGGAGGGGTCTAGCATTTGTGGTCAAATTCCATCACAAATATGAAGCATGTTGACAATTCCCGACCCTACAGGGTACCCTACTATTAGTGACAAGAAACCAACACAAAAAGCGGATGCCTGACGTCCTTAGTAGAAGCTGCGTGCTTCTTTGCGTTTTTCTGCTTCCTCGTAGAAACGCAGAACCTCATCGATTATCTCAACGTTCGAGAGCAGCATGCGCCTGCAGCAGTACCGTTTGATGCCGAGGCTGTCAAGAATGTCGCTTGCGTTCTCGCCCGTCTTGATCCGCCGAGTAAACTCATCCCACTGGTCGCCGACGAGTTTGCCGCAGGTGAAACACCTAACAGGAATAATCACTTTTTCAACGCCTCCCTACCTGTAACTCTTCTGCTCCTTAGACCTGGCGCCAGCGCCACCGACCTTCTTGGTTTCTTTCGCTCGGCTGTCACCCACAATCATGGTACGGTCGTACTCGCTGAAAACCGTGCGCAGATGAGTGCTCTTAGTCCACTTCAACAACGCGTTCGCAACCGCCATACGCGCAGCCTCCGCCTGACCCATGTACCCTCCGCCGCTGGTCTGAACATCCATGTCCAGCTGCATCCAAACATCTCCGCCTGCCTCCAACAGCGGCTCCATAATCTTCGCCCGTGCAATGTCGGGTTCGTAAATTTCAACAGGAGTCCTGTTTATCCGCACTTTCCCGTTGCCTTGCTTCACTACAGCGCGGGCAACCGCGGTCTTTCTTTTTCCACTGACAACTAAAACTTTCTTTGCCGGCATAATTATTCCATCCTGTTTCTCCAACCAATTTCTTTCGCTAATTCGCCTAGTGTGAAATGTGGACCCTTCAGATTGGCAGATGAGGCCTCTTCGAACGTGATCATTTCGCGGCCTTTAAGCTCAGCAGGTACGCCTATGAACACTTTGAGGCGCTTGTAGGCACTTTTGCCCTTAGGCTGCTTAAAAGGAACCATACCTCTCACAGTTTTTCGCAGGAAACGGTCTGGCCTTCGGTAATGGAAAGGACCACGTTCTGGCGCGCCTACTTCAAGGAATATGTGGGCTTCCAAAACTTTGCTTTTCTTTTTGCCTGAGAACACGGCTTTTTCAGCGTTAAGAATGATTACTTCTTCCCCGTTTAGCAGCCGCTTGGCAACTTTACTGCACATTCTGCCAACTATCAATCCATCAGCGTTAACGAGCGTAACAGAGGGTTTTGTGGTTTGCATGTTTTTCACCGAATAATCTTGATGTTTGCACCCTTAGGATTCTTCTCTAAGAGCTCAGGAATCGAAACATACTTAGCCTTTGCAGCAACCAGCTTCGCCTTAGCCTTCTCAGAAACACCAAACGACGCAACCGTCACGGCGTGACCTATGCTGCCCGACCCCAAGATCTTGCCTGGAACAACAACGGTGTCAGCCCGCTTTGTGTTCCTGTTTATTTTGCTTAAGTTTACGGAGATGCGTTGGCTACGTGTCTTGGAAAGGTACTCAGCTATGTCTAGCCAGACAGCCGCTTGTTTTTCCCTGCTCTCCTTCTTGAGCAAAGCGATAAGCTGGATCAATTCAGGGTTAGTGGTTTTTGAATCTTTCATTGTGGTTCAGCCTTTAACAATTCTTCAAACTCATTCAACTGCTTTCCTAACGTCTTAGTGGCTTCCTGAAGAATACGTTCAGGAGGAAGCGCACCTGTTGACTCAATGTTCATGATAAAAGCGTTCTTCTCCCACTCGATCTTGAGAGGCGAAGGCTTCTGCGGGCAAGCCTCAACACAGTCCATGCAAAGGTTGCACGCCAAGAGGTCTCGCACATCGACCTTTTCGTCTTTAATGGTTAACACTTTCTTGGGGCAGATGTCGACGCATCTTGAGCAATCCTCACATTTCTCTGTTGGAAGAGTAATCTTCGGGTAATACTTGTAAGCGCACATCGAAACAGGCTGCCACTTCGCGTGGACCTTGCCCCTGCCCAAACGAGCGTAGGCTTCAAGTTTCAGCTTCTGGTTCTTGGCAAGCTTAATTATCGGAATTTTATCTGACACTGGCACAATCTCAGGGTTTTCAGACACGATTTCCCCCGAGTAAACCGTTCGTGTCCCTTCCTTTGCCTCAGCGTCCAACGTGAGCGTTACTCTGCACTGCGGACAGCCGAATTCGCTTTTGCACTCGCACTCTTCAGGAAGGTTATAAGCGTCCAAGTCAGTTTTCAGCGGCGTAAGACCCAGCCTGTGAGCGATTATTTCATCCTGCAGAATTGAACTGTTCTCAATCATCACGACTTCTTCGATTGCCATGGTCGGCACCTCAGCAAGTGCTATGCGACGCAGAGCATTCATTAACGGAACATCCGCATTCCTGATGACTATGCGAAGGTTGGTATCGTTTTTTTCAAGGATTTCCATTTTCACTCGCTGAGACACTCCAATAAAGTTACTGTAACAGGTGTTGCGTTCAATAGAGATATAGGTGCATTATTTCAATTTTTCTGTTAATAAAGAGGGTAACTTGAGTTTAGACCCTTCTTCCTCTTCTGCCACCTGGCCTTCTTGTGCCGTCATGCGGAATTGGCGTAACCTCTTCAATGCGTTCAATACGGAACCCGAACCTTGCCAGCGCACGTATAGCAGCCTGTGCGCCTGGACCTGGAGTTCTTGGTCCGCTGCCGCCTGGCGCTCGAACCTTGATGTGGATGGCAGTAATTCCTTTGTCGCGGGCTACTTCCGCCGCGCCCGTGGCTGCACGCATTGCCGCGTATGGTGACGATTCCATGCGGTCTGCTTTGACGAACATGCCGCCGCTCGTTCGGGCGATTGTTTCTGCGCCTGAAATGTCAGTGATGTGGATTAACGTGTTGTTGTAGGAACTGAAGATGTGGACGATTGCCCACTTTTCGTTTCGTTTGCTGTTGGCGCTCAGAATCCGCCGCCTCCTCTTCCGCCCCTTCTGCCTCGGGTAGGCTGCCTAATCTCAGGCTGTTTAGCCACGACTGATAAGCCGACGCGTAAGGGGTGGGCTTGGTTTGCAACGGCGCTTTCCGGCGAATAAACGACTTTGGGTTCGTCAAGCTTCGCAACCATGTATCCTGGGACTGTGATTCGTCGGTTGTCAATGGTTATGTGCCCGTGCGTGATTAGTTGGCGAGATTGGAAAATTGTTCTTGCCAAGCCTTTGCGGAAAACGATGGTTTGAAGCCTACGTTCCAGAATGTCCTCAATAGTTAAGTCTAAAACGTTGTCTAACACCGCTGTTTCCGGTAAAATCCCGACTTTCTTAAGTTTTGTCAGCTGCTCATTTTCCATTTTTGCTCGTTCTTCAGGAGTTTTGCTGATGAGTGAACGGGCGATGCCTCTGGTCTTTGAAAGGATTGTTTTGTGTCGCCAGAGTTCATGCTTGTTCCGCAGACCATACTGACCTAAAAGTTTGAGTTCTTCTTGAAGGATGTCCTTGCGCCAACGGAACCTTGGCGTATCAAACTTTTTACGTTGCTTCTTTGGATCACCCATCTTTATTTGCCTCCTTCGGCAGGTGCTGCTCCGCCAGGTTTCTGCAAGAGGGTTTTCTTCTTGACACCCAAAGCTTTGCCTGCTCTTCCAGTGGTTTTCGTGTGTTGACCACGGACTTTGAGGCTGTAAGCATGTCGGTATCCACGCCAAGATCTGATGTTTTTGGCGTCGTCAATATCCATCTTTGTTCTCAAAACTAAATCAGCGCTCAAAAGATGCATGTCCTTACCCGTATCCGAGTCTTTTCGCCTGTTAAAAAGCCAGGTTGGCAAGTTATATTTTGCTGGCTCCCGAATAACATTCTCGATTTTTGAAATGTCTGACTCTGTAAGGAAGCCTACTCGCAGGTCAGGGTTCACTTCTGCCTTCTTCAAAACCGCGTTCGAAAGGCTCAGGCTTACACCCTTTATTTGCGCTATTGCGTAAGAAGTCTTAAGCGTGCCTGGAACGTCTGTACCCATGATACGCAGTATATGACGATATTCCTGTGACATACTAAATTTTCATCCGTTTTTTAAATTTGAAGCATATACGAAATGAGTCAGTATTTATTTAAACCTTCCCTAGTCATAGAGTTCATTGCAATTTGAGTAGGCACCATCCTCCGAAACCCAAAAGCGTTCACAAATTCAATTTTTCTCACTGGAGACCTCTGTTTGATTCGAATAAGCGGTCTGACCGATGGGCTCTTCTTAGTCGCTTCCGAAACAACGAAAGCCCAGGTTTAAGCGAGTTTACCAGCAAGATTGACGAAGTTCCCCTCAGCACCGCTCACAGCTCAAGCTCAGTTAACCTGTCAAAGTGTACCGTCAAACCGTGGAGTCAATTGAACCCTCTTGACCCGCGTGGCACACACAAACCTGGGCAAATACTCAATCAGAATCCAACGCAGAATTGCTGTCGTAAGCGAAACCTAAATACTAGTCGAATTGAGCTATAAGGGCAAGAGCATAATGAACGCGATAACAATAATCGGTTTAACCGCCGCAGCCTTTACCACAATCTCGCTTCTTCCCCAGTTGATGAAGGTGTGGAAAACCAAATCAACCAAAGACATCTCGACAGGAATGTTCACGCTCTATTGTTGCGGCGTGTTTTTATGGTTTGTTTACGGAGTCTACATCAACGATTTACCCATCATACTCGCAAATTCTTTAGCTTTCATCCAAGCGCTTGCAATCCTCATGTTCAAAGCAAAGTACAAATGAACTTTACCATTTAAGAAACAAATCAGCTTTGACGTCTACAAATGAATCTATTTCTCTTGCTATGCAAGGGTTCGGGCATTTCAAGCCGTAACGGTTCAGCCAAACAGCCTTCATTCCCACGTTGACCGCGGGCAAAACATCATGGCTCCACGAGTCGCCGACATAAACAGCTTCAGAGGCTTTAACATCAGCCCGTTTAAGAGCTACCTCAAAAATCTCTTTACACGGCTTCTTGCACCCAACGGCTTCGGAAATTACAATAAAATCAAGCGGCTCAGCAACTTGGCATACGCGCAATTTCTCGATTTGCGGACCCAACAGACCGTTAGATACAACGCCTATAACAGCACTCTTCTTAAGCGTAGTCAAGAGTTCTCTGCTGCCTGGAACAGCCCGCCGATTCTTCACGTACTCTGTAGTGTACACGCTCGCAACGGCTTTTGATTCCGCCAAATCAGGGATCAAACCATGCAACGCGCAAAGCTTTCCTATGCGCTGCGTCGTTCCGTCAACGATAGATACTTTTCCATCTAAAACCCTGTCATAATCAGCGCTTAACAGTGTCTCATGTTCTTTTTCAAGCTCTCCAAGAGAAACCGCGTTTAGCTCAGAAAACTTTTCTTGAAGCGCAGCTAAGCCTTTCAGGCGACTGAATTTGTGGTCAAACAGGGTATCGTCCAGATCGAAAAGAACCGCCCTCATGCGTCTGTTGTCTACCCAAAAATTCATCCAAATCCTCTGCTTGCGATAGCTTGTTTAACCGTGGTTGTAATACCCTTCTTGAAATCCTCGAGAAATTCGCTCACTTCCTCTGCGTCCTTCTTGGACATGCCTTGTGCCATTAACTGCTTTTCAAACATGTGCCTTGCCTTTCGTACTTTCCAGCCTAGCGTGAAGTACGTCCATGAGAGGCTAATGGACAAGCGCGCTAGGTGGGGTGTTGATTTCAAAGTTGCCGTGACCAATTCAGCGTCGCTCATTCACGTTCACCTACAATAGAAAAAGAGGAGCTACTCTTCTTCCTCTTCGGAATGCATGTGCTTTCCCCAGCCGCCTTTGCCGCCGCCGAATCTGAGCATAGAGCCAAAGTTCGTGAATGTCTGCATGTACTCCTGTGTCAGCTTTACAGCTACGTCTTCGGGCAACCCGCCTGCTTTCAGTTCTTTGTAGTAGGCTGCGGCTGCCTTGCCCATGTTGCGTCCTGCTTCTTCAGAGAACACCGTGTTCACTATGCTTTTTATCATCGCTGGGACCTCGGTTGAGACGACGCTGAGTAGCTCTTTGATGTTTTCAGGGTCCATTTTTTTGTCTTTTCTTTCTTGTTGAGACATGTTTTGCGCCTTGAAACAGTAATAGAGTGGTCACTGAAGTTAGGTGTTCTGTACAAAAGTGACCAGCCAACTGGTCAACTATTTAAGGTGAATTAGCTGGAGGGCTACCTTTAGGTTCCAAGTGCTAGTATGACCACCAAAAATAAAAACCCAAGTAGCTTGCTTTTTTGCAGCCTGTTTCGGTCAAAGAAAAAAGTTAGAGTTTGAGAAAAGGGCTGAGAGAATAAAGAAAAATTATGCTAACTTTTTGCAAAGCTGTAAGTGTATTTACCCTTCTTTTGAAGCTTGAACAGCCCTGAACCCGTTATTTTGGAGATTATGTCGTTCTCCTCCAAGTGATGGTCGCTGAACGATAACTGACCGTTTGGCTTCAGCACTCGATGAAGTTCATTTAACACAGCGTCTTGGTCGGATAAATCGTGGAAGACATCGTAAAGCAGAACAGCATCCAATTCTTCGTTTTGAAGCCCTGTGGCGCAGTCCGAAAGAATAGCTTCGACGTTCTTCAGCCCGTTTTTAGCAACAACTTTCTTGACCATCTCAATTGCAATTGGCAAAGCGTCCAATGCGTACAGTTTACCCGTTGACCCTATGGCTTGCGAGACAGCAGGCACATAACCGCCTGGTCCACAGCCGTAATCCAGCACTTTAAACCCAGTTTTAAATCCCACTTCGTTCACGATTTCTTGGCGAGGATGACGGTAATCCCTTATTCTGAATTCCAACGCCATTAGTCTAAACCAAATATTTGACATTTTTCAAATCTACTCCAATGCGCTTTGAAAACATGGTGTCTGGTCACTTAATTTGTGGCTTCTGCACAAAAGTGACCAAGTTACTGGGCAGTCTTGTTTGCCAAATCGTAAACCGGAGTTTTACCTTCAACCTTAATGAGGATGCCTTGCTGATGCAACTTTTGTACTCTTTGCCTAACTATGCGCCTGCTCGCTTTCCCTCGCATGGCAGAGACTTGGCGGGTTATAGCTGAAATGTTTAACGCGCCTTTCACGGCTAACGCCTGTATGACGCAGCGTGAAATCTCATCTTGGGCGACGGTCTTTTGTTGCAGAAAGGCTTGAGCATCTTTAAGTCGGGCAGCAATTTTTAGGGGTTCACCATACATCCCAATGCCTACGCGGGTCAACCTCAGGGCAGCAGTTAAGCCTTCATACTCGGGCTTCTCAGTCATCAATTCTTCAAGTAGGCTCAGGCGATTTAGTATCTGATCTAGTTTCTTGCTCAGCTCTTCTAGGCTGTTCTCCGAGTCTTTGCTGTTGCTCATGTGCTTCTGGTCTACTAAGCGGAGATTTGGTAGACTTAAGTATTTAAGTTATCATCTGAACTCCCAAAGCAAAAACACGTGATGGAGACGGGGCACAAAAAGCTAAACTTGCTCGACCAACGACATGACATTGACGGTTGAGCCTATCCACCGTAAATAAGCGTTCAAAGTTGAACGCAAAGCAACCGTGTCCTCTGCATCAACCGCCAAGACGAGAAATAGACCGTCTCTTTCCAGTTTTACCGCGGCGCGCCTCGTGATGGAAGCTTCGGCTTCGGGATTGAGAGCGGCAAGGAGCGTGCTCAATTGTTTTTCGGATTGGAGTTTTAATCGTATACAGGCTTTTGCTTTAGTTGCCATGACGTTGATAAAAGAGAGACTCAAAGTAATAAACAAACTCCAGGGGATGCCATTGTTGAAGAAAACCAGCTTTGACGTTTCATAATGTTTAGTTTAACCGTGCTTCCTGTCGCCGTAGTATTTTACGAGGCTGAGCGCGCTACTCTTTAGGGAACGGAAATCTGAAAACCTTATAGCTAAAAAGAACAGTTATTGTGAGTAAACTTGATCGGGTGAGAATTAATTGGCAATTAGCGGCTTTAAGGTTGCAGCTGTGATCGGCATAATAGTCACAGTTGCCGCTTTGCTTCTTTCTTGCCCAAGCACTCAGGCGCAAGTCGGCACTGCATTTGAGCCCACCACAGCGTTTAGTGTTCCAGCCTACAATGGAACCGTCAACTTTGCGGTTAACGGAACTTACTCCAACGCTGCCTTTCAGAATAACGTGTGGACTTTCACAAATTTGCGGCTTAAAGGTTCCCAGCTTTTGGCAAACTTCAGCATCTCCGCCCGAAACTGCAATGTCACAGTTTTCTCTTATCAGATGCTTGATCCAATTAATCGTATCTCGTTCTTGCAATATGGTGTTACGGGGGAAGGCACGCAGATTTTGAACTTTGGTTTTGGCCGTGAAAGCAGCGGAGCGCTAATCAATGCGGAGTGGAGTGTTGTTCTTCACAATCATGTTTTTGCCAACGAAGGTCAAGGCTGGACTATTGCACATGATGGAACTCTAAGCGTTAGTGGAGCCAACGGCAACGTGACGATAATACACACTGGTAGCGTGTCAGGTTTTGGGCAAAATTCGAATTTGCCGTTTTATGAGCAGCATTCTGTAGCGATCGTTGTTGTGGTGGCTGTTGTGGCAATCGTAGGGGTCGGCGTCGTAGTTAACGTGAACATAAAGAGGCGTAAAGATGACGTGGTCTAACCCAACGGACATAGTGCTGCCCATATTCTTTGGGTTGGTGCTGCTTGGAATCTACCTCATCTTTCGGCTGGCGAAGGACAGAACCAACAAGGTCAGCCGCCTCAGGCTTTTCATTCAGGTAGCCGCCGTCGTCGCGGTGTTCATGGGTCTGATACTTGGCCCCTTCAACATTCCGCTTTCCATGCCGCTTGGGTCTTCGCCGCGCAGCGCGTTGGTCGGCGGCAATTTGCTGGGCAATCAGTTTCCAGACGGGTTATCGGTGCCTGTTTTGGCATGTTATTATCCTAACGGGCGAACGGTTACTTGCCCGATTTGGCAGCTTCAAGCCTACATTTTTCCTTTCTGGAATTACCCGAGGGGCTATGACGTTTTCTATTCGACTTCGGGTTTGGAGAAGATCGGTATCGTCATCGGGTTGGTGGCGGTGGCTGCTATTATTTTGGGTAGGCTTTTCTGCGGTTGGCTCTGTCCGTTCGGTCTTTATCAGGATGTGCTGACGCGAATTCGTAAGGCTGCGAGGCGGCGTCATCTGAGTTTCTCTGACAAGAACAACAAGGCGCTTGGGCAGTCACGTTACATCATCATCGCGGTTTTCTTGATTCTCAGCGTCATCTTTGCCTCGTACGCCATTTTCGGTCATCAACTTGTGCCGGGAACCACTCCGGGTGGTCCTGAAGGGACAGAAGCGAACAATGTGGCTTGGCTTAACGAGCCGTTCTGCCAGGTTTGCCCGATGCGTCCCCTGTGCGTTTTTATCGAATGTGCGGTGGGCTCAATGAACTGGTCCTACGTGTCAAAGATAGCTTATGGACCGTTTTGGGTGCTGGGCAGCTACGTCACGTCGCTGAACCTGGCAATCCTCATCGGGATCACCATTTTGGCGTTGGCTTACAGGCGCTTTTGGTGCCGAATCTGCCCGTTGGGCGCGTTGACGGCGCTGTTCAGCACTTTTACGCCTTTCAAGCAGATAGCGTTGACCAAGCTGGAGAAAGACGAGCAGAAATGCACCAAATGCGGGGTTTGCAAGCGCGTATGCCCCACTCAGGCGACGGATATGTACGAGAAGAAGGGCGGCGACGTTACGGAGTCCAGATGCATCCTGTGCGCGAGGTGCGTTGAAATCTGCCCCTACGAGGACGCCTTGTCCCTTCGGCTGGCGGGTAAGACTGTGATGAAATCGAGGAATTGGCTGGAAGAAAAATAGACGGCGAATTGGGATAGGAAGTTGGGTTGAAGCGCTTTTTGTGGTGGTTTTTTGTCACTAATAGTGGAGACCCCTATAGGGTCGGGAAATGTTCAACATGCGCCATATTTGTGACGGAATTTCATCACAAATACTAGACCCCCTCCCCGTCTTCGTGAACCCATATTTACTTCGGTTTTTTGATGTAAATACTAGACCCCCTCTCAGGGTAGGCGGGTTCCAATCAGGGCTTGTTCCTAGCTGGTTTTTTGATTTGGGGCTTAAAACGCAATTGTGCAGGAGGCGAACTTGCTAGCAGAACACGGAAAACCTCGAAAGTGGTATTTGGGATATCTAGATACGCCAAATAGGCGGCAAGGCACGTTAACAACTCGTGCGCTTAAGGTTTCGGTTTTGGCAAAAACGGCAGATGTCTCAGCTGCGGATGTTACCTCAGTGCGTTCACCAACGCAACCAGCCCAAGCAGAATCAGCACCGAGGCGCCGCCGATTGAAATCCACTTCCGCAGCAACGGTGCCTTGGCAAGAAGCCAACCTGTGACGCCGCCAAGCAGAAGCATCGGGGACAGGGCTGTTCCTAAACCGAACAAGACGGCTAACATGACGCTGCCGAGCGGCGTTGAGAAAGGCAGGGAGTAAACCAGAAGCGCAACCAGCGGCGGACACAGGATCAGCCCCCTGCTTAACCCCAGCGTGAAAGCCTTGTAGTCGAACCCGAACCTGCCCATTTTGGTTGGCGCCACCAAGTTTTGGGTGTTCGGTGGGTTGCATTCGCAGGGGGCTCTTGACTTCAGGATGATGCTTGCGCCGATTACCATGGTTAAGACACCGAAGGCGAGGGCGGAGTAGGTCTGGAAGGGGGAAGTTACGGAGTTGGAAACGGCGAGCCTGAATAGACCGCTGAACAACCCGACTAAGCATCCGATTAAAGCGTAGGCCACTATTCGTCCACTGTTAAAAATCATAGTTATCCCCAAGCTTCTGCGGAAACCCGCGTTGATGCCTGCAATGTAGCTTGCTATGTATGGTAGGCACGATGCGGTGCATACGGCTAACCCGTAGAGTAATCCGCCCGCGAACGCCGCCAGAAACGGATTAGAGGATTGAGGTATCAACGACATGAGGGATTCTCTTGGGCTTTGATGAAGCAATTAGTGGGGAGAAGCATTTTTAAAGTTTGCATTAATCCGCTGCCGCAGCTGAAACTTTAGTGGCGTGCAGTGTCGTTGGAGTAGGAAACAGGGCTTTTTCACGCAAAAGTGCTTTTTCCGCAATTTTAGAAAAAATTGCGTTGTTCATGTCAAATTGCGTAGTTCATGTCAAAAATAGTTAGCTCCGCTCCTTCAGCTCCCTGAAGAGTTTCAGGTGAACTCAGCTAATTAGATAGAAAAGAAGGCTTTTACCCACCTAAAGAGGGAGTTTATTGCCTTAAGACTGTTTAAAACATGATTTATAGAACGTAGCCCTATTAGAGATGGCAGGTCGGGGAGCACGCTTTAAACGCAAACCGCATTGAAGCAAGGAGCAAGCCAACCAAAACAGCGGAAAGTTGGTGAGCGACAAAGACTTTGCAGCAATGGGCTGGACGGAGCTATGTTACAGTGAGGCCGTGAGCGACGTGGTCAAAACGGTGAAAGACCATGAAACGACAAAGACAGGGCTTCAGTGGGCCGCGGAACATCTTTAAGGCTTAGACCCGACCTGCTTATCTTTTAATTAAGTAACAAGTTTTGAAGAGCCCGTGTAAGGCAGGATAGTTAGTTACTCGCCCTTTTTTGGTAGCAGTCATATTCTATTGAAGTATTCTAGAGGCGCATACCAGAAAACCATGATTGATTTTCTACATTCAGGGTTTTTGCATTTAACCCTTCTTTTGAAAACTTCCCCGTGGTAACTGTTCCTTATCGGTTTTTCTGATGAGAACGCCGTGTGAAGTCTGTCAGGCGGTTCAACTTTAAAGGGTCTGTAACAGAATGGGCATTCGAGAACGGCCATAACACACACCCTCAAACTAATGAATACGCTGACCAAAGGTAAAAACTTGGCGATTCCCAAAATCAGGACGAGTTGTTCTCAAGTGGTTGAACACGTCTGTGGATTTATCGCTTTATACACCTCAGAAGCGATAAGCGCTGCTCCTTGACTGTTAGGATGCACGCCATCCACGAAATAATCTGCATGATTCCCAAACGCCGTGTACACATCAATTATTGGCAAACCCATGTTGTTCGCTAAGTCCTCGATTTTTGGAATTATGACCTCGTTGAAGTATGGGATGCTCAGGTCCGAACTGTTGCTGAAAATCGGCGGCGGCTTCACAATGTAGATTCGCGGCGTGCTTACAAGCTGCTGGAATGAGGCGATGAGTTTAGCGTAGTCTTCTTCGAAGCTTGCGTTGTACGCGCGAAGCATCTGAAGGTCATCGTTTGTTCCAAGCATGATGACGACGATGTTGGGTTGGAAATTCAAGGCTTTTTGAAATGCTGACTGGTTCATGTATGGTTCCCAAGAATTAAGCAGCACCGTTGATCCGCTGACGCCGAAGTTGCCTACTGAGTAGTTGTCGCCTAGAAGTGTTTGAAGGTCAGACGGGTACCCCGTAATCTCGGTGATGCTGTCTCCAACGCATGCCACCCGAATGGGGTCAGATGCCTCTTTGGTTTGCAAGCTTAAAGGATGAAATCTGCCGATTACAGTTGCCAAGATCATTATTGCAATCACTATTGCTATCAACTGCATTTTCTTCTTCATTTGCCGCTTTTCGACCGAAACTTGTTTTTCGCGTCAAGTACATTGAAATCCATCTCAGTGCTGCTTGCCCAATGTATTTTCAACGCAATGAACCCAGAACAATGGTCATGAACCCTATAAGTCTTGCTTGTGAAGCAACTGAACTTGTTTTAAGAAAAAAATTAAATCCTTGCTTTGTTGCTTAAATGTTACGCATTGTTTGCGGGAAGAGTGAATCAGGTACTGAATCGCAGGGGTCTTGGCAAGGTAGGCTTTAAAGCGTGGTTAAGCAGCCATTTTGCGTTGCTTAGCATACTTTTTGGTTCTGCACTGTTCTCTTTTACAGCGGGTCCATTTCAAAATTGGGATACTGGTCTGGAGTTTCAAGCCGCTTCGGCAGTCATGAAGTATGGCGTACCCTTCAACGCAAACGCGGGCACCATGTTTAATCAGCCGCCGATGGGCTTCTACATTGACTCACTGGCTTTCCGAATTTTCGGGCTATCAATTAACACTGGAGTAGCCGTTGTAACTTGCTTTGGTTTAGGCTGCACAGTGCTAGTCTACTTGATTGGCAAAGCGTGGTACGGGAAACTAACGGGGTTGGTGGCTTCAGCAATTTTTGCGGTGACGCCTTGGCAAGTGATCCTTTCGAGAAGTTTCCTGATTGATGCACAATGCCTGTTCTTCAGCCTGCTGTTTCTGCTCATCGGCTATTACGCCATCCGCAAAAATTCATTATGGCTCTTCACGCTGTCAGGCGTCTTCTTCGGGGTAGCCCTCATGACAAAGCTTTTCGCGATTCTCATGCTTTTTCCATTAGCCATTCTCTATTTTCACTACAAACCGAAAAAACTGTGGAACCCACTGCCTGTTTTGTACTTTTCCCTGCCAGTGATAGTTCTTTTGCAGATTTGGTACCATGACGTCTTACGTTGTAACATACTGACGATTTTTTGGCAGGACGACTTTAAAAATTACAACAGCCCCGCGTCAATGCCGTCGGGTTTCTTCACGTTAAACTTCCTTTTGGGCGCTTTAGGCGCGTTCTTTTTGGCTGCCGTGATTATTTCCCTGCTTGTTTCCTCTTTTCAAACCAAACTGTTCCGAAACGTCCTCACCGCTGACTTGACGTGTTTGGCAACTATCATTCTTGTAGTTGGACTCGACACGTTCTTGGGGTGGGGGCTGAACTTTAGTGCACCGTTCACGTCGGCAGTGAAGTATGATTATCAGGCTCTGCCTTTCCTTTGTCTGCTTGCAGGTTCAGTCTTGACTAAATGCCAGCGGCTGTTTAAAGCGCTGGAGACCAAGCTAAGCCGAGGCAAACTGCTTTTTGGAGCCGCTTGCCTGGGCGTGGCGTGCCTAGCCATAGCCGTTGCCTCAAACTTATCCGACGTTAACCTGTATTCGCGGCTTGACACCGTGGCGTTCAATGTTCAGGGAACGGTGAGCTACGGCTTTTCCAATTCTTCCAAGCTTGTGGAATCCAACGGTTTGATTTATCTCCAGTACGCGGGATTCGCGCTTCTCATTTTAGGGTTGATATGGGCTGTTAAAGAAAATCTCATTAAACCCAAATCTGCCGCTGAGTAAATCAGTCCGAGCAGCCTTTTATGCACGTCGGTGATAGCCGCTAATTTAGTCGGCGGTTGGTTTTGGGCAGACGGGGAAGCGCAGGCTTTTTAAACATGGAAGTACCAACGTAAAAAAGGAGCAATTAACATTGCCGTCTTTAGATAAAGTGAAGAAGAAAACTGAGGAAGATACAAAGAAAGCTGCTGCGGACGTGAAAAAAGCCGGAGAAAAAGTCGCTGCAGACGCCAAGAAAGGCGCCAAGGACATTAAGAAAGCCGGAGAAAAAGTCGCTGCAGATACCAAAAAGAAGTTAAAAAAGTAAAAGAAAAAATGTAAAGTTACATTTTTAACTCCACTTTTTTCTTTTTGTAATCGATCGGGTTCACGGCAAGGTTTTTTCCCGCGAAAGGATGTCGGCTCGTAAGTCAACTGTTTGCTGAGAAGTTGGTCTCAGATGTGACCGTTTATCATCGCTGCCTCCACTGTTGCCGCGATCGCAAGCAAAGCGAGGTAGAGCAGGAAGGACTTCCAGGTTTGGTTTTTGAGGCGTTCAAAGAAGGTTCCTTGCTTTAAGGCGTAGGTCAAAAAGAGGCTCTCGGCGATTACTACGGAGTAAGCTGAGGTTTCAATTATGCCGACGGGAATGTAAATGCCGATCACGTAGGCTAAAGGGGACATGCCATAAGAGTAGGCCAGTTGCCCTATGGTTTGTCCGGTGTTAATCCATACCCTGCCGAAGAGGATGATGCCAGCTATGGGTACGATGGCTAGAACGCTTACAAGAAGGTTATTGAAAAAAATGCTTTGCGGCGTGATGTTTTCCCGAAGGTTATTTATTTGCTGTTGAGTCTGATTCGCAACGGTTGGCGTCGTAGTCAAGTAGGCTTGTTCAGCAAGCCCGTAGGTGGCAATTGCCAAAACAAAAAACACCAGCAAAAACACAAGCACGTAATTCTTGGTTAAGAAAGCGCCAGCCATTTTGTTCGCCTAAAGTCAAGATCACTTTTGGTTCAAATTGGGATGTTCACAGTTCAAGCGCGACATCAACTATTTAGTCTTTCCTTTTTCAGATTACGCAAACGAACCCACCGCCAACAATCAATTTTTCCTGCGGAAAGAGAATGCGTCGCTGAAACTTGCTAGAACGGAAACCCGAATCCCCTGCGCCTCTGGGATTGCTGATTTGCGGGTTCTTCGCGTGGGAACCTTGAAAGGTGCTCATGAACTATTTTCCAAGTTGAATCTTGCTTTTTCAGGACGGCGGTGACCCGTGAGGTTACGTCGAACTGTTGGTTTCTCATGCTTGCTCGGTAATGAACCGTGAAGGTTGCTATGGCTGAGCCGTTTAGAATTGTGGTTTTCAGGTCTTTCAGCTCGTACGTGTAGTTTGACATTACCTTGAAGGCTGAGAACTCGTTTTTCAAGGCATCTGTGCGCTCCTGCCTCTGATAAGGAGCCCAATCGTCAAACTTGTCGTAGCCGTCATCCATGAGCGCCGATACAGCAGCTTCATCCTTATTCTTTATCGCATCAAACCGCTTAACAATGATGCTCCTGACGCCCTCGTCGACATTTACGGCACCTTGACCAGCGCTTGCCCCAACAAGCTTGGTTCCACAATTGTTGCAGAACATGTTGCTGTCAAGATTTTCGTTTCCACAATTTGGGCATTTCATCAATATCACTTCTTTTGATGTTGAGAGCTTTTGTGCTGTCTATTAAATTAAGAGCCTTAAGCCCCTTTTCTTTTTAAGACTTCCAAAAGGTTGGCTTATGCTTTAGGGTTCTGGCTTAACTGCTGCAGTGCTCGAAGACGCTTAGTCATGTTGGGGTGAGTCGACAGCGCTTCAGCCACCTTGTCCTTGGACGTTAATTTTCTGCCGAGGATTTCTTGAACCATAAATGTGGCATCGATGTTTTTCGCTGCTTGGTCTGAAGTGCCTGGGTCGGAGATGAAGAGGCATTTGAAAGCACTCACACCTTGCGGCTGCCCCTGCCTTTGTTTGCTGGGTTTCCGCGTAGCGCTGACGATTTTCGCGAGTGCCGTTGACAGCTTCCATGCACCGTTATCTACCACTTGGACGCTGTTTCTATCTGCGAAGTACTCGCGTACCCTGCTGAGCCATAACGTGAAGAAGGTAAGCAGATACCTGAATCCCATCAAGCCGATGCCAATAATTGCCCCGTTGCCGCCGCCGCTTTTCTTGCTTCCCCCTGAAAGCATTCCTGACCACAAAAATGAATACCCTAGGTACATGAAAACAGAGGGCAAGACGGAAACAGCCATCATAACTTGCACGTCGTGGTGCCTAAGGTGCCCCAGTTCGTGGCCTAGAACCGCTTCAACCTCGTCTGTGTTCAACGTCGTTAGCAATCCCGGCGTTACTGCGACCCGGCTGCCTGAAATGGGTGAACCATAGGCGAAAGCGTTTGGAATAGGAATTTGAGCCAGCATGAGCTCTGGCGTTTTGATTTGGCATTTTTTGCTCAGGTTATCTACGATTTGGTGCAGCTGCGGATTCTCTGCTTGTGAAATTTTCCGAATCTTGTAAACTGCGCCTAGTAAGTATGGTGCGAAGAGCCATTCAGCGACGTTTATGGCCACTACGATTATGCCTACGGCGATGATGTTGAAAACACCGAAATACAACATGATGCCAGTTAAGACTAGCGTAGACAACCCTATGATGATGGTAAGGGTTGCAAGCATTGAAAGTCTAAGTTCAAGTAAACCCATGATGAGTCAACTTATTGGCATGCGTGACAGACGCTTATATTCTTTACTTTATATAAGAGCGGATTTACCGAGGCATGTAGTTGGGCAGCAAAACAGCCTGTTTGATTGCGACACACCGCTGAGCGGCTACAGGAGTGCCAAAGGGGATAAGATGTTTTTCTTCTTTCTCAGCGCCTTCAACTCGTGTTCTTGTCGTAGAGCGTGATTGCAACTAAGCCGACGCCTATCACCAGGAAAATCCCGCCGAAAACTATCAGGACGGCAACGTACTGATGCGAATTGACCGCGTAAGCAGCTATGCCGCCAGCCAAGAAGACGAGACCTAAAACGGCTAGCACCTCGCCCAGCCGTCTCCAACCTGAAACTTCCATGTTACATCACGCTAAACACTATGCGTCATGTCGGAATTTAAGAGTTATCCGCCACCCGTGACTGTTCCATTCCAGAAAATCAACTTGCCATAGTCGCATGAGTAGTTAGGGAAGGCTGGGTCATCGTAGATTATGTCAAGTTTGCTTCCGCACTGTTGGAGGGCACTGCTCAGGTTGCCGCATAACTGCAGTGTAAAGTTGTCCGCTTGCCATAAACCCCAAATCTTATCCGTCGGACCCCTAAAACCGTAGCCGTAATCGGCGGGAAGCACAAAAGCCGTCCTGTTTTGAGGCGAGTTGCTTGGCTGCGGATTAGCCTGCATGTACGCCCAGAACTGCTGCATCGCATTAAGGTGCTGCTGGTCAAGAATGCTTCCGGTCCAAGTCGGGTTGCTGTCAAAGACCAGTATGTACTTCGCTCCGCTGTCGTAAGCCAGCATCATGTCGCCATAAAGGTCAGGTGCCGATTCGATGTACGGTGGCGCGGTGTAGGTGTAGTCGATCATGACGCCCCAGCTTCTGTTTTGAACCTCAGCGGCGCCCCTGACGAGGTCGATGTTTAACTGTTTGCTGTAGTTCCAGCCTAACTCCGCGAACAATGTGTCGTACCCCGCCTTGTAATCGAACCAGTAAAGAACGTAGTCTGAAGTAAACAGGGCAGGGCTGGTTCCATCACCGAAGTTTCCCGCCACGTTTCCAAGCGCTGAAGTCATAACGGCATTGTATGTGGCGGCTGCGTCGGTGTAGTTGGATGCGTACTTAAACGTCATCTCTCCTTTAGTCTGGTCAAGTTGTCTTCCGCCCGGCTCATCGAAGGCGTACAAACCGAGGAAGTGGTTGCCCCAGCTGCTCAGGGCGTTTTGAAGCCACTGGCGTGACGGCGGGCCTTCGGTGTAGAGAATAAAGTACAATCCCTTGTCGTACATGAACTGGCAGACGCTGTTAAGTTGGCTGCTGTACGTTATGCCTGTGCTGCCTAACACGACCAAGTTTATGTAATGGCTCATCTGGTTGATTTGGCTCTCGACAGCCGCCAAGTTTCCATAAGCCAAGTCGACGCCGACGTAAACCGAAGGCGGCGCCGCGTTCGCGTTCTCGTTTGTGGAAAACGTGTTTTGCACTAGGAGCGCACTGGCGATTATGGAAACAACGATGACGACTACGAGGAAGAGCACGACGCGCTTGTTCATTGCCATCAAAACGGTTTGTGCCGCGTGCAGATAAGAGTTTTCCCAAAAACACAACTTCAAAGGCAAACGGCGCCGCGTGCAAGGTTGAGAGGGCACCTGTCGCCTTTGCACAAATCTAATAAACGTAGTTCGCCAACCTAACAATTGGAAGTGACATTTTCTGTCTGAGCAAGCAAGAATCGACCTTCTCCAGCAGCTGGTTAAAGACGCAAAAAACCAGATAAGAAACGGGTTCATCTTGGGCGCAGTCGGGCTGGTACTTGCCGCCGTGGGCTTCGCCTCCTACGCTGAAGACCTGTTAGGTTTCGGTTCTGGCTGGTTGGCGCTGGGAACGGCTGGCGCAGCAATGCTTGCTGTGGCTTTCTACTTGATGATTCGCGCTGACACTCAAGCGGGAAAGTGGAAAAAACAGCTCGAAAACGCCTTGCCAGCCGCCGCCCCCGCAGCCGTCAAAACCGCAGAGGCTGAAGCCGCAGCAGACAACGGCGACGTTTTCTTTGATGAAAACTATGAAAAATGGAAAAACCCCTTTGAAGAAGGCAAAGAATAAACGTTAGCGCCTTTCACATCCCTCGCCTGCACGCGACTCAGAAAAAAAGCAAACTGTAAATTCACAAAAATCAAATAATACGGCGCAGTAGTTTAATTTGATGCACCGTCACATAAAGGCAGAGGCTAAATCAAGAATGGTCACGAGAAACCTAGACAAGATCTTCAACCCGCGTAGCGTAGCCATCATAGGAGCAAGCGACGTTGAAGGCTCCGTAGGCTGCCTGATAGTGCAGAATTTTGTGCGGCTCGGGTACGCTGGCAAATCCTACTTCGTGAACATTCGCAAGCCGGAGATTTTCGGTGTAAAAACCTACAAGTCCGTGGAGCAAATTTCTGAGCCTGTTGATTTAGCCATAATTGCCACGCCCGCCAAAACCGTGCAGGAAGTAATGGAAGAGTGCGGAAGGGCACATGTGAAAGGAGCCATCATCGTTTCCTCAGGCTTCAAGGAGACGGGTCCCGAAGGGAAAGCCGTGGAAAAGGCAATATTGGAAATAGCCAAGAAATACGACATTCGAGTTATCGGTCCCAACTGCATCGGCGTCATTCGACCGAGGAACAACTTGAACGCCACTTTCCTGGACAAGATGCCTAAGCCGGGCAACATCACCTTTCTGTCTCAGAGCGGCGCGTTGGGCTCAGCGATTCTTGACTGGGCAATTCATGAGAACATCGGATTAAGCAACTTTGTTTCCGTCGGCTCTATGCTCGACGTTGACTTCGGCGACTTGATCGATTACTTCGGCTCTGACCCTAAAACCAAGAGCATAATCATGTACGTGGAAGGCATAACCGACGCCAGGAAATTCATGAGCGCGGCAAGACACTTCTCAAGAACAAAACCCATAATCGTGGTTAAGGCGGGCAAATTCCCCGAGAGCGCAAGGGCAGCCGCGTCCCACACCGGCTCGGTTTCAGGCGATGACGACATCTACGACGCCGCCTTTAAACGCGCAGGCATAGTGCGAGTCGACGACATAAACGACCTTTTCAACGCAGCTCAGGTTTTGGGGACACAACCCTTGCCGAAAGGGTCAAGACTTGCCATCATAACCAACGCTGGCGGTGCTGGAGTGATGGCTACTGACGCCTTGATTGCTCAGGGCGGGAAACTGGCTCAGCTAAGCGACAAAACGATGGATCTGCTTGACAACGTTCTGCCTCACTTCTGGAGCAAGGGCAACCCCATCGACGTTGTCGGCGACGCCAAAGCCGACTACTACAAGGCTGCGGTTGAAGCGTGCCTTGACGATGAAACAGTCGATGGGATACTGATCATTTTCACTCAGCAAGCGGGCTCTGAACCTGTTGAAATAGCGAAAAGCATAGTTGACCTTGTCAACAGCAGAACCTACAAGAACAAAACCATCTTGACTTCATTCATGGGTTTTGAGGGGGTGCTGCACGCAAACAAAATCCTCAACGCCAACAACATCCCGACCTACTCCACCCCTGAACAAGCAACCAAAACGTACATGTACATGTACAATTACCAGCGCAACCTCGAACTCCTCTATGAAACTCCTGAAGAATTGCCTGTTGACGCTTCACCGCCGAAACGTCCCATCATGGCTATAATCAGAAACGCAGCTTTCGAAAACCGTGACGTACTCACCGATGAGGAAGCAAAAAACATACTCAAGTACTACAATTTCCCGATCCTGAAAAGCACCGTTGCAACCAGCGCCGACGAGGCAGTCGCAGCAGCGCAGAAAATGGGGTTCCCCGTGGTTTTAAAGATTCTTTCGCCTCAGATTACCAACAAGAGATCCGCAGGCGGCGTCGTGTTGGACCTAAATTCGCCGGGCGAGGTACGCGAAGCCTACCAACTTTTAATCCAAAGGGCAATGTCGTACAATCCGAAAGCGGAAGTAACCGGCGTTGAAGTTCAACACATGGTAGAACAAAAAGGGTACGAAATAATAATCGGCGGAAAAAAAGACCCCGTCTTTGGACCAGTAATTCTGTTCGGCACAGGCGGACCAAGCTTGGACCTGTTCAACGACTACTCAATAGGGCTTCCACCACTAAACATCACGCTTGTACACCGCATGATGGAGGAAACCAAGGTTTACCAGCTGCTCAAAGGGCGCTATAACTCGCCTCCAGTCGACATAAAAAAAGTCGAGGAAATCCTCCTGCTCTTTTCCAGATTGCTTGTTGATTTTCCACAGATAAAAGAAATCAGCATTAACCCGCTGCTTGTCAGCGAAAAAGAAGCCTGCATAATCGACGCGCGCATAGCCATCAGCAAGGAAGACGTCTGCAAGAAGTTTGAGCCGCATGAGCACATGGTGATAAGCCCGTACCCGAAAAAGTACGAGATGATGTGGTCTCTTAAAAACGGGCAAGAAGTCCTGCTGCGACCCATAAAACCCGAAGATGAACCGCTGTGGCTGGACATGTTCCAGGGCTTTTCCGAGGAATCCATACGGTACCGATTCTTTGAGATACTCAGGGACACGCCTCATGAAGTTCGAGTGCGCTACTGCAACATAGATTACGACAGGGAAATAGCTATGGTCGCTGAAATAATGAAGAGCACGCCGCGAAAAATACGCGGAGTCGCCAGAGTCAGCATAGAAGCCGACGGGAAAAGCGGCGAAATTGCCTTCATTGTAAGCGACCACTGGCAAGGCTTAGGTTTAGGCACCAAAATGGTGGATTACGTGCTGGACATAGCCAAAGAAAAAGGCCTTGAAGACGTTTACGCAATAGTTTTGCCTGACAACACCCGCGCGTTGAGCCTACTGAAGAAAATGGGTTTTAACTTTCAATACTTAGCCGATGGAACAGTCAGATGCACCTTAAACCTCAAAAACGAGGATTCGGACAATCAATGCCAAGAGCAACCAAAAACAACAGAAAAAACTGAAATGGAAACGCCCACTAACGCTTCGGAAAAAGCAGACCATGAGAAGCTAAAAGAAATCTCCGCAGCTTAGCCGAGTCTAAAATTCAAAGCTTCAAAAAAAAGGAAAAAATTATTTAGCAAGCTGC
>JBEKWR010000010.1:0-90425 GCA_049512935.1 Bathyarchaeia archaeon
CATATGCTTATGTTACAAATTATGGCAGCGGTACCGTCTCAGTGATAAGCGCGCCTGAGGACTGGATAATGTTCCGCTCAAATCCGTCTCACCTTGGTATAGGAACAGGCAACCTAACGCTTACTCCCTCGTTACTCTGGAATTACCACACCGGCGGTCCTGTTTATTCGTCTCCTGCTGTTGTCGGCGGCGTCGTCTATGTAGGCTCCTATGACGACCACGTTTATGCTTTGAACGCTACAAGCGGCGTTCAACTCTGGAACTACGCTACCGGTAGCTATGTTGTTTCGTCTCCTGCTGTTGTCGGCGGCGTCGTCTACATAGGTTCAGATGACGACCACGTTTATGCTTTGAACGCTACCAACGGCAACCAACTCTGGAATTACACTACCGGCGACTATGTTACCTCTTCTCCTGCAGTCGTTGGTGGTGTCGTCTACATAGGCTCCGAAGACAAAAACGTTTATGCTTTGAACGCTACCAACGGCAACCAACTCTGGAGTTACCCTACTGGCGGCGCGGTTGAGTCATCTCCAGCTGTCGTCAACGGCGTCGTCTACATAGGTTCATTTGACAAAAACGTTTATGCTTTGAACGCTACCAACGGCAACCAACTCTGGAGCTACACTACTGGTTACTTTGTTGTTTCGTCTCCTGCTGTTGTTGGCGGTGCCGTCTACGTAGGCTCCGATGACGACAACGTTTATGCTTTGAACGCTGCCACCGGCAACCAACTCTGGAACTACACTACCGGCGGCTATGTTGAGTCGTCTCCTGCTGTTGTTGGTGGTGTCGTTTACGTGGGCTCATGGGATTGGAAAATCTACGCCTTAAACGCCACAAACGGCAACTACATTTGGAGCTACGCAACCAACGCCAAAATCGAGTCGTCTCCTGCTGTTGTAGACGGTGTCGTCTACGTAGGCTCCTATGACAGCTACATTTATGCTTTGAACGCTACCAATGGCTACCAACTCTGGAACTATCAAACCAGTAGCTTTGTTTATTCATCTCCTGCTGTTGCCAACGGCCTAGTCTACGTCGGTTCGTTATACGGTTCAGCGTACGGCTATAACGTTTATGCTTTGGGTGGTTCTCCAACTCTCACGGTGTCTATTTCGCCTTCGCCGGTTACTTTGGATGTTGGTCAGTCTACAACGTTCACTGCTACTGCTAGTGGCGGTTCAAGTACTTACACATCTTACCAGTGGTATGTGAATGGCACACTTGATGCAAGCCAAACTGGTGCAAGCTACACTTTTGCTCATGCTTCCGCGGGTTCTTACTCTATTACTGCAACGGTTACTGACAGTTCAAGCACGACTTCAGCTCCATCTAATGCTGCAGCAGTTACGGTGAATTCCGCTTTGGCTGCTCCTACTGCTTCTGCTCCCAAGAATACGGTTGATCAGGGTCAAAATAGCACATTGATTTCTACTGCTGTCTCGACTGGCACGAGTCCTTACACTTATCAGTGGATGGAGATGGTTCCTGGCGGAAGCTATGTTGCTGCGGGCTTGAATTCAACGAGTTTCAGCTTTGTTACTACGGGTTCCACGGCTACGGGCGTCTGGAACTTTAAGCTCCAGGTCACTGACAACACAGGTGCAGTGGTCACTTCAAGCTCTGTGGTGGTCATGGTGAATGTTGCTCCAACCGTCAGTATCTCGCCTGCTTCGTGGACTTTGGATGTTGGGCAGTCTCAACTGTTTAGTGCTATCGCTAGTGGCGGTTCAGAAAATTACACGGTTTACCAGTGGTACGCGAATGGGCAATTAGCTCAGTCTGGGGTCGCTTCAGGGATGACTTGGGGGTCTCCAAACACAGGCACTTTCTCGATTACTGTGACGGTAGAAGACAATTTGAGTGCGACTTCGGTTCCATCCGCTGCCGCGTCGGTTACGGTGAACACTTCGCCGACCGTGAGCATCTCGCCTGCTGGACCGCTTTCTTTAACTGCTGGTCAGGTTCAAGCGTTTACAGCTACGGCCAGCGGCGGTTCAGGCACAGTTAGTTATCAGTGGTACTTGGATGGTAATGCGGCTGGCTCTAACAGTGCAAGCTATTCTTATACTGCTGCGGCGGGTTCGCATTCGGTTACCTGCAAGGTGACTGACAGCGCCTCCACTCCAGTTACGTCTCCTGCTTCTAACGCTGTTTCAGTCACGGTGAATCCAGCTTCAACACCAACGCCCACTCCAGTTCCCACAGCAGCTCCAACGCTCACTCCAACTCCAACGCCAACGCCCTCACCGACAGCTACTCCATCATCCGCGCCGAGCGCCAGCTCAACAGCTGTGGTTAATGATAATTCTGCGACGGCTGACCAGTCAGCAACTACGGGAGTCGATGTTACAGTCAGTGGCTCTTCGTTGCAGGACGGAGCAAAACTAAACATCACCTCAACTAATTATGGCGACAGCCAGCCGTCAGGAACAGGCAGCATATCTATCGGCGGAGCAGCCTTCTACGACGTCAAAGTTGCTTCAACCAGCGGAGCCTTAGGGTCAGACGTCTCCGTAACTATAAGCATATCAAACTCAATCTTTACCAGCGCCAGCGTCATGGAGTACTGGAACGGGAACAGCTGGGTTTCGGTTACCACCAAGTTCACTGCACCCGACACTATTTCAGGCACTGTTCCCGCGTCAGCATTGACTGGAACCCCCATCGTAGTGGGCACACCTAAATCAAGCGGCATTTCTCTGTCAATAATAATCATAATTGTAGTTGCGGTGGCAATCGTAGCAATCTTGAGCGTACTCTTCGTTTACATGAAGAAACAAAAACAAAAGAACACAGCATAGTCAACTCTAGCGTCTGTTGGCTGAAGCAGAAAGCCCAAGTGATTTCAAGGCGAACCCTGAATTCCCGTCGAAATGCGCGGGCATAGATTCATCGCAAATGACGGCAGTTACTGCAAAAGATAGATTAGAGCTGGGGCAGAATGATGCAAATCTTATATATAATTCATTATAGTAAATTATAGGCGATATATAATGAAGGACGCCACTACAATCCAGCTTAAGAAGTCAGTAGTCAGGGAGCTAAAAAGCATTAAAAAGTATCCAAGGGAAACTTACAACGAAATCATTTCTGATTTAATAAAGACATCGAAAGATTCCAAAAAAAGAAGGCAATACGACGAGTTCCTCCACACAATCCAGCAGGCAAAAATGAAGGAATTATGGGACAACGTGGAAGATGAGGCTTGGGAAGATGCTTGAAGCTGGAGATGTCGTTGTTGCAAGCGTGCAGTTTACGGACACCAATGAAGTGAAGACTAGGCCCGCGGTAGTCCTTTTTGAAGAGTCTGGAAACGTTGTGATAGCTGGGATAACTAGTAATCTTAAGATGAAGGGAATACCGCTAACTAAGAGCGAAGGCGCCGTAAAAGACAGCGTCATAAAATTAAACTACATCTTCACCATCTCGGAAGAAATGGTTTCTAAGGTTGTTTTTCATTTGAGCAAAGAAAAAAAAGGCCTAATATTTGATGAACTCACCAAAAAACTTGGCGAACTCAAATAATTATCGACAATCAACTTCGACCAAGCGCACTTCAGTATCAATTCGCTATTTTTCCTTGATGCTTGGCTCGTAGACTCTCCAGAACACGAAGATGGAGAGGGGTATCGCCGAAGCCGCCAGCAAGATGAAGGGCAGTTGAGGAGAAACAAACGCGTACAGCACTCCGACTGTGACTTGGAAGGCGGCTTGCATTATGTACATGAAGAATTGCAGGCAGCCCTGCGCTGTGCCTCTTAGGTTCCTGGGAACCATGTCGCCCAACAAGACTTGGTAGGTGTTTTGCTGGAGCAGGTTGCCGAGTCCGAAGAAGAAGAACGCCAGCAACAGCGTGAGGAAGTTTGCGTGCAAAAACAGGAGCATGCCTGGAACATACAGCAGATAGCCAAGTATCAAGAAGCGTTTCCTACCCGTCACGTCCATACGTAACCCCGCGACTATGCCTGGAACAGCGATGCTAAGGTACATGAAAGCCATGACAATGGCCCATTGACCCAATGAAACCTTAAGCACGGAAACAGCGTAAACAACAAAGTAAGCCTGGCAACCAACCACTAACCCGTTTATGATTATGATGGCTAAGAAAAGGTTGAAAGCTGACTTCGAAACCTTCCCCCAAACAGCAAGACCTTCCTTAACCGACTCAGGATAGCCTTTCATGGCGTCGATCAGGCTTGGTCTTTCTTTCGCGTCTTTATCAAGCAAGGTTTCTTTAAGTCGAAGTCTCAGAACTGCAACTCCAAAATACGTCAGCGCCACAATCGCGTAGGCAATACGCATGCCTAAATCAAAGTGGAAAGTGACAACCAAGTACTGCGCGATGAGTGGAGCGGGCAGAATAACAACCGTTGAAATCACTGCCTGAAAACTGTAGCCCGCGCCTCTGTTTTCCGGCGCCAAAGAATCCATATCCATAGCAATCAACGCTGGACCGTAAATAGAGCACAAGTTCTCTATCAGCAGACCCAGCAACAGGAAAGGCCAGGACGGCGCAAAAATGAAAAACAATGTTCCTGCGCCCAACCCGAAAGTCATGCTGACGATAAGCCAGCGTCTGCCATGTTTATCTGCCAAGTAGCCGCCTGGAAACTGAACGAATGCAATGGCGATGGACCCCGCGAAACCCATGATGGAAATCAAGAACACGCTAGCGCCCAAGTGCAGGTAAAAGAGGCTCGCATAGGTGGCGGGGATAGACTGCGCGGAAAACATGATAATCCAACTTATGGTTATGAGCAGAAAGTTGCCTCGCAGGATTGCTTGGTCTCCGCGGAAAAGCGCTGACAGCTTCATTTGGCTAATCCAATCCGCTTAAGAATATTTAAATTAAGACTCATGCGTGAGCGTTTTCAAAATGGGTTTCAGTGATTTGTACCCCACAATTCTTAAATCGCCCTCTTTGCGACCTTACTTTAGATTAGGGTAATGCAAGAAACTGCGGATGGCAAGTATAAACTTAGGGCACTTAGAATTGCAGTCGCCGCGATTTTCAGCGTCGTCGTAGTTGAACTTTCCATCGGCTTATTTGTAAACAGCTTAGCCATACTCAGCGACGGCTTACACGCCCTGCTAGACGCCCTATCAACAGTCATGCTGTTCTTCGCCGTTCGCGCCTCAATTAAGCCCCCAGATGAAGAGCACACCTACGGTCACGAAAAGTTTGAAACCATAGGCGGACTCATCGGGGGAATAGTATTGATTGCAGTGGCATTCTTGATTTTTTATGAAGCAGCTTTAAGACTGACAGGGTTAGCGAACGCCCAGATCAATCAAGGTGCGGCGTTTTCGGGTTTCATTGCGATAGGCTACGCTATTTTTATTGCTGCTTTAAGGGTCACTGTTTTTAGGAAAGGACAACACATCGAAAGCCCCTCAATGAAGGTTGGCTTCTACGATGCCGTTTCAGATTTAAGCTCAACTTTGCTGGCTTTGCTGGGGTTCGGCTTAGCCACCTTAGGTTTTCTCTACGGCGACGCTATAGCATCAATATTTCTCGGCGTCATGCTCAGTTACTTGAGCGTTAAGCTTGTGAAGGCCAGCGTGATGGAGCTCAGCGACACCGCGTCAAAGGAGCTTGTGCAGAAAACACGAAAACTGATTGCTACGCATGATGGCGTCGTGAAGACTGAAAACCTTAAAGTGCGCAAGGTAAGCTCAAAAATCTTCATAGACGCTTCGGTATGTGTTCCAAGCCACATGCCCCTTGAAGAGGCACATTCATTGGCTTCAAAGATTGAGGCTGACTTAAAACAGGCTCTCGGCAACGTAGACGCCACCATCCACATCGAGCCTTCAGAAAAGGAAACCAAGTTGGACCAGTTGGTTGAAAGGTTAGCAACCGTGGAAGGCGTGAAAGAAGTTCATGAAATCAGCACCATCTACACTGGCGGCAAATACTACATTATACTGCACGCCTACGTTAACCCCGAACTTTCCGTTGAAGAAGCACACAAAATCGCGGAAACCATCGAGAGAAGAGTCCGAAACGAAATCAAGCCTCTTGAAAACGTAACGGTCCACTTGGAACCTGCAGGCATAGCTATTCCAGCCTCCCAGGTTGAAGAGTCGCAGCTCAATAAAGTCGTCGGCGAAGTCGTCAACTCCGTCGGGGCAAACCTGCGCGTAAAACGAATAGTAACTTACGGCGCGGAGGGTAAACGCTACATAAACATCGACTGCTGCTTCACCAAGCAAATTCAAATAAAAGAAGCCCACAAGATAGCATCACAGGTTGAGAAAGAAACTAAAGAGCGCTTCGCAAACGCCGTTGTCACAGTACACATCGAACCAGAATGCGCCTAAACTGCAGAAAAAAACTGCGTTGTTTCTTGAATTCCTTGCGCAACAGAAAAACCCATTTCAGCTTTAAAAAGCAAAAGACTTTAACACAGACGACATATAAACTATAACGCGCATGGGAGTACAGGGCAAAGATGTTTTCACGTAAGGCATCAGTTAAATTAAAAGCAATACTCATTATTGACCTACTAATCATCAGCAGCGCCGCGGGAGCTTATTTTTACCTTCAAAATCGAGGCGTCATAGGAAGCGTAACCACACCGGCAAAGTTTACGCTGAAAGACTTAACCATCAGCCCGTCTAACGCGACTTTAGGCGACGCCGTGCAGATTTCGGTAAACGCAACCAACATCGGCGACTTGATAGGCAACGTAACCGTGAATTTTGAAATCAACAGCGTCGTCGAAGACTCACAGAACGTAACTTTGGCTGGTGCGGAATCGGAGAACGTGACTTACACGGACATTGAAACTACGCTGGGCACCTACAACGTTCAAGTCGGCGACTTAACAGGGTCCTTCACAATCAACCCTCCGCCCCCGGGCTCAAGCAGCATAATCTTGTCTAACATCAACCTTAACCCGATGGAGGTGTGGGCAAACCAGACGGTCACCGTGACGGCTTCAGCCAAGAATCCCACATCAAAAACGGATAGCCTCTTCGTCATCTTAACCGTTAACAAGGTTCCCGTGGAATCAAAGATGATTCAGGTGAACGCAAGCTCCACCGCGACCGAGCTGTTTACGTTTAACGCTACAACAGTGGGTCAATACACCGTTAAATTGAACACTTTGAGCGCAGCCTTGTCAGTCGTCCCGACTGGTTACCACACGCTCTGGATCAACAGAAGCGGCGGCGGTTCCATACCCTTACCTTTCAAGCTGGACGGGGTCAGCGAAAATACGCCTTTTCAGCAACTTATGCCCGATGGATCATACACCATAACAGTGCCCAGCCCCTTCACGCTTTCCACAGGCGTGTTAGCCTTCAGTTCTTGGCAGGACGGCGATACCAACCCGACCAAAACTATCGACCTGAACCAATGGACACTGATGGTTGCCACCTACACCATCATCAGCGGGTACGCTTCCTGCCCATCCCTCTTCGTCTGGAACGGCACAGGCTACTCTTACGTCACTGACGTTTCAAATTCAGGGTGGCTCGGCTACATGGGCACCATGAGCAGCACAGGCACCATCACGTACAACGGCGGAACCCCATGGGACTACGTGAAATTGAACCCGAACCTGCTAGCCGCCAAAAACGGGTATTACGACATGACTCTTGCCCAGCAGTGGGATGAAATATTCTATCTGGACACCGCCTACATGGTGGTAGTTGACCATCCCATTGGAACTGACGTTTACACGACCATGAGCAACTATGCCAGCCAAGGCTTCAACGGACAAATCTATACGGTTGACACGAATGCCATTCAGGCGCCGCTTAGCGCAACCTACGTTTGGGGACCAGCAGGAACCACCGCTAAGGGAGAAAACGTTCTGCCTCAGATTTCCAAGATTGACGGAGTCTTCACGCCTGGCAACAACGGAGACCAAAGTCCATCGTACAGCAGCACTAACCTCAACCAGCTCACACTTGACCTGGGCAACTTAGCCAACGCAAAAGACATCAAACTTGTAATAAACGGCATAGTGAACTGGGGCAGCTACCAAGACTACTACAGCTGGATAAACCAGTTCAAAGGTGCAGCTTCAGCGGGGCTGCTGACCAACGGGACAACGATTTATCCCGGTCCCTACATGCAGATTAAAGATGCAAACGGCAACTGGGTAACAGTCCCGGCGGACAAGGAAATCCCGATGCCGTCTGATTCGAACGCAAGAACCTTCGTCGTTGACTTAACAGGCGACTTTCCAAAGGGCGTAACCGACTACCAAGTTAAGATCTGCAATTGGTGGAACGTAACCTACGACTACATCGGAGTAGACACGTCAACCCAGCAAAACATAACAGTCCAAAAAATCATGCCGACCGCCACGTTAGACGCGTGGGGACCCACCCAGTCAACTTCATCTGGAAACTTCACGAGATACGGCGACGTGACAGCGCTGCTGCAAGCCGCCGACAACATGTACGTGATTGGGCGGCAAGGCGACGAGGTTAACCTCCAGTTTCCAGTCGGCAACCTGACGAAGGTTGCGCCAGGCATGGAAAGAGACTACTTCCTCTTCGTAGCCTGCTGGTTCAAGGATCCGCCTGGACAATGGGGATACGGATTCGCCTTCACTGTCGCACCTCTTCCCTACATCGGCATGAGCGGGTTCCCGTACACGGCGACGGAAAGCTACCCCTACGACGCGGCGCACTTGGCGTACATTAAAGAGTACAACACGCGGTACATCCCTCCGCCTTCATAACCCATCTTTTTCCTCGTTAACTTGGAACAATGAAACTGGGCGGGGAAGCATGCAAGATTTAAAAGGTGAACCCTGTACTTTCATTAGTTAAAACCTCAACGAGACCATGCGCATGCCGTTTACAAACGAAACCAAAAAATCCGAATCTTCAGGTGCTACCCCTTTTTTCATGCTGATAAATTTTGTGGGCTGCAGGTTTTTCCATGGATTTTTGCGAAATGATTAAGTGAATAATCGTGTCACGGTAACAAGATGGGAAGAAAAAAATGGCTTGGCAGTACATAGGGGACATACTGAGGTTAATCGTGCTAGGCGGACTCGGCGCCGCGGGGATACTTACAGTTTTGATTTGGAAAAAGAACCTCGCCACCAAAGTGACCTTCATAAGGCTCGTTGTCCAGGCGATGGCTTTCGCAGCGTTCTTCTACGTTTTCACGCTCACCATCCCGCTTCTCTACTTCCTCATAGCCATCTTCGCAGTCACCATCGTTTTCGGTCGGCTTTACTGTGGCTGGTTCTGCCCCTTCGGCTTCATCATGGACCTGGAAGTCATGCTGAGAAAAGCTTTTGGCGTGCGCTACCGAAACCTGCCGGAAAGGCTCAATGTTGCGCTGCACAAGTCAAGGTACGCGTTAGTCGTGGTTTTCCTTGCCTTGCCTATCGCGGCGTGGATTCTGAATCCGCCTCAAAACCTCAGCTTCGCCGCGGCGATGGTGCCGCTTTTGGCTGGTCCCTTCCGACCGTGGACGGTTCTTATCGACCCTTTGATTCCCGTGGTTGTTCCGTGGACCACGAGCGCCGTTAAGGTTTTCCAAGTCAACTTTAGCTACCCGTACGTTCAAGATGTCCTTTTCTGGGTGGGTAAAAACGTCGGTCTAGCAGTTGCCGTCGCCTTTGTCGCCTTAACCTTGGTGGGCTCCTTCTTTTTCAGGCGGCTCTGGTGCCGCTTCTGCCCGACAGGCGCTTCTTTGGCGGTTGTCAATAGGTTTAAGGGTTTCAAGTGGTCACCTCTACTGCATATTGAAAAAGACGAGGAAAAATGCACGAAGTGCGGCGTCTGCAAAAGGGTCTGCCAGACGCAGGTGACCGAGGTGTACGAGAAGAAGGGCGGCAAAATCGACACTTCAATGTGCATGCTTTGCCTGCGATGCGCCGAAATGTGCCCCTACGCAGACACTCTTAAGGTAAAACTCGGTAACAAAACCGTGTTCAAATCAAGAAACTGGCTTGAACCGCCAACAGTTGAGTGAAAAACCAATGAACAGCGAAAAAATAGAAAAGAAATACACGCCTGAAATTCCAGCGAAAGAAATCGAGGAACTTAGAAGCAGCATCAAAACGTCTTCTGAAAAGATAATGGCTGAAAACATCGAACGCATGAAAAAAGCTGATCCTAACAGACCCCAAGCCATGAAGTACTTCGATGAAATCTCAAACCTGTTCGGAAAGCGGCAGCAGGAGCTTTCAGCTGAAAAAGAAAAAGGCAAGAAAGTCATCGGTTACATGTGCCTCTTCGCGCCGACCGAGCTGATTTTGGCAGCCGACGCCATCCCCGTCCGCGTCAGCAGCGGCTGGTACGACACCAGCAAAATCGGCGACCGCGTCGTGCCCGTTGAGGTTTGCCCCGTTATCCGCTCGACCATAGGCGCAAAAATGATTGGGCTCTCACCCTTCCTTGAGCAAAGCGACGCGTTGATCAGCGTTTTGACGTGTGACGGCATGACTAAGCTGGGCGAAATCCTCAGCGACTACAAGCCCATCTGGGAAATGAACGTTCCAAGAGTCAAAGACGCAGCGCATAGCCTCCGCTTCTGGGATGACGAAATAATCAACATGAAAAAACAGCTTGAAGCCTTCACGGGCAACAAGATCACGAGGAAAAAACTGAAAGAAGCCATCGAAGAAACGCAGAAAGCCACGCGGGTTTTTCGGCGTCTGCAAGACCTGCGTAAAGGCAACCCCGTGATTATGGGCAGAGACGCCATGCTTGTTAACCAAGCGTACCTGTGGGATGACAAAGCGCGTTGGACTGAGAAAGCGTCGGCACTATGCGATGAGCTTGAGAAGCGTGCAGAGCGGAAAGACTGGGTTTGCCCGATTGACACGCCAAGGGTTTTGGTGACCGGCACGCCGATGTTTTGGCCTGACAGCTGGAAGGTGCCGAACTTGGTTGAGGAAGCAAACCCGAAAGGCATCATCGTCGCGGACGAGCTTTGCAGCGGCGAGCGAATCCTCAACGACCCTGTCGGCGTGGACGAATGGACCATGGATGACATGCTCAACGCCATCGGAGAACGCTACCTCATGGCTTCAACCTGTCCCTGCTTCACTTCCAACGACGGAAACGAAGACAGAATCAACTGGCTTCTGAACAAGGTTAAGGAAAGCAATGTTCAAGGCGTCATCTACTACGTGACAAGGGGCTGCATGCTCTACGCTATGGAGTACACTCGAGTAAAGAAGGCTCTTGACAAAATCAACATCCCAATGTACTACCTTGACACCGAGTACACGAGGGAAGACGTGGGGCAGATGAAGACGCGCGTTGAAGCATTCCTCGAAATGCTGACTGCAAGAGTGGACATTTAGGGGTTAATCGATGATAACGTTGGGAATTGACCTTGGCACGCAAAGAGTAAAAGCCGTAGTCCTCAGAGACAACGCTGTCGTTTCAAGGGGGCAAGCTTTCTCAGGTTTCGACGCTGCAAAAGCGGCTGAAGAAGCAGTCGCCCAGGCGTTGAAAGACGCGAACCTGACGCGGCAAGACATTGCTTATTCAGTAATCACGGGTTCATCCATGGAGAATGCGCCGCAGGCAGACAGCTCGATCAGCATGATGGGCGCCGACGCCAAAGCAGGAGTCTACTTGTTCCCTAAAGCCCGAACCATAATTGACATCGGCGCAGAAGAAGCCCGCGCGATTAAATGCGACGACAAAGCCGTGATGGTTGACTTCGTCATTAACGAACGCTGCGCTGCGGGCGCTGGAACGTTCATCGAGGCGATGGCACGAGCCTTGGAAGTCAAGTTGGAGGATATGGGTCCCCTCTCCCTTAAAGCGGAGCGTGCAAGCCCCATAAACGCGTCCTGCGTCATCTTCGGCGAATCCGACGTTGTCTCGCTAATCCACCGCCAAGAATCTAAACCTGAAATCGCCCGCGCAGTCTTCGACGCGATGGCAGACCGAATCTCAAGCATGGTTCACAGGATAGGCGTAAACCCCGACGTGGTGCTCCTAGGCGGCGTAGCCAAAGACGTCGGCTTCATCGCGGCGCTGAAAAGGAAGCTGGGAGTGGAAATTCTTATTCCCGAGTTTCCCGATTACGCAGGCGCCCTTGGCGCAGCGCTGTCTGCGGCAACTCGAGGTCGGGAGGCGCAAAAATGAAGGAGCCAAGCAGCGTGAAAGACGAGCTTGAGTTTTGGCGTTGGCGGGAATACAACCGCATCGTCGAAGGCAAGAAGTGGAAAAGCAAAGACGTTATTACGGCTGGCGTCGACGTCGGCTCCGTCGGCTCCAAAGCCGCTATCATGGTCAACGGCGAAGCGTATTCTTGGAGCATAGCGCGAACGGGCTCTAACAGTCCCGAGAGCGCAAGCAAAGCTTTGAGCTTGGCGCTGCAAGGAACCGGCCTCAAACACAGCGACCTCAAATACATCGTTGGCACGGGGTACGGGCGAGTTAACGTTCCCATGGCGAACAAAGCCATCACGGAAATCGCCTGTCACGCGAAAGGTGCGAACTACATTTGGGGGCCGACCGTGCGAACCGTGCTTGACGTGGGCGGGCAAGACATCAAAGCCATCCGCAGCGACGAAACAGGCAGAGTAGTCTCGTTCCTCATGAACGACAAGTGCGCGGCTGGCACGGGCAGAGGCATGGAAGTCTTCGCTGATCTGATGCAGATTCCCATCGAAGAAATCGGCGCCATCTCACTGCAGGTTGACAAGGAGCCTGAGCCAGTAAGCTGCACGTGTGTGGCTTTCGCAAAAACCGAAGCCATCGGGCTGCTGCGAAAAGGCTGGACAAAAGAAAAAGTGCTTGCCGCATACACGCGGGCTATGGCGGTGCGCATGGCGAATTTGATCAACAGGGTAGGCTTAGAAAAAGAACTCGTCATCACGGGCGGGCAATGCAAAAATATCGGAATCGTGAGCCGAATCGAGGTTATCCTCGGCGTTAAGTGTCTGCCTATGCCTGACTGGCGAGAAAACGGCTTAGACCCGATGGTTGCGGGCGCTTTCGGCGCGGCGCTTTTCGGAAAGGCGCTCTACGAGAAGGCGCAGAAAACCTAGAAGGAGGCGAATGGCTGTTATCACGAATTACGGCTACATCGATGGGTCAGGCGAATACTTCATAACCATCGACACCGACAAATGCACAGGCTGCGGCAAATGCGTCAAAGCATGCCCAGAATCAGCACTTCAGCTTGAAGCGATGTTCATAGACCTCGAAGACAAAACCGTAGCCTCAGTGACGGAGGAGCACCGCAAAAAAGTAAAATACACCTGTGAACCCTGCAAACCCGAAACCAACAACACCCCCTGCACTATGGCATGCGAGGGCAAAGCAATAAAATGCACATGGAAACCCCAATAAGCGCAACTACCCAACGTTTTGCATCAGCGACTCAAAGTCGGCTAAGTCAAAAGCAAAGCAGCCGTGGCGAGTCAAAAGGTTTTTTTCAGCGATTTTCTTTGCGATTATCCCGTAGCTTTCCCTTTTCCGATCCCATCTAAAGTCTACCGTTTTAGCCTTCAGGTTTTCCACGATTCTTGCGCAGTCGATTTTGCTTAGGTTGCTCCATTTTGTTTCTATGAATGCCGCTGCCTGTTTTTCTTCGTCAAGTGCCACAATGTCTATTTCCTTGTTTTTGTACCACCATTTTCCGATTGCTGTGAACGTGAAGGGCAGTTTGCCTTGGTTTTTCATCTCCGTGAGAAATTCAGCTGCGACCTGTTCAAAAGCGTAGCCTAAGTAGGTGTTGTAGTCGAGTTTTATTTTGTTAAGAACCCCTTGAGTGTTTCCCGCTTCAAGTTCGGTTCTGTTTGGGAAGACGTATTTGAACCAGAAGTTCAGATAGTTGTCCGCAATTGTGTATAGTCCTTTTCTCGGCTTAGGCGCAATGCCCATAGGGTAAGTTCTTTCTATAAAGCCGAGGTCTTCGAGCACGCTCGTGTACTTTGAAATTATGCTTTTATCCAGGCCTGTTCGGTTAAGGATTTCACCGTAGGCTCTCGCGCCCTGAGCTATTGTCTGAAGAATCAGGGCGTAGTTTCGTGGTTCCCGCAGTTCCTCGCGCAGAAGGAACTCAGCTTCTTCATATAGGAACTCGCCTTTCGTTAAGATTTTTTGCTCGACGTTTTCCCAAAAGTTTAGGTCTGGGTTGAATTTTTGAAGGTACGCTGGGATCCCGCCGAGGCAGGCGTAAACATGTATCAAAGTTTCTAAACTGTAGTTTGGGTAGAACGGTTTTAGGTAAAATACTTTGAGCGGTGTGAGTTTCCATTGTGCTGTTCTTCTGCCGTACAGAGGGCTTTTGTAGTCGAGAACTTCAGTTTCCATAGTTGAAACCGAAGAGCCGAGCAGGATTAGCTTGGTGTCGGTGTTTTTCAGGTTTTGATCCCAGATTTTCTGGAAGATTGATGGAACTGCTCGGTTGGCTTCAATCAATGCTGGGAACTCATCGATTATAATGAGCGCGGGGAAGGTTTTATTCCATTTTGTAAACTCTTCGAAGAGTTCTATCCAATCTTTGACCGCGAGTTTTGCGAAGCTTTCATTCCCAAGGTAAAGGCTCATTTTTTGCTTGAGCTCGTTGATTAGCTCTGTTTCTGGTCGGTGGTCGCCGAGGAAGTAGATGTGGGGTTTGTTTTTTGAGAACTGAAGGGTGAGTTCTGTTTTTCCGACCCGTCTTCTTCCATAAATGATTATTAGCTCTGGGGTCTGCGTGGTGTAATGCTGTTCTAAGAATTTGGTTTCCTGTTGTCTGTCCGCGAATAGTTGAATCATGAGTAGGATACTCGTGTTTCAACTATTTAACGTTGTCGCGAGGTATACAGCACTAAAAAACTAATTAGAAAAAGACGAGAAACATACTCGGTTATTCCGTGAAGTTGTACCCTTGAGATTTTAGCTCATGCAGATAACCTTCAAGTGAAAGGGGACAGTTAACTAAATCCAAAAACTTCTTCCTTTCCAGCCTTAATTGTATAGACATTTTATTAATCAGATAATCGTCGATTTCTCTGTCTCCATGGCTGACTTTCGTGTAGATGGAGGTTTTCCTTTCACTTACATAAAGAATCAGGAATGTATGGTCACCCTCAGCTTGAACGAAGCCTTTCTTTTGTAAACCGTTAACGAGCTTTCTTACCTTAATTGTAACCAAGCAGATTGGCACCTATTGCTTTATGTAACGAAGAATTTTTGCCTTCAATTCTTTAGCGTCATTCGTTAGTTTGCTGCTATCTTCTTTGCCATATTCGTTCCAGATAAAAAGAATTTCTTTTTCAAAGTCTTTGACGCATTCTTCAAGCTTGGGCGACATGGCAACAATCCCTAACTCGCTGTTTTGGCAAGAGTAAATGTTGTTTGTTAGTGAAACATTGGCTATTATGGGTTGGATAAATGAAAGGGTCGAGTCTTCTGCTAAGACGTGGTCTAACGCTATGAAGTATGCAGCGGTTTTGTCTTTTTCTCTAAGGTCAGCCAGAAGCCTTTTGATTTCTTTGGGAGTGGACAACTGTGCATAGGGTTCGGCTTGATTTGCCATTTGTTTCTTGAGCCTAAAAAGCACGCCTTCGTTTGTCTCGACTACTTGTAGCTTTGTACCTTTTTCAATCTTAAGTTTTTTACGTAGTCGCGCAGGAATGGTGGTCTGACCTTTCTTAGTTACAATGACTTCGTTTTCCATCGAACCATCGGCTATTATTAGCAAGTGACTCTTCATTAAAGGCTTTTCGCCCAGTTGGGGCAACTAATGTTTAAGAAAATTTCATCGCTGAAATCCTTACTAAAGAATAGGCTCAAAAATGTTGTTGCTCATTTAGTTCAATCTGCGCCTTCGTCCCGTTTACCATAACAATGCCAAAAAACGGTTGTTGCCGGTCTGTGCACCCTTTTTCTGAAAAAGTTTATTTTACTAGGCGGAATATGTATCTTGTCTGTGGGGCAAATGGCAAAGGCCAAGATGGATGAGAATGGCAAGGTTCAGATTCCGTTAGAAACGATAAAGAAGTTGGGATTGAAAAACGGAACGGAGTTTGAACTTAAACAGGACGATGATGTTTTGGTTTTGAAACAGATTCTTCCAAAGAAATCAAAGGTTAAGAGTCCTCCTTTATCTGCCTCTGAAAAAATGGAAATAGAAGAAAGCGAAAAAGAATTCGCCACGCAGACTACACAGGTTTATGATAATGCATCTGACCTTCTCAACGCACTTCGTGCTGAACGAGAAAAAGCACAATCTGCTAAAAGAGCTAAGTAGGCAACCAATTTGTGGAAGGCAAAGCCGTCAAACCGTTTTAAATCAAGCTACAAAAACCTAAGCGATGATATGGCTCAAAGGGTTGATTCTGCGCTCAAAAGCTTGTTGGGTGCAGATAAACCCGAACGGCTGGGTATAGCCAAAACTGCAAGCCGAAAAGGTTACTTTGCATTTGAACTGGGACGAAGTTGCAGGATAATATACCGTCCGATCTATGACCAAAAAACGATTGAGTTTTTACGAGTGTGCTCGCACAAAGAAGCCTACAATCCATAAATCTAAAAATCGAAAAGCATTTACTACACACCCTGTAGCACTACAGACCCTGTAGTAAAAAACAAACTGTTCGGTTAAATTCAGCGAGTGAGTTCACTTTCAGCTACCCCTCCACTATTCACGGGTGTCTTTTCGCCGCTTTGCTTAAAAGGGATAAGCGATGCAGTAGGATTTCTCCAAGTAAACGGGGAAAACCGTCTATTTGGATCCTATATAGGATCCTATTTGGATCATCTAGAAAACCTATAGGGGATACCCTTGGAAAAAAAAGAAAATGAAGAAAATGAGCCAACAGTCGACAAGCTGATCGCTATAGAATGGGACCTTCTAAACGACTTGAAAAAAATGTTAAGCAACGCCACAGCCCAAGGCGAAAAAATCAGGCTTTCGAACGCCGTCGCATACCACGCCATCGTACTAAACAAACTGCTCGCCCAGAAGGGCCAAGAGCAAGCGTTTAACGAAGACACCTTGGGCGATTTCGTCGGGAGACACAACGCTGAGGGGAGGATGCGTAGGGCGATAAGAAGGGACTTTAGGAATTGGAAGAAAAAGCTTTCATCGACAGAATAACAAGCGACATAGAATACGCGGCTTCAGAATGCGAGGGTTTACTGCAAAGACCAAAAGCACTAAGGCAGCTCATAGCCCACCCCGAAGTCACCCGTAAACTGGTTGAGGACCCAGTGTTTTTTGCGGTGCTAATGTGCGGCGACAAATGGCTCCCAAAAGCGCCAGAGCATCAAAAACTGCTTCGAGATTCCAGCCCCAGGCAGATAGCTGTTTGCGGTCGAGGATGGGGCAAAAGCTTGGTTTTCAGCAGAAAAAATCTTTGGCTGCTTTACACGAAATCTAAGATAGAGAGCCTTATCATCAGCAGCACACAGCGTCAGTCAATGATAATGTTCGATTACTGCTACTTCACCATCATGGCGAACCCGCTGATGAGAGAAATGGTTTTGAAGCCTGGAACAACCCGCACCGCGATTAGGCTGAAGCCCCCGTTGGGTGGGAAAATAGTTGCTCTCCCATGCTCGAAAGACCGGCTCAGAGGTTACCATCCCGACTATGTCTTCATCGACGAGGCGTCAATCGTTCCAGGCGAAATGATTACCAGCGAGATAATGATGATGCTAACAAAACCCGGCGCAAGCTTAGTCATGAGTGGAACGCCTATGGGTTCTGACCATGTTTTCCGCAAGGCGTTCTTGGACACGAAACGTTACAGCGTTCATCATTACGCGAGTTATCAGAGTCCTCTGGTTAGCCCCGCCCAGTTGGACGAGTGGAAGGAGGTTATGACTCAGGAGGAGTGGGAGCGTGAGGTTGAAGGCTTATGGGTTGAAGCGACACACACGTTTTTCCCGATGGATCTGATTGTGTCCTGTGTTGACCCTGAACTAGGCAACCCTGAATCAGCCAAAGCCTACATCGAAGACATCGAGAAAGTCAAGGAAGAAAACAAACTCATCGGACCATACTACGCGGGGCTGGACTTGGGCAAGCAGATGGACTACAGCGTGCTCGCCGTCGTTCAGAAGAGCCAAAACGGCGACATAAGACTGGTTCATAAGCGCCAGTTTCCACTAGGCACAAGCTACCCTGAAGTCATCGGCTACGTGGCAAGGGCTGAGCAAGTTTTCCGTTTTGAGAGGCTAAATGTTGACAAGGGCGGGATAGGCGACGCCGTCGTGGACGAACTCAACAACATTAACGTTCCATCCGTTGAAGGCGTCTTCTTCACCGATGCCGAGAAGGAGAACATGCTAAACAACGTCAAGTTGCTGATGGAAAAGAAGCGGCTAAAGATTGCTGGCGACGACAAGGCGTTGTTTGTGCAGATCAACGAGCAGGAGTACGCGTATCTTCAGCCTAAAACCGCGCAGGAACGGATCCACCTTAAATTCTGGCATCCGCAAGGGAAACATGACGACCAACTAATGGCGTTGGCACTCGCGTGCAAGGCAGCTCAAACCGCGGCGCCTCCGGGCGTCGGCGCCTTCATCCTCTAAGTGCACTCTCGCATGGTGTAGCCGCAGTTGACGCAGCGGAAAAACTGGGTTGACGACTCGTCTGACCATCGGGTCTGCACCTGCCAGACGTTGGCGGTTTTGTTGCCGCATCTGGGGCACTCGATCTGAAGCGTCGGCAGCGTGCTGAGTTGTTCTTCCTTCCCGATAACAGCCACGAACTGCTTAGGATTGTGCTCAAACACTTTGCCGTTGGCCTTCGCTGCGGGGGTCTCCTGCTTTTTAAAGTGGCATTTGGTGCAAACAAGCATAATTAACTCTTGTTTATCTGACTTGACTTTCTTTTGGACAAGACGTGAACCGCATTGTGCGCAAAACTCCATAGGTTGCATCTCCTTTAAAAAAATTTATGGCAAATGATGGTTCTTGACTTCGGCGCAAGCCAAAAAGGTGTTCTAAGGAGAGTGTGGGGAACATTACTCTACAGCTTGCACATCAGTCAACCATTCACTTGCTAAACGCCAAGGACTTACCGCATCCTCTGCGCTTGATGAACATTAATGCTCACTTCAGCAATAAAAAATAATGTGACTGTGCATACACTACAACAAGCTACAAGTGTTTCCTAGACTTCTTCATCACGGCAGCCTTCTTCAGATCCAGCGGCGTCTTCACACGAAAGAAACTTCGAAAATCAGGGTCCAACTGCTCAATAACCAGTGTTGAAACATAACGCACGCCGCGCAGACAGCCAACAATTGCATCTGCATTGAATTCCCCAGACGCCAACGCTTTCTTCGCCGCTTCCAACGCTTGCCCCGTATGATAAACCGCATGCAAAGACTCAATCTTGCAGTCAGGCCATCGGGGAACAACCGCTGACTTGCCCTCAGCCAACTCAAAAAGCAGCGACACAACCTCTTTGGAAACAAACGGCGCGTCAGAGGGCAAAACCAGCGAGTAATCACCCTGCGCAGCTTCAAAACCCGCTAAAGCGGCAGCCAAAGACCCCTGCGGCTCTTCAGCGTTGACGGCGAATTGAACGTTAGCCGACGAAACCGTCTTGGCGTACACGTCTGCCTGCTCCTTTGAACCCGCAACCACAAGCACTTCGCCGACTACGCCCTTAACCGCGTCAACCACGTGGTTCAACAACGGTTTATTGTCTAGTTTCAAAAGCGCCTTGTCTTCACTGAACATGCATAGAAAATCGTCAGGTATGATGATTACGGATTTATCCAAACAGGAGGCATCTCCACCCATTAGTTGCAAAACAAGTTAAAAAAACATGCGGAAAACATCGTTAACCCAATGAAACTCGGTGAAACCTTCGGCCTGTCTGAAAGAAAATTAAGCCATGGTTTTTCTATCACTTTTTAAAAAGCCAGGTTTGAAACTGGCGTCGTCGTCGAAGTCTAAGCGTAGGAGTCTGTGCTGGCATTTGCTTTCTTTGCAGCCGTAGAGGTACAGGTTTGGGTTGCCGAAGTTAGTTGTTAAGGCTTGGGTTCTTGCATTGCAGTTTTCGCATTGTGGCGCTCGAACTTGATTGTTTAGAACGTACCCTTTGATGAGTCGTACGCTCCACGTTTTCTCCTTAAAAATGTGCTGCATAAAAAAACGCTCCGAAAAAAACATTGAGAAGGATCAGCAAAAATGGAAATTCGCCATACACTCATCAGTGTTGAAGTTTAAATCGTTTTGTGATTGTGACGCAACAACAACTTTTCTGAAACAGCAACAAACTATAAAAATTGCATACGGTAATTTTCCATCGGGTTTTTATCAACTACTCGACAGAACCTCAACCGCAGAACCGCCGAGCCCAAACCAAACCCCGGAAGCCCAAAAACCCAAAAACCGTAACCAGCAAATCCTGCCGCAGGGCACGCGAGGTTCGGTTTCAAGCTAAGGATTCTCGATAAGTAGGGCAATTTCATAAGTTAGTTAAACACGCCTCGCCACTCTAAGATATGAAATCTGGAGGAAAAAACATGAAACAATTCGGAGAAAAAACCCGAAAAGCACTCGAAGCCAAACTCGCGTGCGCATTCGAAGAAAATATCACCCAATTGTCGACAGAATTGCGTGAAATATTGCTAGATGACATGGTTACAGCATTCGAAAATAGATTAAACGTGTTAAACCGCGCATCCGTAAATGCCAAGAATTAAGACTAAACAATGAACCAAAATATTGATTACCAATACACAAATGATTTATATATAAAACAATGATGTGACTAAAAAGAGGAGTATAAAGTGCGTCGTTCAAAACTCGAAATGTATGTAGACATCCTTTCGGTTCTGGCTCACAGAGGACCACTAAAACTAACACACGTCATGTACAAAGCAAACGTCAACTGCAGCGTACTCAAAGAGTACCTTGAATTCCTCATAAAACAAGGCCTCGTCGAAGAACGCACAATAGGCAAACGCCGCGTAGTCTACGCCGTCACACAACGAGGCATAACAGTACTAAAATACTTCAAAGAACTAAAACAAGTCCTCCCCATAGTAGAAGAATCACGAAACCAAACACCAATCCCCTACTAAACCCCACACCAACCCACACAACCTAATTTTAACAACAACCAAAACACCAACCAACACCCAACAACTCTCAAATTTTCAACAACCAACAGAACAGACTCCCTTCCACAATTTTCGGTTTACCTGTTTGAAATACATACTTCTGTTTCGTAATACTTAATAAACACTTAAGGGAACTGTAGATGTGCAAAACAGTTTGGGGGTCTCGTTATTAAGGATGAGTTGTTGACGAAAAAGCCGATTGTTATCCTTGAAAAGATTGAGGAGAGTCTTGAGAGGCTTAATGAGAAGATGGAAGTGATTATTGAGATTCAGAAAAACAGTGGCGATGCTCAGAGGTCCGCGGCTGCATTGCCTGATGCTTCTTTAGATGTTATGACTCTTCTTTCCATGCCTGATCATTTGCGCAAGACGGCGATGGCGATTTGCAGGTGCGGCAGGGCGACAGCTGAGGAGATTTCTCAGCAGACTAATCGCGCGAGAGCGGTGGAGAGCGCGTACCTTAATCAGCTTGTAATCATGGGTTACCTCAAGAAGGAGCGGGATGGAAGGAAAGCCTGCTTTTTCGTGGACAGCGAAGCGCGGAGTTGAGTGTTCGATATGAGCAAAATAATCGCTGTACACTCCTACAAGGGCGGCACGGGAAAGACGCTTCTGTCCGTGAATTTGGCTGCTACGTTAGCGAAGGCTGGCAGGAAAGTCTGCGTTTTCGACCTTGACTTTCGAGCTCCAAGCTTATTCGCCATCTTGAAGACTGAAAACTCGGAGTTCTGGTTTAACGATTACTTAAACGACGCCGCCGACATTGGGAAGGTACTTGTGGATTTAAGCGGCAGAATTGGGGGGAACGGCAAGTTCTATGCTTCCTTGGCCAACCCAGCGACTGAGGCGATCAGGGACATGTCTTCGAAGGATAGAAAGTGGGAAATGCGCGCATTGGCAAGGCTGCTTGCTCTGAGGGAGACGCTGCTTGCCAGCCAAAAGTTTGATTACCTCTTCTTCGACACCAGCCCGGGACTGCAGTACTCGTCCATAAACGCCATCGTAGCCGCCGACTTCGTGATTGTTGCGACAACGGCCGATCGCTCCGATGTGGATGGAACAAAACGCATGCTTCAGGAACTGTACAACCTGTTCGAGAAGAAAACGGGTCTCGTGCTGAACAAGGTGCTTGACGCGTCTGCCACGGCTAAGAAGGCTGAAATGAGCGCCAAAGTAAAAGCTTCTTACCAAGTGCCTATGCTAGGGCTTGTGCCCTGCTTCTGTGAGGTTCTAAGAGCCGAAGGCAATTTCATCTTCGCCCAGGACAAGCCAGACCACCCGTTCACCAAGATACTTGCAGAGATGGCAAGAAAAATAGAAAACAACGAGTTAGAGTAACCGAAGAATTAAAACCCTTTTTTCCACCGTGTTCTTCCCATGTTTTTTGCCGCCGTTTGAACCATAGGGCATCCATCGGTTTCACTATTTTCTTTGTGTATCCCAGCAAAAAATCTTTTGATGTCAGCGTTTCTTTTGGTTTTTGTTTAGGCGGGGATTTGCTATTTCGTTTTGTCTTGATCCGTAGATCAGCAAAGATCCCTGCGATTCCTTCAACCCCAAGCCGTGCTTGTTCACAAGCGTTTTCACGTTCTGGAGTTTCATTCCGTCAAGACTCATGTTTATTTTGAGGTCAACGTCTTTCTTGGAAAGCGTGCTCGGCGACAACGATATGCAGCTCACGAACGCGTCTGGCATACACTTACAAATCTCTTCGAAAAGTCGAATTGCCTCGCGTCTGCGCATCACGCTACCTTGCAAATCACATAGTAATCCCGCGTGAACATAAGGCAATTGCGGTCAATCTTAAGTGAAAAAGGGCCTGCAAAGCTGTTTAAGCCAACATCTTTTTTGACAGATCGGCATGGCGAGTCAACTTGAAAAAACGATTAACGTTTTTCCCTGACAAAATTAATGCGTACTTGAAAAGTTTTGCAGGTTTCACAGGGCTTATTTTACACAAAAGTGTCTTACCGCGCAAACCTACTATCGAAGAATCCAGTTGCCCGAAAAAGTTGTGCCAAATAACGCGAAAGCAAGCTTAAACAGCAGCGTACTGGAAGCTATCTTGCCAAAGAAGGAGCCTGAAAAAACCAAAAAACTGAAAATTGCGTAAGCCAGAGAGTTTTTTTCCCATTTTTCCCTGAATTTTTTGATTTCGAAGTTATGTTTGGAAATTGCGGCTTTTTCGTTTCGATGCGTGCTGCTTCTGTTTCAGGCTTCATTGATTTGCTGCTTGACGGCCATCACTTTGTCGTTCATGGTGCGCGGTTTGTCTCTGCGGTCGTCTATTCTAAGCGTGGAGGCAACCCTTGCGGCGCCCATGGCGACGACGGCTTCGTGTGCCCTTCGGACGGCTTCAAAGATGGTGTCTAGGCTGTCTGCGGCGAGAACCGTTCCCATGGGTGTCACTTCAAACTCTAAGCCTTTCACGCTTCCAAACGTTTTAACTGCGGCCGCAACGTAGTGGCTAACGCTGGTTTCGCCGGTGCCGACGGGCACGATGCTGAACTCAGCCATGAAAACGTGGTTCTTAACCAAACCCTAAACGCTCCTGACTCAACTATTTTCAGTTTGGAATATTAAGCTTCTCAGTGACTCTGCTCGGCGGTGCAAACCTTGGGTTAAACTTCGAAGGGAACCTTTTTTGGCTTGGTGTTATGCTTGTTTGCGTTTTCTGGTTATAGCCCAAATTGCCATGAGCGAAACGATGCTTAGCAGCAGCAAAACCAGCAGGGTGTACGTCGCGCCTATCTTGCCGATTAGAACTTCAGCGGTGCCTGCTAGCCCGAACGCGATGAAAATGGATGCTGAAACCCATTTGACGACTTTTTCTGGGATGTGCTTGCCTAAAACTACTCCTACGCCGATGCCGACGCCGTCAGCAACCAGCATGCCGAGCGTGGCGCCGATTAGCACGGCGAGGGCGCTTCTGTATTGAGCTGCTAGGCTGACGGTTGCAAGCTGGGTCTTGTCTCCGAACTCCGCGATAAAAAATGCTGCGCCTACGGTTCCGACGACGCCGAAACGTGAATTTTTCTGTTTTTCAGCCTTGGGTTTTTCTGGTCTCAGAGTCCATAAGCCGAATCCGATGAACGATAGGGAAGCCGCCAGCGAGATTGCGTCTATGGGTACGACGGCGGTGAGAAGTTGTCCGATGGCTACGGTGATTGCGAAGTTGGCGATGGTTGCGAGGAAAACTGCGAAGAGCACTTTGCCTGGGTTGTATTTTGCGGCGAAGGTCATGGCTATGAACTGTGTTTTGTCGCCCATTTCAGCCAGGACGATGAGGGCGAAGGAGGCGGTGAAGGCGGCTACGCTGAACTCGAACAAGGCATTTCATAGAAGAGTCATCTGCGCTTGTTTATTTAGTTTCCATTGGGCGTTCGCCTGTTACAATGGGGGTTTAGCGATGCTTCCGCTGTTGAGTGTCTTCGTCCACTGCTGGAACTCGTTTGAAGGGGGAAAGTCGCGGTAAAGTTGCTTGCGCTTGTTCTCTAAAAACGTGTTTTCGCTGCCAGTGTACTCTGCTGCAGTGACGACGCTGTGCCCCGCCGCTGTAGCCTGCTGGAAAACGCCGTTCAGCTTTTGCTTCCACTCTTCATCCCTCAAAGCATGATGCTCAACGATGACAATTGGCGTCGCCTGGACGATGCGCTCAAGATTTTGCAGGCCCTGCTCCAACTGCGTTGTGGCAACTCTGGAGCCTTCCAGATAAAGCGGCGGTCCACCCAGCATGATTACGGCGGGCTCTGCCTTCAAAATCAGCTCTAGCGTCTGCTGCGTCATAGGTCCCTGTACGTCAGGCGCAAACATGAACCGTTCATCCGCGTACTCCACCACTGCCATGATAACCCAGCCTAGCCCTGAATCCTGTGAGCCGTGAGCGACAGGTGCTGAGAAATGCAGCTTTGTCTTGCCGAAGGTGAAGGTTTTTCCGTCGGCTGCCTCAAGCGCCTTGGCGTGTTTGCCGCCTGTCTTCTGAAACATCCATGCCCGCTGCCTCTGGCTCGCGTTGATCTGCTCTTTCGGGTTCTTGGCAAGCACGGTTTTGCCCTGGTAGATTTGCTGTGCGGTTACGGTTTGCTCTGTCCAGTTGACCAGCCAGTCCTCAAAGCTTGGTGTGTGATGGTCGAAATGGTAGTGGCTTATCGTCACGACCTCGGCTTTGTCTGCTGCCTCAGCGATTTTCCGCCTCATCAGGGCAATGGTTTGGAACTCGATGGGGTGCGGCGGCAAACCGTAGCGGTACGGGCACAATGAAACCCCAGCGTCTAAGAGCACAACCGCATCAGGTGTCTCGACCAGCGTGCACATTGAGCGGACTCCGAAGCTTTCCGCCGCCAACGGAGTAACCCTGATGCTGCTTAGAGGGCTGCTTGCTATCTTTTGAGTCATGCTGTGTCACGCCGAAATCGCTAGTTGCTTACGCCGCGGAAGGGTAAATGGCTTTTGCACGCCTAGTATTTGTGATGGGTTTTGGTTGTAAATACTAAACCCCTCTCCGTCTCCCTCTCAAAGAGCCCGTTCTGCCGGCTGCTCAGTCGAAAATAGCGAGGACGCATGGTAGGGTTTTTCTTTTTTCGTCCCGTCTACCCTATAGGTTTTCTAGATGATCCAAATAGGCGCCTATAGAGGAGCCAAATAGACAAAAAACGCTGCGCCACAACAGCTAACACGGAAAAAAAACGACAGAAATATCCCACGAAACTTAACGGAGAAATCAATCCCCTAAGAACTAAACAGGACCCTTTTTTTTGTTTTGGCTTGAATGCTTTTAGATGAATGGGCGCTGAAAGAGAGGGGTGACCAGTGTTTTTTGAGTGGTTTTTTTGGAATATTCCAAAAGTTCAAGAAATAATGCATTAGGAAAGGCGGCTCTTCTTTTGGTTTTGTTTTGGGTTGTTTTTTGATTTAGGGCTAGAAACGTGCTTTAGCAAGCAAGGGTTCCTGTGGCAATTGCATCGGAAAGCCCCCGAAAAGGCGCATCACCCGAATCGGTTGCTAACGGCTGATTTTTTCAGAAAGTTCCTTAACGGGAACGATTGCTTGTTCTCTCTTCGTCAAGTTCCTAACCATTACAGCGCCTTCTTTGAGTTCCCGTTCCCCAACGATAACGGCATAATCTACTTTGCGTTTGTCCGCGTCCTCTAAAGCCTTTCCCATCTTGCGACCCATAACCTCAAACTCAACAGCAATTCCAGCTTGCCTGAATTGCCGGGCGATTTTTAGGGCTTCGACTTTGATGGCGTCATTGACGGCGAGCACAAGAACCCGCTTTCCACGTTCCTTTCCAACAGAAGTTTTCTGCGTTTGAAGCGCCAGTGCGATGCGGTCTATCCCGTGTGCGCAGCCAACGGCTGGGGTCGGTTCGCCGCCGAACAGTTCGATTAGCCTGTCGTATCTGCCTCCGCCGCCGAGCGCAATGTCGAGCTCGGGAACGTACACTTCAAAAATCATCCCTGTGTAGTACTCCAGCCCCCGCGCAAACGCAGGCTCCACCTCCCTAACGGGGCAACCGCTTTCAACAACGAGTTTGAGGATGTCGCCGAGGTTTTCCGCCGCAGCCTTCGCCTTCTCGCAGCCTGCGACGTAGCTCTTGACTTTTTCAACCGTTTCGAAACAGTCGCCGCCCTTCAGCTGCAGCAGTCCTTCAAGCATGCTGCGGCACTGATCTGTTGGCGCTAGCTTGAGCGCTTCTTCATACTCTTTCTTGTCCATGCGCTGCAGGATGGCGTTCTGGGTTTTTTCGTCAACGCCTTCTTGGCTGAGAATCCCCCGAACAACACCGATGTTCCCGATTTTGAAGGCGTAACCGCTCAACCCCAAGGACTTCATGAAGCTGTCCGTTAGCAGGACGATTTCTGCATCGGCTTCGGGTCGGCTGGAACCCATCAGCTCGAAGTTTGACTGGTAGAACTCGCGGTACCGCCCTTTCTGCGGCTCGTCGTAGCGGTAGACGCTGCCCGCGGAGAAAAGCCTTAGCGGTTTAGGCTCGTTCTTCAACGCTGTCGTGGCTAGCCGAGCGATTGAAGCGGTGAATTCTGGGCGTAGCGCCACTTGACGCTCACCCAAGTCCTTGAAGATGAACATGCGCTGGCGAATTTCCTCACCCGACTTCGCACTCAACAACTCGAAAGACTCCACAACAGGCGTGATGACCTCTCTGTAACCGTAAAGAAGGGCTGTTTCCCTAGCTTTGCCGATTATGCCTGTGAAGGCTTGGGCTTCTTCGCCGAGTAAATCGCGCATTCCGCGAACAGTTTGGAAATTAGGCATGACCGTTTTTTCTCCGTTGCTTTAAAAGGTACAATTATTCTTTTAAACTCTCGCTTAGGGCTTAAATGCTCAAGTTCAACGGACTTAATTAATTTTGAAGGATGACTTTGCAAGAAGACTTTACTGATAGTTTTTCCATTTCTCTACTGTCTGGTGATAGAGTGAAATTCGGCGTAGTGATTGAAAAAGATGAGGATGGCTACTATGTTGCTTCTGTTCCAGAATTACCTGGCTGTCACACTCAGGCAAAAACTCTTGATGAAGTGAAGGAAAGAATCGAGGAAGCCATTCAAGTTTATCTGGATGCTGACGAGACAAAGGATCACGAGCTAAAACCCGAGTTTATTAAAGAAATAGAAGAAACTTGTAAGCATGGCAAATTTATAAAGGTGAAAAACTTTGCTGAAGAGTACGGTTTAAAGTGATTTTGTTTGCAGCTCAGCGGCTCTCTTTAATTCTTTCCATGGGTTTGTGTGCTTCTGCTTCTATGCGCATCATGCCAACGTGAACTATGCCCTCGGCATCAGCAGGGTGTGTTTCGAGGTAGCGGTCAATAATTTCTTGGACGAATTTTGCCCTGAGCTCAACGGGAAGCCTGTCGGTGAAGGGCAGCCATGTTGTCCGTACCCACCCAGCTAAGCCTTCTGCGCCGTTGTGCTTCATGTCTTTGGGAAAGAGTTCAACCCGCTCAGCCACCAAACCCGCTTCCTGCAGAAAACCTCTGTACTCTTCCTCGTCGTAAAAGCCGTAGGGAAACGGCATTTTGTGGAAGTAGCCTTTCCAAGGTTCAACATGCGCCAGCTCTTTTATTATGTTTAACACGTCTTTGGCGTTGCCTTTACCAGCCATCTGAAACAGCAGCCTGCCGCCTGGCTTAAGGGCTCTTTTTACGCCTTCGAGCACGGCTTTTTGGTCAACAATCCAGTGCAGCGCCGCGTTAGAGAACGCCACGTCAAACTCCGATTGGAACGTCAGCTTCCTCGCATCCATCACTTGAAAACACAAGTTCGGGTAACCTTCCTGTGTGAAACTGCTTTGTGCCAGATTTATCATTTTTTCTGAGCTGTCAACTCCGACCGCCCTTCCGCTGGGTAGGCACCGTGCGAGTTCCGTCGTGATTTTGCCGTCGCCGCAGCCGATGTCAAGCAAAGCCTCGTTTCCCCGCAGTTTTAGCTTCGGGATAAGTTCCTTTGCCCATTGGAACTGGTTTGCGGAGTTTTTGGCGTAGTCTTGAGCGTTCCAGTTATATGGTGAGGTTGCCATGTTTTTCGCCTGCTTATTTGAAGGTCATTTGTGAGACGGAGTAGTAGACGATTTCGCCTCGGCGATTCATGACTGCGAGAACCATCTCTTTCTTTCGGCTTTGGCACTGCCGCAGCGCATCCGCCATCTGATCTATTCCCATGGGTTTGCCTTCTTGAATGCTGAGCACCAGGTAAGGCGCGGTGTCTTTGCCGTAGGTGCCGCGTTCGTAAACTCGAAAGTCGATGCCGCCGCCGAAGCCTTCCCGCGCGACGTAACCTCGGCTTCTCAGGTCGCGGTAAACGATGTAGCTGACCCAAGCGTTCTCGTTGACGGCTTCGTAGCAGCGAAGAAGACCCTGAAAATCCACCGAGTTGCCCTTGCCGTCTTTAACTTCAAGCATGCCCTTGTCCGCAAGGTACAATGCCTCAAAGAACGTAAGCGTGAAAACCTTGTCTTCCAGCGTGCCGTAGCCCCGTGAAGTGAGCGCGTCAATGCTGCTTTGCTCAGCTACCCTGACGCCTTTCTCTGCGAGGGTGCCGCTGGTTCTGAATTCTGGAGGCTGCGATTTTTTTGTTTCGGTCATTTTGCTCTTTTTCCTTCAAGTTTGAATTTGCCGTAGTCTTTGGGGTAGTAGACTTGGGTTTCGCATATTATGGCTGACACGTACTTTAAGGGTGTGATGTCGAAGGCTGGGTTCATGACTTTGACGCCGTTTGGCGCGATTTGCACGGAGCCAATGCAAGTGACTTCTTCGGGTTTGCGTTCCTCAATAATCACGTCTGACGCCTTGTGTGCCAGGTCGAAGGTGGATTTTGGCGCTGCAACGTAGAACGGGATGCCGTGCTCATGCGCCAGAACTGCGACCGAGTAAGTGCCGATTTTGTTGACTACTGCGTCCTGAACGATGCGGTCTGACCCCACAATAACCTTGTTGACCAACCCCTTGCTCATGACGTAGCCCGCCATGTTATCCGTAATCAACGTCACAGGTATCCCATCCCGCATAAGCTCGTAAGCCGTGAGCCGCGCACCCTGCAAGAGCGGTCGGGTTTCGTCGGCGATGACTCGGATTTTTTTGCCCTGCTCCCAAGCCGCGCGGATAACGCCCAAGGCGGTGCCGTACTCCACGGTCGCCAGCTCGCCAGCGTTGCAGTGGGTCAGGATGGTGTCGCCGTCCGCTATGAGCACGGAGCCGTTTTTGCCGATTGCGTGGTTCTGCGCGGCGTCTTCGTCAGCGATTTTCTGTGCTTCAGAAATAACCGCCGCTTTGACCGCTTCAACGCTGCCCTCTGCGCTTCGGGCTTTGGCTAGGACGCGGTCGACGCCCCAAAAAAGGTTCACCGCGGTGGGACGCTGACGCTTGATCGTGGCGCCCGCATCTTCAAGCTCGGAAAGCAGTTTTTCTCTGTTCTGCGCTTTTGAATGGTAAGCTGCCAACGCGATGCCGAAGCCTGCCGCTGCACCAAGAAGCGGGGCGCCTCTGACGCGCAGAGTTTTTATGGCTTCCGCCATCTGCTCAACCGTTGTGATTTCCAACGTGACCTCTTGAAGGGGAAGTCGTGTTTGGTCAGGAGTGATAACCGTTCCGTTTCGCCACTGAATCATCCGCATTTTCTCTTTGCCTCGAATTTGCCTGTGTCTCTGCCTAGTTGGGTTGTGGCTCCCGTTAAAGATTTTCTGTGCCTAAGCCTTGTTCCGTTGAACCAAGTCAATGAGGTTGCCGTACAGGTCCTCGAAAACGACTTCGACGCCCCAAGCTTGCTCCGCGGGCTCGCCGTAGAACTTCACGCCCTTTGCCTTCATGGCTTCGTAATCCCTTAGGCAATCGTCCGTTTCCAAAGTCATGAACACGTGGTCGCCCGCCTGCTTCCCAAGCGCCTTCCGCTTCGCCGCCGTATCCGCCAGCACAAACGTCAACTCAAAGTCAGGCTGGTCCCTCGGCGAAACCGTGACCCAACGCATGTCCCCCCAGAACTTCGTGTCCTGCCGCTTCACAAAACCAAGTTTTTTAACGTAAAAAGCGGCGGCTTCATCAAAATCCTTGGCTAACAACGTGACATGACCAATCTTCATCCAGACCGCTCCCTAAACAAGTGAAACTGAAAAAGAATTGTGTGCCTAACCTAAAAAAGCTTAAGCTCCCAGATTTTATGCTGCGTTGTCAAAGGGGGATTTTAGGTAGGTGACGACTTCTACGGGTGATTCTTCGCCTGACTTCAGCCGCTTCCTCCATTCTTCCCCGACCGCAATCAACGAGAAGATGCCTGAAACCTCGGCTTTGGACTTCTTCACAAGCGTCACCAGCGCCTCTTGGGTTTCGCCGCTCTTAATCATGTCGTCAACAATCAGCACGCTGTCCCGTTTCTTGATGGCTTCCTTAGGAATGTAGAGGGTTACGGTTACGCCTGAATCCTTCCCGAGAATGTAAGTTTCGTCAATGAAAGCTTTAACGCCGACTTCCTTGTTCCGCTTCGCAACGATAAGGTTCACGCCAAGCGCGTTGGCAACCATGGTGGCAAGCGGGATGCCGTCAACGGCGGCAGTTAAAACTTTGGTGACCCGTTTCCCAGCGAAGTTTGCAAGGGCGTGGTTGGCGGCTTGCTGCAGTATGTTGTAGTCGCCGACGATTTCCGTGTTGTCGAAGTAGCCTGCTTCGTCGAATTTTATTCTGTTGCGCAACTCAGCTTCTAACCCGACCATCTTGTTTAGGACTCGCCAAAGCTGTTTGGCTCTTGCAGTGTTAGGCAGCACGTGTCCTTTCGCGTAGCGGCTAAGCACGGTGACGGGCAAATCGGTTTTTGACGCTAGCTCTCGGTAGGTGATGTTGCGTTTGTACTTTGCCGTCCTAAGAAGTTCAATCGTCATTAAACGTAGTTTCAAATCTTCTGCGTGAGTGCTCAACTTTTACCCAACCCCGTTTTTACATTTATAAGTATAATATCTTATGTCTAATAGCTATTGTAACGATTCAATTTATAACTTTCTGTCTATGATTTTCAAGCGTAGTTTTCTACCCTTCTCTCGAGCCGTCACACGCTTTCGACCCCGCCAAGTCACGCGCCCATCAAAAGTGTCAAAGCTCATCCATTCCGGGCCTGCCCGCATATTTTGCCCTTGTTGCATTACATTTTTTAGACGGAGACGCGAAGTCCTACGTGTCAAGAAGGGGATGGTGGGACGCAGAGGCTTAACAGACTGTTCATAACCGCGCTTTTCGGTTCCATAATCTTCGTCATCAACGCCTTCCTTCCGCCGCCCATAAACTACGTGCTAATCGTCGTCCAAGCCGTCGTCCTCGCGTTAAGCGGTTTATTCGTCAAAAGACTTGGCGCAACATACGTCGGCGCCGTCGGCGGACTCCTAACCGCGCTTGGAAGCCCAGCTTTGGGACCCTTCACTTTCCTGTTTTCCTTCCTCTACGGCGCATTAACCGACGGCTCCCTGATCCTGTTCAGAATCAACGCCACCAACGCGGGCGTGAACCGCAACAGGCTGATGATTGCGATGGCGGTTGCCACGATGCTTATCGGGTTGATCAGTTACTCGGCGTTTGCGCTTTTCCCCCAGTTTGTTCCTTTGGCAAGGGAGTTTTCAAGCGTCGGCTTGTTCATTCAGAGAAGCACCATGCTTGACGTGCTTGTGCTGTTTATGGGTCCAGCTACGGGGGTGGTGGCGGGTTACGCTGCAGCTTACCTGTGGAACAAGTACCTGCGGCACATCCGCGTTTAAAGGCAGCGCTGCCTGATTTTCTCGTCAACCAACTTTGCAACCATCAAGTTGGAGATGAACACGCATTTGACGCCCAGCAACTCGGCAAGTTCAGCGGGCTTCTGGTCCTGAGTTACCAAGAGCAGGTTGTTCTTGCCCGCGTACTCGACGACTGTGCGGTCCTTGGCGCTTTTTAAACCCGCTTCCTGAGCAGTCAGCACTTCGTAACCTAAAGTTTCGAGGTATTCCTTCAAGCCAGCGTACATTTCATCGAGCAGAATCTTCATGCGTCATCGCTTTCTGTTTCCGCGTCAAAGTTATTTAGCTTTTACCTTCCTTTAGAGAAACTGGAGAATCATAAGTAGGATACTCGTGTTTCAACTATTTGATTAACCAGGAAAAGACGCCGCAGTGCGTCTGCGCCCAGCAAACAAAAGCTGGACGGCTGCCAATCTCGGGTGAAGAACGACCCAAAAAAGAAGCTGCTTAGTCTATGAGCAGCAGCGCGAACGATTCAGGTTGCTTCGCGAATGGGAAGGACACTTCGATTCCCGCGTTAGCCGCGGTTTTTTTCACGTTAACTCCCACCGCGTCCTCTGACCACCGCGCCAGCTCAGGGTGAACGCAGATCCTCGTCTGGGTGTTGCATTTCTCGCAGAGCTGGCATGTTCCCGAAGCGAAAGCCAACGCCAAACTGTAGCCTTCCTTCATGGCTGCCTTCTCGAGGTCAACGACGCTTTGCAGCATCGCCTTCTTGTCTTCCCGCCAGACAGCCCAAAACTTCGCCGCTTTTTCCTTAACGTCTTTAGGCACGGATGGGTCGGTTTCAGCCACTGACAGCTTGCTGAGCACTTCTGGGTCGGCTTGGGCTTTGGATTTAAACTTCATGAACATGGCGTAGCTGTACTCGCCGACGATTTTTCGGAATTCCTCAGCCGAAGGCGTGTAGGGTGGGCAAGCCAGTGTTTTCCCGTAGTTGCTGCAGCCTACTTTGCACTTGAGAACCACTCGGTCTTCCACGACGACTTTGCTCGCGGGTATGATTTGGGCGTCAGCGGCACCCTTCTCCAACGCTAACTTGGCGAGAAACTGGAATTTTTCGGCTTCGCTATGAGCTGGCATCATTTTTCCCTAAGTTCTTTGTCAGAACGGGCTCTTTTGATATAAACTTTTAGCGCAGCCGTTCGGGAAAAACCTCGTGGAAAAAGGCGGTGAAGTTTGGCATTGAATGGGATATGTGGCTGTTTTACATGCTGGTGAGCGCAAGAATAATATAGTGAATCTGTTAAATGATGTTTCTGCGCGGGGGTGCGGTTGGTATCAAGAGCAAAATCAGCAGCATAGGTTACGTCAACAAAATCCAAGAAAACATCCTAAGCATCAAGCATCGTGAGCTTGCACCTCTTTTTAATGAGCTTAAAGCTGCTGACTGCGTTATCTGCGGCGGGTCAGGCAGGTCACTTTACTCACTGAACGCTGCCCTGAGCCAGATTGCACTTAGTCAAGCAGGCTGGAGGAACAAGGTTGTCTTGACCCCCGACGACCCAGGTTTTCCAGGCAAAAGCATGTACGACGCGGCAGCTGACCTTGCGAGGCGCTACAAGAAAACCCTGCTTCTCATTAACAGCGGAAGCGGCTACTCTGACGATCCCTTGGTGATGGCGCAGGATTTAGCACAGTTCATTGAAGAAAAGAAGACTAACAGGTTCTCCATGGGTCTTTTCACGTCTGCTCCCGAGTCGCCTCTAGGCGAGATTGTCGGCAAGTACGGTCACGTGGTTGAGCTTAAGGGGCGCGGCAAATCTAAGCCTGGCACCGAGTACAGCGAGACAGGCATGATGGGCGACATCTTCGAGCTGGGCACGCTAGAGCTTTTGAACAGCATGGTTGAAGCCGTATTTCGGAACCTTGAGGTTCAAGATGTTTTCACGATATGCGTTGAGGAACTGGAAAAAATCGGCGACATCATCGATTCCAACGTTAACTCCGAAACTTACACGCAGCTTGTCGACCTGCTTGAGAAGAGGACAAACGTGTTCTTCGGCGGGAAAGGCACGGGAAACGAAATCGCCAAAATGACGGCAGTGCGGCTTTTCCACATCAAGAGTTTCCTAGGCGACAACGTTTACATCACGCGAGGCGTCAACACTCCTCACCCAAGGGCGGGAGACCTGGAAATCCTGATTTCCTACTCTGGCGAGACGAGACCCGTGATTATCTGGGCTGACGTCATCAAGAAATTCGCGGGAACCGTGTTCGCGATAACAAGCGCCAAAGAATCAACCTTGGCGAAGAAGGCAGACCTGAAGCTGATTTTGCCTGAAGAGGTCAAGCCGCTTACGCCGAGGCGCTTCTACACCCGAACAGCCTTCGCGCTGAGCCCAGTGCCAGTTAAGCTTGCTGAACGGCTCGGTCAAAGAGGCTTGAACCTGCCTGAATACATCATCAGCTGGTACCACTCAGTGACCCAGTGAACATAGCTCAAACTAGAGATTCATGCTACACAGACTTTTTAGCAAGAAAGGGTGTAACGAGTAACAAGTGACAAATCGGGAAAAGTGAATACACGTACGGAAGACTCAGACATAGATTATGAACGTTATGATTCGCCTGTGAGTATCAAGAATAGTTATTGAAAAATTCCCAAGCAATGTTGAAACGCCAGGGGTCACCCTTTTGTGTGAGCTGTATTTTTCCATCTTTAGTTTCAATTAAGCCCTTTTCCTGTAATCGGTGGATTGCCTCGGGAAATACATCTTCAGGTAACTTGCCAAACCTAGACTGAAAAACGTGGCGATCCACGGGAACACGAATGTAAATTAGCATCATCTCTTTTCTCATCTCATCTTCAACCGAAAGCTTAGTAACCCGCTCAATAGGAAACGCACCGCTTCCCACCGCTTCAATATAAGCCTGGATATTCTCAATATCAGAATACAGAAAACTTCCAATGTGGCCCATAAAAAAGCCTGCTCCAGAACCCACCACTTCGGAAGAAGGCCTGTTAAAATCCTCTTTAACACGAGAAAATCTGTTGTGACAAGTAGGATAATATCCATTCTTCCGGAAAATATTGGAAGCCTCAAGATACATTTCGATTTCGACCTTATCATCGCCAGTCGGAGGCAACTCGCCAGATTCAATTTTCTTTGCAAGAAAAGTATCAGGATACAAATCCAAAGGATAACAATCTACGCTTTCAAGTTCAAGTTCCAATGCCTGCTCTATATCCGCCTTCCATTGGCTCAGCGTTTGACCTGGTAAATTATAAATCAAATCAACGCTTACGCCAAGTCCCTGCTTTCTAGCACTTCTCAGTTTTGTCGCAACTTCACGTTTGCTGTCACGAAGCATCAGAATTTTGCGGAACGAATCGTCAAATGTTTGAACCCCGATATCTAACTGGTTCACCTTCTGCGAAGAAAGCAGGCGTATTTTACTTTCGGAAAGATTGGTAGTGCAAGCGGCAACTTTGGTCTGATGGTCTTTCTCAAAGTTGAAGTTTTCTCGGCAGAAATCCAAGATGTCTACTATTTGGTCATTTGCAAGAACGGTAGGGCTTCCACCGCCAATGTAGAGTTCACTAAAAAGGCTGGAGCTGACATATTTGTTTTGGGCATAGAGACATAGGGCTTTCTTCATAGCAGCTAGATACGGGGGAATGCTTTGTTTATCGCAACTAACAGGAAAATAGCAGAATGCGCACTTTCCTTCGCAGAAAGGAATCCAGGGCTGCAACTCTCTTGTTTGTCCAATTGTACTGCCCGTTTTCAGAAACTCAGCAAAATCTGACATGACACTAGAAGTGGAAAGAGCCCTATCTCTGTAAGTCATTGGAGGCCAATGTTGAATGGTCTTGTATGGCCAACCATTATTCGCATCTTGCAATAACGGCACCTTTCAAGTAAAACGGGCTATTTTGTCTTTTAAAGCTACCCATACATCAAAAGCTTTTTCGCTGGAATATGAACCCACTGGAACGAATGTTTACTTTCCACCATTTTCTGGAACTATTTTCCTCGTGAACGAATAGCACGCGCTACCATTGGAGCGCAACCATTCGAAAAATGGATGTGTCTTCAAACAACTTGCATAGACATGGCTCCTTAGTGGTTTAACATGTAAAAAGCTAAGCAAGAAAATAGTTTAAAATATGTTACACTTATGAATGTTGGGTTACCACTCAGTAACCCAATAAACCAGCTTCTTCGTTTCTACTCTAAAAAAGGGATGAGCGCTAACTGTTTTTCTGCAGTCCGAACAGCCTGTTTCTAAACGCAAAGACGACGATAATGCACGATGCAGCCGCAATGGCTAAAGCAGCAAAAAGAGCCGTTTCCATCATGCTGCCTCTTGGGTTTGGCGAAGGCTCAGTTAATGACGATGCAGCTTTTGAGATGTTGGCAGGTGCCGTTGCGGAAACGTTTTGGATTTTGGCGGGCGCCATTAGTGGGTAGCGGTCAATGATTGTTGGGTTTTGGCGGATTAGGTATGGTGTGTCGCCGACGCCTGACGTGCCTATTTCGGTTGCGTTCGGGTATTTCGCGGCGTAGTCGCTCCAGCAGTTGCCTACGGAGCCGTTATCCCACGCGGGCAGTGTTCCCTGATCGGCGGGTCCCAGGGCGTCCGAGCTTGTTTCGGCGATTCTTGTGTTTGCGTCGACTGCGAAGTTGTTCTCGTAGATTTCGTAGCTGATTTCGCCGTAGGTGCCGATGTTGAGGTCAACCGTGTTGTTTGCGAAGTTGTTCTCGGTTATTGTCGCCCCAAGGCTTGGATAGATCATTACGCCGCCGTAATTGTTAACTATCTGGTTTTGCGAGACAAGATTATTGTTGCCTTTTATGGTGACGGCGTAAATGCTGCTTGCTAAATAGTTGCCGCTGACATGGTAGCCGTCGGCGTAGATGGCTACGGCGTTCTCGGTTCTGGTGATGTTGTTGTCGATGACGCTGTTGCCGTTGAAGGCACCCGAGACGCCTGCTTCCCAGCCTGTGATGCTGAAGTTTTGGACTGTTATGTTGCTGCCTCTTAGGTCTATCGCGGCGGTGTCTTCTGCCCCTGCGACTCCAGGCGTTCCCCAGCCGCCCGCGCCCTGAAGCGCGAAGCCTTCGCCGTCAAGAACGATGTTGTTGCATGCCACCATGATGGGTACGTCGTAGATGCTTGCCGTGAAACGGTAAATGTTGCCCTGCCGCTGAATCAGCGTGGTTCCTGGCACTGAACCGTCAGGGTTAATGACGATGGTTCCCGCTGGCTGCGCTTTTACGCCGAAACACCCGATTGTTAAAGTCATCAGGCTTATGAAAACGCAAGCAACCATTATCTTCCCGATCGATTTCATGTTTATCGCTCTTTTTGCATCTGCATAAAGCAGCATTCGTTCTAATAGCTCTCCTCAAGGAACAAGCCGTTCTTTCAGAAGAACAGCGCTATGGAACCCGTCTACCCTTCGGCAAAATCAAGGAGGTTTAAGCCAGAATGGTTTGCCACGTAAAAACTCGGTTAGGAACATGGCGAAATCGCCGTTTTTAGCGTAAACTTCGCTTATTTTGCTGTCAACGATGACCTTGATGTTTTTGCGGATTGATTCCGCAATGAGGTCCGCCACGCCAGCGTTTTTGCCTCCGTCCACGAGCTTCTCTTTTAAGAGGGCGACAGCATCGGTTGTTTTCCGCGGCAACATAACCATCCAGCGTCCGTCCTCAACGAAGGGTCCCGAGATAACCTGTGGGTTGCCTGCGTATTTAGTCAGGAAAGATTCGCATTCGGGTTCCCGTTCAAGGGGCGGACCGAAGTGCTTTTTGATGTTCGGCAAAACCCGCTGTTCAAGCTCGAAGACGAAGACGCTGAGGGTTTTTTCGTTGCTCCAAACCGTGTCGTTAAGGATTCTGTAATCGTTGAGCTCGATCATTCTGTGCAGGGCGCGTTTGGTCCTGTAAAGTTGACCCCACATGACGTCTGGGACAGCTGGCGCTTGGTCAACCATGAGAAACAGGGTTGATGACCCGCGACTTTCCAGCTGGCTTTTCAGTTTTTTAAGGGGCAGGGCTTTGGTTTTTGGCGGGTAAAAGAAGGATGTGTCTGGCGTTTTCAGGAACGCTCTTGCCGCGGCGACAAAACTGTAAAGTTTCTCAGGTTGCACTGCGGAGGCAACGTTTCTTCCCTTGTCCACGGGGTCAACGATGACCAGCGGCTCGGGGAAAAGAAGCGCGAGCTCGTGTTGCCGTTCAGCGTAGTGGTTTCTAATGTCGACTGTTACCCGTTTGCTGTAGCGGGCAAAAGCCTGCAGGGTTTCGGCGAACGACCCGTAATTCATGATGAGGAGTTCGCAGAGGTACCCGCTGAAGCCGCCGACTTTTATTTCGGCGCCGTAAACGCCTGTGCCCTGCATGAACTTTTTAAGAAGCCTCACCTCGCCGCGCAGCTCCGTGGTCAAGTGCTGCTTTATGTAGTCAGTGTGATAGGGCGTTCGGTCAGTGGCGCTTTGCCACTCGCCTAGCTTGGCATCGTAGCAGGGAACGATGTCTACGCGGTAGCCCCCGACCATGACTTCAAGGTAAGGGTGCTCGGCGAACCGTTCAAGCTGCTCGTAACCCACCGCCGCTTTCTTCGCAATTTTTAAGCCTACGTCGCCGAGGTTTTTCCGCGGTAACTCGGTTGGCAGGCGCATGAAAATGTCGATGTCAGGGTTCTCGCGTAGCCACGTGTCTTTGGCGACTGAGCCTTCGACACGCACAACCGCTGAGACCCCCTCTTCATTGCAGGCTAAGGTTACTTTCTGCGTTATCTCTTGGGTGATAGCCTCTACTCTGGCGCGGTCATCTTCTTTCGGCGAAATTTTCCTGAGAATTCGCTTTGTAATTTCCTGCATAGTCATCATTTTTGTTCCTGCGCTGGGCAAAACTCTCTAAGCGTTGAGTAAGTTGGACCTTTAGGCGAAAGCTGGCTCCGCTTAAGGCGAAGGCAATCCGCTTTTATTGTGCCGAACTCGTAATCAGCCTTCTTCGTGACTAGTTCGGCGAGGCGCTGCTTGTTGGCAGCTGACCTTACCCGCGCGATGGTTAAGTGGGGGCTGAAGCCATGGTCATCCACTGCGAAGCCCAACGCGCGAATCTGCGGCTCCAACTGGGCGTAGATGCTTTTTAGTTGCTCGGCGCCCTCGGTCATTCCCGCCCAGACAACACGGGGATAGTTGAGGCTGGGAAAGACGCCTAAGCCTTGGAGCTTGATGGTGAACGGGGTGAACTTAACGTTCTTCATTGCCTCGTGGATTTTGTCCACCATGCCTGGGCTGATGTCGCCGAGGAAACGCATGGTCACGTGGATGTTTTGGGGCTCGACAAGTTTGAGGTCGGCGCCTGTTTCCCTGAGAAGTTTCTGCGCCGCGGCGAGCCTGCTAAGAACCTGCTCGTTTTCCATGTCAAACGCGATGAAGCTTCGGATTTGCTCGGACATTTCTGTTCCCTCTGAATACTTAGCGAACAAGACTCATAAATGCTTTAAGCATTCGCAAGGCGCCTCATGGGCGGTTTGTCCATGCATTTTCCGTTCGGGTTAACTAATCTCTTTCTTTTCTGCCACAGCAAGCTTTTAGGTGTTCAACGCTTGGTTTGTGCTTCAGATACTTTTTAATGTTAGTTACCGCCATAGAAGCAAAAAAGGGTTCGCTATGAACGCTGACAAAATAGTGGTTGGACTTGCGGGGATGCCTGGGTCAGGCAAATCCTTGGCGGTTGACGCCGCGCGCGAACTGGGCTACGCAATCGTGGTTATGGGCGACGTTGTCAGAGAGGAAACGCTTAAGCGCGGCTTAGAGTTGACCCCCCAGAACGTGGGCAAAGTCATGCTGCAGCTTCGCGCGGAAGGCGGAAACACCGTGGTCGCCCAGAAATGCATTCCCAAAATCGAGGAGCAAGCGGGCAGCAAGGTTCTAGTCGACGGGTTGCGCAGCCTCTATGAGGTTGACGCTTTCAAAGAGCACTTCGCCAAGTTCACGGTTGCAGCTGTGCATGCTTCGCCTGAGACAAGGTTTAACCGCCTGTTTAGCCGCCGCCGAAGCGACGACCCCGACGGCTGGGAAGTTTTCCGTGAACGTGACATGCGGGAGCTGAGCGTGGGGTTGGGTAACGTTATAGCGATGGCTGAGCAGTTGATAGTTAACGATAATAGTGTTGAAGACGCTAAGGGTGCATTCAAGGAAGCACTCGGGAGGATTGAGGCGAAATGGAGCAAGTGACCGTTCACGCTGAGGCGGAAATTAACCCGACGGAGGACGAGGAAAAAGTCAAGGCTGCCGTCTGCAACATGCTGGGGAACCCATCCGTAACCATCGCGTCAGAAGGCAAAGGCAGCGTGTTGACGGCTGAAGCCTCAGGGCAAGATTCTCTGTTTAAATTTCGAAATCTGCTGCGTAATGACAGGATTCGTGACGCCGCCAGAAAAGCCCTGTTTCACAGTATGCGAGGAAACACCATCAGCTTCTGCCTAAACAAGCAGGTCGCCTATGCTGGGCACATCAGCTTTTCAGAAGAAACAGCGGAGTCGCCCCTAGGACCCATAAGAGTAACTATCACCAGTGACAATCCAAGGCACCTAATCGAGTGGCTAGCTGAAAAAACCGCGTAGGCGAGAAGGGCACGGGATGGCTGCAAGGGCGCAGGTGGCGAAGAACGGTGCGGTTCTGCTAGGTGACAGCGTCGCATGTGACGCCTTCGACGAGCATCGACCCTTGCGGATTGTGACTCACGCGCACGCAGACCACCTTGGCGGCTTGCGGAAAAGCATCAAGTGCTGCCAAAAAGTTCTGATGACACCAGCCACAAGGGACCTTGCCGAGAAGCTTGATTACACGCTTAAACTGCGGGGCAACCCGATTGAAACCTTAGAGTACGGCAAAGGCATCGTGTTCGGCGACGAAAAAATCACGCTTTTGAAAGCCGACCACATCTTGGGCGCGGCGCAGGTGCTGCTTGAGGATGCGGGCGGGATACGAGTTGCCTACAGCGGCGACTTCCGCATTGACGGCACCCCCGTGGTGGAATGTGACGTGCTTGTGGTTGAGGCAACTTATGGAAGCCCGTCGTGCAGGCGCAGGTTCAAAGTGGATGTGCGCGAACTCTTCGTTTCCATGGTTGAGAAGCGCCTGCGCGGCGGCGCGGTATACGTTTTCGGGTACCACGGGAAACTTCAGGAAGCCATGCAGCTTCTAAGAGACGCGGACGTGTCTGTGCCGTTTGTGATGCCTGACCGTGTTTACGAAATCGCGCAGGTTTGTGAGCGGCATGGGATGCGGTTGGGCGGCATGTCGCTTTCCACGGATGCGGATGGGCGGGAACTTTTGGAGGGCAACCTTCCCTGCGTCGCCTTCTACCACATGAACGCCCGTGGCAATGTGGGCTTGCGGAACGCGAGGATTTGTCTCAGCGGCTGGGAATTCAGTGCCGCAAGCAGGCAAATCGGCGAGCGGGAATATTTAGTGGCTTTGAGCGACCACTCGGATTTTGACGGGTTAATCGAGTACGTTAAGCGTTCGAAGGCAAAGCAGGTTATCACCGACAACTACCGAAGCCAAGGCGCGGTCTTAGCCAAGGAAATCCGCAAGCGCTTAGGCGTCTCCGCGGTGCCGATGCCCCGAACGCCCGGGCAAACCACACTGTAAAACTGCATTCTGCCCCAGTTCTGAGCTTCGTTCAGAAAAGCAGTAGGAAAAACCAGAGAGGAATGTACGCGATCTTGTCTTTGAAGTCAAGTTTGTCCTTGGTTACGATGATGCTGAACGGGCTTGAATTTTTTTCCGCGAATTCCCGACAGCCTTCTGCGTCTTCAGCCCTTATTTCGCTTTGGTACTTGACTTCGATGGGCACTGGTTTTTTCCCGTACACTACGACGTTATCCACTTCGCGGTTGTTCTTCCAGTAGTAACAAGTCGGGCGGTAAGAGGGAAACCGAACCGACAGAATTTGAAGATGGCTATGCACAACGGTTTCAGCGATTAAACCTACATCGCTGGTGTCCAAAAGCGCCTTGGGCGAGTATGTGCCATTAAGGACGTTTCTTACGCCCGTGTCTGAAATGTATGTTTTCGTGGGGTTTCGAAGTTGCTTGGCTCTATTTTTGGAGTAAATCATGCAGGTGCTGATCAGGAAGACTTCCTCAAGGTACTCTATGTATTCGCCGATGGTTTCCTGCTTCATCTTCAGTTTAGGCGACACGCTTGTCTCGGAAAAAAGTTCAGCCGAGTGGTTGGCTAAGTAAAGCAGCAGGTCTTCCATGTTCTTCGGGTTCCTGATGCCGAAGACTCGCACGATGTCCTTGTAGATTACCAGCTGCAGCAAATCCTTGATGTATTGACCGCATTTCTGGTAGTCTTCCATCGGGATGAGCTCTATATAGCCGCCTTTGATCATGAATTCGGAAAGCAAATTCTCTATCTGCCTCTGACAAGAACCCAGTTTGGCGTATGACTCTTTAAGGTTCTTTGACAGCGGACCTATGTCGTTGTTTTCCAACGCTGCCTTCAAGCTTTCCTGCAGCGCCGAGCTTAGCTTGACCAGTTCGCCGTTTACGTTCTTGAAGTTAAGATAGTCCGCGAAAGTGAGGGTTGAAATCAGATTCAACGATATTCTCCCAGCGAGAGACTCGGAACTGCCCCGCGTGACTCCCGCCGCAGACGAGCCGCTTATGATGAATTTGACGTTGTATCCTTTGTCATAGAAGGATTTGAGGGTCTCACTCCATCTGTCTACGTGCTGGATTTCGTCAAGAAAGATGTAGGTTTTTCCTTCAAGGTTTGCCAAGTCTTTGCCCAAAATGTGCTTGCTGTAGACGTCGATTAATCGGTATATGAGCGGGGGATTTTGCGTTTCAGCTTCAAACAGCGGTTCGTCAAGCTGCGCAAAGAGGATGTTCTTCGGGTTGGTTCTTTCGTCCAGTAACTGCTTTATCAACTGCTTCATCAGCACGGACTTGCCGACTCGTCTGGGACCGATTATCGCCGTTATCTGTTTGTCCTTCAGGGCGGTCCAAAGGGACAAGAATTCCCTTCGCTTTTTGGAGGGCACCGTTAACCTTTTTTCTTCCCACCAAGGGTTGAGGCTGTAGAGGATTTTCAGTGTCTCTAAATCATCCATGGTTCACTGAGTGTTAAAACAACCTTTTAAAATTTGCCCCTTCATGAAGGGGTGAAAATGGCAGATTTTGCCCCTTTACGGAGGGGTGAAATACGGCGTTTTCTGGGGAGCCACGCCTTTGCTGGCTGCCGAAGATTTATTTGCCTAAAGTTTAAAAGTGAAAAACGGAACTATCTCAAGCTACGAGAAGACGGAGCAACAGAAAATGACTAAGACATCCGTGATTTCAGGATTCTACAAGTTTCCGCTTAAAGAGCGGCTGAGCATCGTTAAGGACTTCGCGGGCTTAACCGACGACGAAGTCGCTTTGCTGGAGAACACGGGCGCAGTTGCGTTCGACACCGTGAACCACATGGTGGAAAACGCTATCGGCGTCTTCCCTGAACCGCTTGGTTTGGCGGTGAACTTCCAGATTAACGGCAAAGACTACCTTATCCCGATGGCGACTGAGGAGCCCAGCGTGATTGCCGCCGCCTGCTACGCCGCGAAAATGGTCCGTGACGGAGGAGGCTTCCACACCAGCAGCACCGCACCCGTGATGATTGGACAGGTGCAAGTGGTTGGCTTAAAAGACGCTGAGGAAGCGAAAAACCAAGTTCTAGCCGCCAAAGCAGAGATTCTGAAGAAAGCCAACGATCAAGACCCAGTGTTGAACTCTTTCGGTGGCGGAGCAAAAGACTTAGGCGCCAAAGTCATCGACACAACCTTGGGGCAAATGCTGATTGTCGAGTTGTACGTTGACTGCCGTGATGCAATGGGCGGAAACGCCGTTAACACCATGGCTGAAGCAGTGGCGCCCCAAATCGAGCAGTTAACTGGCGGTCACGTTTACCTGCGCATCATCTCCAACCTCGCAACTAAGCGGATGGCAAAGGCATGGTGCACCGTTCCCAAAGAGGCGCTGGGCGGAGAAGCGGTGGTTGACGGAATCGCCTATGCCTCTGCCTTCGCCGCTGCTGACCCTTACCGTGCAGCTACACACAATAAGGGTGCAATGAACGGCATCATCGCGGTGGTTCTTGCAACAGGCAACGATCACAGAGCCATTGAAGCTGGAGCCCACGCCTACGCCGCGTTGAAGGGACCCTACACGAGCATTTCGAAATGGACGAAAAACGCGGACGGCAACTTGGAAGGCGTGATCGAGTTGCCTATGGCTGTCGGCTTGATAGGCGGCGCAGTGAAAACGCATCCCGTAGCTCGGGTAGCCATGAAGATACTGGGCGTTAAGACAGCCAACGAGTTCGCGGAGGTCTTAGCTGCGGTAGGCTTAGCCCAGAACCTTGGTGCATTGCGTGCTTTGGCGAGCGAGGGAATCCAGCGTGGGCACATGTCGCTTCACGCGAGAAACATCGCTATAACGGCTGGCGCGAAGGATGAAATGGTTGATTTGGTGGCTGAACGCATGGTTAAGGAACGCAAGGTCCGAGTTGACCGGGCAAAAGAAATCATTGACGAACTAAGCGGCAAGAAGTAACCGCAGTCATTTGGCGCAGCGAATGCTGATCCGTAAAGGTTAGAAGTTTAGGGTCACCTGTGTGCCCGAGGGTGCTCCTGTGACAGTGACTTCTCCCATTGACGTTTCACCCCAGCCTGTAGTCGTGATCATGGTGGCTGAGTAAGTCCAGTTTGTGGGCGCGGCTGGTGACCCGTTGAATTGTACCGATTTTGGCGCGGAGGCTGCTGAGAACATTTGGTATCCGCCGGTTCCGAGGACCGTGTATTTAATCTGGGTGGCGTTGATGCTGTTTATCACGATGTTTGAGCCGACTGAGGTCACAGTAAAGTTCGATGTGACGCCGTTCATGATTAAACCGTTAAATGTAAGCGTGTCGCCGTACTGGCTGAAACCTTGCAGCGTCGCAGCGGATCCAAAGCCCACGCTGTAACCGCTTGACCCTAGAAAACTGTTACTGGTTGGTACGGTGGCGTTGGAAGGCGAGTAAGCGTTGAGGGCGGGGTAGAAAGTGAATTGGTCCTGAGGGTCGGTCAGGAAGTGAGGTGATCCATAGTCTTGATAGGTGTGAATGTACACGATCGGGTTTGCTGTATCGTTGAAGTTGAAAGTGTAGATTCGCGCGGTCGCGGCGCCCATCTGGTTATCCACTTCTTGACGGTTGAAGAAAATCTCTTCTCTGTTCCCAACTCTGAGGTTGTCTGCTGTGCCTCCTTCCCCGTAGTCGTGCCCGTTTAAGGTCATGAACACGTTCGGGTAGTTGTTTAGTATCTTTTCAAAGTTTGTCGCCCAAGTTACATCGTAAGCATCAAGGGTGCCGTAAGTCCCGTTTCCGTTAAGGTAATTGTGCGTTGCCACGATCACGTTGACGTTCGGGTTCGCCGCCAACAAGCCTTGCATCCAGTTCAGGACAGTCTGGTTAGCGTCGTACTCAACGTTGATTATCATGAAACGGTAGCTGCCGAAGCTGAACTGTACCGCCGTGCTTGCGCCGTTGAAGATGTCTCCGACCCAGTATGGGTTTTGGCGCATGAGTGTTACGTTGAAGGCAGGGTAGTTTCCGCCTATGTACGTGCCGTTGACGTTTCCGTCGCTGTAGCCGTCGTTGCCTATTTGGTCATGGTTTCCCGCGTCCCAACAGTAAGGAATTTCATTGTAGTACAGAGTCATCATGGCGGCATTGGCGTTTTGCCAGTCAGTTAAATTGTTTGGTGTCTCCACGATGTCTCCTGTGTGAACAACCATTGCCAGATTTAGCGCCTCGCTGTTATTCACTATCCAACTGGTTAAGCCGCTGTATGCGGCTGGATAAGAGTCGCTCAAGTATTGGGTGTCTGTGATTTGAACTATGCTAAATGAGACACCGATTGGATTCTCCGTGGGCAGGTCACTTTGAGCTTGCATGCTTGCTACATTCCCGTTCAAAGTTGCTATTTCCGTGTTGTCTGCTGCCGCTATCGACTGCTCTGATTGCAACGCCGATGTGGTAGACGCTAACGAATCCTGAGCTGCCGCCAGTTCATACTGCGTCTTTAACAATGTGGTTGATGTCACTGTTTCCGTGGCTTTCAGAGAATTGTATTTTTCGACTTCAGAGTTGAGTTTGTTCTGAAGATCTGTGTTATTGGCCTTCATTGATGACACTTGCGCTGTAAGGTCAGCTATTTGGGCGTTCAAAGAATCGATGGTCTTGTTTTGGGAAGACGCGCGGGTTTGGCTCACACTTAGATTTTGCAGCAAGCCGCCCACAGCGATTACGGTAACGATGCATAAAACTGCGATGCCCAATACAAGTTTTCTACTAACAGACTTTTTGCTCATAATCTTCCCCGCTTCGAAGCCCTTTTACTCCGATGAAACAATGGAACGATGTCTTTTTATATTTTGCTTAAAAAAAAACTATTGGAAAAATATTATCGTATGCAATGATTCTTACGTTTTATTCTTGCAGTCGCAATTTGGGTCAACTGCATCGCCCTGCCCTCATTGGTAGGGCTTTAAATTGTTGACGACCACCTTTAGAATGGAAATAAGCCGCCAAGTACGACGTGTTGGGTTAAGACGCCCCCTCACAGTCCGCGTCGTTGTTTGCTGCTTGCGGCATAGCTCTAAACACCTTTGCTGATGGCAAGCTACCGTTTGAACGCTTTAACCGTGGCTCTGCACAGAGAGCGTGAAAAAAGACGAGGCACCCTGTTTTTGCAGTTTTGATAGCGACGTGTTTTTAGGCGGTTGGAAAGCGGTGAAGCTTTAGCGTGTAGTGTGTTTCTTGACTTTTCTAGCTTCTTTTACTGTCTTGTGAGATCTGTTTCTTTTTAGCATCAGCATGGCTGCGGTGGCTGCTATTGCAAGAACCACTACCACGATTACCACGATGGCAATCGTCGTGACGATTGAGGAGCTTTTCTGGTTTCCCGGTGACTGCGTAGATGACGAGGCTGTGCTGGTTGGGGACGTGGTGGAAGTTGCATTGCCCACGTTGGAGGTGCTATTGGGTGGGGTTCCTGTAAGAATAGGCGCTTGAGTTTGAACTAGCAGTTGGTAACTGTATATTTTCATGCTTGCTGGTACCTGTGACTGGTTTAGGTCAAACGCGGCGACTTGGAATGTGGTTGATTGTGAGGGTTCAAGAACGGTAGGGGTCAGGTAATTCGTGTATCCTACGGCAACTACGCCTCCGGTGGAGTTATAGAATGTTCCAACGATGTACACGTTTGTCGCTGCCTGGTTACCTGTGTTTTTCACTTCGCCGTTAACCAGATAGACACCGGTGAAGTTGCCGAATGTGCCGATTGATCCCGTGTGGCTTGTGATGGTTAAGCCTTGGTATTGGTAGCTGTTTGTCGCGTTGGCCTGAGCGACGTTTAGGTATATGGTGTAATGGTATGATGGGTCCCAGTAATCGGAAGTGCCGCCCTGTGGCTCGTAGAATTCTATATAGAAGGGCGCTGACTGCCCAGGGATTAGGTCTGACACGTAAGCTTGACAGGCAGAGTCGTCAAGATCTGTTGTGCCAGCGTATACTGATCCAGTCAAATACACCTGTGAAAGTGTGGTGTTACCCACATTTCGGATTTCGCCAACCACGTCAAGAATGCCTTCTTGGTCAACGTACCAGCTGTGGCTTAGAATCTTGACGTTTTGGGTTTGGCTGTGCGCCTTAGGAACTGAGATTAACCCTACAGATAGCATTAACAAAGCGACCAAGAAATAAACCGTTTTCTTTCTCATGAAATTTCCTCTCTCATCCATGCGGAATTCTAAAGCGAACCAATGACGCATGCATAACAACTTTGCAGTATAAAATGCTTTTTCCAAATGTCAAATTTGGCGTAATCGCAGATTTTTTTCAGGATAAGTGCTTATCTAACGGGTTTTGGTTCACATCTTCGTTTTCTACGATGTGTTAAGACGAGGTTGAAAATGAGTCTTTGCCGTGGGAGGTCTTAGCGCGCATTTTGTTTTCTGACTTTTTTCACTTCTTTCACTGACATTTTACGCGTTTTGTCTCTTCTCAACATCAGCAAAGCTCCAGCAACTACTACGGCAAGGATTACCACGGCGATTACAACCACGGCGATTTTCACGTTGATCGATGTATCTTTGGGGCTGCCAGGTTGCGTCGAAGAGGCTGAGGAAGAACTTGTTTTAGAGATTTTACCAGAGCCTTGAGCGTTGTCAGCTGCAGGTGGGATTCCCTGGAGAAATGGTCCAGTGGACTGAACTATTAGCGAGTAGGTTGAGATCTTTTCCCATGAAGGGATGGTTGTCGCGTTTAAGTCGTACGCGTAAACTTGAAATGGTACTGTTGCGGAAGGCGCCAGACTAGGCGTTATCCATGGATTGCCAAGTTGATAAGTGGTTCCTACGGCGACTACGGTGCCCGTCGCGTTGTAGAAGGTTGCAGCCAACGTTATGTTGTAGGCTGTCTGGGTTCCAGTGTTTTGAATGACTCCGTTGACGACATAGAGGTCGTTTGCGTCTCCCGTGCCGATTGTAAGTGAAGAACTTGGAACGCTAAAGTCTGAGTATTCATAGCTGCCCGTAGCGTTTCCCTGAGAAGGCGTCAAAGTGATGTTGCCGATGCCTGAAAGCTGCCATCCCGAAATGCCCGGAGGAGCCTGAAATTGCATGTAAAAGGGCGCTTTCTGCTGTGGAGCCAGATAGCTCTGCCACACTTGACAAAACGACGAGCTAATTTCCTCCCCTTTTGGCGTCGAAACTTGGACTGAACCCGTCAAATATGGTTGTTGTATGGTGGTGGAGCCGATGTTCTGAACTTCTCCGACCACGTCAAGAAACCCTGTGCTGTCGATGTAGTAGGTGTAGGGTAAGATTTTGATGTTTTGTGTTTGACTTGACGCGTTTGGGATCAGCGCAACACTCAACGATAACATCGACAACGCGACAAACAAGTAAACGGCGCTCTTTTTCATGAAACTCTTTCCCCGATAATCCCTCCAATACGAGCTTGTAGTATAAAATATTTTTTCAAAAACCTCAAATCAACTTGCTCCACGGTTTTTGCAGGATTACTCTTTAAGGCTTTAGTGTTAGTTGAACGTGGTCAACTGTGTCGCCGAACCGAGGAAAGGAAGTGCGGAACGCTTTTAAGAATGGCGAGTTAAATGCAAAATGCAAGAGTTGAATAGTCGAAGTCTTGCAGTTAGGCTTTCAGCCGAGGCGCAAAAAATGCAGTACAGAGTTGTTCCTAAAAACGGCGATAGATTGTCAGTTTTAGGTTTTGGAGCCATGCGTTTGCCCTTAAAGGGACAGGAAATCGATGAGGAACGCGCAATTGCGCAGATTCGCTATGCCATCGACAACGGCGTAAACTACGTTGACTCCGCCCCGCCATACCATAACGGCGAAAGCGAAAGAGTGGTTGGGAAAGCTCTTTTAGACGGCTACCGCGAAAAAGTGAAGGTAGCCACTAAACTTACGTCTTTTCTGCTAAGTAAGCCTGAAGACATGGAGAAAATGCTGAATACGCAACTGCGAAAGCTGCAGACAGACCATATCGACTATTACCTGTTGCACGGGTTGGAAGAAGAATCTTGGAAGAAACTGCAGGGCTTCCACGTTTTGGAGTTCTTGGGAAAAGCGAAGGCTGACGGAAAAATCGTCAATGCGGGCTTCTCGTTTCACGGGTCACTTAAAACTTTCAAAGAGATCATCGGCGCCAACGATTGGGCGATGTGCCAGATACTTTACAATTTTTTGGACGAAAAATTGCAGGCTGGAACCCGCGGTCTAAGGTATGCTGCGTCAAAGGGTCTGGCGGTTATGGTCATGGAGCCGCTTAGAGGCGGAGCGTTGGCTGGCAACCTTCCAAACGAGGTCAAACAGCTTTACGAGAACGCGAAGCCTCAGCGGTCCGCCGCCGAGTGGGCTCTCCGATGGGTCTGGAATCACCCCGAAGTAACAGTTGCCCTTTCGGGAATGAACGAGGAAAGCCAAGTTGTCGAAAACATCAGAGTCGCCGAAACCGCGCTGCCCTGCTCGATGAAGCGTAAAGAGTTGGCTGTTGTCCAAAGCGCAGCGGATTCTTACAGGCGCCTCATGAAGGTTCCATGCACTGGCTGCCAATACTGCATGCCTTGCCCCTACGGAGTGAACATCCCCAGCAACTTCCGCATCTACAACGACTATCACATGTTCGGCGACGAGGAAAAATCACGCGCAATCTACGCCAGAATGCTTCTTGGCATGCTGACTGGCAAACGCGCCGACGCCTCGCTATGCAAAGAATGCAAAAAATGCATGGAACGCTGCCCACAGCACATCGCAATCCCAGAGCAGCTTAAATCAGTGTCAAAAGAACTCGGCGGACCCAAAACAGAAGCGATGCTTGCCCCTCAAAAAAACGTCCAGTTACAAAACCCAGCGAAACCCACGTAAACCGTCTGATCCTTTTAAACATTAATTGCCAACTGTCCATTTAGGCTTCTAGCTGCCGCCTTTTTGACCTCAGGCTTTATCGCGGCAAAAATTTAAGGAAACTTTAGGCTTCAGGCGGTGGCGGAGGTGGAGGAGGCGGGGGTGGCGGCGGTGAAGTTGACGCTTGACGTCTCCAAAGCAACATCAAAACTGCGACCACCGCTATAATGACCACAATTGCAGCCACTATCATCGTGGTTGAAATTGTCAAAGGCGCTGGCGTCGGAGATGGTGAAGCGGTGCTTGTGGCGGTCGGTGTCGGCGTGGGCGTAGGACTAACAGGTGTGGTGACAGTTATCTGTGCGACAGAAGAGTTAGCTGAGGCTCCTGCGTCGTCGATTACGTCAACCATGAACGACCAGGCTCCCAACGTCGCAGTGCTCGCAAATGTGTACTGGTAGCTTGATGAATCTGCGCCGCCAATTTGCGTGAATGAAGTGCCGCTTGGCGGCTCAATGAACCACTGGAAACTGTAGGGAGAAGTGCCCCCTGTAACCCCAGAAACGGACAAATCTGTCGTCTGCCCCTGACTCACCGTGGTCGGCGAAGCAGATGCCGTAGGAACAGCCAATGGGGAGTTAACCGTTACTGTGACTCCTGTAGAGTTCAATTGGCTATCAACGCTGTCAGTTACCTGAGTCATGAAGGTCCAGTTGCCAGCAGCAGTGGAAGTTGAGGTTACGAAGGCGTAGCTTGTAGAGGTTGCGCCGCTGATTAAGCTGAAAGAAGATGCGCCAGGCGACAAGCTGAACCATTTGTAAGTGTAAGGAGGAGAGCCTGTTGCGGGTGACGAAAGGGTCAAAGTTGTACTCTGACCCTGATCAACTGCTGCGGCAGACGCGGTTGCAGACAAAAATGAACCGAAAGCGTACAATTCATGGTTCCATGAGCCCACGTAGACTATGCCGTTGGCTACGGCGGGAGATGATTCGATGCCGCCACCGACGCCTGCTGCGTAACTCCACATGCTGCTGCCGTTTGTCGCGTTCAACGCATACAAGCTGCCACTGTTCGAGCCAACGTAGACCACGCCGCCAGCGACAGCGGGAGAGGACCACAGGTAACCTCCTACGGTGCTTTTCCAATTTAGGGTGCCATTTGCAGCGTTCAAAGCGTACACGTTGCCGTCTTCTGAGCCTACGTAAACTGCGCCGCCGACTGCAGCGGGAGACGACCATACGCTGCTACCTGTCGTGTAGTTCCACATAGAGGCGCCTGTTGCGGCGTTGAGAGCATACACTTTGTCGTCGATTGAGCCTACGTAGACTATGTCGCCTAAAACAGCTGGCGACGACCAAACGCTGCTGCCTGTTGCAAAACTCCACACAAACGACCCAGTTGTAGCGTTTAGTGCATACAGGCTGTCGTCATAAGAGCCGAAGTAAACTATGCCGTTTGAAACGGCAGCGGATGAGTTGACAGAGTTTCCTGTGATGTAATTCCACAGAATGGTTCCAGTTGTCGCGTTCAAAGCGTACAGGTTCCCATCCTGTGAGCCAACGTATACTATGCCGTTTGCAACGGCGGGAGACGATTCGACAGCGCCACCTGTTTTGTAACTCCAAACCTTGATGCCAGTCGCCGCGTTCAAAGCGTACACGCTATCGTCGTATGACCCGACATAGACTACGCCGCCTGCCACAGCGGGAGAAGAACCCACAACGTTACCCGTCGTGTAATTCCACAGTTTGCCGCCCGTCAAAGCGTTCAGTGCATAGACGTTATCGTCGTACGAACCGACGTAGACCACGCCGCCGACAACTGTCGGCGAGGAAGTCACGTTGCCGCCTGTTGTGAAGTTCCACAAAAGCTTGCTTGTAACGGGCGCAAGCGACAACGAACTGCCGGAGTGGCTTAAATTATCATGAAACATTGACCATACGCTGGGGTTCCCATTGGAATCGCTGCTCTGATTGTTCGAGCTAGCCAACGTAAACGTTCCAAGCAAGACCGAACTCACGATGCTTACTAAAAGAATGACTGTTAGCACGGTTAACAATGCTTTCTTGTTCACGATTTCCCGCCTCATTTCTCTTTCACGCTTGCGCACAATAAAAGGTTTCAGCTAACACATGTCTCTTTGTTTTTTGCTTGCTCGTTGCAAGTGCTGGAAAAACGTTTGGAACCGTGGTTTCGTCAGGTCTGCGGCGGTTTTGGTGAATTCTTTGGTTTGGTTGAGCAAGATTAAATAGTTAGCACTAATAGTTAGCATTTCTAATCATTCGAGTGTGCAATTAATATGTTAGGAACCCCAGAAGAAGCTGCAAGCGAGCTGCTTGAAGTAGTTCCCGTAATAATGAGAGAAATACGATCCGAGATGCGCAACCAAACCTCGCCCGACTTAACTGTTCCCCAGTTTCGAGCCTTAGCCTTCGTCGACCGCAACAAAGGCGCTTCGCTCTCAGCGGTCGCAAACCACATGGGACTGACCTTGCCCTCAACATCCAGGCTCGTCGACGTTCTCATTGCCCGGCGACTGTTGACTCGGGAGGACAATCCAGCTGACAGGCGACGAATAAAGTTAGGCGTGACAAATCGCGGATCAACAATTTTAGCCAACTCGCGTCGCGGCACTTTGAAATATCTGGCGGAGAAGCTGAGCGGCATCTCTTCGAACGACAGGAAAGTTATCATTGAAGGCATGGCGGCGATTCGCTCCGTCTTCATGAGCGGCGCTGAAATAAGCGCGTTGGTGAAGTAAAACGCCAATTCTTTCAACAGACCACTTAACCCGCCGTTTCGGGGAACTAACAGCCGTCGACAACTTGACAATATCCGTCGATGAAGGCGAAATCTTCGGGCTTCTAGGCCCAAACGGCGCAGGCAAATCCACCGCCATCAAAATGATCATCACAATTCTCCCTCCCACGTCAGGGCACGCCACTGTGGGCGGCTTCGACTTAACGCGTAACGCTAACAAGATAAGAAGACTGATCGGCTACGTACCTCAAATCCTCTCAGCGGACGGCACCCTCACGGGACGCGAGAACCTAATGATATTCAGCAAGTTGTACGATATCCCCAAGGGTGAACGCGCCAGAAGAATCGACGAGTCACTTGAATTCATGGGTCTCACGGACGCTTCCAATAAGCTTGTGAGAGACTATTCAGGGGGCATGATTAGACGCTTGGAGATAGCGCAATCCATGCTGCATCGACCCAAAATCCTGTTCTTAGACGAACCCACCATCGGTCTCGACCCAGTGGGGCGCAAAGCAGTGTGGGATCACATCCAAAAGTTGCAAAAAGACTTTGGAACAACCATCTTTCTAACCACGCACTACATGGAAGAAGCCGACAAACTGTGCGGCAGAGTAGCAATCATGAACTTGGGAAAACTGGCAGTGATAGGCTCCCCAGCCTTTTTGAAGGCATCACTGGGAACCGACGACGCCACGCTCGACGACGTGTTTGTCCAATACACTGGAGGAACCCTTGAAAGAGGCGAAGGCTACCGGGAAGCTTCAAGAACAAGACAGACCGCGCGGAGGCTCAGTTAAGAATGACCTCGGAACAGTTGAAAGGCGCAGCCAACTCGATCGTCAGCTTCTTCAGCAAAACATTTAGCATCGCTGAAATGGAGGTTCGCAAGCTCCGCCACGACCCGACTGAATTGATTACGCGCGCCGTGCAGCCTGCAATTTGGCTGTTGATTTTCGGCGAAGTCTTCACGAGAATACATCTTATCCCAACAGGAAACCTTTCCTACCTGTCCTTCCTGGCGCCGGGAATTCTAGCGCAAAGCGTGCTTTTCATAGCAATATTCTACGGCATCGCAGTAATCTGGGAACGCGACCTGGGCATTCTCCACAAGTTCCTTGTCAGCCCAACTCCGCGGGCAGCGCTGGTTTCGGGCAAGGCTCTGTCAGCAGGCGTTCGCGCGCTCTCCCAAGTTGCCATCATCTACATTCTTGCCCTACTGATCGGCGTAGGCATCAACTGGAACCCCATAAACCTGTCACTGGTTCTGGTCGTCGCGTTGTTAGCTTCGGCGCTGTTCTCAACGTTCTCGCTCATCATCGCCTCGCTGGTCAAGACGCGAGAACGCTTCATGGGCGTCGGACAAATACTGACCATGCCCCTGTTCTTCGCAAGCAACGCCATTTACCCGCTGTCCATGATGCCTGGTTGGCTGCAGGCGGTCGCTCGGTTTAACCCGCTCACCTACGCCGTGGACGCCATGCGTGGACTCATGATCGTGGGCGGAGTTAGCGTCTACGGGATCGGCATAGACATTCTTGTGCTCTTCGCCGTCATGGTTGCACTGGTGCTAATCGGAGCCAAAGTCTACCCCAGAGTCGTTATCTAAAACGGGCAAAATGACTTCGATAACCCTGCCGACCCTCCGATGAGTCAATCAAGCCTCGTCTAACTGCAGAATGTTGCGGCTATTTCGTAGAGCTTCGGATCAACCGTTTTTCGCTTCCCAACAACATCCTTCAACGCAACCGAAACCATCTTGTTCCCTTTGATCGCGACCATAAAGCCGAATTTGCCCTCTTTCACTAGGTCTATCGCGGCGATTCCGAATCGGGTAGCAAGAACCCGGTCAAAAGCGATGGGCGAGCCTCCGCGCTGAAGATGACCAAGAACCACCACCCTAGCATCCATGTTTCCGAACCGTTTCTCTATCTCCTTTCCCAAGTAGTAGCCGATGCCTCCCAGCCTCGCGTGTCCAAACTCGTCCACTCCGCTGCTGTAAACAACCTCTTCACCGCCTTTCGGCTTCGCGCCCTCGGCAACAATGATCAAGCTGAAGTTTCTACCCCGGTTCTGCCTCTTCGTGATACACTCGTACACTTCTTCAATGTCAAAGGGCTTCTCAGGAATCAAAACAGCGTCAGCTCCCCCCGCAATCCCAGCCTCTAACGCAATCCAACCCGTATAGCGACCCATAACCTCAAGAATAATCACCCTGTGATGCGCCTCAGCCGTCGTGTGCAGCCTATCAAGCGCTTCACAAGCAATCGACACCGCCGTTTCAAAACCGAAAGAGTAGTCAGTCCCGACCAAGTCGTTGTCAATCGTTTTTGGGACACCAACAACCTTGAGCCCCAACTCGCTAAGCTTGCAGGCTACGCCAAGCGTGTCCTCCCCGCCGATGGCGATGACCGCTTCAATCCCGTTTTTGGAAACGTTTCTTAGGATGCACTCGGCGCCGTCGTCGCTTTTAAACGGGTTAGTCCTTGACGTGCCCAGAATCGACCCTCCCCTGGGCAGAAGACCAGAAATGTTATCTAAATCCAAAGGCACAAACTCGCCAGTCAACAGCCCACGCCACCCATCTTTGGCACCGACAACCTCGTACCCGTACTCCTGGATGGCTTTTCTAACGACTGCTCGTATCACGGCGTTGATTCCCGGCGCGTCTCCGCCGCCAGTCAATACACAGACCTTCATGTCACATTCATCTCGCTCTGAAACATAAGAAAACAGCATTACTACTTATGACAGCGCTTATATTAATGCAACTAGACTAAGACGCACAAGAGACTGCCTTGCCAACCGCCTAGCTGAACGCTGGAAAAACGCGCGAAAAGTCTCCTTTCCAACAGCATACAAGATTTCTTCAGCAAGATTAAAAACTTCGAAGAACTAAGAATTACAGATGCGTCAAAAATGGCTAAAGGCAACTCTTTCAGGTTTGAAAACGGGAAGGCGCGCATCCACGTCAGGCAAAGAAACGCCAGCGAAAACGCCCACAGGGGAAAATAAAATGGCGAGTTCTGAACGTTTTTTAACTCAACTTATTCAGCCTTGCCTATTCTGCTCAGCCGCCGAACCAGAAGGCAGCCGCACCTGGAGCTGATAGCTTGCAAGAAAAAGCAGTTGTCAAAGTTCTGGCGGCGTTGCTCATCGTGATTGCCGTCGCCGACGCCTTGGGCGCGTATGCCGTGTACCAATCGGCAACAGCTAGAACCAGCGAAAAACCTGTGCCAACGCCCTCAGTCACCCCGATGAAGCCTTCGCCCACTTTACTCACCCCAAGCATAGTCGGGTCACCTTCACCAACACAGTCTCCCAGCCCTACAGTAGCCCCTACCCCTTCCCCGATTGCTACACCCATACCGACTCCTATTCCTACGGCAATTCAAACGCCGACGGCAACGTCGACTCCCACGTCAACGCCGACGCCTGCGCCCACCTCAGTTCCAACGCCGACTCCAGTCCCCACTCCAACTCCAGCGCCCATATTGCTTCAAACAGTCAACTGGGCTGGCTACTCCGTAGCATCTGACTTTACAAACCCGCAGCCCGAGGTCACGAACGTTAGCGCCTCATGGATTGTCCCGACAGTTACAGCCAATTTAACCGGCAGTTACTACTCCGCCGTATGGATCGGCATAGGCGGCCAGTTCAGTAACGATTCCACACTGATCCAATGCGGCACCGAGCAGGATTCAATTCGCGGACGAGCCGAGTATTCCGCTTGGTACGAGCTTTTACCCAGCTCCACAACAACCATCAATATGACAATTTCGCCCGGTGACCAGATGGAGGCTTGGATCCAGCTTCAAGACGCAACCGCTCATCTATGGACCATAAACGTGACTGACACGACAACGGCTCAAACGTTTCAGACAAACGTTACATACGCTTCCAGCCAGTTATCAGCCGAATGGATAGTTGAAAGACCATCAACAACGGGCTTTGGAGGGTCTCGGGTAACAAGTCTAGCTGACTTCGGAAACGCAACTTTTACCGACTGCGCCGCGTCGGTTGACGCCGTTACTGGAGCAGTCAACAGTTTTCCAGTGGAGGAGCTTGTCATGTATTCCACGGTTGGAAACCCGCCTGCTCAACTTACCGACGTCTCTGACCTTACCCCTGACGGCACATCCTTCACGGTAACGTACTTGGCTTCTGGATAAAGTAACCCTTCAACCCGCAAGGGTGATGAAAAAAAGGGTTGCAGCCTCGTAAATCTGAAACGAAAAGGCTTCATGACAAAAAGCAAAGAAGTGAAAGAATGGGGTTGGAGCAAAAGCTCCTGTTTTCTAAAATATCCTCTTGCCGCAGAATGGACACATGGTTTGGTCGCTTCGGACGGATCTTCTGCAGTTAGGACAAGTCTTCGAGTAAACTGACGAGCCTCTGTAACTTGACGGCGTTGACCTGGGGCTGGAAGTTGAAGATTGCCCGTACCGCGAGTAACTTGACGACCTAGCGCCGCTTGAAGGCTGATTGAAACGTGCGTACACCGAAGAGCTTGACGACTCCTGCCTGTAGCTGGGGCTTGGAGCCTGATTGAAAGCGGGTCCGACTTCGGGTCTGGACGGCGCAGGAGCAGGCTCTGGTCCGTAACGTGGACGTTCCTCATCAAGCAACGTTTTCCGCTTGCCTCGTCCCCTGTAAAGGAGCGCGGCTGGAATTGCGCAGGCAACCACAACCACGGCGATTATGCCGATTAATAGCGATGACCCGATTCCGCTTCCGCTCGCGGTTGGAGCCAAAGTGGGCTGATACGTGACCCATGGTGTTGGCGTCGGGGCGGCTGAAGGCTGTTGTGTTGGCGCGGGAGTAGTAGTTGTGGTTGATGAAGAACTTGCGGCGCCTGAGGTTACAGTGAACAGCCCAGTTGCAGTATAAGGGGGCACAGCATTATCCTGAGCCGAAATGGAGGAGGCGCCTAAACTTGCGTCGCCGGGTATTTCAGCCTTTACGTTCAAGTTTCCAGAATTATCAGCTGTTGCTGAAGTCATAGTCTCTGTTCCACCAAAAACGATGTACACCGAACCGCCTGGAATAAATCCTGATGCCGTCACAGTGACCATTTGACCCGGTGGGCCTTCATCGGGAGTGATTGTCAAAGGCGCATCGGCTTTAGCTACGGGCGCCACAGACGCCGCTGAAGCTAAAACAGTAAGAACCAATAACACAAGTATTAATGCGCCTGATTTTCTCTTCAAACCTGTAAAGGCTTTTCCCAGCATGAACTCTCCCCGATTGGTAAGGGTTCACTTGCTTATTTAACACTTTGCAAAAAACACGTTGAAAAAAAGCACGGTATCCACGAGTGCAAAACCGCAAATTCGCCATTTTCGCGTCTCTGCCCACCGCTGGGGAACACTTAACAGTCGAGCTTGCAACGCCAGCTCCCATAGGCAACTCTTCAAGTCTTAAAGCTCGTTTACTCAAAGAAGAGCGTCGTTAAGAGAGCTGCTCCAAGGTTTGAGAGTCTTCCTTCAAGATTGGGCGTCCATCCTGGTAGGAACACTTAAGCCCGAATTTCTTAACGCAGTCAAGGCAGAGAACGGGGTCGCAAAGCGTCGTGCTCAAGTACTTTTCGCCGCCGTCAGGAGCAATCGCAACGATAACCCCTTTCTCCAGCTCCCTTGCTTTCTTAGCCGCAACAGAGAAAATGGCGCCTGAACTTGAACCCACAAAGATTCCCTCCTGCAAAGCAAGCAGCCGCGCCGCTTCGTCGGCTTGCCTCGGGTGAACATAATGAATCTCGTCTACAAGCTCTTGCCTCCAGATGGCGGGAACATGCTGGCTGGTCAAATCCTTCAATCCTTGAATCGCCGTTTTCGGCTCAGGCTGAACAGCAATCACCTTCACGTCTGGATTGTACTCTTTAAGCCGTTTCGAAACACCCATCAACGTGCCGCCTGTCCCGATGCCTGCCACGAAATGCGTTACCTGCCCTTCCGTGTCACGCCATATTTCCTCGCCAGTCGTCTGATAATGCGCCAAAACGTTAGCGTCGTTAGCGAACTGGTTAGGCATGAAATACTTGTCGCCGCCGCGGTTCACGATTTCATGAGCCAAATCCTCCGCGCCATCCATCCCTTTCGCGCCGTCGCTGAGAAGAATCTGGGCGCCCAACGCGATTAAGATTTGGCGTCTCTCCAAGCTCATGATTTCAGGCATCACCAAAACCAAGTTGTACCCCTTCGCGCGGCAAACCAAGGCTAACCCTATTCCAGTGTTACCGCTTGTGGGTTCAATAACCGTTTTCTCCCGCGTCAGCTTCCCCGACTTCTCCGCCTCCTCAATCATGTACTTGGCGATTCTGTCTTTAACTGAACCGCCTGGATTGTGCTTCTCAAGCTTAACGTACATCTCCACGTTGGGGTTAAGGTTAAGCTGATTGATTTTCACCATCGGAGTGTCCCCGATGAGATCAAGGATACTTGCTACTTTCATCAAAAGCGCCGCCTAAATACAACATAATACCTATGCCTAAATCGCCTTAAAACCTTACGCACGCCCAGTTTAGCCATCAATAAACACAACTCGCTAAAGCGAAATAAAGGTTAAGGCAAGAATCTGCATCAAGCGTGCGCTCATCGGCTGTTGTCGGCTAATGGATATCTGCTCATAGCTGCGAGCATTACTTCACTGAATGATTTTTTGCTGAGGTGCCTGGCAAAATCTGAAGTGGCTATTATACCAACCAAAACGTTTTTCTTCGTAACTGGGAGTCGCCTGATTTTGTACTTGACCATTTTCCTCGCGGCATCTCTGAGTGAGGCGTCCTCCTCGATTGTTATGAGCGGATTAGACATTACTTCAGATACTTTAGTATCAAGCGATTTTTTCTGCGCCAGTACCCTTCTAACTAAGTCTCTTTCAGTAACTATGCCCTTAGCCACAACGCCATCCATTACCACAAGGTCACCGACGTCTTGTTGATGCATTAGTTTTGCAGCTTGAAGCACCGTTCCTTGAACTTCGATTGTGATGACATTCGTTGTCATAAAATCTTTTACTGCTGGCATCATTTACAAAGTCTGTAGCCAATAGTATAAAAGTGTTGTGACGTGAACTTGTAGGTAGAAAACTCATAAAGTTACTACTCAGTACAATGCAGTCGAAACTGCCAAAGATTCTTTTATGAACCGATTTCGTTCCGAAAATACTCGTAATCTGTGATCAATATGCCAAAGTAAACTCAATTTCGTGTTAATGTGTGGTGCTGAGGGCAGGATTCGAACCTGCGAACCCCTGCGGGAAAGGATTTCCCATCTGGAGCCCATTACAGGCCAAATGTTAGATCTTGAGTCCTTAGTGGAACACGCACAGCGCGCATTCTTTCACCTTTGACCTGGCTTGGTTACCTCAGCCCGATGCAAGCCTAAAATGTCTGGGTTCTGTCTTATTAATCATTTCCATCCGCAGCTAGCGTGTTAGATAACTTTTTCTAAGTCAGCGATGAAGCGTTCGAACACTTTTAAGCCGCCGTTCCAGAAGCTTGGGTCAGCCACGTTTAAGCCCACGATTTTGCCGATTTCCATGGGTGACACGCTGCTGCCCGCCGACAACGCCGCTTCCAGCTTTGGCACAAACGCCTTGCCCTCCTCTAGGTGCCGCTCGTACAGCGAGTAGACGAACATTTGGGCGTAGACGTAGGGGTAGTTGTAGAATCGGTAATTCGCCATGTAATAGTGCGGCTTCATCGCCCATTCTGCCTCCATTTCGGGGAACCATGTGACTGCGTCGCCGAAGATGCGGTCCCGCGCCGCCGTCCAATGCCTGCAAATGGTCGGGTAATCCACGTATTCGCCTTTCTGAATGCTGCTGTAGAGCGCCTGCTCGAACCAGACGCGCGCGGTGACCTGGAACGTTGTCATGCCTGCCTCGTCGAGAACTTGGCACAAAATAGCTTTTTGTTCTTGGTCAGATTTTGTTTCGCTCAGAAGCAGGTCGGTTAGAAGCAACTCGCCGAATATGGATGCGGTCTCCGCCACGGTGGACGGAACAGCTGTGTTCATGAGAGTTTGACTCCGAGACATGTAATAGTCATGGGTCGCATGTCCCAACTCGTGAGCTAACGTGTAAACGTCGTCTATGGCACCGTTGAAACTGTCCAGAACAAACGCGGATTTGCCTCGGTACCAGCTTGCACAGAACGCGCCGTTGCGTTTGCCAAATCGCGGCGTGGCGTCAATGCGGCGTTTCGCAAACATCTCTTTGACTGCGGCGGCGTATTCTTCGTCAAAGTGGCTATAGGCACGTATAACGAGGCTTCGGGCTTCTTCAAACGCGAACTTTAGCTCAGGCGCATCGGGCAGGGGCGCAACGATGTCGTGGTTTCCGAGGACGGGCAGGTTCATGAGTTTAGCTTTCAGTTTCAGGTAACGACGGTATGTGCCCGCGTTTTCCTCTATTGCCCGAAGCAGATTCTCCACAATTGCCTGTTCGACGTCATTATTCATGAGGCTGGACTCCATCGGCGTCGCGTATTTTCTACGCTGCGAAACCGTGACCCAGTCGTTGCAGATGCTGCGCAGGGCTGAAGCGAAGATTTCGCCGTCTCTGCCAAGCAACCCGTAAATCGAGCGGTTCGCGGATTCCCGTGTTGCTCTGTCAGGGTGAGACAGCAGCCCGTTGGCTTCGCCGTAGCTGAGCTTTTTCTTCTCGCCTGCCACGACAATGTCGAACATGCGGGTGTTTAGCCATTTGCTTTGCAGTTCTTCCCACGCTTGCACGCCGAACTGGTCCTTTTCGATGATAAGCTGCTCCTCCACCTCGCTCAACTGGTGAGCTACGCGGCGCTGGACGCGCTCCAGCATGTGGCGGTACCCAGCCAAAACTGGGTCGGCAACGATTTCGGGCTTATCTTTCACGAGCGCGCCGAGTTCCAGCGAAAAGAACGCCAGCTGCTTGCCCAGCTGCGCCTCAAACTTGCTCACTTTGTCGTAGAGCGCCTGCACATCTGGCAACGTCATGTTAGCTGAAAAAGACAAGCCCGCAAAAAGCGAGACGTCACCCAGCTTAACATCGAAAGCCTCCAGTTCATGAATGCACCGGAGCAGGCTGGCTGAGTCAAGAGAGGCTATTTTTCCGCGGTATGACTTCTCGAAAGCATCCGCAAACGTTTTGGCTTCGTTAAGTGCTTTTTCAACGGATGGGTCGTTGACGCTTGGGAAAAGCTCCGTTAGATCCCATGTTACTTCTTGCTTGCTGGTCATTTTGATTCACTTTATAATAAGATTAAATTCCACGGGGCTATTTTGGGGTTTCCTGTCTCTTAATTCCTCGCATTAATCATTTCCTGCTACCGCAAAAGTAAAAGCGTTGCACCAACGATACAATAGGGAACACGCATGCACACAGGACACAAAATAATCCTCGGCAACAGCCAGCAAATGCCTGAACTAGCCGACGGCAGCGTCCACTTGATGGTTACTTCTCCGCCTTACCCCATGATAAAAATGTGGGACAACCTCTTCATTGACGCAGACCCAAGGATTGGGGCGCTGTGGCGGAAACTGGAGGCGGACGGCGAAGACGATGCGGTCACGCAAATTTACGACGCGATGCACCTTTACCTAGGGGAGGTTTGGCGTGAAACATTTCGCGTTCTTTGCGACGGTGGAATCGCATGCATAAACATCGGCGACGCGACCCGCACAGTCAACGGGAAATTCAAGCTTTTTCCCAACCACGCCCGAATCTTGGAGATTTGCGAGAAAATCGGCTTCACCACGCTGCCTTACATCCTGTGGAAGAAGCCCACGACGAAACCGACGTACAAGGGCAAAGGCGCTTTCCTCGGCTCAGGCTTCCTGCCGCCGAATGCTTATGTCACGCTTGACTGCGAATTCATCCTGCTTTTCCGCAAGGGCAACCTGCGCAAATTCCCTCCACATGACCCGATACGGTACGGCAGCGTCTTCACCAAGCCCCAGCGGGACGAGTGGTTCAGCCAAATCTGGGCTTTGAAAGGAACGCGGCAGACGTCAAGCGAGTTGGAAAGAAGGACCGCGGCTTACCCCGACGAAATCGCCGACCGCCTCATCAAAATGTTCAGCATCAAAGGCGACACAGTACTTGACCCGTTTCTGGGCTCAGGCACTACGACAAAGGCAGCAATGCAGAACGAACGCGACAGCATTGGGTATGAGGCAGATCAAAATCTGCTTCCAATCATAAGTAAAAAAATAGGCGAAAGCAACACTGCAGGCATGAAGATAATCAAACGCTAAGCCAGAAAAATGAAGCATAATTTATAATATGTCGGTTAGTATAGGTTATCGGAAGTTTCATTGGTGTGAGTTTACATGGAAGAGCTTATGGATAGGATTGTTGTAGACCCGAAGATTCTTGTGGGAAAGCCAGTCATAAGGGGTACGCGGATTCCAGTCTATCTTATCATCGAATTTTTAGCTAATGGAGTGACAGAAGAAGAGATCCTTGATCAATATCCTTCGCTAAAGAAGGAGGACATCAAAGCTGCTCTTCTTTATGCCTCAAAATGCCTTGATCGAGAAGTTATGATTACAATGTGAGTTGGGTGCAATAGTTGCCTCATTTGCTCATTGACGAGAGCGTAACAAGAGACATCAAGGAATGGCTAAAGAAGCACGGCTTCGATGCAGTAAACGTTTCGGGTACTAACCTCAAGGGTGCAAATGACCAAGAAATAGCTGATTACGCGGCAAAAAACAATTTGACCATTCTGACGCTTGATACTGACTTTGCGCAAATTTATCATAACTCCCCAAAGGGTACGCTTGGCGTCATAGTAATAAGAGTGAGCCACTCAACACCAGCTTCCATCCTCGAAACGCTAACTCGAGCACACCAAAAAATAAACCTAAAGAAAACGCACAACCAACTAATCATTATAACACAAAGGAAAATACGAATAATCAGTTAGATGCCTTCGTCGATAAAGTCTTTAATGCAGCTTCATTGAGTGGAAGGCAAAAGAGCAGTGGTGATTTGCCATACATGCTTTAAAAGCATTAGAATTTCTTGATTTCAAGTTATGCGCTTCGCTGAGAGCTTCTCCGCTTACTTATTTCCTGAATTAATCCCACTTCTGATTTTTCCAGAATTCGTCTTTCAGAAAGAACCCCCACAATCTTTTCTCCCTGAACTACCACCAGACGCCTGATTTCGCTGGATTTCATGGTGTTCAAGGCTTCCAGAAGACTATTTTCACTGCTGATAGTGATTAATGGCGCGGACATGATTTCTTCAGCTGACGTTTTCACGGGGTCTCGCTGGGTGCCTACTAATCGGTTAAGGACATCCTTCTCTGTTATTATGCCTACAGGCTTTTCGCCCTTGACAACGATAATTGAACCGATGTTGTTTGCGAGCATGGAGTCGATAGCTTTAGATGCCGGTGACTCAGCCGATATAGTTATCGGCGGCGACCTCATGGCTGCTTCCACCGTCATATCATGGAGGTCAAGGGACCTATTCCATAAATCGTCCAGCAAGTTTCTCATGCTTCTCAAGTAATCAGCGTCGTTAGTGTACAGCAGGTGATCAAAGTATGCCGAAGGCTCAGTTTTCTTCTTGATTGACAAAGGAGCTTTAAACATGAACATTTGCTTACCATCAACGATTGCTAAGCTTGAGGAAACAGCATCGGAATATTTGACCCGATAGTGCTTGGAAAGTGCTTCGGCAGCCTCTAAATTTTCAAAATCAAGTGAAACCAGAACGCGTATTTGGAGTGGTTTGGAAACTTTAGAAAGAAGATTTGACAACATTGTGGTGAAACCTTTCGAAGTGGAAACGACGATTAGTTCTTCTTTTACTTCGCTTATCGCTTCACAAAACCTTTGATACGCTTCATCGGCGTCTCTTACAATAACCGTTTCTGAGGTCGACTCGCCAGTTTCAATCTCATTTATTCTTATTCCGAGATCAGTTGCTTCATCCCACGTTCCTTCAAAGAAGATTTTGAGCGCTGACACAATTTCTCGGCTATTAGTCCAAAGAACTGTTTCCTCTTGATCGGGAGTAGATGACTCCTCTGTCGGTGTCAGGAAAAAAACGATTTCATCATTATCCCTAATCACAAAACGAGGATATGACTTGGCTCCTAAGTCTTTGTGGCGTCCTTCAATTTCAAAATGCCTGGGCAAGGACTTCTGCAGAACCGCCTTCACAAATCTATAGTTTTCTCTTTTAATATTTGTCAGAATTCTAAATCTGATGTCATGCTTCTCGGTTAGGTCAAAGACTCCAGCTTGCTCTGACCTGATGATGCCTATGCTATCAACCATAGCTAGCACCTCCGTGTTCGCATGCTCGATTAACTCTATAATGCGCGAATACAGGTTATCTCTGCCCCTGATGACTGTAAACTTGGCCTGGTCGGGGGATGGTCTGTCTGGGATTATCGATTCCCAACGTGCTAGCAGCTTGCTTTTCCTAGCTTCAAGTTGAGTGGTTTCTTCTCTTTTGGCTCTTATCGTCATGTCAAGAAAATGCTCAAACGATACAGGCACGAAGCGTGCTGGGAATTCCAGTGTTGCCTCTGCTAACCCTCTGCTTTGCAGGACCTGTAAAATACGGTACACCTGCGCCTTATGCATCTTCAGCCGTTTGGAAACCTCACCGGCTCGTTGAACCCCTGTTTTCGCGATGAATAAATAGACTTCGGCTTCTTTTTCGGTCAAGCCGAAATCTCTGAGAATGGAGACTATTTCGCTTTCGGTCACTATAATCACTAACTTTTGTGACTGACTAGTTATTTTATAACACGAAACTAATATGTTTTACTTGAAAATGCGTTGACAAGAAAAGTCTTTTTTTCGTATTTTCGTCGGAGGACACCATATGACTCTCTTACAGAATGAGGGTTTCGAGTATATTGAAGAAGATTTGACAGAGGACCGTCAAAAGAAAAGGTTTAGAGGAACATTGGAGCAACAGGAATTAATCCAGAGCGGAAGCGATTTCTATGAAGTTTTCCTGGCTCGGGATCCTTATAGCGAACTCAGATTCGTAAGGAAATAAAAATGATAGGTGCAGCAAAACCCAATGTTCTGGTCGTCGGAGCAGGCGCCATAGGCTTAAGCGTTGCGGGTTGGATTTTTCCTTACAACGAAAACCTGCATCTCTTAGCTCGGGGAGAAAGCGTCGATGAGATTAAGCGAAATGGATTGTGCCTGCATCAGATAGGTCAGGAACCCAAAGTTGTTAGGATACCTGTAGTCAAGTCTTTAGACGAAATTTCAGTGCCAGATGTCATAGTCATTGCGGTGAAAAATTATGACCTCGACCGAGCCGCTTTTGCGCTTCGGCAAGAACTGAAAAACGTTGAACCAATCGTTGTGACCCTTCAGAATGGCGTAGATAACCAGCAGATACTGCCCAAATATTTTTCGAAAGCATTATTCGGCGTCGTTTGCTACAATGCTTGGCGAGAAGGACCGGGCAAAGTTGCATATGTGAAGCATGGGCACCTGCTTATAGGGACTCCAACAAATGACTTGCAACAGGAACTTAAAAGCGCTAGAGGCGTCTTCAACAGCGGATTAGACTGTTTTATCACCGATCGTTTAGAGGATGCGGTTCACTGTAAATTAGCGATTAACCTGATAAACGGGTTGATGGCGTTAGTTGGGTTCCGAAAACGCTCCATTGAGTCTGAAAAGATTCTGGTACACATGACCACTAGGCTGCTCTGGGAAGGAGTTCAAGTGCTGCAAGCGGCAGGTTTTAAGGAGCAGGAACTCGGAAGCATGCCTTCTTGGAGCGAGATTCAAATGGCTGTCAACATCCCAGAATCACGTGCAAATCCCCTCTACGACTTTATTGTCAACAGGGTAGGACCGACCAGCATGACACAGGATGTGTTCGCTGGGAAGAAAACGACTGAGTTGGACTCATTGAACGGGCATATGCTTGAGTTAGCCCAGAGGGTGAGGGTTCCAATGCCGATTAACCGAGCTATCTACGAGATTGCTAAGGAACGTTTCTGCCCTGGCTTTGAACCCATTCAAGAAATTGATCTTTGGGAAATGATAAACGAGAGAATTCTGGACAGCACGAAGATGCTAACTCGAACACTTGCCGCTTAGCACTGATAACGCCTATTACATCCAACTTTTTAGGCTTCTTCGTGTGTACTAGAATTTTGGAGCTGCTTACAGTAGATAGATGATCAAAGCGACTAAGCTTAAGATGCCAATTGCTATGTCTAACCCCATTACCGCTTTCATGATTTTCATAAAAAACTGCATGCGTTTAGAGCCGAACCTTATCGCGGCGACGCCAGCGAACATCATAACTGCACTTACCGCCAGCATTCCAAGCGCAAATAACGGAAACATTGTTGTTTGCCACCTCCTCTTAAATTGTTTTATTTGTCTGGCTTGAATAAGTAGTTAAAATTTAGTTTGGAACATTTGTTACTCACTGCAAAAATGTTTTTGGGCACTCAACAGGGCTTTCTGCTTTGTGGGGCGGTCAGTGGTTTGTTGCTTTTGCAATTAACCACATCTTATTAGTGGCCTGCGAAACAAGCATTAGTCGAGAGGTATGATGCAGAGTGTTCAAATTCGAAAAAGAGCAGCGTGTCCTCGATATTGCTGGAGTTAAAGTGGGCGGTCAACCAGGCGAGTACCCAACAGTCCTTATTCCCAGCATATTCTACGACGGACACAAAATCGTCAGCGACCCAATCAAGGGTGACTTTGACAGACCGAAAGCTGAAACGCTAATCAACAGGCTGAGTGAACTCTCTGAAAAAACTGGAAACCAATTTTTCCTCGATGTCGTGGGTAATACGTCCGAAGCGCTGGTCAGGTACGCAGATTTCGTTTCCAATGTGACACAGTCCCCTTTTCTGGTCGATGGTCCTTCCGAACAAGTTAGAATCCCTGCAATGGAGCGCATAGAGGAAATGGGCCTTATGAACCGAGCCATCTACAATTCAATTGATTACCATGCTTCGGACAGAGAGCTGAAATCGCTTAAAGACCTCGGCGTGCAAAACGCTATTGTTATGGCTTTTGACCCGAAGAAGCCTTTGGCTGAGGGAAGAGTAAGCATCCTTAAGGGTTATTCGGGACAAAGAGGACTCATGAACGCTGCTGAACTGGCAGGCATAAAAAATGTCCTTGTAGACACGGGCGTTCTGGATGTTCCCAGCATAGGCATAGCAGCTAGGGCGGTGCAGCTTGTCAAGAACGAGTTTGGGCTGCCCACGGGTTGTGCGCCTGCAAACGCAGTGACTGGCTGGAAAAGGGTTAAGAAAGGCGAGTTCGGACCAGCAGCCTACAGCGTCTGCTTGGGCGGTTCTGTTGTTGTTACGCAAATGTCGGGGGCAAACTTTGTTCTGCACGGTCCAGTTGAATTTGCTGAGGCTGCTTTTCCAGCGTGCGCGATGACCGACGCGATCATAGCCTACGCGGCGAAGAGACTGGGCACTACGATAAAAACGCCGAACCATCCACTCTACAAAATCTTTTAGGCTGTTGAGCTGGTGGGAATCCTATTTAAGGCAAAAAAGAGATTTGCGGGTAGTTTTTTGTGCCTGTGAAGGTTGCCTGACCTAGGGGTCCCAGTTTCACTGTGCCCGACATTGAGTTGCCGTTGCGCTTCGCGGTGAATTCAAAGGTTATGCGCCGCGGAAATTTTATCGATGCTTTCCACGTCATCTGGTCACCATTAATTGTTCCGTCTGAAATGTTGCTGTGACCTGCGCGACTGTCCATCTTGCCCGTGAGTTTGTCGCCGTCAGTGGAGATATGCAATGTTGCCTTCTGTGTGCCTAGAGGCGTCTTCATTGTGATTTCCCAGGTCTCGGAAACAGCTACGCCTTTGGTTTCTTCAGTAAGAGTGGGATAAGTTTCATTTTCTGTTTCAGGTGCTTCATTTTTAACCGTTTCAGTCTTTTCTGGTTCCCCAAACAGTGTTGGGTCAACGATGTCCATGCCGATGTTTTCGAATGACTCCTTAAAGGCGTCAGGATTGGACTCGGCAGCCTGCAAAGACAACTCGGTCATGCGCGCCATCCGTTCCACCTCGGTTTTTCCTCGTCGCCAGTAGGCTTGGCATTTGAAATCGCCTTTTTGGAGACCGCGCTCCTCTAAAAGGAACTTGCGTATTTCAGTAACCATCTTCATCTCGCCGCATGCCCAAACGAAAACCTTTCCCTTTGGCCAATGAAGCTCGCGAATCGCTTTCAGCAGGAGATCGCTTGTGCCCGGTTCTGCGCCGCCCCGATGCAACCACGTCACCGTGAGGTCAGCCTTCGTCTCGATGGGCTGTTCTTCGAGCTTGTTAGCGACTTCGAGGAAGGCCATCGCTTTTGTTCCTGATTCTAAGGCTTCAAGGTCGGTTTGTGCACTGGGAATTGCGGCTTCATCTGCGCAGAGCACAAACACGTCTGCTTGGTGAGCGGTTAACGGGTTATGGCCTGACGGAAGGGAGAACTCCACTATGCCTAAACGGTCACCCGCTTTTGCGTTGCTAGCCCAATCGCTGGCAAGCCCAGGGACATTATGCAGAGTGAAGTCAACTGTGAGTTCAAGCGCATCTGGATTGAATCTGCGTGCAGTAAAAGCCCGAACGAGCGGGTCTTCAGAAAACGCGCTGAAAGAACTGACTTCGGTTTCGGATGTGGTCCTGTATTCTACTTCGCCACCCGACGTGAGGAAAGGCTCTGGTGGATTGCTGTGACCCTTTGGGGGAAAATAAAGACGGATGAGCATCTCGGGGCGCCAGTGACCCTTCAAACCTTCTAAGGCTACCCCGTGAAGAGTTATTCGCCTTACACAAGGAGTTAACTGCTCGATGCGAGACACCTCGCAGACACCAGCGACATGATATTTTGGTTCATAATCTATTTTTTCCGTCACAAATAATCTCCTCCTACAAAATCTTCAACCGCTGCAACTGGTTTTGGACACTGGGATACTTTGCTATGTTTCGATGCGGAAGGAATACGGAATCCAAGAATTCTTTGCGGAAACAGGGGGCGGTCATGAGCTCAACGTAATTGACGCTTGCTGAAATTCTTTGAGCTTCCTTCCTCGCTTGCCTGGACAGCAGAGTTATTTTCGCGCCTGAAACAGCAGTGTTGCCGACAAACTCGATTTTCTGGGTAGCCACGTCGGGAATCAAGCCGATGAGCTTGGCGCTTTCAGGATTCAGGTATTTTCCAAAGGCTCCCGCGATATACACGTGTTCAATGCCAGCCTCAACCACGTTCCTTTTGTTCATGAGAACTGTGGCGCCCGTGTGGAGCGCCGCCTTCGCCAGCTGCATCTCTTGGATGTCTCTTCGGCTGATTGTTATGTCGCTGCCCAAAATGGTCTCATTTTTCCAAGCTACGACGAATTTCGTTTCCCCGTTGACTGCGCGAAGGCGTTTTGATTCAAGATTCTTGTTAAAGTCTCCACGCTGGTTAATTACTCCGCACCTGAACATTTCGGCAACGGCATCGACGACTCCTGAACCGCATATCCCAACAGGTTTGCCGTCGTCAATGGCCACGAATTCTACATCCAACGTTTCAGCGTCAATCTTCACCCGCTCGATAGCTCCCGTGCCCGCTTTCATTCCGTACTCAATGTGCATGCCCTCAAACGCTGGACCAGCAGCGCATGAGCAAGCAACAATACTCTGCTTGTTTCCCACAAAAACCTCGCCGTTCGTTCCTATATCCATAAGAAGGCACACTTTACTCATTTTATGCATCCCTGTTGCCAGAACGTCTGCGACAGCGTCTGCCCCGACAAAGCCAGCTATATTGGGCAAAACATGAACGTTGCCTGATGGGTTGGCGGTGATTTCCAAAGATGCCGCTTTAACGTTCACCGCTTTCTTTATCGCTGGCACGTAGGGTGCAAAAAGAAGGTTTTTGGGTTGAATTCCGAGGAAGAAGTGATGCATCGCCGTGTTCCCAACGACCGTGACTTCGTAGACATCCCGCGTGTTGACGTTGCTTTCTTGGCATGCATCAACAATTAAGGAGTTGATTGTTTCGATTAGTGCCTGATGGAGTTCTTTGAAGTTTTCGTCGTTGGCTTGAGCATAAGTTATTCTTGAGATTACATCTTCCCCGTGGGCTAACTGCGGGTTTTCCGCAGACTTGACCGCAACTGTTTTTCCTGAAGTTAAGTCCACGAGGTACCCAACAATTTTTGAAGTGCCAATGTCCACTGAAAAGCCGAATTCATTTTTCTCTGTATTCCCATGTTCAACTGAAACTATTTTCTCGTCATTCCAAACAGTTGCCGTAACCTTCCATTCTGCCTCTCTCAAAACATTTGGCAACGTTTGAAGCAGCTCGTAGTCAATCTCCAAATCGGCAAATCCTCTTTTCTGCAACGATTCAAGAAGCCTCTCAAAATCGGGCTGCACATCAACGATTGTGGGCTTTTGCAGTTCCAAGTAGAGCTTTCTTACTGCAGGGTTCAGTTTTACATGTTGCTCCGCTCCTTGTGCTTGGATTTTTCTTTTTCCTGTTCTGCTTTCAGAAGGCACCATCACCAAGAGGTTGCCTTGAACGCGTGTGCAACATGCAAGTCTGAGACCATCAGTCAATTCAGACGACGAAAGATACTTCTGTTCCGCAGCGGTGACTCCGCTAACCTCGGCATGATTCTTGATAATTACACGGCACTTACCGCAAGAACCTTCGCCGCCACAGTCAGAGCGTATGCCAACTCCCGTCTCTTTAGCTGCCTCAAGCACGGTTGCGTCTGGCTTGAAAGTTAATCTCTTGCCTTCTGGCTGAAAACAAATTTCAATTCCTTTTTCCATCATCATACCTGACCGTGTTTAACCTGTGAGAGGTTAACATCCAGCTTTAGCTGTCTTTGATTATAGTTTTGCAAGTATCTGGTTTTCAGGTCGAACCAAAATCAGGCCTTTTTCCATATCAGCGCTGCGTATCTTGTACATGTTCTCGTGTGGGAGCCCGTTTTCTTTCGGTAGACCCTTTGCCCATCTGGCTTCTACGACTCCGTTAAACCTTAGGTGCTTCTGAGTTATGTGAGAGGTGAATTCGACAGATACCGTGTCGCCGACTTCGTATTTGAACTGAGAGACCGGGTTGCTTTCGCATAGAGCGGCACTTTCCATGGTTTGGTACGTGTTTCCACACTTTTCACATTGATAAGATGGCGTTGGGGTATCTATTTTCTTCACGAGTCTTCAACCCTCTGCATTACTCAAATTTTCCTTAATGCTCGCATTGTAGATGTCACATAAGCCCTGAATTGTCCGAGGTAAGTTGCTGCTTTGTGCTCTTGCTAACCGATTGCTGGCAACAACTTAAACAGCGCTGCAATGTCTCCGTGAATTTTAATCAAGTTGTTACCCATTGCTTCCATAGGGTTGACTGATCCATCGAGGAAGCCCTTCATGGTTTCCACGTTATCGGCGGTCACAGTAGCTGCCGCGTCTTTTAAGTTAATTTGTGACGCGGGAACTCTTTCGCTTGTCACGGTTCCATCCATCGCAAATTTCAATCGGTAACCGACGCCGATGTCGGTGAAAACTTGTTGAACCATCTTACCCCAGCCAGATGTCAAGCTTTTGTTTTCATTGAGCTTTTGCACCATGGTTTTCATGACTTCGTCGGCCATCTGTTCTTTGTTTTGAGCCATTCTTTTCCACCTCAAACCTTGCCTTCAGTTTAGATGTTGCTTGTTTAGCTTCGTTTAGTAGTTAAGTTCTAGTTTGGAACATTTGTAACTGACTCCAGAAAACAATAGTGCGGGCGGCATCATCATTTTGACGGTCGCGTGGTAAGGTGATTTCAGACTATTGCATCTAAACTTCTTGATTCTTTCCAGACTAAATCGAAGAGGATGCTGAATGCGTTAACCAGTTCCTTGTTGTTGGTTAACATAGCTTTTCGCTTGTGCCCACGCGGATCCTTTGAAACTATCAGGATGAGTTCTTCTTTATCTCTCAGCACGAAGCTTGGAAAAACGTTTAGATCCAAATCTGCACACCGAAACTCCACGTTCTTGGTGTTGCTCAATCCCTTGAAAAGCGCACGAAGATACTGCCTATTCCCCTCGGAAATTACGCTAAGGATTCTGTGCTTGACTCCACGATTAGCGTTGATCTTCGTTAACCGAATGTTCTCTTTCACGTCCGGGGCGTTTGACCAATCTTCAGTTAATGTTTCAAGCTCCCTTTTTGCATTTTTGATGCTTTCTTTGGCTTTTGAATAAATGCGGTTTGAATCTTCTACAACATCGAAGCTTTCTGTCATAAGCGGAATTTCAGCGTACTTAATCGCTTTCAAAGTGTTCAATAAGTTTTGCCGACTGTTCTCCAGCATCATAACGTCGGCCCTTTTGGATTCAACGATTGAATCAGCGACTCGTTCAATTGAGTTAGCCGAAAAATACGCGGGAGTTTCAATCGAAGATTCGACAATACCTCTTTTTTGCAGGTTTCTTAAATGTCGATAAACTTGAACTTTGTTTACGTTCATCATTTGGCATATTTCTCTTGCTTTCTGCGGACCTGCCTTCAACAAGAAAAGGTATATTTTCGCCTCTTGTTCAGAAAAGCCCCATTCAAGAAGTTCAGTCAATGCTTTGTCCTTGTCTGGCGAATTTTTACCTAACAGTGGACCGCTTGCATATGGGACAAGAGGTCTTTTGGCTGATATGTTCTTCACCACCATCTACAAGTGTCTAAATGCTTTGAACGCTCTATCTATATATGATTAACTAGTTTCAGCTTTTTCAATAAGTAATAGACTTATTGCTTTTCCTAAAACAACTAATGTCCTGCAATCTTTCGGGATTCCAAAGAAAGAAAAGATGGTTTTTTTATGTAGCGTGAACTGAGTTATTGGCGAAGGGCAAAGGTAGTTTTTTCAAAATCCTATTTTCCTCTCAGCTTCTTCATGAGCGCCTCTGTTTTCTTTAGAGCGTCCATTGCGTCCTCACCCGAGGTGTCCGCTCCAAAACCCTTTGCCACATCTTCTGTGAATCCCCAGCCCCCGCAAATCAACCCGGTTTTCTCCCTGATGCCTGCTTTTCTCATCTCGTCGTCAAGGTCCCTCACTCGGAATTTCGTAGCGCCAAGAATAGCTGAGGCGCCGATGATGTCAGCCTTCAACTCTATTGCCTTGTCAACGAAGTTTTTGGCGGGTTGATCAATGCCTATGTCAGTCACTTCGAACCCTGCTCCACAAAGCATCGATATGACGATGTTTTTGCCGATGTCATGAAGGTCTCCTTCGACGGTGCCGATCACAACTTTACCAGCGACAGCAGCCTTTTCCGATTTCAATAACGGCTGGATAATGTCCATAACGGATTTGGTTACGTCTCCCACCAATATTAGGTCTGTTAGGAAGAATTCGTTCTTTGCATATTTTTCGCCTGCCACAGTTAATCCAGGATGCAGACCTTTCATGAGAATATCGTAGGGAGCGACCTTCATGTCCAGCGCCGTATGTGTCAACTCGCACGCCAACTCCTCGTTTTCGTCGATCACTGCTTGCTTGAGCTGCTCAAAAATTTCCTCCTTGGTAGTCAAATTTTGTTTTCCTCCATGTCTCCAATTGTAACTTCCTACAGGTTTATGGGGTATTTCCCAAATTGCTTCACGTCTTTCACGAAGGCCTCAACGTTCTGAGGAGGAGTCCAATAATCTATCGCGCCGACCGCCATGCCGAATCCGACGCCCGGAGTCGAAGTGCCAATCTTAATGTGTTGCTTGACTGTCGCTTCTAAAGTCGGCAAATCTGTCAGAACCGCTTTATCGGGCTCACAGCAAATATACGCTTTGTTCAACCCCTTCGTGAATTTCCTGCAGAATTCCACATCGGTGTCCGTAGTGAACTCCAAGAATTTGCAAGAGTCATATCCACCTGCGTCAGCCATGATCTGCACATGGGTCTCTTGATTCGCAGCGTAAATCCATCCGTCTAAGGGACCGCGTTTAGCCAGTTCAGCGGCGAAGGGAGCAATTTGTTCCTTGAACACGCTTGGAGGCCAAGCTGAATGATGCTGGCAACACCATACGATGTCCGCTCCCGCTTCTCTAAGTGCTTTAGCGTACGATATTTCGAAGTCAGTTGTTTTCCTAATCAGTTTCTGCCACATGGGAATGTTCTTGATTGGGTCAAGGAAGCCAGCTTTGAGTCCTCGCACAGATTCCGCAACGATCCATTCCGCTGGAGTGCAAACAGAAGCACCAACTGGCACCGTGTCGCCAAGTCCATACTTCTTGAAAGCCTCTTTCATTTGATGTATCATCCACAGCATGCCAGGATAGGCGCCGTCTTTTCTGGGGTCGGGAACCACTAACCTGTCTGCGTCTTCAAGAGTTTTAACCCCGCTTTCGATCATAACGGGATGAGCACGCTCCAGATATTTTGCCTTGCCGCCCCACTCAGACTCGCCGTAACTGTAGCTGTAAATCTGAGGCACGAACACACCGAACCTCGCGACGCTTGCCAAGTGGGCTTTCAAGAACAGCTTGGGATGTTTAAAAGAGTCTATCGGCTTCACAGCGTCCGCGTAACCGTCGAGCGCTTTGATAGAATAAGTTGTTTCAGGATGAATTTGCACATGCACCATGTCGACTTCTTGACCTGCTACCATGGCGTTCCAGCGTTCCCAAGGTGTCATCTTGTCTTTCTCAATATTCTGCTTAATTTTCTGACAGTACCTTTCTATTTCAAGCTCTTCTTCCTCTGAAAATGGGAAGTCAAGCTCAGTCCAGGGCGTATTAAACCATTTAGGTGCGTCTTCCATATGTCCCCAATTAACCATCATAACCACCTGAAAAGCTGTTTTAGAGCTTTTGTTATTTAAGTTGTAGGAATTTACTTTTGTAACTAACTGATTTCGGCAAAAACCTATGCGCTCACAGTCAATAAGTCGAAGACTTTGCCAGAACTGATTATAGTTTCAAGAGCAAATAAACCCAAGCCCAGCATGAAACCCGCCCATAACCGACAATACAGTCAACATGGAGTCAACATTGAAAGTCGCATCCCGCCAAAGCGAAAGTCGCAACCCGCAAAAAGCTTCAAGTCCCAAACCAAAAAAGCAACCCAAAACACAAAGAGCCAAGCCTGAAAGTCGCAACTTTCCCGTAGCAAAAGTCGCAACTTAAATTTTTCCAGAAAAACCAACTCCTGAGAGTCAGCCATAAAAAGCTCTTTTCACACAAAAAATCCTATTTCAAGCATCTTTCGCGTTTTTCTTCATTCAACGGCAACTTCCAAAACATTTTTTCGACCAAAACCCCAACGAAACTTTAACCCGCCTTCATTTATGCCCTAATATGCATGAAAAAGTTTATATGCAAGCTGCGTAGCATGTGTTTGTGCCTTTAGAAAAGTTAGGAGAACCCTTTTTCAAGTTGGACAAATCCCGCAACTTTGGAGTTGAAAATTTGAACCAAATACAGTTAACCATATCACACAACATAAAAACCAAGGGAGAAACACCCTAAAATGACCGCAACCATCCAAAAAGAAGACATCCACGATTTACTAAAAACCTTTTTCCACGAAAAAGGACTAGTCAGGCAGCACCTTGACAGCTACAACGAATTCATCGACCACGGACTACAAGAAGTCGTAGATGAAGTTGCGGAAATCCCAATCGAAGTCCCAGAAAGCCCCTACAAAGTCAAACTCGGACAAATCTGGGTAATCGATCCGCAATCACGCATCACGGGACCATACGTCACCGAAGTAGACGGGACAAAACACGAAATCTACCCCATGGAAGCCCGACTCAGAAACCTCGCGTACTCAGCCCCAATCGCGCTGGAAATGACCCCGGTCATAGACGGCAGAGAACAAGACACCGAACTCGTCTTCATCGGCAACATCCCCGTCATGCTTAAATCCAAACTCTGCTTCCTCTCACAACTCTCACGAGAAGAACTCATCGCGGCAGGCGAAGACCCAGACGACCAAGGCGGATACTTCATCGTCAACGGCTCCGAACGCGTAATCGTCGCCATGGAAGACCTAGCGCCAAACCGCGTAATAGTCGACATAGACGAGAAAGGCACATCACCAGTTTACCAAGCCAAAATCTTCTCAACCACCGTAGGCTTCAGAGCAAGAATCGAACTTAAACTCAAGTCAGACGACGCAATCTACGTCACCATGCCAGGTGTCCCAACAGAAATCCCATTCGTCGTCATCATGCGCGCGCTTAGCTTGGAAAAAGACAAAGACATCGCAGAGGCAGTTTCGCTTGAAGGCGACATCCAAAGCCAACTAGCCGCTTCATTCGAAAAAGCCATCGGCGTAGACACGCCAGCTGACGCAGTGCTTTTCATCGGTAACCGTGTAGCCCACGGGCAAGTTGAAGAGTACAGGCTCCAGAAAGCCGAAACCGCCCTTGACAAGAACTTTCTGCCGCACCTTGGCAGAAGCGAAAAGAACCGCAAGGAAAAAGCGATTTTCCTAGGCGAAATGGCTTACCGCGTTCTGCAGTTGAAAACTGGTAAAAGGCAACCAGACGATAAAGACCACTTCAAAAACAAGCGACTTCGCCTCGGCGGACCGCTTCTCGCAGACCTTTTCCGTGTTTCATTCAGAAACTTGACAAGGGACATAAAGTACCAGCTTGAACGCATCGGCGTCAAAGGCCCAATCATAACCGTTTCAGCCGCCGTTCGCCCAGGCATAATCACCGAACGTTTCCAGCATGCGTTGGCAACGGGCAACTGGGGAAGAGGAAGAGTAGGCATCACACAGCTTCTTGACCGCACAAACTACATTTCAACGCTTAGCCACCTGCGCAGGCTCCAATCGCCGCTGAGCAGAAGCCAACCTAACTTCGAAGCCCGAGACTTGCACCCGACACACTGGGGACGCCTATGTCCGAACGAGACGCCTGAAGGCTCAAACTGCGGTCTCGTCAAGAACCTGGCGTTGTCAGCCTCAATCGCCGTCGGCGTGAACCCTGACAGGGTTAAGCAGTTGCTTTTCGAGATGGGCACTGTGCCCGCCGCCGAAGTCCCCAACGAACTGCGTCTTTCAGGAGCTAAAGTTTTCGTTGATGGAAACATTATTGGCTACTGCAATAACGCGGCGGAGATCGCGAAGGTTTTCCGCGAGAAACGTAGAGCGGGGGAGATCTCAACTGAAGCTAACGTAACATACTTCTCTAAGCTGCAGACTGAAGCTGAAGAGTTGCACGCTAACTGTGACGAGGGCCGAGTCAGGCGCCCGCTCATAATCGTCGAGAATGGCGCTCCGAAGCTTCAGCCGAAACACTTGGAAAAAATCGGTTTAGGCGAGTGGACTTGGGAGGACATTGTCAAGAACGGGTTGATCGAATATTTGGACGCTGAAGAGGAAGAAAACGCTTACATCGCCCTGTCCTTCGACCAGATTCAGCCTGACAACACGCATGTTGAAATCGCCACTTACACGATCCTTGGCATATGCGCGTCAACCATCCCATATCCTGAGCATAACCAGTCTCCACGCAACTCTTACCAGGCAGCGATGGCTAAGCAGGCTTTAGGTGTTTACGGCACTAACTTCCATCACCGCGTTGACTCGCGTTCGCACATTCTGCATTACCCGCAGGTTCCGATGGTTGAAACTGAATTGATGGAGGTTATGGGTTACAAACAGCGTCCGACAGGACAGAACTGTGTCGTCGCCGTGCTGAGCTTTGAAGGCTACAACATGGAGGACGCTCTCATCTTCAACAAGGCATCCGTCGAACGGGGCTTGGCGCGTTCAACTTTCTACCGTATTTACGAGGCTGAATGCCGTCAGTATCTGGGTGGCTTGAAGGACAAGTTTACAGTTCCAGAGCCGGGAACCCGAGGTTACCGTGGCGAACAGTATTACAGGCTTCTTGAGCCCGACGGGATAATTAGCCTTGAATCGCAGGTTGTCGGCGGAGATGTATTGATTGGAAGAATTAGCCCTCCAAGGTTCCTGGAAGAGTACAAGGAGTTCGAAGTTAAAGGGCCGTCGATGCGTGACACGTCAGTTGACATGCGTCCGTCTGAAACGGGGATTGTGGACGGGATATTCATTACGATGTCGGGCGAAGGCAGTCAGCTTGTGAAGGTGAGGGTTCGTGATCAACGTGTTCCTGAGTTAGGGGACAAATTTGCTTCGCGTCACGGTCAGAAAGGTGTTATCGGCTTGATTGTTCCGCAGGAAGACTTGCCCTTCACGGACGAAGGCATTGTGCCCGACCTCATAATTAACCCACATGCAATTCCGTCAAGAATGACCATTGGTCAGTTCATCGAGTCGCTCGCTGGAAAAGCGGCGGCGGCAAGGGGCAGACCAGCGGATGGCACACCATTCAGTAACGAGGGACCCGACGAGGTGCGTAAGAGCCTTGTTAAGTTAGGTTTCAGCCACACGGGTGGCGAAGTTTTCTATAACGGCACCACAGGCGAGAAGTTCGTCGCAGACGTGTTCGTTGGCGTAGTGTACTACCAGAAACTCCACCACATGGTCGCTGACAAAATTCACGCCAGAGCGCGCGGTCAAGTTCAAATGTTAACGCGGCAACCGACTGAAGGCAGAGCCCGAGGCGGCGGCTTAAGGTTCGGCGAAATGGAGCGAGACTGCTTGATTGGTCACGGGGCTGCGATGCTGCTTAGGGATAGGCTGCTGGAGGAGTCAGACAAGTACACGCTGTACATTTGTGAGAACTGCGGGCAGATAGCTTACTTTGACATGAAACAGAGGCGTTACGTGTGCAGGATATGTGATGAGAAAGCGAAGATTTCGCCAGTCATCGTTTCGTACGCTTTCAAGCTTCTCTTGCAGGAGCTTCAAAGCCTGTGTATTACGCCTAAATTAAGGCTTAAGGAGAAGGCATAAAAATGGCAACCCAACAGGAAGAATTAATTCATAAAGTAGTTGATGAAATCTCATTCGGTTTAATCTCACCTAAGGATTTGCGGAAACAGTCGGTTGTTGAAATCCAAACTCCAGATACCTACGACGAAGACGGCGCTCCCATCACGGCTGGGCTTATGGACGGCAGACTAGGCACTCTCGAGCCGAGGCAACGCTGCAAAACCTGCGGCAACACCGCGATTCGCTGCCCAGGGCACTTCGGGCATATTGAACTTGCCGTGCCAATCGTCCACATCGAATTCACTAAAATCATCTTTGACCTGCTTAAATCGACGTGCCGCAGTTGTGGACGCATACTGTTAACTGAAGACGCCGCCAAGAAAGCTCGCCAGAGAATTGAGCGGTTCAACGAGCTTTTAGGAACGATCCCTGATGAGGTTTACAAGGAAATCATGACTGAAATAAAAGCCAAGCAGTGTCCTTACTGCGCGTCTGCCCAGTTCAAGATTACTTTTGAGAAGCCGACCAAGTTTATCGAGCAGACTGAAGCGGGCTCCGAGCCTTTGACGCCGAGCATGATTCGGGAGAGGCTTGAACGTATCTCAGACGAGGATCTTGAGGTTTTAGGTTTTAACCCGAAGGTTGCTCGTCCAGAATGGATGGTTCTGCAGGTTTTGCCTGTGCCGCCCGTTTATGTTCGTCCTTCAATCACGCTTGAGTCAGGCATTCGCTCTGAAGACGACTTGACACATAAACTCGTGGACATCATACGCATTAATCAGCGTTTGAAGGAGAACATGGAGGCTGGCGCACCGACACTTATCATTCAGGACCTTTCAGAGTTGCTGCAGTACCACGTTACGACGTACTTTAATAATGAAGCATCAGGCATCCCGCCGGCACGGCACAGAAGTGGAAGAGCGCTCAAAACTCTCTCGCAGAGACTCAAAGGCAAGGAAGGACGTTTCAGAAGCAACCTTTCAGGCAAACGAGTTGACTTTTCCGCGCGCACGGTGATTTCTCCTGACCCGAACCTTGACATTAACGAGGTCGGAGTTCCAGTTGACGTTGCCATGCGACTTTCCGTTCCTGAGAAAGTGACGGCTTGGAACATTGAGGAAATGAAGAAGTTTGTAATTAACGGTCCAGAAAACTATCCTGGCGCACTGTACATTATCAGGCCAGACGGCAAACGCATCAGATTAGAGTTCGTGGTTGACCGAACCAAAATCGCTGAAGCCGTGGAGCTGGGCTTCGTGGTCGAGCGGCACCTTAAGAACGGTGACATCGCAATCTTTAATCGGCAACCTTCGCTTCACCGAATGTCAATCATGGCTCATTACGTTCGGGTTTTGCCGTACAAGACTTTCCGGCTGCATCTTTGTGTCTGCCCGCCTTACAACGCTGACTTCGACGGCGACGAAATGAACCTTCACGTTCCGCAGAGCGAGGAAGCCCGAACTGAAGCTCTGCTTTTAATGCAAGTTCAGGACCAGATTCTCTCGCCAAGGTTCGGCGGACCCATCATCGGCGCCATCAGGGACTTCATCACAAGCGCCTACTTCTTCACGAAAAAAGGCAACTACATAAATAGAGATCAAGTCGACAGGTTGCTCACTGCAACGGGCTACACTGATGAGCTTCCTGAACCGGAAATCACTGAGCCCCAGCCCATGTGGTCTGGTAAACAGATCTTCAGTCTTTTCCTGCCTAAAACGTTGAATTACGTTTTGAAAGCCAACATTTGCCAAGGCTGCACAAAATGCGAAGAGGAAGAATGCAAGCATGACGCTTACGTTGTGGTTAGGAATGGGCAGTTGGTTTCAGGAATCATCGACCGGCGTTCAATCGGTTCAGAGCAGTCCGAAAGCCTGCTTCACAGAATAATCAAAGATTACGGAACCCAAGCAGGACGACAATTCCTCAACAACATAACACATCTGCTTAAACTGTACATTTCAATGCGAGGCTTCAGCTACACCTACGACCAACTGGTTCTTTCACCCAGAGCCCGCAATCGCATGGCAAAGACGATGGAACGCATCCAAAAGAAAATTGACGAACACATCGAAAACTTCAAAAACGGTACCCTGCCTCGCTTGCCAGGACAAACCTTGGAGGAATCCTTCGAAATTTACGTCATGCATGAGCTTGCCGTAGCCAGAGACGAATCGGGCAAAATAGCAGATGAAGACTTCACACTGGAAAACGCAGGCATCGTCATGACTCGAACAGGCGCAAGAGGCTCAAGCCTTAACATTGGTCAAATGGCGGCTTGCGTTGGGCAACAGTCAGTTCGAGGTAAACGTATCCTCAGAGGCTACGCGGGACGTGCACTTCCACACTTTCTGCCGAATGACCCGCTTCCGAGGGCAAGAGGCTTCGTTTACAACTCTTACCAAACGGGTTTAGACGCGATCGAATTTTTCTTCCACGCTATGGGTGGCAGAGAAGGTCTAGTCGACACAGCCGTCCGCACACAACAGAGCGGTTACATGCAGCGTAGGCTAATTAACGCGCTTGAGCACATTCGCCTTGAATACGACAGCACAGTCCGCGACTCTGCAGGAGACATCATCCAATTCCGATATGGAGAAGACGGAGTTGACCCTGCAAAAAGCGATCACGGCAAAGCAGTCAACGTTACTCGCCTCATTGACCAGATAAGAATCGGCCAAGAAAAAGGAGAAGCCGCATCCGCCGAAGAAATCAAGAAACAACTGAAGAAAGTCGAAACTCAACTTACTCCGATTTTGATGAACCAGCTTAAACAAAACTTTGCAAAGGGCAAGCTTACCAACGTCAGCGTTGAAAAAGCCACAGCGGTGACTGCTGACCAGTACACGCGTGCCTTGATGGAGCCAGGTGAGGCAGTGGGGATTGTTGCTGCCCAATCAATCGGTGAACCTGGTACGCAGATGACTCTTAGAACCTTCCACTACGCTGGTGTCAAAGAACAAAACGTCACTCTAGGATTGCCTCGACTTATCGAGATCGTGGACGCACGCAGAATTCCTTCAACCCCAATCATGACCATTTACCTGCAGGGTGAACATGCCCAAAGCAAAGAGGGGGCGGTTGAGATTGCACGCAACATAATTTTCACGTCCGTTGTAGACTTAGCTTCTGCAATCTACGAGGATCCAGTTCGCGAAGAGATCGTTATTGAGCTTAACAAGTCGATGATGGATGACCGTGGTATTACGATGGATGCGCTGAAGGAGCGTTTGCAACTGCAGAACGCAACTGTTACCGTGTCTGATTCTACGGTGGAGATTAAGCCAAAGAAGGCTGAGCAGTTGAAGCGTATGCTGGGTAAGATTCCTGACTTCCAAGTTAAAGGTGTACCCGACATCAAACGTGTGCTTGTCACGGAGGAAAGCGGAGAATGGGTCATACGCACTGACGGCTCCAACCTCTCCAAAGTCTTAGAAGTCGAAGGGGTGGATACGTCACGAACCACCACCAACAACATTCACGAAATAGCTAAAACCTTAGGCGTCGAAGCTTCAAGAAACGCGCTTGTCAACGAGGCTAAGGGCGTTCTGGAAGACCAAGGCTTGGACGTTGACGTGCGCCATGTTATGCTTGTGGCGGATATGATGACGACGACGGGTGATGTGCAGCAGATCGGCAGGCACGGCATCAGCGGGAAGAAAGCAAGTGTTCTCGCGCGCGCCGCATTCGAAATTACAGTGCCTAACATTGTTGAAGCCGCCGTGAAAGGTGAAAGTGACCCCTTAGCAGGAGTAACCGAAAACGTTATAGTAGGGCAGTCAATACCAATCGGCACTGGCTTAGTCGAGTTGTATATGTCAACGTTCGAAAAGCAAGCTAAACAAGGAGGAAAAACCGAAGCATGATAGATATAGATAAGGCGTTAGCGTCGGCGTGCAAGACTGGCAAAGTTTCTTATGGTGCCAACACTGCGTTGCAGAATGCTAAAACTGGGAAGGCTAAGATGATTGTTTTAGCTTCTAACTGTCCAAAAAACATAAAAGAACAGATAGAATACTATGGAGAAATCTCTAAAGTCCCAGTAATTACCTACAAAGGTGGATCAATGGATCTCGCTGAAGTCTGCAAAAAACTCTTCATTATTTCAGCTTTAAGCATCCGCGAAACCGGGGACTCCGACATTCTCAAGATAACAGAAGAACAACCTGAAGAATAAAAAATGGAGGAAAAAAACTGACAACTGGCATAAAAATCACGTGCGACGAAATGCGTTACATAGCCCTGTTTGAAAGCATAAGCGGCGCCAGCGTGAAAGACTGCATCATCGACGAAATAGAGCAACGAGCAATATTCATCGTTAACACGGGTCAAGTCGGCGTAGCCATAGGGAAAGGCGGCAGAAACATCCACACACTCGAACGGATGACAGGCAAGAAACACGAAATAATCGAGTACAGCGAAGACCCAGTTCAATTCATGAAAAACGCCCTGAAACCCGCAGCCGTAAGAGAAGTACGCGTTACTGAAAGAACTGACGGCAAAAAAATGGCAGTCATCACCGTTAACCCGAAAGACAAGGGCGTTGCAATAGGCAAGAACGGCAAGAATGCCGAGCGTCTGCGCTTTTTAGCAAAACGGTACTTTGACATACAGAACGTAAGCATCACCTAAGCGGTCCATTCTGGGCTGGCTTGGGGATGAATGTTGCTGAGTCATGGGTTAGCATCCCTCCGAGTGGTCGGTTGATGACATAACAAACCGCAAGTTTTGACTGTTTATCTTACGAATTTTTCGGACACCCCTGCTAAACATGCTGGTTTGGTTTAGTCAAGAAATCTTGACTAACAGCAGTCAACATTCTTTGACGAAAATTCTTTTATTCAAAGTGGGGCTGCATCTTTTTTGGTGGAAACGGCATGAAAAAACGAATATCCGTTATCATCATGGCTTTAGCTATGTCGGCACTGTTGCTTTCCAGTACCGCCAATTTTGCTTCTTCACAATCAACATGCAGCGGGTCACAAGGCGCCGTAGCCGTAAAATTCTACTGCGTCCTCAACGGCCAAGCTTCACTTACAAGCACTTTTACTCTCACAAGCCCAGAAGCAGCCAGATTGTACCTTCCATCCAATGCGTCGGAAGGTTCTAACGCCATATGCCTATACGCATACAATGGAACCCTGAACTCTCTGCAGTCATTCCAAGTCTACACTTCCTTCGTCGACGCCGTACCCCGATTAGTCATCGCTTTGGACACAAACGGCGACGGCTTAATAGACACCATGCTTATGAGCGATTACCAGATGCCCAGCAACGGCTCATGGCAGCTTACTCAAGGGGGCGAGCGGTGGGGATGGACAGTGGCAAGCATCGATTTAGCCTCTTACGGCGCCAGCTGGAACACCACGGACTACTGGAAAACAATCTATGGAAACGCAGATGTCATAGGCGTCGGCGTCGCCCTCGAATATTGGGCTGTCAAAGACTCAGGCGGACTCAACCAAGCATTATACGCGGACGAAGTTGTGCTGAACGGAGTCACCTATAACATCGCAGGAGCAGAACAACAATCCAACACGCCCACACCCGACAACTGGTCAATGTATCGGCATGACCCTCAACGCTCAGGGGTTTCCCAGTCGAATGGCACCGACGGCGGCAACCTGCTTTGGAAGTTCTTCACTGGACCGTCCTCAGCCGAAGGCTCATTGGCTCTGGCAAACCGCTTACGCGCATCCCCCGCAATCGTCAACGGCGTTATCTACATGGGAACGAACAACACGTCCTTCTATGCCTTGAACGCCACAACAGGCAAGCAGATTTGGGAAATCGGCTTAAGCGCCAACGTGGATTCATCTGCCGCCGTTGCAAACGGCGTAGTCTACGTGGGAATCCTGTGGAACGGACGCAACGGCTACGTTGACGCTTTAAACGCCACGGACGGCTCAATAATTTGGCAGTATGTCACCAACAGCGGCATCGAATCGTCTCCAGTAGTCGTCAACGGCATCGTCTACGTTGGTTCAGCCTACGGCTACGTCTACGCCTTGGACGCAACAAACGGCGCTTTGAAATGGGCTTATCTCACTGGTGGCCAAACATTTTCCTCTCCTGCAGTCGTCAACGGAGTGGTTTACATCGGTTCCCTCGATGGCAAAGTTTACGCATTAAACGCTGACAGCGGCAGCCTAATTTGGAGTTCCCAGGTGGGCGATTCAATCTACGCTTCGCCTGTAGTCGCCGACAACGTCGTATACATCAACACTGACGGCGGACAAGTCTTGGCTCTCACGGCAAGCGACGGCTTAAAAATCTGGCAGGCTTCAATAGGCATGGGCGACCACGCAGACGACTCGCCAGCAGTAGCAAACGGAATCGTTTACGCAGGCGACCGCAATGGCTACTACGCCTTCAATGCAACCAATGGGAACCAAATATGGTTCTTCACGTCACCGTACACCCCCCGCCAGACAACAGGATACGTTTATTCGTCCCCTGCTATTGTAGGAAACGTAGTCTACTTTGGGTCCTGTGACAGCTACCTCTTCGCCCTGAACGCCTACACAGGCACCATGATTTGGTCATACCTGACAGGGGGCTTCCTGTTTTCGTCGCCAGCAATCGCCGACGGCAACGTCTACATAGGTTCCTACGACGGATACATCTACGCATTCAGCGCCGTCTCAGCGCCAGCACTTCCACCCGCAAACCAACCCACACCGACTCCCACTCCCACTGCAACACCAGCCCCTACGCCTAAGCCGACAGCCACTCCAGCTCCGAATCCAACTCCTACACCCGCCCCAACTGCGGAACCAAACATAAACCAACAGGCAATCTACGTAGCCACTCCGCAGCCCACCCACCCTTCAGCACCCCTATCGACAACTGAACCCTATGTCACTGCGTCGAACGGGGAAGTCTTCAACTGGATAATGCTTGGAGGCATCCTCACGACCCTACTGGCTTTCTTTGCTATATTGATGCTGACGCTCCGAAGAAAACCAACCTAGTACAAAGCGCTCGGTCCGCTTCCCAAAAAAGTGCCGAATGGAGGTGACCCAATCGAAAAAGAAGTTGCTTGCAGCCGCTAACCCGCTATTTAAAAAACGGGGCTTATTTCCCATTTTTTCCTGTCTGGAAGCAGAAAAGACTGGATTCAAACGTTTAAGTATTGCAGGCGTGTGCCTTTGCGCTGCGGGGCATGTTTTTTAGTGTAGCTTTTATACCTTGAACATGTGTATGTATGGGTAAGGTGGGGTTTACATGGCGGAATCTCGTGAAGACGAAATCTACTCTATCATGTTCAGCTCGCTGAAGCATCCTGTAAGACGCAAGATTCTGCGGATGCTTGGGATTAAACCTTTAACTTTTATGGAGATGGTTGAGCAACTTGGGGTTTCGTCATCCCATTTGACCTATCACCTTGAAAGCCTCGGGGAACTCGTATCGAAAATGGACAATGGCCAATACAAGTTGTCTACTTTCGGCTTGGCCACTGTAGACGCAATGAAGGGTGTTGAAGAAGTTCATGAGGCTGAGCCCAAAAAGCGTCTAAGTTTCAGATGGAAGACGGTTACTGCAGGGTTGCTGGTTGCAGTTTTAATTTTGGCTGCACTTGGGGGTTACCAGTTTAGCACTATGAATCACCTTTCAGCCTCCCAGAAGACGCTCGCTGCCGAAAATATGCAGTTAATGTCTTGGGGCGTGGACGGCAGTAAAGTGAGTGATTTTCTGCAGAACGTGACTCAGATTGCCTCCAATAATTACACAATTTCTTTGCTCAGCGACACAATGACGTACCGTACGGATTTCGGCGGCGTTCCTGAAGAAAATTTGCAATACTCTTTCGCTAGCACTAATAGCAACTTAAACGTACAATTTCGGTTCAGGGATAACCATTTCTCACGGTACGAGCTTGACATGATCGAAAGCGCACCTATTTTCACGCTTGTTCAACCCGATACTGTTTTACAAAACGCCAAGGAGATCCTTGCGAGATATCAAGCCTACTCGGGAGATTCTTACTTAACTAACATGACCAGCCTCTTAGCCACGGTTACCACCCTAAATAATACAGAGGTAACACAGGGCAACATGAAGCTGCAGATTACTATCTCAGGCGGCACTGAAACGTTTTTGTGGATGTACAGCGTAGACGGCATTGATTACCAAGCTAAAGGCTTAGAAATGGACTTCCAAGGGAACGTGTTAACCACTATGACAGACGGGTACTTCCTATTCACTGTAGGGAGCACTGACTTAGCCGTTTCCCAACAACAGGCGGTGACTATTGCCGAAAACTACGTTAAAACATTAACTTGGACCATTGAAGGCCAACAAGTTTCCCACTTCACCGCGGTTGAACCCCCCCTGTCAGTTCAACTTGTTCCTCACCCTCGCGGCAATTCGGTGGCGCTGATACCTTACTGGTACATCGAAATGAGTCTCACTGTGACTTACCAAGGGGGCATAAATGAAGTGACAGTTGGAATCTACGCCGACACGGGACAGGTTTCAGACGTTCAAATGTTAAGTGCAAGCACCACATAGCCTTCTCAGCACTAAATGTTTCAATAACGGTTACAGACAGAGCAAAAGTCAATTCTTCTAGAGCTCTTTACCGACAAAAAACATGGTCAAGAAACAACCAACAGTTCCCCTAATAAAAAAAATTACACGGTGAAATGGCTGTTTTTGCTTTCGTATTCCTCAACCATTCGTTTGACTTTCTTTTCGAGGCGCCGCTCGTACACGTGTTCCGGTATAGGAGGCGGCAAGGTTTTCTTGTTATGCAGCTCAGTAGGCGTCACTATGCGTCTTTCGCCTGCCTTAACCTTGACTTTTTCTCCATCAACGAAATCATCAAAATCTTCCGCGGCTTCAACAATCCAGTAGCCTTCACTTTTCGTCACAGCCTTAACCTTGTATAACCCCTTGTAGTACGAAAAATCACTCATGAAAACCACATGTAAATAATGCACCCGCAAATAAATAAACGCTTACCCTTGAATACGGCTTTAATTGCTTGTGCGGTTGCCTGTTTGGCTCTTCTATATGCGCATATTTGGATCTTCTAGAAAACCGTGGGGGAGCTGGGTACGAAAAAAGAAAATAGGCAAGAAGAAGCCTAAGGCAAGCGGTCTACGCGATTGTTGTTGTTGATGTTGTTGTTGATGATACGATGTTTTTCCACACGCGCCGAAAGAACCTAGCCCTGCTTCAAGGTTGATGAAGATGAAGATGATGACACAATGTTTTTCCTTCTTCCTGAAAATCACAGGTCTGACGGTACATCATGCGCTCAGACATCACATTGTCCTCTCGACAACTTGGCAAAAACCGATTAAACCGAAAACACTAAGCCAAACTCACACTTTTGCCTTTCTCAACAAGTTCCACTTGGCTACCGACGTCGCCCATAAATTTCTTGAACAACTCAGCTTTCTCCGTGTGAATTGGGAAAACCTGTTTGGCACCCATCTTTCTCAAAGCAGCCTTAAGCTGAAGCGGCATCATGTGCCCCGAAACATGAACTTGGTACTGAGCCAACCCGTAGTGGCTAAGCCAATTAAGCATACGTTCAAAATCAATCTCCATCTCCTCATTGAACGGCTCCGACGCTGACAAGACGTAGCAGCTTCCCGCGGCGGGCTGAATGTTTATAAGCTCCTCAAAATCGTAAAAGCTGACTGCCAAAATCACCTTGCACTGCTGCTTCGAAACCTCGAACACGTCCAGAATCTTGTTTTTTCCGTCCAAGCGCTCCATCAACTTTGTCTCCCACTTGTCATACCGCTTCTTCGACTTTCGAAAAACAATTATCCCCTCGTCGTCAAGCGATGGAACCTTCAAATGCACGTCGCTGCGAAGAGCATCCAACAGGTAGGCTTGTCTTAATGAAACGGCGAGGCAACGCTGATGCTTCTTGGCGATTTTGTGAAAAGTGTTAAGGCGGTCAATGTCCGAATAGCCGAACTCCGCCAACAGGATACCGTCAACCTGCGAAGAAATCTTGTCCAGCTTCGATTCAACTTCCGCTTCGTTTGAAACTGTTGCGCCCGTCATGTTAGTGGCTTCAGTCACAACAGCAACTGGCTCTGCCTCATGCGCCTTCTCCACAAACTCATGAGTCATCTCAGGTCTGCCGCCGTGGTCTCGAAAATCACCCGTGTAAACTATTG
>JBEKWR010000011.1:0-81405 GCA_049512935.1 Bathyarchaeia archaeon
CAGTACTGAGAGCCAAACGATTCTTTAGTATTTTCCTCATTTATTTTTAAACTCCTTGAAAAGCACTTAGCGCAACTTTCGGATAAGTAAACTTGTGCGTAGACAAATAAGACACATAACAAGACATGGTGAAGGCTGACAAGAAAACAATAAAAAAACATCTGGTTTTCCAAAAATACCCTAAAAACCTGGAAAAATCTGAAGCAATCAGTCGCCTAAAAACAAAAATAACTTACTAAAAATGAAAGAATAAAGGGCAGCGTGATTTCAGGTTAGTTTATTTCACCGTTGAATTATGCTGCGGGTGCTGCTTGAACATTCGTTTCGGTGTAGTACATTGCCTGCGCCGTGAAGACCGTCAGCCCGATTGTTGTGCCTATGTCGTTGATGGTGACGCTGTTGGGGCTGTTGATGTACACGACCATTACGTCGCCCGACGGCAGCACCAGTTGCCCCGTAGTCGAACCAAGGGTGTTTGCAAATACTTGAGTGCCGTCTATCTTGACTGCAGTAGCGGCCGCAACTGGGGAAGTTATGTATGGTAAGGGCTGAGTCAAACCAGCATCAGGGGTTTGTCCTGTCGTAACCGCGTAAAGGTAGAATACGCTGGTCCATGGAATGGGAATCCCGCGCACTTCAATCTGTTTAATGACTACGTCACGCCCGCCTAAATTAGATATCATGATTGCGCCCTCAGCAGTACCAGTCGAGTCAACCCACACGTGCGGGTTACTAACTGAAAGGCTTTCCTGCTGAACTCTGGTGCTGACAACGTTCACTGCGAAGTAAACTAGTACGCTTGCGAGTAGTATCGATACTACGAGGATTATCAGCGTTGTTATTACCGTGCTGAGTGCAAGACGGTTTTTTAATAGCCGGTTCATTCGGATCATTGGCTTCATTTCACCTGTAGCAGTAAGAACAGACACTTCCTTATAAATATCTTCCGTAGCAAGATTCAATACACAATATAATTCTTGAAAATAAGAAACACAAAACTGATTTCAGAGTAAGTATTAAGCATGCAGGTCGAAAATGTAAGGTCTAAAATGCGGTGAGTTTCTGGTGAAAACTTTGGCGTTTTGCTGGCAGATTTTGTCATAAGCCTACGTGGGCAGGCTTATATGATTAATTTTCTGTCTTTCAAATTCAGATTGAGCCTTCATAACTGATATTGTCCAGCAGCGCATTACCTAGCGTTTGCAAGCTGATTTAGCCATGCCCCCCAAAAACAGCAGCGCAGCAGCAATCCTATCGCTGATTACAGTCTTAGCGTTGATTATCAGTCCACTTGCCATTGCTTCAACGTCCAGCACCAGCACGCAGTCGTCCACCGTCCAATTAACTGCGACGCAGGAGTACCTCAATTACGTGCACAACTTTGTTGGCGCGCAGGGAAACTGCACCTACGTTGAAAAACCAATGTTCCCAGTTCTAATCAACAACAATCAGATTCCAATCGGCCAAAACTGGACCATCATCTGCCCCCTGCAGAAGGGTCACAACTACCATATCTACTTTTATGGGTCTTACATAAACACCTCATCCGTTGCGAAATGTGACTACAACGTCTACGTCTACGACCCAGATGGAGCGTTGGAGAGTACCCACACCCAGTCAGCTGGACTTCCCGAGCACTTAGGCACAAACGTTACTGTTCCGCTTTTCACGCCGACGCAAACGGGCAACTACACGTTTGTCATAACCAACAACCCGGTGGACAGCTACAGCGCGCAGGAAGCTACCTTCATGATTATTGAGAACCTTCAGACCGATGTGTGGTACACGACTCCTATTGAAGGCACAAACGATGGCAGCACAAGTTTCTACACGAACTGGGCGTATGAGTTTGAAACCAACGCGTCCAAAGTCGCCCTGTACATAAATGTTCCAGACACGCTAGACATGTATGAAGCCAGACTCTACTTGATGAATAACGCGCAATCTCCAACCTTGGACAACTTTCCGCTTCCCTGGGAGCCGGGCTTGTACGGTAACCTGAGCGGTTCAGTAGGCGGCTACAACTTCGAACCAAACAGCTACAGGGGCGTCGCCTACGCGAGCTGCGAGTACATGGGGGAACCGATGTTTCTAAACTACACTTCACCTAACAAGGGAGCAAACCTCTACCAGGTAGTGCTTATGGGCGAGGTAGGTTCAGGAAATCTCACGTTCATGTTGAAGAGCAGCTTTTTGAATTCCACTTTGACGCCGGTAACGGTTCCAAAAAAAGTGTTTCCTGACGAGGCAGCCCAAGTCGCCTTCACCTCGAACAACACGGATTTGTCGTCGGCTCAACTTTCATACACCACGGACGACTGGAACAGGAGTTACGCGGTCAGCATGCAGGTCAGCAACCAAACATGTAGCGGCTCTATTCCAGGACAAAAGGCGGGGTCGTTTGTGCAGTACAGAGTTAACGCGACAGACGTTATGGAGAACATGTGGCTGGCGTCAGGGAACTACACTGTAAAAGGCAATGCTACACTGGACATCGCCGTTGCCAAAAACAAAATACTCTTGGGACAAAGCATCAAGGTCACGGGAACCCTAACCCCGAACTTTAACAACTCAATCGTCAACATCCAGTTTGCCGATGCCAACTCAGTCAAAATCCTCAACTGCACGGTCAGCGGAAACGGCACGTTCACGGCAACTTGGAAGCCCACCGCTTCTGGACTTTGGTCTGTAATTGCAAATACAAACATGACACAAACGAGCTTCGCCGCCTATAGCCAACAAGTCATGGTTACGGTCACTCCGCCGCCGCTTTACATCAGGTACTCGCTATACCTTATAGTGGGGTTTGTCGCTCTTATGGCACTGTGCGGAGTAGCCTACTTTTTAAGCTCTAGACGAAGCTAAGAGGCAAGCCGCGCTTAATCAGGCAAGACCGGGTAAGAAGCTACAGCTAAGTTTTCAGTGGATCTAGCTTGTGCTTTAAAAAGAGTTTGTTCTTTAAAGTTCTGTTTGTTATTCATGACTAATTGTGTGTTGCTGTAGTATGCCACCCACATAATTTTAATAACTTAATTCAAGAAATCACTGTTGAGAGATTATGTGTAATTTACCAAACATGCAAGTTTCTGAGCTTAAAGAGATTTCTCAATCCGCTGGCAAACGAACGGGAAAAAGCGAGCCTGAACTGGTTAGCATAAGACTAGCTGATTACCAGCTAATGGGAAATACTCGTTAATAAGCGAAAAAGTCTACTTGCAAATGCTTCGGAAAAAGTCTTTTGTAAACTAAACTGTAATTTTCCACCGTAGGTTCTAAATGAGTCTGGTTTTAGAACGATAAGGTTGCAAAAAACAAAGCCTTATTTGATATTGAACCTTAATTCTTAGCGGAGGCAGATTCGTGGACGACATGGAAAATTTTTGCCCTGCTTTAGATGAGAAAGAACTCAAAGAGGGAACAATGAAGCTCGTATCCATCGATGGCACACCGATCCTACTGATTAAACAGGGAGGTCAAATCTTCGCTATCGACAACCGATGCCCACACCAAGGCTGCGGGTTTTCAGGAGGAACCTTGGACGGCTTCATCATAGTTTGTCCCTGTCATGACTGGCATTTTGACCTCAGAACGGGCGAGTACGATAAAGAGCCAACGTTTACACTCACAGTGTACGAGTGGAAAATTAAAGATGGAAAAATCTGGGTGCGGCTCGAAGACTAGAACTCAGTGGGGCAAGCAGCTTTGTCTTTTAGTGTTCAAGGCATGAAATGGCTTCATTTTTGAATTTGTAGTTCTTGCAGAAGCCCCAGAATGCCTCGGCTATTTTTATTAGAGGTCTTTTCGGTCTCGCCATGTATAGTTTTCGAGGATTTTTTGCTTCTTTGATTTTGACCATTCTAATTAAGCCTGCAGCTTGAGCTTTCGTCGCCGCTATTGAGCCGACTACGCTTATGCCTCTTCCTTCTGAAACTGCGGTAATTACTGATTCTGTGCTTCCAAGTTCCAACCCTGCCCTCAACCGTTCAACTGAGAATTTACTGTCTTGAAGTAGTCGCTCGACCTCTTTTCTGGTTCCCGATGTCTCTTCGCGGCTGATGAACGGGTACTTGGCTAATTCAGCGACCTTGACCGCTTCATCCTTGGCTAATTCATGATTGCACGGCACGATAAGGACCAACTCTTCTTCGCCTACTTGAACAAAATCAAACTTTTCTTCAAACCCCCTCATCGTTCCGACAGCTGCAAAATCAACGTTGTCCGCTTCAAGGCTGCCCAGACTGCTGAGGCTGTCTTCCGCTTTTATTCGGAATTTCACGTCGGGATGACGCTTTTGAAATTCAGCGATCAAGCTGGGAATTATGTGCTCTCCAGGTATGGTGCTTGCAGCAATTCTTATCATGCCCGACAGATTTTGTTTGGCTGAAGAAATTTTAGCCTTAGCCTCTTGAGCTTCTTGCAGCATTTTTTCAGCGGCTTCCTTCAGCGTCGCGCCAGCCGTGGTGACCTCTACGCCGTTTGCCGTTCGCATGAACAGTTCAACGTCGAAGCATTCCTCTAACGCGGCTACATGATGGCTAACGGTGCCTTGGCTGGTTCCAAGCTCCTTAGCGGCTGCCGAGAAGCTGCGGGTTCTCGCCACCGTAAGGAACGTCTTGAGGTAATCGAGCCTGATCGTTTCCACGCGTTTTGCGCCTCTGCTAAGTTTGAGGGTCGATGTTGGTTATTTGCGTTTTGTATAGTAGGTCCTTCTAAGTCCGCACGGAAATTATAGTATCAACAACAACATCAACAACAACCAAAAATGGGCGTTACTCCTATGGACCTATTACTGGCTATCCATTATTGATTGGAATGGTTTCATCTATGCTGCTAGGTACGGAAATGATGAATAGCTATGCAGGAGCACTTCACCAAATGTCTCAATATATCCCAAAATATTCAATCATATAAGTTTATATAACTGTTTTAGTAGTAGTGATAGTGGTAAGTAAAAGAGGTTGGGCAAGATGTCTAAAGTATTGCATGAACCAAAATTGGATAGCATACTAATGGTAGAAAATGCAATCTTAACGGCTGATGATTACTATACAAGAACACAACTCTGGAAGAGACTGCCCAAAAAGATGCAATACCAAACATATAAGCGAATACTAAATTATCTGGAAGCTTCTGGAAAGATAGCATTTAATTCAACACGCATCATCTATACGGGCGCTAATAACGACAAACTAAAGCAAATGATAGCATCTTGTGTTGAAATCTAAGTCGTATTATAACCAAAACGCAAATCATATTCTGCATGAGTCATAATATCGAAAATGCGTGGACAGCCCTCTATTATTGCGTAGCATGAACGGTGTCCTTCAGGATGGTCATACCTGTACAAGTGTGAAACGCCAAATTTCTCGATGTAATACTTAGGTATTCTGTTTTTCTTAATTAATTCTCCAGAAAACTTGTTTTCTTTGAGTACAATCTTCATATCAGCAACCCATTTGCGAAACTTGTGGTCGACAGACAAGGTTTGCAGGAAATCGTCCAATTCCTTGACAACATAAACATGGCTAGCGGGTACTCTAGGCATGGCTATTAACGATAACCCGCAGGCACTTAAGAGTTTTCCATAAAATACAAACGCTTAAAACTGCTCAGATATCAATTTTCTGTAGAAGAAACCCTTATATCAGTTTTTTTAATATTCATTATTAAGTTATTTGAGGTTGAAAAAGTTGGCAACATTCACCTTGATAATATACGAAGCACCATACGCAAAAGAACGTGCACTCTCCGCCCTCCGATTCGCATGGACCTGTGACATAGAAGGACACAAAGTAAGAATCTGGCTCTTTGAAAACGGCGTTTACCTAGCCAAGAAGGGCCAGAAACCCGCCCAAGGCTTAACCAACTACGGGCAAATGCTCGAAGACCTGATCAAAGGCGGGGCGGAAGCCAAAGCCTGCGTCGTCTGCTGCGAAGCCCGAGGCTTAACCCAAGCTGACCTTCTGGACGGCGTGAAGGTTGCTACTGTTCATGAGCTTGTTGATTGGACAGTTAACTGTGACAAAGTAATTACCTTCTAGGGGCTGAAGATGGAAACCGAAAAGTTAGACGTTAAAGGAAAGATGTGCCCCATGCCAGTGGCGTTCACTAAACGGAAGCTGGAGGGCATGGCGTCTGGGCAGCTTCTGGAAGTTATCGGTGAGGGTGAACTCGAGTTTGATAACGTTCAGCGTTGGGTTAAGAATAACGGACACGAGGTTGTTGAGGCTTCCAAGAGTGGAGCCGAATTCAAGATAGTGATTAAGAAACGTTGAGTTGTTGTTAACGGAGGAAGAATGACTCATGACCTACAGATTAACTAAGGCTGTTCCAGTTCACGGTTGCAGCTGCAAACTCCCACAATACCAGCTGGGAAGACTGCTTGATAACGCGGGTTTGTCAGGTGATTTCGGCGAGGCTGTCCTGGCTGGCCCATGGGAAAACTCCAGCGTAGTAAAAATAGCCGACAACATCGCGGTGTTGAACACTCTGGATTTCTTCACGCCCATGGTTGATGAAGCCGAGATTCAAGGCAGAATCGCGGGAAGCAACGTGACAAGCGACATATACGCTTTAGCAGTAACCAACATTGTCAGCGTCCTGTCGATCATGGCTTATCCCGAGAACATGCCTGACGAACTGGCGGTGGGCATGCTGAAAGGCTTCGGCGATTTCTGCCGTGAAATGGGCGCCCCCGTCGTCGGCGGCCACACCATCCGAAACCCTTGGCCAATCATCGGCGGAGCAGCAACAGGCATAGGCAACCCAGAAAAGATCGTTTACACGCGAGGCGCTAAGCCTGGCGACCAACTCTTCTTGACAAAGCCGCTCGGGATTGCTCCTGCGATGGCTGCGTACAGGCTTAGAAAAGAGGAAGAGGGAAAGGAACTGCTCAAAGACATCTCTGAGGAACTAGTGGAAGCCGCAGTTACCGAAGCCATTGAGGGAATGACAAGCTCGAACAAGCCCGTTGCTGAAGCCATGCAGAAGGTTCCAGTTCACGCGGCAACTGACGTGACAGGCTTCGGCTTGACTGGACACGCGGGAAACATGGCTGTGCTCGGCAAAGTTGACATAGTCATCGACCAGTTGCCCGTGATTCGTGGGACACCAGCATTGGCGGAACTCTTCGGTTACCCCTTGTTGACTGGGGAAGCGAAGGAAACCGCTGGCGGAATGCTGATTGCCGTCGCCAAGGGTGACGCGGATGATTTGGAAGATGAGTTGGACAAGCGCAGGGTAAGGCACTTCAAGGTGGGCTACGTGGCTGAAGGCCTAGGAAACGTTAAAGTTCTCAAGAACGCCAAGGTCATTGAAACGTAAAGATAACGTTAAACTTAATTCTTCTTGACGCCTCTATGTAGCTTCGGTGCCTTCAATGTCCGCGTTGCGCTATGAGGTTAAGCTTTGGATGGTTAACGAGAAGGGTGAATCTGTTTTCGGCGACGGTTTAGCTGAGCTGTTGGAAGAAATCGACAGACGCCATTCGATGCTGGAGACCGCCAAGAATCTAGGCATGTCCTACCGTTATGCTCTCCACCGTATCACTTTGGCCGAGGAGAGGCTTGGTCAATCGCTTGTCAAACGCGTTCATGGCGGAGCGAAGGGCGGCGGCTCGTCTGAGGTTACGGATTTTGGCAGGGATTTAGTTAAGCGGTACCGCAATGCTCAAGTGGAGCTTAGCAAGCTTTTGGATAAAATGCCCTGAGAATCCACGGGCTAACGCTTATTTTTCTGTTGGCTTGATTGGTTGCCGCTGCGTTTTTTCTCTGGAAAGGTTTATATTTGAACAATAAATTCGATATGACTAAATGATAATATCGAGATAATCAACATGAACACAAAATACCTTGCAATAATATTAGCGGTAATAATAGTAGTTGCTGCAGTATTAGGCTTCTTAGCATACAACGGAACATTCTCAGCTAAAAAGCCTACACTCATAGTTTTCGCCGCATCAAGCATGACCAACGTTATTGCCAACATGACCCAAGCATTCGAAAACGCAAACAACTGCAAGATAGTAGTTAACTCTGCCTCATCAAGCACCTTAGAAACTCAAATCGTTGCGGGATCACCATGCGATGTCTTCATGTCAGCTAACAACAAATGGACCATAGCACTAGACAGTTCAGGACTTCTATATCAAAACTATTACAATAATTTCACGAAGAACAGCCTTTGTATCATAGTGGCAGCAGGAAACCCGAAGGATATTACATCACTTGCAGATTTAGTTAAATCTGGAGTACGACTAATCGTAGCAGACGCGTCAGTACCTGTAGGCGAATACGCAAATGACACCGTTTACAACATCGCTGCAACATGGGGCAACGCAACCAGCCCACTCTACGTATCCTCTGGCGCTTACCTAAATTACCCCACGAAATTTGCGGCAAATGTCGTTTCCTATGAAGACACCGATGAAAACATAGTTGGCGATGTCTCCCTCAACGTTGGCACAGCTGACGCAGGCATCGTATTTGTCTCTGACTGGGCGTATGCCAACATGACACACGAACAAGTAACTTTCCTTCCAATACCTGCTTCGGTTAATCACATTGGCACTTACGGTATATGCATACCTAGCGAATCCACCCAGATAGCCTTATCACAAAAGTTCGAAAATTACTGGCTTTCATCTCAGGGGCAAGCGCTACTCACGGAATTCGGGTTCGGAACCTAAGAGTGCATATAAGGCACTTCCACACCCCTTTTTTAACTAATTAACCGGTGTAAAAAAATATTGAAGCGCACAAACGCGAATTCGTTATCAGACAAAATCGTACTTGTAATTCTAGGCCTCATCGTATTAACCTATTTTCTTTTCATCGCCATACCCGTCGTAGGAATCTTCTTAAAAATCGAGCCAAGCCAAGTTAACGCTCAACTGCATAACGCTCAGATAATAAACGCCATACAACTGAGCCTGTTTACGTCTGCCACTGCAACCCTTATCGCGTTTGTCTTAGCGGTGCCCACCGCTTATTTTATGGCGACGAGAAATTTCCCTGGAAAAACAGTCTTAGACACCTTGATGGATTTACCTATAGTTTTGCCGCCTGCCGTGGCAGGTATAGTTCTGCTTTATGCTTTCGCGCCTAAGGGCATATTAGGTCCCATTTTTAACAGGTTAGGATTAATCATACCCGGCAGCACAATAGCAGTTATCATCGCTGAATGTTTCGTAGCATCGCCCTTCCTGTTAAGATCCGCCAAAACAGGGTTCGAAAACATGGATAAAGACATCATCAATAGCGCCAAAATGCTAAGTGACTCTCGCCTAAGGATATTTTTCACAATCGCTCTTCCTTTGTCGATACGCGCAATAATTTCTGGAACCATGATGACCTGGGCAAGAGCCATGGGCGAGTTCGGCGCAACTCTAATGTTTGCGGGGAACCTGCCGGGTATCACGCAGACAATGCCTCTGGCAATCTACGTGCTACTGTACTCTAATCCTCTAGGCGGAGTCATGTTAGCCATCATCTTAATTATCATCTCGTTCTCTATCCTCATAGTCGTTAAGGTTCTTGAACAAAAACGGTTTGGACCCAAAAAATGATTAAAGTTAATTCAGTCTCAAAGTCATTCGGCGAAAAAAAAGTTATAGAAAACTTGAATCTGGAAGTCGAAAACGAAGAAATCCTGTCATTACTTGGGCCAAACGGTTGCGGAAAAACGACGCTGCTGAATATCCTGTCAGGCTTACTAAGACAAGACTGCGGCGACGTTTACATTAACGATGCTTTAGTCAGTGGAAATTCGGGCGCAAAAAATGTTCATGTGAAGCCTTCAGACCGCAAAGTCGGCTACGTGTTCCAAACGACATCTCTTTTCCCGCACATGCGCGTTCAAGACAACGTGGCATACGGGCTGAAAGCCTTGCATTTTCCCAGCCAAGAAGTCAAAAAAAGAACCAATGATCTGCTTGATTTTGTCGGTCTTCGTGAATACGCAATGTTCTACCCAAACCAACTCAGTGGAGGACAAAAGCAGCGAATTGCGTTGGCCAGATCATTAGCAACCGAGCCGGAAGTCCTGCTTTTAGACGAGCCTGTTTCCGCGGTTGACCCGCAATTAAGAGAATCATTCAGGTTGGAACTCAAGAATTATCTGCAGGCGCTCAAAATCACGGTGGTTTACGTTACGCATAATTTGTCTGAAGCATTCGTGATGTCCGACAGGATAGCAGTTATGGGTAACGGGCACATTGAGCAGGTAGGCGACAAAACTGAGATTTTCGATAAGCCAAGTTCATCGTACGTTGCAAAGTTTTTGGGGATCAACACGTTCAAGGGTAAAGTCGTTAAAACTGGCACTGAACTTATGGAAATCGAAGCAAACGGCGTGAAACTGTTGGCGCCCGCAGCAACTAGCCTGCTTGGAAAAGGGGTAATAGCTACAATAAAATCTGAAGACATCTCGGTTTCAAAATCGCCTATTTCAGATTTTAAAGATCCTTCTTGGAACACTGTCGAAGGTACTATCGCCGAGATGGTTCAGATGAGGTCAAACGCCCAGGTCACCATAGACGCGGGATTCTTGATTAAAACTCGGATTTCCTTGAGCTCCATTAAAGATCAGCAGCTTAGCATAGGAGACAAAGTGTACGTGCGTTTTAGCGCCACAGCATTAAATGTCTTCGCAGATAGTATCAGTGGCTAACGACCTTACAGCTTCTCAACCAAATCCGCAAGTTTTCCCTCTTCATTTAAACTACTAAACATTGGAAGCCCAAACGCTTCAGCTTTCTTTCTTTCCAACTGAGACTCCATTATCAAACCTGAAATGGCCACGGTTTTTTCGTCCACGTAGTTTTTTGCTTCATCCGCGGTTTTTGCAGCAACGATCTTTGACAGTTCCTTCTCATGCTCGAAGCCTTCTAAAATAACGAAGTTGACACCTGCGAGATGCGACAAAATTTCTTTTATGTTGAGCCGTTTTTTTAAGAATATGACGGTTTCTTCCCGCGGAACCGCCACTATGATTTCCGCGCCCGCTCTTTTGTACCTGTCAGTTTCTGTCTCGGGCGTGTCCAACGTCGGAATCCTGACCATCTCCTTCACCGTTGCCACATGGTAGCCGCGGCTCTTCAGTTCAGCTATTAAGTGCTCTATCACCGTGGTTTTTCCCGAATGCTTCCCGCCGACGACCGCGACTATTTTTTGCAACTCGCAACCCCTATTAAGCCTTTTACGATAAACGAGCCATATAAGTTTGAGTCTAATCAGCTTTTGGTTAATTTGCGCTGTGCTGTGTGGCGTAGAGTGCGGCGTCAAGGATTAAGCCGTTCGTGCCGCTGCCACCCCCAGGAATGTATTCTCCGCTGTTGTCCGCGCCGTCGTAGTACCCGTGTGTTGGGGTGGGAAGAGTTTTTTGAAGGTAAAGAATCAGTTTTAGGGCGTATGTCGAGTTGTAGAGAGCCATGAAGCTGAAGGCCACTTTGATGTAGATGAGGGGCTCAATGTTCAAGTACCCGCTCGCTTGGGCACTCGTAATTTTCCATGTGCCACCGTCGGGACCAACTACCCACTCGTAAATGTACGTGCTTGTGAAAGAGTTGCCTTCGCTGAAAGCAACGTACTTTCCAGTCGCCTCATAGTTCGCCACGTGGGCAAGGTAAACCTGCTTCATCAAAGCGTTCAGCTGAGGGTTGCTGCTGTTAAGTTCGAAGATTGCGCAAAGCAAGGGTTCACAGGTAATTGCCGTGGCAGGCAAAGAAACGCCGTAAGTTGTCACGTTCTCGGTTTTATCGATATTGTTCATGATTGCGTCTGGAACGTTACCTACTTGCTGGGGCCAAAAGCTTGCAAACCCGCTGTCAATGTAGACATTGTAAACGTCGTTGGACGAAACGTTGCTCTCGACACTTGGGATCAAGGCTGCGTAGTCACTTTCATTGTAAACGATGTAATCTATGCTTGACGACAAACTAGCGTTGAAGTTTCTAAGATTGTTGAGAGCGACAAACAATCTTCCCGTGTCAGCCACGTCAACGATGCCTGTCGCCTGGTTCGACAATGAACTGTAGTCCTGCCCGTTTGTGGCACTGTAAAACCAGAATGGATAGCCAGTAGTTGCGTTCAGGGGTCGAGTTTCCAGAAAATCAATAACCTTCTCTAATCTTTCGCTTGAACCCCACGTGCCGCTAGAATTGACCAACCCAAGTTCCTGCGCGTCGATAACGGCTTGGATGTAAACGCCTAAATCCCAAGCGGTAAAAGCCTTAAAACTGCTTCCTCCAGCGTAGGGGAGCCCCGTGTTAGGGTCAACGCCCACGCCTGGTTGAAAGTAAGCCCAAGCATTTGCCGCCACACTAAGCCAGACAGACGAGTTGAAAGGTTGACTTGACGAAATCAACACGGCTCCAGTTTGAGCAGGCGGGACATCAGCGCCGAGCCATCGACACAATTGCGGGTTCTCATAGGACAGGGACACAACAAAGGAAATCAGGATGACGGCGATGATAGCGGTTGCAGCCAGAATCTTGGTTTTCCTGCCAAAACGCAAACGGCTCTGCTTTCCAGAGGCTTTTTTGTCGTCAGCCACGGTGAGAGCGGCTAAATTGGCAAGTCTGACTCGTCTATGCAAACCGATTTTGTCTTTTGATGTTTGTGTCATTGAAGCCAGCTTAAATGTTTGGTTAAGGACATGGATAAGTAAATAGTTTGATTTAAAACTATGGCAAAATCGAAGATTCTAAATAGTTTCCCAGCGTGAGACAAACCCTGTTTCTCGCTCAATGGCTTAGAAACGCAGCCAATGACGCTGAAAATTGGGAAGCTGAGCGCAATTTATAAAACCAAGCGGGCGGCTTTTCAATCAGGAGCGTGAAGTTGCACGGTTTTAGTTGTTGCCGCCGTCGGCGTGAGCGGCTCAGGAAAAACGGTTACTTTAGAGTACTTGATTTCTCGCCTGTCAGCCGAAGGCTTCAAAATCGGCTCTATCAAGCATGTTCACCACAAAGGCTTCACCATGGATAGGGAAGGCACGAACACTTGGCGGTACGCTAAGGCAGGCTCCAAGGTAATCGTGGCGATTTCGCCTGAAGAAATAGACATCATAAAGAAAACTCAGATGGCTCTCAACGATTTAGACCGCATAATCGCGCTTCTTGCAGATGAGAAGCTGGACGTCGTTTTCATCGAGGGCTTCCACAGCCTAATCGCTAAAAGACAAGACGTACCCAAAATCGTAACTGCGAAAGATCAAGCGGGTCTCGAGCAGACGTTGCAGGGCACCGTGGAGCCGATCATCGCGATCGCTGGAGTAGTCGCCAAAAACTCAGCCAGCAACACATACCGCAACATACCGATAATCAAGGTTCCCGAAGACGGAGAAAAACTCGTCGCCCTAATCAAGAACCATCTAAGCCAAAGTAAACCCAGCGGAAAAACCGTGAACTGAGGGAAAGGACATGGCTAAACGGGCTGCGCTTATACTGGCTGGAGGGAAAGCCCGCAGGTTCCAGGTTAAAGGCGGAAAATGGGAAGATAAGGCGCTAGCTACACTTGCAGGCAAGCCTCTTCTGGTTCACGCCGTGGAAAACGTGCAGGGCGTCGTTGACAAGGTTGCGGTAAGCGTAAGTGATGAGGAACGAGGGGCAAGGTACGCTGAAATCCTAAAAACGCATGGTCTAAAAGTCGCGCAGATCGTGCTTGATGAAAAAACCGAAATCAGCGGTCCTACGGTGGCAATCATGTCGGGGCTAAAACGGGTTCAAGCCGATTACTGCCTCACTTTGCCCTGTGACATGCCGTTTTTGCAGCCTGAAGTTGCAGATTACCTGTTCAGGCAGGCGCAGGGGTTCGACGTGGCTGTCCCGATGTGGCCTAACGGCAGGCTTGAAACCCTGTTGAACGTGATAGAGCGGCAAAACGGGTTAGAAATCACCGAGACCCTTTGCAAGCTTAAGCGTCCAAGGTCAGACGACATCCAGCGGGGCGCAGGAAAAATCCTTTTGGCATCCACCGTAGGCGAGATTAAGGCGCTAGACCCTGAACTCGAAAGCTTCGTCAACATCAACTCCAAAGAAGACCTCAAGCAACCGCGAACCCGCCTTGGTCATGGTCCAGTCCAAGAAAACCTGCAGCTTAACCTGGGTTCTTTTTCAACTTCTGGTTTGAATCTTCTTAGGGGCGGGGCAGGAATGGTTCAGGAAGGAAAACTTGCTGAGGCACAAAGCGTTTTTTCGTCATGCACCAGAAACTTTGAGGCTAAGGAATCGTTCTTTTGGGCTGGAGTAAGCGGGGAAAACCAGGGTGAAGCTTTGTTGAAGCTTTCCGAACAGCAGCATGGACAGCAAGAGGCGGTTGAGCTGGATTTTGAGGGTAAAGACGCGTTCCTGCGGGCGGCGAACAATTATCGGGTCGAGGCGGAATGGCTTGAGGAGAACCGCTGCCGACTTCTGGCTGAACGAGCGTTTTCTGACAAGGCATGGTGCGAGTCATGGGCGATGGGAAAACACAGTCACGCTCACCGCTACCCGCCAAAAGTGGCTTAAGGTTCAAGCACGGACAATTCCATTTTACCGAACAAGTTGACTTCCACTCTGCTGTCTTTTGCCAACGTGGTGTGTGGCGGCACGATGATGTACCCGTTTGATTTCACAATTGTTGTCAAGGCGCTTGAGCCGCCCTCAACAGGCTCAGCTAAAAACTTGTCTTCAGCCCGCCTTAGACGAACGAGCAGGAACCTGTATTGAGGGTCAGAATCCAGCGTTTCAGTTAACTCGGCAGTTAAACGTGGAAGCATGTCGGCGCCAGCTAGCTGGCTAATTAAGGGTGCGACGAAAAGGTAGAATCCAGCGATGCAAGACCCGATGTGCCCAGGCAGCATGACGACGGGTTTGCCGTTGACGATGCCGAGACCTGAAACCGCGCCAGGCCGCAGCAGCACTCCTTGCACAATAACGCCTGGTTTTCCCAGCGAGTTTACCGCGTCGGGAACAAAATCTTTCACCCCGACCGAGGAGCCGCCGATAGTAACAACAATATCAGCCTCTGCCAAGGCTCCCCCGATTTTCCCCTGCACTTCATCTAAAGAATCAGGCATAATTCCCAGCAGCACCACCGAAGCGCCAAGCTCAGAAGCCAAGCCCGAGACGACGAGCGCGTAGTTGTTAGCGATTCCTTCAGGGTTTTCTTGGCATTGCTTGATTAACTCGTCTCCGCCTGACAGGATGGCGACCGTTGGCTTCTTGAACACTTCAGCCTTCGTTGACCCCACTGAGGCGAGCAACCCAACGTCTTGCGGCCTCAAAACCTGACCTTCCCTAAGAATCAAAGCGCCCTTCTTCACGTCGTCGCCTCGCGGAATTATTCCTTCCCCAAGCTCGATTAAACGAAGAACTTGAATTTGGTCGCCGCTTAGCCTGGTTTCCTCCACTTTCACGGTTGCGCCAGCGCCTTTAGGAATGGGTGCTCCGGTAGCAACGTAAACAGCTTCTCCGCTCCCAACTTTTATCGTCGTTGGATAGTCAGCTGGGAACAGCTTGCCAACAACCTTGAAAGTTGCGGGTTGGTTGACTGAGGCGCCTTTGGTTTGCTGCGGGTTGATTGCGTAGCCGTCGATGAAGGTTTTGTCGTAAGCTGGGATGTTAACGTCCGAAAATGCGTCTTTTGCTAAGACTCTGCCTAAAGCCTCTGTTAACGGGATGGTTTCGCTGTGCAGTTTGACTTGGCGCATGGCGTCAAGGAGTTGTTTTTGCGCGTCCAGCGGGTTCGCGCGTTTGAGTAGCCTTCTAATATCGGGTCTGTTCACTTTGGGCACCTACAGAATTATTCTTTCCGCTCCCGTGTAAACGTTCATTCGGGTTCCGCGGACGAAGCCTACGAGGGCGATGTTGGCTTTTTCAGCCGACGAGATGCCTGAGTTAAGAACCGCCGCCACCGACGCCACGATGGGCAACCCGACTTTCGCCGCCTTGTAAATCATGTCGCCTGGCACCCGACCCGTAATAATCATGAAGCACTGGCTGAAATCCACGCGGGCAAGCGACGCCTCACCGATGACCTTGTCAACCGTGTTGTGCCTGCCGACGTCTTCGGAGAAAGCCACCATTGTCCCGTCTGCCTTAAAAATGCCTGAGTCATGAAGTCCCCCAGTTTCCTTGAAGCCTTTGGCTTTGCTGTTCATCTGGTTTATGCAGTCGAGAATGACCTGCGCCTTCACCTTCAGCGGCGACTTCACGACGGGTATTTTTTCGTCATGCTGGTACGGGGATGTGCTAGCTTTGATTAGCGGTATGATGCGCGTGCTACGGCGTGAATGCTTCATTCGCTCATTCAAATCCACGCTTGCCTTCAGCTTGACCTTACATGTATTCGCTTTTTCATCGGCACTTAACGATTCGATTTCGTCAACATCCCGGATAATGTCCTCGGCAAGCAGGTACCCGACCGCGAGCTCCTTGAACTGGCTTGGAGAACACCAAATCACAAACGTGTAAGCATCGTTGAGTGATATTTGGAGAGGAACTTCTTCGGCGACGCAATCTTTTGTTTTTTCTGTTTTCCCCGTTGATAAATCAAGCCTTATCATGTCAACCTGACGCATAACGCTATCCTCTTGTATCGTTGTGTTTTGAACTCAACCCACTTGATAAGGCATTCGGCTATTCTGACTTCTGTTCATTAGCGACTCGTATAGTATAGTAAACGTAATTCCCTGCTTTTCGTTTACTATAGTAAACGAGCACGGTGCTTGCTCAAAAGTTTTGGGTGTTTATAAATTAGATGAAGCGAAGAGACTTAGTTTGCGGTGGCTTAATTTTTCCTCTATTTTTAGGCTGTAGATGCAAAATGTATATGCTTTGACCTACCCGCAGGCTTGCAAGAGAGTACAAATAAAAAATAGCGAAGAAGGAAAATTATAGGTATTTTTCGTAGAATTTCAGTTGCGGGTTGTTGGCTTTGTTGACGAAGATTTTGCCTGTGCCGTGCTCTGCGAGGTCGCCAAGGAACACGTAGAATGGCCCCGCCACGCTCTGTGTGTCGTCGACTTTGACTTTGGGTTTGACGCTGTCGATGGTGAACCCGGGCATTACCTCTTGAATCGTGCCTGTTATGACGATTTTGCCGCCTGTCATCAACGCGCCCGCGCGCGTGTCGCATTCCTTGTCCACGAGGATTGCGCCGTCGCTCATGTGGTAGCCGAGGAACCTGCCTGCGCCGCCTTTGATTTTGAGCACTCCGCCGTGCAGGTAGCAGCCGACGTCGCTTCCGACTTTGCCGTCAACCGTGATTAAGCCGCCCCTCATGCCTGTGCTGCTGCTTCCACGGTACGGTGAAGCCAAGTAGTCGCCTGCGTCGCCGTGAACCTCGATGGTTCCAGCTTTCATTTCGTTGCCTGACCATCCGCCGACGTTGCCGTTCACCGTGATTTTGCCGCCCTGCATTTTTTCGCCCGTGTGCATGCCGCAGTCTCCGTTGACGACGATTTCGCCGCTTGTCATGCATTGGCCGATGCGTTTGACTTTGCCGCAGTCGCCGTTGATGGTGATGTCTGGGGTTTCAGCGTTGTCCTTGGTTATTTCGAAGAGGTTGCATAGTTTCAGCTGCTGGTTTCCCTCGGTTGCGGGGAGATTTGCGATTTCAGCGATGGTTTTGCCTTTGAAGACGTCTGGGCTGATGCAAGCCGCTTGGACGGGCACCTCGAATTTTCGGAGGGGTCTTAGAGTTATCATTTTTTTACACCGTTGCCTTTATGGTTAGTTTTTCTGGGACTTTCAGGTAGTGATCGAACACTGGGTAGTTGTCGTATTCGATGGTCCAGTACTCACGGAATTTGCGTTTCATTTCCTCGTCGATGATGCACGGCTCCTTTGTTTGCACGTCAAGCCACATGGTTCTGCCGCTGGCTTCGCCGACGACTTTGCCGTCTTTAACCACGATTTTTCCATCCTTGATGGTGTAGGCTGCATGCTTGAAGGCTTTGCGCACAGGCTTAAAGTCGACGGCTATGTCGGTTGTTTCAGGGTTAATGTTATAGATTGCAACGTCCGCGTCTGCGCCGACGCCGAGGTGCCCCTTGTTTTTGAGCCCTAAAGCTTTGGCTTGCCCCGCCCGGGTCATGATTGCAAGCTCGTAAAGTGTGAGTTCCCTGTCGATTGAGGGCAGCAGACTCTTTTTCTGGGCTTTCTTGTTGCAGTGATTCAGTGTTGCCGTCCGTGCCTTCTTGCTGTAAAGCCAGGCGAGGATCCGCGGGTAAGCAAAGAATGGTCCTGCGTTGGGGTGGTCGGTTGTCAGGAAGATTTTCCACGGGTCCTTAACCAGCAACGCCAGCTCTAAGCCGATTGACCACTGTGTCGCGTTTACGGCGTTGTTTTTCTTGTATTGGAAGGGGATGATGCCGCCGCTTGTCTCGGTTTCTACGTCGCTGTTGACCCATTTGTGCCCGCTTAGCTCGTAGAGCGTGAACTCGAAGGGTCCGTCAGCGGTCATGGTTGTGGTGTCGGTGAATATGATTTGTCCCATGTCCACGGTCATGTGAGTGTGGGCGTTGAGGTAGCTGCTAATTTCCTCCGCCGCCGATTTAAAGTGGCTCCAGCCGTCACCTGCGAAACTGCTGAACTGCAAGTGCGTAATGTGCGCTACGGGTTTGCCGTCCGTGGACAAGTCTTCAAGCGCCCTCATCGTGTCCAAGGTTGTCGTGTAGTTTCCCGGCAGCCCCAGATTGTTGGTGTGAAGATGAATCGTGTGAGGCAGGTTAAGCATCTTGTTGACTTTCACTAAGCCACGCATGATTTCGCGCGGTGTGATGCCGAAGTTCGGCACTTGGTCGTCGATGCTGTGGACGTTATGCCCAAAGCCCCAAGACTCCAAGCCGCCTGGGTTAACGATTTTTATCGCGTACCCCTTGGTGGTGTCCAGCATCCACGCTACGTGACGCGCGCACTCTTCGATGTTGCCTTTGGCGAGGTTTTCAAGCACGAACCACCAGTCGCCCAGCAGCGGGTAAGTGGCTTTGTCCACGAGCGGGATGTCGTTGAGTTCTTCATGCGTGTGCTTCGCTTCAAGCGGCGCCATCGACGGGTTCATGATTGTCGTGTAACCCATGTGTGAGTAGCGGTAGCCAGTGACGAACGTTGACGGGATCGAGTAGCCCGTGCCTGACCTTGTCATCGCGGTTTTGCGCACGACGTCTTTGACGTGGTCTTCAGGACGTACGATTCTGCCCGTGTTAACTTCGGCGCCTGCAACGTGAGTGTGAATGTCTACGCCGCCAGGCATGACTGTTAAGCCTGTAGCGTCAATCACTTGGGCTTTGCTGGATACTTTTTTGACGATTTTGCCGTTCTTGATGGCTATGTCCATTTTTTCTCCGTTGATCCCGTTTAGGGGGTCGAAGACGAATCCGTTTTTTATGATTAATTCAGTCATTTGCAAACCGCCTCAACTTCAACTTCTTTCTCCGCTTTCTGCGCTTTGATTAATCGGACTTCCTCAAGGATTCTCTTTAGGAGCTCCTCGTCGTTGAGGATTCCCGGCGGTGGCTCCACAACTTTCCGTAACATTATTGGCACGTGATCCATGCGGTAAGCTGAGCCCTCGTATTCTATTCCACACCACTGTGTTGGAAACACCACGTCGCCAAGCCGTGAGATAGCGTTCATGTCAGGGTTAATCGTGATTAACGGGTGCTTCAGCATATTTTGCATGGCTACCTTCGGAAAGTTCGCACCTGGATCTGACGAAATAACCAGTGTTGCGTCGTTGTCGCCGCGTCTTAACAGGTCGATGGCTGTGAATTCCCCTGGATTGTATTGTGGGTACCCTTGTGAAAAGTCAATAGCATAGGGGTAACCTGTTGACCACGCGAAAACCACGTTTGCGCCTGTAACATTGAAGTGCCCCCGCATAGGCGAGATTACAAATTTGGTTTTTCTGTTAAGGTCCCGCGTTAACGCAATTGCTATTTCGATGTTTCTGAACCTGCCAGCGCTTTGAGTTAAGCCAAGACCGAAGAAAATGACTCCGAAGTCGCAGTTCACCATTGCGTCGGTCACTTCTTTGAGGTATTCGACAGGGACACCGCCAACTTGGTCAACGTCGAGTTCTTGATCAACTACTAAACATCTCATGGCGTCAAGTATTTCATAGTCTTTGTTTGGTTGAACTTGAATGAAGTAGTCAGCTGCCTCGGCAGTCATGGTTTTTCTTACGTCGACAACGATCAGTTTACGCCCCAGCTTCTGCATAGCCTGTGGCGGTGCACCTACAGTGCATGCTTGTGGAGCAATTGGAGGTTTATAGCCCTCTAATATTCGTCGCGAGACTGCTTCTAATTTTTTCTTGCTTTGGGTACCTTTTAGTTTTTCCAGGTAACTTTTCCATTCGCTGTCTTCGAAGCGTCCGTCAGTGAAACTGGTGTATCTTTCAAGATGTCTTGGATGTGAAGACCATGGGTCGCATGCCCAGTAAACTATTAGGTCTGCACGATGTCTGATTTGACCAAGAGTGCATGAGGGGATACCGATTTCCTGTGTTGCCATAACCGATGGTCCGTGGCAAACGCTGCAACAGTTATCTAAGGCTGAGCCTAATTCTTCGGCTAATTGGACGCCGATGCGCTGCGCTTCGCAGGTTGAACTGCTCCAACCGAACAGCAACGGGTACTTTGCGTCTGTGAGAATTTGGGCTGCTTTGTGTACCGCTTCATCCATTGACACGGGAACTAACTTGCCGTCTTTTCGTATCAGGGGTTTTAGAATTCGCTCGTCGCTCTTGTACCCGTGGACCATTTTAGCTTCACATTGGGCGCAGCCGTTCTTCATTTTGACGATTTCGTTGTTTTCCACTGTTACTTCCAGGTCATCACATAGGCAACCGCATATTGGGCAAACAACTGATTTTATTTCTGTCATGACAATTACCTTCCATACTCCAGTTTTAAAAGTTCATCCAAGGTCAAGACAGGCTCGTCGGGGGCGGGTTCAACGTCAACCATGAAGCCTTTGTACAGGGGCATGCCCATGCCGAAGGTTTCATCTCCGCATACGGCGTTCGCCCACAAACCGCAAGGGATGAAGACCAAGCCAGGGTTGCAGCCGTAGGGGTTCTTAGCTGCTTTAACGATGACTGAACCGTACTTTGAAGTGACTTTAACGTTTGTGTGGCTTTTTATGCCTAGTTTTTTCATGTCAGCTTCATCAATAATGCAGATTGAGGAGCTATCAGAGTATTCTTTGGAGCCTTTCCCCATCTCTTTCCCCACGCCTTGATCGATCGTTCTACCTGTAATCAGAATAACGCGCAGTTTCTGCTCTACCATGCCTAAGACCTACCCAATAGAAATTTATAGAGTTATATTTAAAATTAAGTTAAATAAAAGTGTAAAATCCACCTGTAACTCGGCAGATGACATCAATTTAATCAATCCCTGAGCCGCTTAGATTCTCCTGAAGGAAAGTTTTCCTCAAAATTTAGCAGAAATATGCCGTTTTGCGACGGGTTCTGGTTTGTCAAGGTTTCTGGACTAAACCCCAGTCAAGGTTTGTTGACAAAAACCTATTTATGAAAACCTAGCTGAGAGATAGGCTGACTGCGAGTCTGACATTGAAAGTTGGAAGCCTCTGAGAGCGATTAAAGTGTTCGGCATAAAGAAAGCCTTCGTTATCTTCATCGTGTGCCTGATGATCATAGGTATGTTTCTCGACCAACCCGTAAAGGCCCAAGCCCAAATCAACATAACAATCAGCCCAAACGGGAGCCTAAGTCCGTTGACAGCGCCGGTAAAGCAAACAGGTGACATTTACGAGCTGACAAGAAATTTGGAGGGAACCATAACAATAGAAAGAAACAACACGGTCCTCAATGGAAACGGATATGACGTTTACGGGGAATGCGAGGTTAACGACTTTAACTACGTTTTCGTTACTCCCCCAGTGGGCTCCTCGATTATTTCAAACGTAACCATTGAGAACTTGACGGTTTTCGGGAGCTACACGGGGTGCCTGATTGGCATTGAATTAAGCGATGCCGCGCATTCGAAAGTTATCAACGACACTGTTGCTGGAGTTACGAGCCTGCTTGCAATGAACGGTGAGTTCTATTGTGGAGTCGACGTCGAGGGCGGAGGCTCAAACGTCATATCTGGGAACACCTTGCTGAATGATCTCACTGGCACCTCGTTCTCTGAAACTCAACACAACCTTGTTGTCGACAACATCATTCTGGATAACGCAAGCAGTGGGGGCCTTGGCAGTTGCTGTATTTCATTCTGGAATGCCTCTAACAACATGATATACCATAACGACTTTATCGACAACATCACATATGGCGTGCAGGCTTGCGACGGCGCTTGGCCTGGTCTTGGAAGCCCCGATTCAAACAACACATGGGATGACGGTTACCCTAACGGCGGGAACTATTGGGGCGACTACTGGAAGCAGAACCCCGACGCTGGCGAAGTGTACAATTCGGGAATCCTCAACATGCCCTACGTCATCGACCCGAAGAACAAGGATTTGTACCCTCTCCAAAACCCGTTTAACGCGACCCTGTACGCGCTGGAGACGGTTCCGCCGAAAATATCCATCCTGTCACCGCTAAGCATGGCGTACAAGGAATCCACCGTGGCTTTGGTTTTCACCGTGGATAAAGCCGCCACGCGGATGGGTTACAGCTTGGATGGAAAGCAAACCGTACCCGTAACTGGCAACGTCACCGTAGCCAACATGACGAACGGGTTGCACAGCCTTACGGTTTACGCTAACGACACGTTCGGCGACATCGGCTCCGCAACCGTCAACTTCACCATTGCGAAGCCAGTGTCCTTCCCGACCGTGCCCGTCGCCGCCGCTTCAGCCGCATCGGCAATCGCCATCATCGTAGGCTTAGCCTTTTACTTCAAAAAACGCCGTCGCTAAGGCTTGCCTGTTTGGCATTTCGAGATGCGCCTATCTGGATCATCTGGAAAACTGGTAGGGTAGAAGGGACGGAAATGTTTTTGTTGGGTTCGTCGGTACTTTACTAAGTAAAGTTATTAAGCTTAATGCAGCCATATGATTAATGAAGCTGGTTTCAATGGATTTGGTTTCTCTAACGCCCCAGGGTCGAATCCTGCTGACTCTGGCTCATGGGCAGCACACGTATGCAGAGCTGAAGGCTGAGTCTGGGCTCAGCGACAGATGGCTAACCATAAAGCTTCAGGAACTTGTTGCTGACGGCTCCGTTGCGAAAGATGGAAGATGGTACAGGGTATGCGAAGGAGCGAAAGTTTCAGCTTACGAGTTAAGTCTTTTCATGCGGGGTCAGGCGCAGCGAGTTGCTGCTGAGCTTGGAAAGCTGCCGCTGGTGGAGCTCGTTGTGCTTTTCGGGAGTGTAGCTCAACGGAAGGCGGAGCAATACAGCGACATTGACCTTCTAATAGTCGCGGCTGACACTGGTGAAAAATCACGCGGGATGATTGTGAATGAATTAAGGCGGCTTGAATCAACCTTTCATTTTGCAATCGAATCCCTGATATTGTCAGAGCAAGATTTCGCCAAAAACTTACGGACGGCAGAGGGAGGAATCATTTTTGGTTTAGCTGAGGGCTTCGAGGTTTTGCTGGATCGAAAAGCCAACTTAAGTGATATGCTGCAAAGTCGGGTGCAGGAGATATTGAGCAGTTTCACTCGCCTAGACGAGGAAGCAATATGGTTGAAAGCAAAGTAAGCGTTCTGATGAGAATTTCGGAAGCTAACCTGGCAAAGGCTGAGAAGCGCTTCAAGGATTCAGAGTTTGACTCGGCCGTTTTTCATGCGTCGATGGCGGTTGAGACGGCGGCTAACGCGATGATTCTCCGCTTAGGCGGCAGTGAAGCAAGAGACCATCGGGCGATAAGTGGGTTGGCGGCGGTTTTGAGGCGGGTGAAACCTGAGTTGCTTCAAAAGTTTGAGTTCAGGCAGTTGATTGAGAAAGGGTCAGACATTCAACGGGAAGTCGTCTACACTCGTTACCCGATAAGTACGGGCGGCAAATGGGTTACCCCCATGGAGTACTACAGCCGTGAGAAGGCTAAGGCGGTGCTCGAGAACGCTAAACTTGTTTGCGGCATCATCGAGAAGTACCTTGAAGAAAACAATTAATCAATTTGTCTCGGGGTATTCCTTCGAAAATGCGAGGAGAAAAATGGGAAAAGAAACCAAAAGCTTAACCTACAGGACAAAACAGCACAATCAATTAATGGTTAGCTTAGTTTTTCATCGCACATGGGACAGTGAATAGGAAGCTTCTTTTGCAGATGCAGCACTAAATCCAAAGTGACGGCTTTTGACGGGCATCTGTTACATCGGGTTCCATTATGTCGGCAGCTCGCTGTAAGACCTGCTTGGTTAGATCCATGCAAATAGTCGGCGCTTTCAGGTGAACCGCTGCCACGTCGCCCTTTGGCTGCGTTCTGTGCGTGCTTACGTGATGGTTGATTTCTTCGATCATTTCTCCCAAAGTTGGAACCATAGGGATTTTTTCGCCGCACTCCGGGCACCTTATGTATTTGATTTGGGTTTGTTCGTTCCCGTTTTCTTTGGTTGCTGGGTTATTTTCTGAGTTAGTTATCATGGGCAGACGCCTTGCACGTAAAGGGGCTGAATCGGGGTTTAAGCGCTTATAATATGCGGGTATAGTTGCGAAGACTATCTTGGCTGCTTTTTCCAAATTTGAGTTCCTTGCGCTCGCACTTATTTGTGCATCTTGCGGCTGGGATTACCCGGATTTGCATGTTTCATGCCTAAAAAATTAACGGCTAATCTGGATGCAGATAGCTGAATTGGAGGCAGAACAGAGAAATGGACTCGAATGAAGGCCTAACGAGCCTAAGTAGTCCCGAATTGCTCCAGTACTTGCCGTCCAAAATCCGTGATTTCCACTGCGTAAAACTTGTAAGGCGCCAAATTCTTCAAGGCGTCAGGTATATTCACCAGCAAAGACTTTGCCAGACTCCTAACGGCTTCATTTATCTCATCTGGAAGTAACCCTGTTTTTTTGTGAATTAATTCGCCTTTCACCAGTTCACCCTTATCAAATTCCGCCAAGGCTTCCAGAACTTTTTTGGCTTCCATATCAATCATGTTGAAATCTTCAAGGTCAAAATTTTCAGACATTTGAAAAACCCTGTTTAAACTTATGCATTATCCCTTAAAAACTCTTTGAAAAGCTCTGGGTAGCCAGATTAGGTCTACATTAATTTTTCACGGCACATCGGGCATTTAAGCGGGAGGCTCTTTTGCAGGTGGTTTTGTTCAACCATGCATGCGAAGCAAACTAGCAGGTAAGCGCTAAGAAGGGTTCTGTTTCGTTTCTTTGCTTGTTAGCAGTTTTATTATGAAGCAAGCATTTACTATCAAAAAGAAGACAAAGACGTAGAATGGGAAGTTAGCAATTGACATTGCAATTGGTACAATAACTTGACCTGTCGGTGCTGGTGCAATGGCAATGTTGGTAAGACTGTAGCTGTTTACTACTGAGCCGTTGATTTCTGAGAGCATCAATTGGCTGGAAAGATAAAGAAGCAAACCCATAATGACATTGACACCGACAATGATAGCCGTAAATCTTTTTGTCATGTTAGTCTATCTCTAACGCTTTTCAGATTTAAGACTTATCTACCCTCTAATAGCGAAATTCCTAACCCTCGAATGTATTCGGTCATAGCCCTAACCGTTTAATGTACTTTGCAGAATAGAAAGAACAGTGATTATGGGGAATTTGTCCATACTGGCGTTACAGTCCAGTTGGCGAGGACGCCTTCATGGTAGATATCTAGGTTAACAGTTGCGCATTGTCCAGCTGTTAAATTTCCAAGTTGTGTTGGACCAATGTCATATCCTATGTCTGAAACAATCGCAGCGTCAGTTCCATAATTGTAACCGTTAACTAAAGGAACAGTCATGTTTATTGCTATGTGTCCCGAGGTGGCGTAGGCGATGACTTTTAATCCTGCGTTGTACGCTGTCATGTTTCCCACGTTAACTGCTGAACCTTGAATGAAAAGTCTCCAATAATCAGCACCGTATGCATCAATCGAGTTCCCAACACCTATTTGAGCCACACCTAATTGAGCCGTGATTTTTGGGTTGGTTAATAGTGAGATTTGATTGTTCAAATTAGCTATCTCTGTATTTTGATTTGCTATTTGATTGTTCAGAGAAGCTATCTTAGAATTTTCTTGTTTGACTACACCGTTATAATAAACTATTGTTCCAGCAAGTGCACTTGCAAAGAGTATAGCAATAACTGTGGCGGACACCACTTTAATTTTGCTAACCATACTTGCCAATAAAATGTTTTTTCAATAAAAGCGTATTCGTCAAGATTCCTTGACTAAAAGCGTAACCCATCAAGTCAAAGTTTCTTGACTAAGAATTAGTCTATTTCTGCGCTTTCAGATTTGCGATGTTTGCATCATGCCTTTTGATTTCTTGGTGCTCATGGTATCCTGCTATGGATGCTATAATCATTCCTGCAAACCAAATAATTATAATAAAGGGGCTGATGACGCCCGGTGGGTTAATATAAAAAATATAGTACAAAGAAGAAAAAAACAAAATTAGCCATACTACACCACAGATTATTAGAATTTTATTCCATTTTGTTATCTTTAACACCTTACCAGTTTCTTTATTCTACGCCATGCAGATTTAAGACTTGCTTTCTTGAATAGTGCAAAAAAACAAATCATTAGGGGCTTGAGATTGGACCACCGTCAAATACTACATATATTGCTTGGCGTGCTACATCGTACGAAACTATTGTAACGTATTCAGAAGTAATGAATTCATAATCTAAGTAATTAGTTGTATTACCATTAGGATTTAATTGCCAATCGTCCTCTGCAGGTTCAGAAGTCCAGCCAACATATTGAGATTTTGGCTTAAAAACAGCTGTTAACACAAGGTGAGTAGTGCGAGGCGCTTCTGTGTATGTGAATCCAGCAAAGTAAAACCCAGTGTTACCCACTTTTTCGCCCTTATAAATAAGAGTTAATGATTTTGTTTGGTCAAAGCCCCAAACAATAAGTGCCGTTACAGTGACCAATACAACAACAATTTCCGCTATTTCATAATACTTGGATTTTTTCATTCTATCTCTGATATTTCTATTTCTACGCTATGCAGATTTAAGATTTTTTTGAGCCAAAAAATACCGTGAGACCGCCAGCAACCAGAAAAGCAATCGCGAGGGTAGCCACTATTAAAGAACCATAAAAGTTAGAAGACATGTTTCCAGTAGTCTTATACATCAATTCCCTTCCAGCAAAGTATGCAATAATGAGACCGTCAATTAACAACAATATTCCGAGACCGATAAGTGTTGATTTCATTTCGGCTCAATTTCCATTTATACGCCATGCAGATTTAAGACTTGTCATCAATGAAGACTTGCTAAAAACTAATGAGCATATCCTTAACCCTTGAATGCACTCGGTAATAGTACTGATCGTTTGATCTACTACGGAGACATGGTTATTCTAATTTGTGTAACTTAGCCCTTGCTCTTAACAACATTACTGTACATAACAACAAAGAAATTATTGCAAATACACCAATAAGAGTCGTTGCGTACAAAAAGATTGCTTTGAGTGCGAGGTTATCTGTAGAAAAGTATTCTTCATAATTTACAGTGAATAAAGCTGCAAAAAAAGCAAGACTGCCAAAGAGAAATGTTCCCCATAACTGAATATCAGCTTGAAGTTTAGCAAGGTCAATTTGTAATTTTCTCTCGATATCTATTTCATCATCTTTTTCTTCATGCTCTATAGAAAACAACCCAAGAATACTGATTTTTATCTTGGACACTTGAATCCCTAAGTTCTATTTCTACGCTTCACTGATTTAAGACTTTTTAACTCCAAAAATAACCATGAGACCGCCGATTGCGACTATGACAGCGGCTATGATAATATCCCAAAGATACGAGCCTATCGCTGAAAGAATGTTAACTGTGGTCACGGTGTGTTCCATGTGCACACCTGAGAAATAGCCAAAAACTAACCCTATCGCAATCAGCACTATTCCAATGCCAGCAACTATTGAACCGTGCCCCATGACTGCTATTTCTACGCTATTCAGATTTAAAACTTATCTACTCTATAATTGTGAAATCCCTAACCCTTGAATGTACCCTTAAAATCTATACTATCAGAGATACAATATAACCCAAAGCACAAATCCAATAACGGCGAAAACTAACATACCACCAAAAAACTTTGGAAGAAAACTGTATCTTGAAATGTCTTTGTTCTTATCGAGTAAAATCTTGAATACTTCTCCAAATAAATCATAAAGTACTTGTGCAAACACAGCAAGCAAAACACCAAATAGTAGCCAGAAGAACTCCGAATTTATCATAATAATCTATCTTTGAGCATGCAGATTTAAGACTTATCGTGCTTTCAAAACGTCAAAAAATCTTGGGTATACGGTTAACTTTAATCTGGGTTTACCTACGCAAAATGCGAAGAATAATTAAGCCTGCAACGAAAAGCACGATGCCACCGAACATTATGAATACCATCATTAAGTATATTGCTCCTCCAGCCCACTGATGAAAACGTAATGGTATATGCAACAATGGAATAGCCCACGTGAATAGTGTGTAGAACCACCAAACGATGTATGCCAATGGCAATAAAACCCACACGTGTTTCTTGTTCATTTCTATCTCTGATACTTCTATTCCACGCTGTGCAGATTTAAGATTTTTGACCATTATGGCAGTTGCTTAAAAACAATTGCAAAAAATCAATTTATAGCTGCCGAAATAAAAAACGGGACTATATTCTATTCACTCTTTAAGAAAATTAGAAGTTCTTTCAAGCCTTTTTCTTCAGGTTTTCGTAATTCACCATCTTTCTTAAGCTGTTCGATAGTTTTTTTGAGATAAAGTTCTTTGGCTCTCTTTTTGCGAAAAACTAATGCGTATACTTCTGCCTCTGGGTAAATTATTTTGTCAGGATATGATAACCTCTCAGAAAGAATAATTGTAGCGAAACGCAAGTTTTTATTTTTTTGTTTGAATTTGTCAAATGTGGTTTTTATATCCTCTGATTTCTTCTTACCAACAACGGCACTGTTACTGATTTTCAGAACAGCATCCAATTCTTTAACTGAATACTCTTTTCTGTTTTGGTCAACATCAGTCTTAATTAGATACAAAAGGTTCATTCCCGTTTTTACATCTTTTATTTTTACTCTAACATTCTGAGGCAATCTAATATCTTTAGGAAGACAGTTATGAATGGCAATTTGGGTTGCTTTCCCAGATTTTAGCATTGGAGAACCAGTTTGATTAGGATATTCCTTTGTGACTTCGATAAGCATCTTATATTCTGTATCTTCATCAGATAATGATTTCAATTCTTCAAATTTAGTCATTTTTTATCCTATAGCCCTATTTCTACACTAACCAGATTTAAAACTTCTCTACTCTGTAATAGCGAAGTCCCTGACCCTTGAATGTACTCGATAATAGCGTAATCGTTTAATGTAAACTTCACGTATGCGTAGGAAAAGGTCACTGATTTAAGTTAGCGGTTTTTCGAAGCTTAACTATCACAGCAGCGGAGAACACGGAAAGAAGCAAGGGCACAATCACCGACCAAGACAGTTCTGAAACTGCTTGGGTTGAGGCTGGTGTTGATGTAGGTGTTGCAGTAGTAGGTGTTGGCGTTGCGGTTGGAGAATTACTAGTCGTTGTCGAAGCTTGACCGTTCCAGATTATATTGTAGGTCTGCAACGTTGCGCTGTCAAGCATGGCGTAATCCATACTGCTTATTGAACTGCCAGAGGGAATTTGAAAGACTAATGCACCACTGAATGAACCGCCATTAAGTACATTCACTGTACTCCAATTATTGAGGGCAAAAGTTTCAATGTCATAATAGTAAGCAACATTATTAGCTGTAGCTGAAAAATATACTGGGTTAGTATCGAAACTGTCATAGCCATTGTTAGTAATAGTTATGTTAACAATCGCAAAAACGTAGCCTGATTGCGGACTGACATAAGCCAAGCCATTCCAAATTTGGTTCACCGTGAATGAACTGAAATTAATCGCTATGTTATCATCAGCTTTAACGGATTTTATGTTTGTCATCCAAACGACTGAAGCGAGAAATAACATTAAAAGAATGGAGATTAGGATTTTTTTGTTCATTTTCTGCCCCTTGCTGGCTCTATCTGCTGCTTTAGCATATAAGCTTTAACAGGCTTGCCTTTTTGCCGTCGCTAGGTTGCCAACACAAAAAGCGAAAATAAAAAAGAAAAGAAAAGGGTTTGTTGGTTTAGAGGCGTTTGATGTAGCGGTTGACTTCCCAGTCGGTTACTTGCGTGCGGTACAGGTTCCATTCGCGGCGTTTTTCCCGCAAAAAGTTGTCAAACGCGGTTTCGCCCAAGGTCTCGCGCATCAGGTCGCTGGTTTCCAACTCGTCTAAGGCTTCCTCAAGCGAGTCTGGCAGGGAAACGATGTTTCGTTCTTTGCGTTCTTCGTAGGTCATCTGGTAAATGTTCAGCTCCACCGGGTCGCCTGGGTCAATGCGGTTCCTGATGCCGTCCAAACCCGCCGCCAAAGCCTGCTTGCTTACCCATAGATAGCAATGGACCAGAAACCAAAACTAACCCGCATAGATTATGTAAAAACCAAAAAGTTAACCCGTACACATAAGGGCAAAAAAGCAGGTTACGGTTAATAGATGGTACACGTGCCTCTTTCATTATCCTTAGAGAACATTAATTCTTTGTCTGCTAAAAACGCTCTTAACTCTGTAATGTTGCCGTTTGTCCTTATTGTAAGAATAAAAGCGCCACGTTCGTTTTTTCAATTACATTGACAAACTCTTTTTGTGAATATGATGACTGATTGTGCAAGCGTTAAAAAATAGCATCAAAAACTTCTCTTCCAATGAGGCGCACTCTTTTGTCAAAATTGCAGGGTTTGCATTTTCCACAATGGAGCATTTAGCAGAATATGATCTCCCTAACAATCGCAATTCAATGTCTTTGTAATCTTCGAAGTGCATTGGCTCCATGCAAATCGCGTTCATGGTAATTCGTTCTCTCACACTGCATCGTAGGCTACTTCTTGCGGGTGGTTTCGATTGACAAAAGAATTATTTGCAGAAGATGTTTAAAAAATAGGTATAAAAGTGCAGACTTTCTATTGTGAGTCTGATTCCAGAAAATACATAAGCTTTTTTACTAATTTAACGTAATAGTCGAACAATCTAGATACTATCACAATAGCGATGATAAAATGGAAAAACCCGCTGTCGATACGATTATTTGCGGAGATTGTGAGCAAGTTCTCAGAGAAAACTATCCCAAAAACTTCTTCAACTTGATTGTCACATCGCCACCATATGCAGACAGAAGAAAGAAAATATATGGTGGCATCCATCCTGACAAATATGTAGATTGGTTCTTGCCAAAAAGCAAGGAATTTCTGAGAGTCTTAAAAGATGATGGAACATTCATTCTTAATCTTAAAGAGAGAGTTGCAGATGGAGAAAGACACACTTTCAGATTAGAGCTAATTTTAGAGATGCGAAAGCAAGGTTGGCTGTGGACTGAAGAGTTCATATGGCATAAGAAAAACTGCTACCCTGGTAAATGGCCCAATCGTTTCAGAGATGCATGGGAACCAATATTGCAGTTCAACAAGAAGAAAAAGTTCAAAATGTTCCAAGAAGAAGTTATGATTCCAGTAGGCGACTGGTCTAAAAGAAGGCTGAGCAAACTAAGCGAGACTGACTACGTTAGAGACGAATCTAAAACTAGCAGCGGTTTTGGAAAGAAAATTGTCAATTGGGTTGGAAGAGACAAAGTTTATCCCACTAATGTTCTGCACATGGCAACTGAATGTGCATATAGAGGACACAGCGCTACATTTCCAATTGAGTTGCCTTCATGGTTCATTAAGTTGTTCACTGAGAAGCATGATGTTGTGTTAGACCCTTTCATGGGTTCTGGAACAACAGCTCTAGCGTCAAAACAATTGAGCAGACACTATGTTGGAATAGACACCTCGGAAGAATATTGTGAGGTTGCTAAAGAGAGAGCTACAGTTGTGAGTCAATCATCATTGGATGTCTTACTATGAACCAAATAGACATGAAGAAGGTTGTAGAGTTTGTTGATAGCAATATCGTTAACTTTCACAATGCAAAACTAGAATCTATTAAAGTGCTTCAACTTGATGAATTGTTAAAAAGAAAAAATCCGTACATGTTCAAAGCAAAAAACATTGCCACTGTTGAAGATTACGTGAGAAATCTTCTTGACGCACATCTGTATTCGCAAGAAGAAACAATGTTTGGCACTTTCTTAGAGAAACTTGCTATCTTCGTATGCAGCGAAGCCTTTGGCGGTCAGAAAACTCCTGCTGAAGGAATAGACTTAGATTTTTGTCGAGATGACAAACGATACTTAGTGGCAATTAAGTCTGGCCCTCATTGGGGCAACAGTACACAAATAAAGAAGATGCTAGACTACTTCGCTCAAGCTAAAAGAATACTGAATTTAGATAACGTCTGTTGCCTCAATGGATGTTGCTATGGAAGATGCAACAAAGAGAACAAGGGCAAGTACATTAAGAAATGCGGGCAGTCTTTTTGGGAATTCATCTCTGGAAGTAGCGAATTCTACAAAGAAATAATTGAACCACTTGGACATAAAGCAAAAGAGAGAAACGAAGAATTCAACCAAGAATACGCAAAAGTCATAAATAAATTTGGGTTAGAATTTAGCGCTCTCTACTTGAAGGCAGACCACAGCATTGATTGGGAAAAAATTGTAGAATTCAACAGTGCAAGAAAAAAGCAGAAGAAATTTATTGCTGCAACACAAATAACTCTTTAAAATAACTTCTACTGATGCATTCTATTTCAATTGCAATTGATGAACTTTTTGCACTCATATCTAACATTGGCTTAAGCTATGCATTTACTGTGAGAGTAACTTCATGAGTTGTTACTTCGTTGCCGTCTGCTAAAACAGTGATAGTGATAACGTACTTTCCTGGCAGCACATTGTGCGACGCTAGATTGAAGCTGTAGTCTGTACTTTGCCCTAATGGTCCTAAACCAGTGATTGAACTAAAATTAGGTGTTATAGTCAGTCCTGAAGTACCTGATGGCGCTGTTGCTGTTGCAGAGAAATCCGAATAAGCGCCATGACCGTTGCTCTTAATTTCAAAGTGCAGAGCTGTATTGTCATTTTGTCCAATTTGACTTTTTTCTGGAACAACTGGATACCCAAAGGGTTCAGTCCAATGAACATTTGTAATTTCTATTGATGGAAGCACATAGCACGTAGGACTTATATTAGCTGGGGTTGTGGTTCCATTGTAGGTATAGCTAATTGATATTGGGTAATAGCCATTAGCAATATCTGCCACTTGAATAAGGCAGGAAACTTGTTCCGTGGCGTTAGCTGCGACGTTAATTGAGTTTGAAGTAACTGTGCCAAATGCGTTTGACTCCAGAGTCACAAAAACTCCTTTTGCCTCTCCACCAGTATTCTGAACACTAACAGCAACTGAATAGTTCAACGTGGCTTCTGCCAAAAATGAGTCTAAACTGACAGATAGTACTGGGGGTTGTGATGGCTCTTTTGGTGGCAAACTTAAGTAATACAAAGTACCAGCCAAACCAGCCGCTAAGATTAAACATACAATAGCAATTGCTGCAATGTACTTCGGTTTCATTATCAGTGCCTCAAATTACGCACTCTATCGTTTTCAGTATTTAGTTATTGTTAACTTATATGTGTCAAAATCAAACAGTTAATTGAAATTGATCCCATACAGACTTAATGAGTACGCAAATGTATCAAACTGAACAGAGTTGTAGTATGCAAAAAAGTGAATTGAGACCCTGATTAAGCAAAAGAAAGGGGAAGGGAGGCTTTTCTTGTTTTAGAGTCGTTTGATGTAACGGTTGACTTCCCAGTCAGTTACTTGCGTGCGGTACAGGTCCCATTCCCTGCGTTTTTCCCGCAAAAAGTTGTCAAACGCGGTTTCGCCCAACGTTTCACGCATCAGGTCGCTGGTTTCCAGCTCGTCTAAGGCTTCCTGTAACGACTCGGGCAGGGATACGATGTTGCGTTCTTTGCGTTCTTCGTAGGTCATCTGGTAAACGTTCAGCTCCACTGGGTCGCCTGGGTCAATGCGGTTGCGTATGCCGTCTAAACCCGTCGCCAACAGCACCGCAAACTGCAGATACGGGTTTCCTGCGCCGTCTGGGTTGCGGATTTCGCATCGGGCAGCGTTCTTGCGTCCGCCGAAGTTGGGTACGCGGATGAGTGGAGAGCGGTTCTTGTGCGCCCAAGCAAGATACACTGGCGCCTCGTAGCCTGGAACCAGCCGTTTGAAACTGTTCGGCCAAGAGTCAAGGATTGCGCACATTTTGCGTCCGTGAGCCAGTTGCCCGCCGATGAAGTTCCTTGCGAGGTCGGAGAGGTAACCGCTCTTTTCGTCGTTCGCGTAAAACAGGTTCTGGGTTGCATCCTTGTTCCAGAGGCTCTGGTGAGTGTGCATTCCTGACCCGTTTATGCCGCTGAAAGGCTTAGGCATGTAAGTGGTGACGTAGCCGTTTCTGGCGGCGACCACTTTCCCGCACATCTTCATTGTAATTGTTCGGTCAGCCGTCTTGAGCGCTTCGTCGTACTTGAAGTCGATTTCGTTCTGTCCCAAAGCGACCTCGTGATGGGATATTTCTATTTCGATGCCGAAGGCTTCAGCCGTGTCAGCTATTTCCCGCCTTAAATCATCTGTTAAGTCGCCTGGGTGAAAATCAAAGTAGCCCGCCATGTCAATCGGCGTCGGCAACCCGCCCTTTTCCTCGCTTTCCTTAACGATGAAAAACTCCAGTTCAGGAGCGCAGAAAAACGTGTAACCAGCCTTAGTCGCCTTGTCGATGGCTCGCTCCAAAACAAACCTTGGGTCGCCTTCGAACCGCTTGTTCTGCGGAGTGTAAATGTCGCAGAGGAGCCGCGCGGAAGACTTCTCTTTTGGACGCCACGGCAAAACCGCGAAAGTTGTCGGGTCAGGATAAAGCACCATGTCCGACTCTTCAATGGGCCTGTAACCCGTGATAGACGAGCCGTCGAAGGACTGCCCATTCTCAAAAATTGATTCAATGTTTTTCGAGTTTACAGCCAAATTCTTAAGCATGCCGTTTATGTCGGTGAATTGTAGCCTGATGAACTTGATTTCTTGCTCTTGGATTTGCTGGACAACTTTTGTTACGCTTTCTTTCCACGCCGCGTCTTTAAAATTTTTCATGTTCCCATTTCACCTAGCGTTTAACTGTTTTACCCCGTTTAAATTAATAAGTGTTTAAGCATAAATATCTTTAACGACCCAAGGCTCTTTATAAGCAAAATACGCAAACGTTCAAAAACCAAACCTTTTTTCGACAAACGAACAAACAAAAAAGGCAAACCCGCAGAACCTTCGAAGAAAAACAGGAGCTTTTTAAAGGGTGAAAAAAGTTTCCGCAGGCAACGCATCCTCCACAGACAGGTTTTCCAAGGGTTTCATGCGTAAACGTTCGGTCTAAAACCTCTTTTCTATAGATACCCTGCTCTTTGAAAAAAATCTTTTAAGCAAGGTCAAAACAAATACAAAATAGTTGAGAAAAATGAGACGGGTAAGATTAGCAGGTTTATTTCTTTTATATTTCGCTATAGCTATCCTAATTGAGGCTCTAATTTATATTATAGCAATAAATTCGCAAGCCAATAGAACTATTAATGATTTAGATTTAATCGGTTTTGCCATAGGCATATCAGGTGCTGCGTTATATCGAATACCGAAAGAGCCTAAAGCAAAACAGAACCCTGCTCAGAATGCCCCTCTACCCCCTTGAGAACTTGGGTAATAAAAAATCGGTGAAAAAAATTTGGGTAAAGCCAAAAAGTTTAGGAAAGACTTCACGCCCGAGCAATATGCTGCTTATTTAGAAAGATGGGCGAAGAATCCAGATAGTAGACCAAACCCGTGAATAGACTTATTCGAATTCGGAGCGTGGCTTTTCCGTTTGTTTGATAATGTATTGGATCACAAAGACTGTGACTTCTTTGTGATGGGGCACCCATGTTGTTAAAATACGCTGACCCGCCTTTTTCTTGAATGTAATGTGCTTACTGAACCTCACTTCTTGAAATCCATTAGACCTTAGAATCTCAATTACTTTTCGCTAAGGCAACGGTCGGAGCTTTGCCATGCATAACACTCTCAGGAACCTTGACGGGAATGTTCGTTAGAGAAAAAGACATTAAATCATCCAAAGAAGGCTTTGCAGTGTCTGGGTCACTTAAGTATTCATTGATGAGTTCAGCCAAGTTTTCTTTTACTTCTTTTTCTGTTTTTCCTTGCGTAGCAATGTCCAACGTAGGACAGGAAGCTACAAACCATTTTCCCTCTTTTGTTATCAGAATTGGAAGAGGTATCGTCTCACACATAATCGTTAGAAATCCCATCATTGTCTTATAAGGATTTTACTAATCCAGAAACTCTAATATCTGAAGATAATATGCCGCAGAATACAAAATTTAAAATGCGAAAAGGCGGACCTGAAAAATCAAAGGAACAGGCTTGCCTGGGAATCAGGTATCAATCGGTTTATACCTGTTTTTTCCGCCAGTTCATTGTTTTCTGCATTAGGAAAAAAGTTAAGCTTACGCTTGATTTGGACTCTAAATCAAAAAATCAACCCGAAACAAGCCCCAAGCAGAAGCGCCTATCCTATAGGGGTCTATACTATTTGTGACAAAAAACCAACACAAAAAGCGCAAACGAAAAATCAGCGGAATGTCTCATGTCGAAAAAACGACAAAAAGAGGAAAATGGGGGTTGGGTTTGCCTCGGCTTAGTAGTCGAGGTACTTCATTATTTCCCACGGGGACACGTACAGGCAGTACTGGTTCCAGTCGTTGGTTTTGAGCTCTATGAAGGCTTCGAACACGTGGTCTCCGAGGGCTGCTTTGATGACGTCGTCGCTTTCCATCTCGTCCAACGCGCCTTTCAGCGTGGTCGGAAGCTCTTTTATGCCGAGTTCCTTGCGCTTCGCCTTGGTCAGTTTGTAGACGTCCTCGTCAACTGGGTCGCCTGGGTCAAGCTTCTTCTTCACGCCGTCCAAACCAGCCATCATGATGCAGCTGAAAGCCAAGTACGGGTTGCATGAGGGGTCGACGCCGCGGTATTCGACGCGTTTCTGCGCCTGGTGCGAGGGACCCTTGTAGTACATGGGTATGCGTGCGAGTGCGCTGCGGTTGGCTTTTGACCACATGACGTAAATCGGAGCCTCGAAGCCTGGAACAAGACGTTTGTAGCTGCTCACTGTTGGGCAGCACACTGCGGTTAAGGCTTTTGCGTGTGCAAGGACGCCGCCCACGTAGTACCTGCCAGTCTGGCTTAGCTCAGCATAGTCGTCTTTTGCGTCGTACATCGCGTTCTTGCCGTCTTTCCAGATGCTTGAGTGAACATGCATGCCGCTGGCGTTGTCAAGGTAAATCGGCTTAGGCATGAACGTCGCGATCAACCCATGCTTCTTAGCGATGTTCTTGGCGACAAACTTGAAGAACAACGCGCGGTCAGCGGTTTCCAGCAGCTCACCGTACTTGTAGTCGATTTCCACCTGTCCGACCGTGGCTACCTCGTGGTGATGCTTCTCAATCGTCAAGCCGAAGTTGTCCTCCAAAATCTGCGAAACCTCGTTACGGTAAGCCACCGTCGTGTCCTCGGGCGGGGTTCGATAGTATGCCTCTTTTGGTCTGAGGATGAAGCCGCCGGGCGTGATTTCGGGAGAGTTCGGAACAACACGTGGGGCACCCCATGCGTCTCCTTCGCCGCTTTTTGGGGCGGCCCAAAGGTCCCATGTCATTTTGGTTGGGTCAATTGAGGTGAAGACGAAGTGTTCAAGTTCAGGAGCGAAAATTCCAGTGTATCCCATGTCCTTGGCTGCTTTTATGGCTCTTTTCGCGACGTAGCCTCTTGGACACGTCACAGAGGGCTCTTTTGCGCCTGAAGCCTCCAACGCGTCGCCGAGCACTATCGCGCTTTTCTGAGCAGGTTCAGTTTCCCAGGGCATTACGGATAAGGTTTTGGCGTCAGGCATGAAGATCATGTCGGATTCTTCGATTGATTTGAAGCCGCGCACGGAGGACCCGTCGAAGCCAACGCCGTCTGTGAACGCTGAGCCGCTTACATATTCTCGGGCAGGCAAAACCATGTCTTGAAGGATGCCTCTTACATCGACGAATGCGCTGTGCACCCATCGAATATTATTTGATTTGAGGGTTTCAATTGCTTTCTTTACCTGTTCACTCATGACTTTCACCATACTAAATCATATGTTTTAGAATCCCTTTAAAACGTAAACATATATAAGTTTATCCCTGAAATGTTTGAATAAACGTTCACCATGGAAAACTAAACGCGTGACCGTATGGTAATTCATAATTCTTAGGAATGGGTCATAAGATTGCATAACAAAAAAACGTTTTATTCTTCACATTTTCCGTTTCCTACGTTTCCCGCCGCAGAAAATCCCCAATATCAAGCACGTTCTTAACAGCCACCTTCTCTGCAGAACCGCCTAAGTCGCCAGTTATCCTCCCGAAGCCGAGGCATTCACCAAACTCATTCAGCACCAAGACAGCGTCGCCCTTCCGTTTGGACCCCATCGCCTTAGCTACGCCTGACCCGAAAACGTCTCTGCCGCAGATGAAAAGCCACGCAGCCTTCCCATTCAAGACCACCTTGTTTGCCGCCGCGTCAACAAGCATGTTAAGCAAGTTGAAGCTTGGAAAGAAAATTCCCTTCTTGACCTTGCCCAGGTACATGCCCGCACAGTAAAAGTTCGCAGGCATCCGCTTAAGCCGAGGATTAAGGAGGTAAAACCGCTGGTTTCTTTCAACAATGAATTCCGCGTTAAACTCTACCTTAGCGCCCACAGCGGAAGCGAAGGATTCGTACGGCTTCAATGTTCAGCCTCCTTCTTGAGTTTGCAGACAAAAAAGCCCTGCGTTTCACCAGGCCAAATTCTTCTGGAAAGGGCAACTTGAGCGTCAAGTTTTTTGCCAAACACGTCAGTCAACCCGTTTGCGCCTAAGCAGTCAACCTTCTGAATCTGAAGCCCCAGGTTTTTGATTGCCCAATCCATGTTTAACTCGTCCTCTTCGGGCTCAAGGGAACAGGTGGAATAGACTATTTCGCCGCTGTCCGTTAAGCACGCTGCTGCTTCCTTCAAGATTGCTCTCTGCACGTTCGCGTTCCGTTCAACGTCATCAATGGTTCTTCGGTAAAACCAATCCTTGTCACCTGCAAAGTTACCCGAGCAGGGAACGTCAAGCAGTATGCGGTCGAACTTTCGGTTAAGCATCCCAGCTTGACGCGCATCAACATTGTAAACGATTGTGTTGCTGACATGGCAGCGTTCCAGCTGGTTAGCCATCACGTTAAGCCTCTGCTTATTTGTGTCTAACGCGGTTATGACGCCGCTGTTTCCCATGACGTCAGCAAGCTGAACCGTTTTGCCCCCGGGCGCAGCGCAGGCATCAAGCACGGTTTTGCCGCTCAGGGCAGAAAAAAGCGTGGCGGGGATTTGCGCGGCTGCTTCCTGGATAGAGTACAGCCCGAGCAGGTATTCTGCTGTAGCGCCGACGGAAACTTTGGTTTTGCCGACCCAGTACCCCGCAGGCAAAAAAGGGATTTTCTCAAGTTCAACGCCTAAGCCATATAGCCGTTCTGGAAGGTTTTTTCCTTTACCGCTAGCTTGGTTTATTCGGATTGACTGCTTCAGGTTGACTTCCCTAAAGGTCCAGCCGAGCCGTGCGTAGCGGTCTAGGAAAAACTGTTTAGCTGACATCACCTCTACATTGCAAGGAGCAAATAAAAACTTTGCAGCAGCACCAACGCCTTCATCCCTATAGTTTCCAAAGCAATGATAACAGAAATAGCCAATAACTAACCTGTAAGCTATAACGCAATACATTGCAAGCTTATGAGAAAGAAAATTCCGCCAAGATTCAAAAAGCTAAGAAGATATGAAAACATTTGGAAATATCGTATTAGGAGCAGAAGAGAGTTTTGAAAAACTTTTGCTATCTTAGTCTTCTTCTAAGTGCCCTCTTAATTATTGCCACTGTGGTAAAAACTCGACTCTACTTTTAAGGTAGCATGCTTGATAGATGCCTTTGTGGGAGTCTATCCTGTGTACTCTTAGTTGCTCTGGATTACTACATATTTTATCGCAAATTGGACATTTAAGCAGGAGCAATAGTTTCTGCAAATCAAAAACCTAACCTGCAGGTATAAGTTGATTAACTATAATAAGCAATGTGAATGTAACCCTACAGCAACAACAAGCATAGCGCTTGTCACTTTCACTTCACTTCTCACCTCTATGTTATGCAGATTTAAGACTTTCATTAGGAGGCTGGCGCTTTACTCGCCCATTTTTTGGTGTAGAGCATCGATAAGGGTGTGGAGTATTGTAGCGGGTTATCTTGGGCGGTTTTCGATGTGGGGTTCTGCTGCGGCCGCTGTTTCCATGTTTAGCCTGTGATGCATCTTGGTTTTTCCACTTGGTTCGCCTGCTTTCGAGCGCTCAGCTTTCCGTTTAATGCTCGAACCCTCGGGTGGTTAATGGCAGGAGCATCGAAGAAAAGCAGAACACCTGTACTATCCCAAATAATGGAGGGTCATAGTTTAGGTATCACTCGTGAACACTTTGCACGTGCACTGCGCTGATTCAATTTTTATATTTGAAAACTAACTTGTAACAGGGGAAGCAGTTGAAGAATCCCGCCGCTTATTCATTCGAAACAGTTTTGGAAAAAGAGGGGAAGGCTCGGGAGGTTATAGAGGGGTGTAGAACGGAGAACGGCTTCAACGCCAGTACGCAACTCTATCACCAGCTTTGGCTAAGGGACCTTGTCTACTCTGAAGATGTCCTGCTAAGACTTGGATACCACAAGGATGTCGAAAATCACTTGTCCGAATTCATAAAGTTGCAGCGCAGAAGTGGGCAGATGCCGACTGTGATTGATTTTAGCGTCAGCAAATTGATTCGTCAAAGGTTTCAGCGCTGCTCATCTGATGCAGAAATTTTGTTTGTTATAGGGATGCACAAGTACGCTACCAGTGGAGGGAGCAGGTTTTTCGAAGAAAATGGGGAAGCTGTGAAATCGTGCGTTGCATTCCTCGAGAGCAAACTGGAGGCGAACAGGCTTATTCCCGGCATGGATTGGAGGGATGCAATGCCAGTTTACATTGACAAGTGCCTTCTTGCTAACCAGATGCTTCTAGCGGACATGTACGAGTTGCTTGGGAACTCCACGGCGTCGAACTTGGTCAAGGAAAACGTGAACAGGCTCTTTTATTTGGGGGATTTGGGGTGGTATGCAGACGCCGTCAGTTGGGAGGGCAGTGAACTGAAGCAGAATCATCACTTTGACAGCCTCGGAAACGCCTTAGCCGTCCTTAATGGAACTGCTTCGGGAAAAGCCCGCGACGGTTTTCTCAGAGGCTTTGATGTTGCAAAAACACCTTTCGGCTACAGAAACATCACGCCGTACTACGAATTCGACAGGGAAAAGGCGTTGGCAACGTGGTATAGGGCATGTCGGGTGCCGTTCGGGGTGTTTCTCAGGAACAGGCCGGGCAAATACCAGAACTCTGCGATATGGTCTTTTGTCGAGGTAAGAGTGATTGAGGCACTAAGAAAACTGAAAGCCGACAGCGAAGCCCAAGCAGCAATCAGCCTGCTCCTTGAGCGCAAAGGCTTCAGCGAGTTCTACGATCCAACAACTGGAGCGCCAGAAGGAAGCGGGGGACAGCTTTGGACAGCAGCGGCAACGCTTTCAGCAATTAATCATTGCAAGCCTTGAAAACCAAAACCCAAGCAAACCCTGAACCAAAGCTCATGCGGAAACCCGCCCGTAACCGACAATAACGTCAACATGGAGTCAACATTGAAAGTCGCATCCCGCCCATAGCAAAGTCGCAACGCGCAAACGTCTTCAAGCCCCAAACCAAAAAAGCAACACGGAACGCAAAGCGCCAAGGAGGAATGTCGCAACTTTCCCGCAGGCAAAAGTCGCAACTTAAAAATTTAAACCAAAATCGACCCTGAAAGAACCCAAAAAACGGCGAAGACCAATCAGAAAACAGGAATCGTAGGCGCCAAATTTTTTCGGGAAAGCTTGCCATAAAGCTTAATAGGCTTCAATTCACTTTCCATGTCAGCTTACCAATTCCGAGAGTTATTAAAATGCCGAATAAACAGAAAAATCAACCAGTAAAAGTTACATATTCACGCAAAACGGAGAGCGCATAGTTATGGCGCGTTACAGGCAAACAGAAGAAATCGTCAAGCTGATGGAAACCCCAACTTTCATACGCAACACCAGCATCATCGCACACGTAGACCACGGAAAAACCACCCTGTCAGACAGCCTACTAGCGGCAGCAGGAATCATCAGCACGCAAACCGCCGGGCAAAAACTGTTCCTTGACTCATGGGATCTGGAGCAGAAACGCCAAATGACCGTTTTCGCCTCAAACGTCAGCCTAGTCCACACGTACCAAGGCCAAGATTACCTCATCAACCTCATCGACACGCCTGGACACATCGACTTTTCAGGCGCAGTCACCAGAAGCCTAAGAGCAGTAGACGGCGCACTTGTGGTTGTAGACGCCGTTGAAGGACCCATGACCCAGACAGAAACCGTTCTCATGCAAGCCCTAAGAGAACGCGTCAAACCGATCCTATTCATCAACAAGGTTGACCGATTAATCAAGGAAATCAAGCTTTCGCCAGTGGAGATTCAACGCAAGTTCGCGAAGATTCTTCTAAGAGTCAACAACCTCATCGAAAAATACGCGCCTGCCGAACACAAGAAAGACTGGCAGGTCACGGTGGAAGATGGCCGCGTGGCTTTCGGTTCAGCCCTTCATAAGTGGGGCTTAAACATTGACCACATGAAACTAAAGAAAGTCACCTTCCAAGACATCATCGACGCGTACACAGGCGACCCAATAGACGTCGGAAGGAAAGTTGACGAACTCAGCAAAAGAGCGCCCCTGCCAGAACCCATCCTAGACATGTTCTGCAAGCATCTGCCTAATCCTTATCAAGCGCAGCCTTACAGGCAGCCGCAGATTTGGCCAGGAGACGTGAACAGCCCGACAGGTGTCGGCATGGCAAAAGTTGACCCGAACGCGCCTCTGCTTATGTGCATATCCACCATCGAGGTTGACCCACACAGCGGAACGGTCGCAATCGGCAGAATTTTCAGCGGTTCAATTGAGCGAGGCAAAGTAGTTCAGCTTGTCAGCAGCAACCAGAAAGGCACGATTCAGCAGGTTTTCATGAGTATGGCGACGGACCGAGTTATCATTGACCGTGTTCCAGCAGGCAACATTGGAGCCATCGCCGGGTTGCCGTCGATTCACGTTGGTGAAACCATTGCTGAGGAAGGCATTGAGGTTCACTCGTTTGAAGGTTTAAGGTACGTTTCGGACCCAGTCGTTACCGTTGCGGTTGAGCCTGAAGACGTCAAAGACTTGCCGTTGTTCGATAAAGTCATGCATAAGTTGACAACTGAAGACCCTAACTTGCACTTCATCATGAACAAGGAAAGCGGCGAGTTCCTGCTTTCAGGCATGGGTGAGCTTCACCTTGAAATCACGGCTTACCGCATGCAGGAGGCTGGCCTAAAAGTGAAGCTTAGCAAGCCTATCGTCATCTACAGGGAAACCATAAGCCACGATTACCGCGGTCCACCGATCATGGGTAAGAGCCCCAACAAGCATAACAAGCTGTGGATAACGATCGAGAAGCTGTCTGACGAAGTGATTGAAGCCATAAAGTCTGACAAGATCAATGACATGCAGAGCAAAGATGAGCGGACTAAGATTCTGCGTTCGATGGGTTGGGAAGCGGATGAGGCTAAGGGCGCGGTTGCTGTTGAAGAAAACTGTATTCTTTGCAATCGTATTAGGGGACGGCAATACGTGGAGGAAGTTTTAGATCACATTAAATCGGGGTTCCGCGAGGCAGTGCACACTTCGCCTTTAGCTAAGGAACCCGCGTACGGCCTCAAAATCAACCTTGAAGACATCGTATTGCACGAAGACCCAGTTCACAGGGGTCCTGCTCAGGCTATCCCGATGACTTGGAGACCGATATACTGCGCTATTCTGCTCAGCGACCCGAAGCTTTTGGAGCCGCTTATGAGTTTTGAATGCAAAGTTCCAAGCGAATTCGTCAGCGCCGTAATCACGCTGCTGAACAAACGCCGAGGCAAAATCCTTGACATGCCATCCGAAGAAGACATGATCACCGTTAAAGCTGAAATGCCGGTTTCCGAGAGCTTCGGCATAGCTGATGAATTGCGCGGTTCAACTTCAGGCAGAGCTTTCTGGGCGACGCAGTTTAGCCGTTGGGCGCCCGTTCCCGAGCAGTTGCAGGCTGAAACCATCAAGAAGATCCGTGAACGCAGAGGATTACCGCCGATCCCGCCGAAACCAGAAGAATACTTCGAATCGGAGTAAACCGCTCCCCCTTTCCTTTTTTCAGTCTTGCTTTTTGTGATGGTTTTTTGTCACAAATAGTAGAGACCCCTATAGGGTCGTAATCTGTCAACATACGTCATTTTAGTGATGGAATTCAACCACAAATACTAGACCCCCTCCCCTCTCCTTGTCAGATAGGTCAGGGCTTGTTTCAGGTTCGCTTTTTGGTTTAGAGCTCAAATTAAGCTCTAAAGAATTTTTTTTCCTGTGCGGAAACAACGAACTACCTGAAAAAGCAGGTTTAATCCATTGATACCTGTTTTCAGACGCTCCGCCAAGCGGCAGCTCGCTTCAAGCAGAGATGTTTTGGGTTGCCTCTATGGTTTAGAGTCTGAATCAGTCTCAGCTTACTCTGTCTTGTGCGATTCTTGGCATATGAAGAGCCGGAAACAGGTACCGCCAACTTTTACGTCGTTGACGGGGAGGCGTTCGGCTCGCGGTCGGGGTAAGGCTTTAAAGCTGAAAAGCGGTTAAACCTGATGTGACATTTATGATACTTGGAGTCTGCGGCAGCCCGAGAGAACAAGCCACCGAGTACGTGTTAAACGAAGCCCTGCGGATGCTCAGCGAGAAAGGGTTCGAAACCCAGTTTTGGACGGTGCGGGGAAAATGGGTTGACTTCTGCGAGCACTGCGACTACTGCCTCCAGAACAAGGAGTGCGTTATCCAAGACGACGTGCAAGAGCTCTACGCGTTGCTCACCGAGGCGAAGGGAATCATTTTTGCGTCGCCCGTGTACAATGGCGGAGTCAGCGCCCAAATCAAAGCGTTGATGGACAGGACACGCGCGCTGGTCGCGGAGGACAAAGATGTTTTCAAAGGCAAAATCGGGATGGCCATCGCGGTAGGCGGAGACAGGAACGGCGGACAAGAGTTTGCGCTCATGCAGATCCACTCGTTCTTCATCATCAACGGCATGGTTCCTGTAGGCGGCGGATTCTTCGGCGCCAACTTGGGAGCGACCTTCTGGAGCAGAGACACGCTAGACGGGGTCAAGGCGGATGAGGAGGGCTTCAGAAGCTTGAAGAAAACCGTTAAAAAGTTTGCAGCCGTCATGGAAGAGGCTGGGGAAAAGCCAAAGAGTTGATTGTCATGGGTGAAAGCGTTAAGGTTAAGAAACTTAAGGTTGCTTGGGGAATAACTGGGGCTGGGGACAAAATCGCTGAAATCGTCGAAGTCATGAAGGATCTCAAGAAGCAATCGGAGGACAAGGTGGAGATTGACGTGTACATCTCCAAAGCCGCAGACACCATGCTCAAATTCTACAGGCTAGACGGGGAAATCAAAAAGAACTTCCCGAAAGTCATGGTTGAAATCAACGCCAACTCACCTTTTCTTGCCGCGTGGATGCAAAGCGGCAAATACGAGTTCCTGCTAATTGCGCCTTGTTCATCAAACTCAGTTGCCAAAATCGTTAACAGCATAAGCGACACTATGCTAACCAACGCCGCGCTCATGGCGCTCAAAGCGTTTCAGCACGTGTGGATTCTGCCGACGGATTACCGCGAAAGCGTCGTGTCCACGTTGCTGCCTAACGGGAAAGAAATGAAGCTGCGGGTACGCAAAGAAGAGGCCGACCAAGTGCGGAAACTGGAAGCCACCGAAGACGTAACCGTGTTCGCTAATCCACAGAAAATGAAAGAACATTTCTTGGAATGGCTAAAGACCATAAAAAACTAGCTGCTAGCTGCACAACGAAATTGCCTCGTCTTTCATCATTTGCGGTTGACAGGTCAGTTTCCATTTCTTCATTGATTGATTTCGTAGGGTCGAGCGCGCATCTTGTCTTTTGCATTGTTTTCTTTCGCTTGCTTATCCCATTCTCTGTTTCCGAATAGGCTTGACATGGCCTTTGCGACGAAAAGCGGGAGGAAAAGGGCGGAAACTAAAGCTTCGGCTTCTTGTGATATGGGTTGACCAGTTGCGAGGTTGGCAGCCGCTAACGAAAGTCCCTTCGTAAGTTTTCGAGTCATGCCCCTCTTTTCGTTCAGCGGTTCACTGTTCAGAGCCATGCCCCAGCCGACTCGGATTTCTCCGCCCCACCTGAAATTTGACGCGTCAGCAAAATTTCGAATGATTTTAAACGCGATATCCATGTGCTCCTTTTCGGGGAAGCCGCAGTTCATAACTGCAACAAGCATCTGCGGTTTCGTCGGCGCGACGGCTTTTCGATGTTCATGAATCAGCTCCAACGCTCTGATGGTTGGCGAGGGGAAACTGTCAACGTACAATGGCGTAGCTAAGACCACTATGTCAGCGTTGTCAACGGACTTCAATAGCTTTTCTGTGCCGTCGCGCGTGTAAACTGAGCGAATAGCAAACGCTTCTTCGGAAACCAAACCTTTCTGCTCCAATTTGTCAACCAAGAATTTTCCAATTACACGCGAGTTGCTTTTGTCGCCTCTCGGGCTCCCATTCAAAAGCAGAACGTTTCTCGGTTGGCTCATGATTTAACCTCCACCTTTTGCAACTGTTCCTCGACAAAGGCGGGTACCGTCTTGGGATCGTTATCCCGCTGGAAAACGCTGACGGCATGCGCGGGCGGACGAAAATTAAGCATGTTCCGCTCAGCTAACGCCACGAAGGTTTCTTCATAGTCTGCGCCGGGTTCTTGCGTTCCGATGACGAGTAGGTTTGGATATTTTGTGTAGCGCATCTGGTGATGGATTTGCCCATGGTAAACTTTGAAATAGGGCAGTAGGATCGGGATGATGCGGTCAAGCGCCTTCTTCAGTTCAGAGGAGTATCCGCCGAAGGTAACTGGGGTCAGCCACACCAGCAGGTCGCTTTGAATGGCTTTCCTAGTGGTTTCCCGTCCCGCGTCATTAATCACGCAAACGCCAGGAGTCTTAACCCAGCAGCCGAAGCAGCCAAGGCAAGGAGCAATCTGAGTGGAGCGAAGTTCGATTGGTTCAACCTCCCAACCCGCTTTGGTCAATTGATCAACAATGGCTTTTTCTATCGCTTCGAGGGTTAGGTCGCCTTCTTTGGCGCCGTTAAAGATTACAGCTTTCATTTTTTTTAGTCTCCAATTTTTTTGGTTTGAATGTTCTCGATCGAGCCGCGCAGGGCACGCAGCGTGAACTTAACCGTAGCGTCCCTGTCTGCATCCGCCCGTCTAAGGAATATCTCGAAACCTGGCGGAAGCAGAATCATGGCTCTTGTTGACTGAATGAGAAAAATCGATGTTTGCTGCGGATTTAGGTCAGGTTTAATAGAGCCATCCTTTATGCCCGTGACCACTGCATTTAATACTGTTTCGAGGTTTTCGCAGCTTACCCTGATTAATTCCGCTGCGTTTATGTCGTCACTGCGTGCAACGGGTAAGTTTTCAGCTTCTACCAGTACGTGAAAGTAGTGGGGATGGCGCTTGTAGAATTCGTAATACGCCTGGCCTATTGCAAAAGCTTTTTCCAGTCCGCTCTGGTTTCGGTCTGCTGCGTCTTTGAACATTTCGTTCATTATGTGTGCTCCTCTTAGGGCGACGGCTGAGTACAGCGCTTCTTTGCTCTTGAAATACGTGTACAGTGTGCCTTTGGCAAGCTGTGCCTTGTCTGCAATTTCCTCTATGGTTATTTCGCTATAGTTTTTGGAGAAGAAGAGGGTTTGGGCAGCGTCCAAGATGAGGTTGCGGCGTTGTTCTTTCTCTTTTTCTCGTCTCTGCTGTGTTAACATTATTGTGACCGCCATCCATTATTTGACTATCAGTCAATTAATGACTAACAGTCACACAACCCTTAAAAACCTTCCCACCCAAAACAAGCCAACAAAGAAACAGCCAAAGTTACCTCGGGTTCAAAAAAAGCCGCGCCTTGAAAAACAAGCCGAGAGAGATTCAAAACTCGCTCAAGCGATCCAAAGCCGCAGAAACGGGCTTCGCATTGAAGCTAAAAACTATGGCACAGGATTTTCTTAGCGTGATGGCGCATGAATATATTTGTTCACCAGATCTCGCTTGTTTACAACGTTGAGTTGTTTGAAGAGGAAATCAAACTTTACCTCGATTTCAGCTGCAATTGCGTCGCGCGTTTCCTGCGGCAACCGCATAATGTCTTTCTTGAAGGGCCCTAACCCTTTTTTGCGGGTTTTGTAGAGGAACTGCTCTTCTGTTTCGCCAGGTTTAGCCTCGTTTGCCGCGTTGACTTTTAGCCAAGCATAAATTTTCTTCTTCAGGTCGTCTGGGAAATGATTTGACTCGTAAATCATGTTCTGGAACTCCGTGGCTAAGTGCACCTCGGCGGTTTCGCATTCGACGAACTTGTGGAAAGCCGAGGGCGGCAACGTTGATGCGCCATGCTGGACGGCTCCCGCGAGCCCATATCGTTTGCGGGCAATCTCTGAGAGGGTCTTGAGCGTGTTAAAGTCGAGACTGATTTGCGCGATTGACCCATCAGGCAGGACTATGCCGCCGTGAGTTGTCCCAGTCTGAACAGAAATCTTGCTGATGCTGACTAACCCTTTAGGAAGCCTTTCTTTTAGGCCATCCATGAAGACGTGCAGGTCTTCAGGCGTCGAATTCTGATGCCCAATCTCGCCGATTTCTCCGCCCACCGAAATCGTGGTTCCCTTCGGTTCATGTTGGCGAACAAACTGGGCAAGTTTTGCGCAGACGTCATAATTTAGGAGTTGCTGCTCTTTGTAGGTCGGTTTCGATAAGTCGACAAGGGTTGAGGAGTCTATGTCGATGTTGTAGAATCCCGAGCTTATGGCATCCGCAATTAAAGCTTGCAGGGCTTCAGTTTCTTTCTGCGGGTTTTCTTTGTACTTGGCGGCGTTGGCTTGGAAATGGTCGCCTTGGATAAAGACTGGTCCAGAATAACCCTCTTTTATCGCCGCTGCCATAACCATGCTTGCGAACTCGATTGGCGGCTGAAAAGTGTAACCGATCTCGGAGCGGGCAATCTCAAAGACGAAAGCGCCAGAATCATTTTTCTCCGCCACCCTGAATATTGCCCGAGCCAAATCATAAGTCATGCTGCGCAGGTTTATCGCTGGAACGGTGAAACCAGAGAATTCGCCCCTGCCGCGCGCCATGTAAAATTCTTGGATACTTGCGGGGTAAATTCCCTTGGCGGAAGCCGCGTCAAAAACTTTTTGAGCTAACGGCTTCTTTTTTGAAATGTCATCTTCCAAAATTATTTCTGTTACGGTTTTCTCAACGTCAAACGATTTTGCCATACAGTCTCACATCCTCATATCGGTGCCTAACTTATGAGCCCTATTTCTCGTATTTGAGTATTAAGCCTTGCTGAGCGCTAGCTTGCTGCAAATAAAAGTTAATATTGTTTTGTTGCTTAATGTGGATGCATGTCTTTTCATGTTAGGCGCAAAGATCGAGAAATAACTGACCCTGAAGAGATGCGGCAGGTTCTGAAAACGACCCAGTACGTCACTGTCGCCCTCTGCATGGACAACGAACCCTACCTTGTCTCTCTAAGCCACGGGTACGACCAAGCCAAAAACTGCATTTACTTCCACTGCGCACCCGAAGGCAAAAAACTCGTTTACCAGAAGGCGAACAACAGGGTGTGGGGTCAAGCGGTGCTGGATTTCGGCGTGACGGACGAGTGCGACTACGTTTACACTTCAGTTCACTTCTGCGGCAAAATGGTCCTTGTCAGCGACCTCGGCGAGAAACAGCACGCGATTGAAGTGCTGATACGTCAGCTTTCACTGGACCCAGACGCTAAACTTGCAAAGGTCAAGCCCGAGAAGCTGGAGAAGACAACGATCGGAAGAATCGACATCGAGTACATGACGGGCAAAAAGGGTTCGCCTAACAAAGACAGACTGCAAGAGTTGAATTACGTTTTCCGAAGAAAACCCAGTTAAGATTGCACGCAAGGAAAACGTCAAGGGCGGGTAAAGCGGGTTTTAGAATGCCCACGCACCCGAAGCGAACAACCACGTGAAAAAGAACAAGCCCGCGCAGAAAACCACGGCTATAGCGATGTTAACTGATTTTTTTGTTGAAAGAAGCCCGAGCGCGAGGAAAAGCGGGAACATGGAGAGCACGTAGCGGGGTATGCTTATCCAGAAGCCTGTTGAAACCGCAAGCATCCAAGTCAGCAGCATGTAAACTTGGTAGGATGGCCGCAGCTTCATTTTGTAGGCGAGCCCGATCATCAGGTACCCGAAGACGGCGAAGACGATTTCAGCGTAGCCGATGGTGACGTTGAAGGGGTACGATGCGCCGCGTGCCCAGCCTAACGCCGTTCGCAAGGCGCTCAACGGCTGAAGGGTCTGGTACCAATGCGAGCTTTCAACCTGCATGAACGTGAAGAAGCTTCCAGTAACCTCAAAATTGATTCCAAGGTAAATCAGGAAACCTACGGCGGGCAGGCTCAGCCAGAGGAGACGAAGATCCGACGATTTCAATTTCCAGTTTTTCTGGTGGAAATACTCAACAATCAAAGCTGGAAGAAGAATTAACCCTGCGATCCGCGTTAACGATGCAAGAAAACCCAAGAAAGCCGCCAAAGACCAACGTGCGTTTCTCGCGTAGTAGAGGCTGGCTACGACCAGAGCGAGGAACAGGCTTTCGGTGTAGACGGCGGACATGAAATAGGCTGTTGGGAAAACGCATAGGAAAAGTACGGCTTTTTTGGCTACGCTGTCGCTGTAGTCGAGCTTTGCAAGTTTAAAGAGGTAAACGACGGCGACGATTGAGGCTACGTTTGACACTATGAGCCCTGACAGGTTGACGTATGAAAAATCAAACGTTATCAGCCGCACCAGAACGGGGTAGAGTGGGAAGAAAACGATGAAGTTGGCTTCGTCGCCTTGGTTCGTGTAGCCATGCTGGGCTATGTACATGTAATGGGGGCTGTCCCATCTTGCAAACATGCCCATCAGCAAACCGAACGGCTGAGTGGAAGATCCACTTGCAACCGCCGAATCTAACGCTGAAGCATAGCCTAAAACGAAAACTGCAAACTTGGCAACCAAAGCGATGACGACGGCGACTTTCAGCGAGTAAGGAATTTTCGCATACCAAGCTTTGATTTTCTCCCAAGCCACGGATAAACCTCCTGCGCGTGCATAATTTCTTTGAAAGATCATTTTCATGATTCAATACGTCGTGAACGTCATATAGTTTTTTGGATGATTCTCAAAGAAAGGGCAAAAGCGTTGAAGAGGCAATTTGCATTTAGGAGCCACTTTGAGGTTCAACTTGGTATATTCTCAGGTCTCCGTTTGTGTAAACAACCTTCAGCCAGCTGATCGAGTTGAACCATGCCGTGCAGCCTGGATAATGGGACAATTCGTCGTTGCCGACGTAAACGTATGACACCTTGTAGTCGGCTATCACCTGCTGCAGCGCCGTTAAGTTGCCTTGATACGCCGCTTGGACTTGGTCTTGCCGCTGGATAATCTCGCCAAGTGGCACGCCCCAGCCGTAGGCCCAGTTAACGTAGGAGGAAACGGTGATTCTTCCGCCGATGAACGCTGGCGGGCACTGAATGGAGTTGTTGTACGTCAGGAAAACCGAGTCCTGCGGAGTGTTGCTTCTGACCCAGAGCCCAAGCTGATACTCCTGCCAACTCGCAGCCGTGTAGTTTGTTCCAACGTTGTAGATGATGACACTTGCTGAAGTCAAAACGCAGAGCAAAACCACCGTTACGATGACGATTTTTCGGGTTTTGGCTAACATCACGCCAGCCAACACCGCGATGGGTATCCACGCGAAAATGAATAACTTGTACATGTCCCACACGTTGGGCGTGAGCACCAAAATGTTTGGTAGCAGCACCAGGAAAATCATCGTGCCTTTGAGAAGTTCGTTCCCCGACTTCACGAAGGAAACGATTGCGATGATGAAGGGGATGCCGAGGTTCAGAAGGTAGTAGAGGGGCGGGTTATGCGCGAAGTTGGCGATCCACGCCGTGCTCAAAGAAATCGTCGCAGGCGGCCCGTTGTGGAAGATGAATGGCAATGCCAAAGCAGTCGGCAACACGAAGTAAAGGCAGTTTGTCAGCTTAAACCGCTTGAAGTTAAACAGGACAGCCACGGCGAAGGCGACGTAGCAGCACAAGAAAGCGACGTTGTGGAACTCGAAGAGCAAACCCGTCATGACGCCCGCCAACAGGAGCCTGTTTCGGCTGTTCATGTTCCTGAGCAAAGCCAACACGAAGGCAAACACGGGCAAGCCGATCAGAAGTGGTCTCTGCTGAAGCAGGTTATCAAATATGCTGGGCAAACCGAACAGCCCACCGTACTGGTAACCGTAATTTTGTGTCACGTTAAACGTTCCATTTAGCAACGCGCTGAACAGCCCAAAGTAGCTTAAACCCCAACCAAACGTCGCTATCACGGTGGCGATCACCGCGGCGCGCCTGCCGTCGGGTCGCGTCAAAGCGTAGATTGCGAAGCCGAAGATGACGATGAAGACGGCGTTTAGGAAGGGCAGAAGCTGGGGCAGGTAGCCGAAGACGTTTTCGACGATGGCAGTGTGGAAATCAACAAAGTAATAGTAGGTCATGGGTACCCCAGCGAAGTTAGGCATCTGCGGCGGAAAGTTCCCGTTGTTTATGCTCTCTATTATTTCGTAGTGCAGCGGCGTGTCCTGCCAGTTTGAACCCGTTAAAACTATCCCGTACTGGCTGCCGCGCCAAACGCTGATGAACAGGACAATTAGGGCAATGGCGAAAATGGTGGCAAACAGGAGAAGACTTGTTTTCTTTATGCGGTCTAGCCGAAGGAACTTTGGCGGCTGCAGTGGTTCACCCTTCTTGTAAACCACCAGCGTGTAGGCTGCTGTCAAGGCGAGGAAGCTTAGCAATATTGTTTCGCGTGAGTAGCCGACAGCCAGGGAAAGGTAGTAAATGAATTCGACTGAAACCATGACGCTGAAAAGCGGCACGAAAGCCCAAATTTCATGGGACTTCAACTTGAAGAAGCGGTAGGCAATCAAGCCTGGAACGAGGAAAGTGAAGACTAAAGCGGCGAAGAGGGCGATGTAGATTGAGGGAAACGACGCCAACGCGAGAATCAGCAGGAGGATGCAGAGCCAGTACTTCTGCAGAACCGATCGGTAATCAGTGTTCCTTAATACTTCCTCTCACCGCCCCCAGCCGAACATTCAGACTAAAATATGCGGCACCGTATTAAAATTACGCTTAAACCCCACTTTCAGCAGGGCAAGCGACAAAAGAAATCCGATTCCAACAAGCTCATCAACTGCGCCTGCGGGAAAAGTTAATTAGCTAAATTATCGTGTATTGTTGCGGCGCTTAAGCCCAGGTAGTATAGTTCGGTCCAGTATATGCGGCTGTCGCCCGCAGGACCCGGGTCCAAATCCCGGCCTGGGCGCCACTTCTTCATGTCCGAATCTCCTCCTGAGGTTCTTAAAATTTCCAGTGCAAACAGTTAAATTTCAATTCAAGTAACTCTATTCTGAGTGTTAAAAGATGTCCTTGGAAAGTGTTGTAGACGAGTTTCCTTTATTTAAGGAAAGAGAGGAGAAAGAACGCTTTCTTGTCATCTTAGGTCTTCTTGCTTCTCGAACCGTTACCTTGGCCAAAGCTGCCGAAGTTATGGGTATGTCTCGTAATGAGTTCTCAGCCTTGCTTCGGACTGCTGGTTTTAAGTACAGCTACCTGGATGAGGCAGAGCTAAAGAAAGAAGCACAAGCTAGCAAGAGCTTACTCAAGAAGCGTTGCAATTGAAAGCCACAGTTGACAGTTCAGTTCTGCTAGCACTTGGCAAACTCGGCTACCTTAAACTTCTTGGGAAAGTTTTCGACAAGCTGTTTGTAGCTCAATCAGTTTTTGAAGAAGTAAGAAACGATGAGGTAGCGGCGCAAATCCAAGAACTAAGGAACGAGAGATTGATTGAGATAGTAAAATGTTCAAACCCCGAGTTACTTAACCTGTTGTCATCTAGCCTTGGAAAAGGCGAGATAGAAACCATGGTGTTAGCGCTTGAGTTAAAAACTGATGCAACGTTGCTAGACGATTTGAAAGCTCGTAAAACGGCAAGACGATTAAAGATTAAAGTCATGGGTACAATGGCTTTGTTAAAGGCTTTCTTGGACCTAAAGCTAATCGAGCAGTCCCCTGAAGATTTATGCAAACAGCTTATCGATCAAGGCTTCTGGATCGACGAGGAACTATGCCTAAAAATACTCAAAGATAAGACGGATTAATCGAAAAATTACACTCAGCTATAATGCATGTGATTTTGAGGGCGAAAAACGAACTAGACCAAGCGAAGCCTGGTCTGGGCGCCACTTCAATTATTTTTTGGGATTCACGATACAGATGACAGGTTAAGATTTCCCGTTCATAACCGATAAATTAACCGTAAGATAAACGAATGCAGGGTCAGAAATGGAAAGCAAACAAGAAACTCAAATTCCCTGCGTCACCTGCAAGTCTTATCACGCTAAACTCAGGAAGTTTTCCTGCAAACCGCATGATTGCAAGGAGCTCTCTTCGTGGCTTCTACAACACGTTCCTCAGCTTAGGCCAGACCGCGTGGAGATGGGAGTTCAGCTCCCTGAAACGTCGATTCCATACGTGGTTTAAAGTCAGGTTCATCCTTCTTCTTCAATCTGCCATTTAGTTGTTTGTGGTTCCTGTCTTGTTTTTTCGGAAAAACATATCAAGCCGATGCAGTCATCATGCAAGTGTAACATGACAGTCACATCGCCCCTGCAAAACGTTCATGGTTCAGATAATTGGTTAAAAGACATTTTGACCGCTGCGAAACTGGGAAGCACCGACCAATTGGTTACCCGGAGCTCGGAGGATAGCCTGTGCGTTCTATGCAAAGGCTCAAGGTTTCTCTGCGGCAAAACCCGCTGTCCCATCATGGTTAAAGTCAACTACTTCCTCAAAAGCGTCCCGTTGATGAGTGAAGACATCGCAGGCATGTCGCCCCCGAGCGTTTTCATCGGGCGAATCGGCTACCCCAACGTCTACGCGGGTCCCCTCGTGCCGCCAGTGCATGAAGACACAAGCGTTTACGATTTGCCTGAACGCTGGTTCGGGAAATCCATGGATGAAATCGTCGGTTTCCGCAGCCTGCTTGTCAGGGGCAAGTACAGGGTTAATGTGCAGAGGTTCATGGATGCAGGCAAAATCTTGGATAGCACACGCGAGTTAGCCCTTGCTGACAGCAGCGTAGACATCGAACTGAACCTTACTAAGAAACCCCACAGCTCCATTTTTTTGGATGACAACGTTCAACCGTTCGGTCCCTCCGCGCCAATTCGCGACCTGCACGTCGGCAACGCACGTTACGATGACAAGATCGAGAAGGCGTACTACGACACGGACCTGCGTGCTCAACCCGCGGTGCTTGAGCTTTACGGCAAAGGCGTCGTGGTAAGCAAGATTCAGAAGGCTTTCAGCGTCGGCGCTTTCGGAGTTGAAAAGAACAGGCGCTTGGTTCCGACAAGGTGGAGCATAACCGCGGTCGATGACATCATTTCTAAGAGTCTGATGGCGAAAGTCAAGACCTGCCCTGAAATCAACGAGTACAGGGTTTACGAGTCAATCTACCTGGATAACGTTTTTGAAATCTTGATGATTCCGCAGCAGTGGAGCTACGAATCCATGGAAGCATGGTATCCAGGCACGGTTTGGAACCCGACTGGGAACAGCGTGGCGATTTATTCAGATTGGGAAGGCAACAGTGGACGAACCACCTACGCGTCGATTGGAGGCTGCTACTACTCCGCTAGGCTGGCAAGTTGCGAGCAACTGGTGAAGGAACGGCGGCAAGCCACGGTCATCGTGCTGCGGGAAGCGCGCCCAGGATACATAATGCCGATAGGCGTCTGGCAAGTCCGCGAAAACGTCAGAAACGCAATGCGGCAAAAACCCTTCCTGTTCAAGAGCCTCGGCGAATCCTTGCAGTTCATCAGCGGCAAATTTGAGATTCCGATGCAGCGGTGGATACTGCAAAGCGAACTTTTGAAGCAGGCGTTGTTCCAAAAGAAAATATCAGACTTCTTCAAAGCTTAGAACGAAAAATAATCAGGAAAAACCGATAAAGTAAGGCTAAAAATGAAGGGTGCGCCACGGCGGACTTGGGTTTTACGGTTTGGTTATTTTGGGGCGCTTTATTTTGATGAAGACAAAGAAGGCTGCTGCGATCGCTGCAATCATTGCGAAGGACCCGACGGCTGATTCAGGCGCCACCTGTATGAAACCCGCGATGCTTATGCTGGTTGACACTGTCAGGTTTAAGGCTGGTCCGAGCCCGAGCAGGTTTTGGGCTGTGCTTGTCTGGTTCGTGAGGTCTATGTATTCCTGCGGCCACACGCTCTGAGTTGAGGCTTCAAGTTTGATCGTTGAACCAGGCGGCGTGTCTGTGGGAACCTTAACGGTGACCTGTGCGACACCATTGCTGTCTGTGAAGGCCTGCGCTGAGTTAACGTACGTGGAGTTCAATGTTTCGCTGGTGCCGCCTGAAAGTTCAAGCGTCGCGTTAAAGAGGATTTGAACGCTCGCCCGCGGCGTGCCCGTTGAATTGGTCAGCTGCGCTTGAAAAGTTACTGTTTGACCTGGAAGGGCAGTCAAGTTGCCAACTGCAGGCGAGACCCATTTCAACTGGTCTCCCTGACGCACCACGTCTTTGCCTGCGGCGGTTGCCGCCAAGTTGATTCCCGCGTTTTGGATGGATGAAGGCAGATTCAACTGGCTCGAATTGTAGTTGCCTATGATTCTCCAGATTGCGTCTTGAACGATGGCTGCGGTGTCGTTGTTTGTCACGGGAGTCCAGCTTAGGATGTAGCTGATTGCTCGCCATTGTGCCGTGTCGTTTGCTTGTGCAATATCGGCTTGGTAGGTTGAGTTTTCGTAGACTGTGCCGTTGTAGTTTAGGCAGTAGACTTCATCGGAGTATGTTGACGCGCCTGACGTTATCGTGACGGGAAACTGGCCGACCCAGGTGTTGTCTGAAATAATGCCTAAGTCCCCGTTGGAGTAGCTTGGGTAGCCCATTGTCACGCTGACGGCTTGCGCATAAACCAACGTAGTTGCAGCGGAAACGATTAATGCTGAAAGGATTACTGTTAACACTGCTTGCCTTCTCACGTTTTCTCACGTCGTACTTGTTAAGATACTTCGGAATGACGCAACGGTTAATATAAGCAGAATTTCCAAACGTAAAATGAGTCAAGAACCGATATATTCCAAGATTCAGACACACGAGGCTTCGGCGGAAAAGCGAGCTTGAGGATAAGCAGTGAGCAACGCAAAATTTTAAAAAAGCAGACTCTCATAACACTGAACTGGAACGCCATGTTCAACTCTGCGCCTCGACGGTTAATTTTGCCTTTCGCACCGCAAAAAAGCAGGGAACCGTTCAACGCCCAAGTTGAAGAAGCCGCTGTCTACGCGTTGGCTGAGCTTGAACGAATGAAGGGCGGCGGCTTGATTTTGAAGCAGCCAGAGGAAAAACTCTTGTTCTTAAGCAAGATCGGGTATCCCCTGTGGCTGTACCCCACAGGCGAAGCCGCGTACCTTTTCGACGGGTTGAACGGCTCCGCTTTCACCATGTCATATTTTGAGTTGCCCGCCGCCAAGGGGTTCATGGACAGTTTGGAAGACAACTCAAAAACTCGGGAAGGCTTCATGACTTTCCTCTCCGACCACAACAACTATTTTACGCAGCCGAAGAGGGAGAAGGAGCTTTCGCTCAGCAACCTGATCGTTGACGTGGAGTTTCTAAAGGAGCTTGATGTTTACCGCAAAGAAGCCGTTGAACTGGCTGGTCAGCCTGAAAATTTGTCTTTGCTTCCTCCGAGGCTTGACGAAGCAGCCATCGCTTCAATGCTGACGGAAATTGGCAACCTACAAGCGACTGTCAGGATGGACACTGAAACCTTCCAAGAATGTTTAAGGCTTCTGAACAAGACAACGGGGCAGTTCATCACCGAACTGGATTACGCGGCTGAAGCAGTAAAAGATGAGGCGAACGCTAAAATTAAGGCTCAAGAAGAAGTGATTAACCCCAAAATCGCCGCGTTGAACAGCCAATACAAACGGCGAATAGCCGACTTAACCAGCAGCTTCGATCAGGAACTTGAGAACCTGGGAAAGCAGAGAGCTAAAACTCAAAGCTCCATTGAAAGCGGCGAAGTCAAGATCAGGCTTTACCAGCGGGAAGCTGAAGCCCAAGCCTCCAAAAATCATTCGATCTACGAGAAGCGTTGGAGAGAAAAAAGCGCCCAAGCCAAGAAGGAGCTTGACGGGCTGAAGAAAGATCTGAAACGTGCCCAGAAAAACATCAAGAACCTAACCAAGCAGAAAGAGGCGCAAACAGCCCAGCTAAAGGCTGAGCTTGACGCGGAAATTAAGCATGCTCGACAACCCATAGTGGACCTTGAAAAAGCACGTGACGCTGAAATGCTTGTTTTCAAGCGGGAAACTGAGAAGTTGCTTAGGCTGGAGAAACCGATGGTTGATGGGCTTAACGGCGCCATTAACCTGGGCGAGGCTGTCAGCGCCAAATTCGCGTTGCTGGGCTTCGCAGATCAGCAGCTGAAGACTTCAGCGCTTTTTTATGTGCCCTTCTACGTGGCATGTTACCAGTCTGGGTTCAGCAAACGCTTCCTGTTCCTACCCCCGTTGACCTCAAGCACCATGAATTTCGTCGCCAAACTCAAAGGCGCATTCGGCGCGTCAAGAATCAAGCAGGTCCTGACGCCCCGCTTCAAATCCATAAGCGTGCTGATCGACAGTGTCCAAGAGCTCGCTAAACAAGAATCCCTGTTCGAGAGCCAAATTGTAGATTTAGGCGAAAAAAACAATCTCCTCATCAGGCAGTTTTCCCGCGGCAACATCGTTGAAGGCTTGGGTTACCTGCGGGCCGAAGGCTGGCTTTCAGACAAAGAGTACCAAGCAGTCAAGGACAGCTTGGCTTGATTCTTAGAAAGGTTTCAAAAAATTTATTGTACCTAAGCCGCAAGGACAAAAAAATCCCCCGTCCAAAATTCAAAATCGAATAGCTGATTTTCAGAAAAAGACTTATAGGCTACCAGTGCTAACGTGTGGTGGTTTTTGAAATGGTAAACCTATTTGTCAGAGAAGAAGAAGACGAAGAAGACTGCGACGACTGTGACTGCGAAGATTGCGAAGACGAAGAATAAAACTTCTCACAACTTCCTTTTTCTTTCAGATAAATCAAAGGCGGTTTAGAAATGAAAAAGTTTACGGGCAAAACCTCGACGGCAATAATTCCTTTTCCAGACGACAAGATTTTGCTTGTTAAAAGGGACACAGTGCCTTTCAAGTGCTACTGGGCACTGCCAGGCGGCAGAATGGAGCCGGGCGAAACCGTCGAGCAAACCATCGTTCGCGAATGCAAGGAGGAAACGGGGCTTAACGTGGAAATTGTTCGAGTAATCGGCGAGTACGTTGAGAAAGGCGTTAAGGACGACGTGAAATACGAGTATTACCCAACCTGTTTTGTGGTGAAGCCAGTCGGCGGGGAAATCAAGCGGCAGGAAAGCGAAATCCAGGAAATCCAGCTGTTCAGCCTAAAAGCGCTGCCAAAGCCGCTCGCGTTCGAACACGATAAGATGATAGTGGATTATTTAAGCCAATAAAATTGGCTACTGCTTCTCCAGTGCCTTTTTCAATTCGGCAAGTTCTTTTGAGAAGTCTGCTTCTTTGTCGGGCTTCATGCCCTTCTTGGAAACCTTAAGCACAGTTTCGTACCCCGTGTACTCCAGCATTTTCTCCATAATCCCCATTGCTCTGCCGCTCCCGAATAGGCGGTGAGTGCAAAACACGACGGCTTTTTTACCTTCCACTTTAGGCATGTTTTCGATGAAGGCTGAGGCTTCTTTTGCTGGGCTGGCACCTTCAACGGGAGTGCCAACAATTACGAGGTCAAAGTCTTGGATGGCTGACGGCTGCGTTTCTGCCATGGCGAAAATGGGCGCTTTCAGGGAATCGGCTATTGCTTGGGCTAAGCGTTTAGTGTTTCCGGTTCTTGAAAAGTAAACTACGCAGGTCTTCATGGTTTCTGATAGCGCTTGGTCGGTTAATATAACCTTCCATATAGCCACGGCGAGTTGGGGTGTTAATTTTAATAGTTAAGCAATAGTATTTTCTTTTGAGCGAAAAATCATGGATTACTCAATAATCGCTGAAGCCTACGAGAAGATTGAAGCAACCACGAAACGGCTTGAAATGACCGATTTGCTGGTTGAATTGCTAAAGAAAACGCCTAAAGAAGTCATAGCAAGGGTTGTTTACTTGACACAGGGCAAACTTTACCCAGATTTCCTGGGCGTCGAGATGGGGGTCGCTGAAAAACTCGCCATCAAAGCCCTAGCCCGCGCTTCAGGGCAGAGCGAAACCGCCATCACAAATGACCTGCAGAAAAGCGGCGACATAGGCCAAACGTCACAGACATTTCTGACTAAACGTAAGCAGTCAACGTTTTTCACTCGGAAACTCACCGCCGAGCAGGTTTATGAGACGCTGGACAAGCTGGCTAAAACTTCAGGGTCAGGTGCCGTGGACACGAAAATGGCGATGCTTTGCGGTCTTCTGACTGACGCGTCGCCCATGGAGGCAAAATGGATTGTTCGAACGGTTACAGGCAACCTGCGGCTTGGCATCGCGGACATGACGGTTCTTGACGCTTTGGCAATTGCTTACGGCGGCGGGAAAGAAGCTCGGGAACTGGTTGAACGCGCTTACAACATTTCATCTGACCTCGGCAGGGTTGCAAACATAGTTGTCGAGAAAGGTTTAGACGGAATCGAAAAGTTCCAAGTGATGGTTTTCGAGCCGATAAGACCCATGCTTGCCGAGCGGCTGGCTTCTCCTGAGGAAATCCTCGACAAGCTGGGCGGAAAATGCGCAGCCGAGTACAAGTATGACGGGGAACGGGTACAGGCGCACAAGAAAGATGACAAAGTAATTTTGTTTTCCAGGCGCCTAGAAAACATTTCCAGCCAGTACCCTGACGCCGTGGAATTGATTAAGGAAAAAATCGGCGCTAAAGAAGCCATTTTGGAAGCCGAATGCGTCGCGATGGACTTGGATACAGGCGACATGCGACCCTTCCAAGAGCTGATGCATCGGCGGCGAAAGTACGGCGTTGAAGAAGCAATTTCGCAGTACCCGATTTCACTCTTCCCCTTTGACCTGCTCTACGTCGACGGCAAAGACTTAACCCTTGAACCCCTCCGCGAAAGACGCCGCGAACTCCAAAAAATCATCAAGGAAACCGACCGCGTAACCCCCGCCATCCAAAAAATCGTTAAAAACCCGAAGGAGCTTGAGGCTTTCTTCGAGGAAGCCATCGAGAAAGGCTGCGAAGGGTTAATGTGCAAATCCATCGCTGCAGACTCAGTTTACCAGGCGGGAAGCCGAGGTTGGCTGTGGATAAAGTACAAGCGCGACTACAAGAGCGAGATGACTGACACGGTGGATCTTGTGGTTGTCGGCGCTTTCCACGGCAGAGGCAAACGGGTTGGAACCTACGGCGCCCTGCTTTTAGCCACGTACAACGATGAAGAGGACACTTTTGAAACCGTAACTAAATGCGGCACAGGCTTCACCGACAAAGACCTCGTAACGCTTCGAGACACCCTCGCGAAGCACATTATTCCCCGAAAAAACAGCCGCGTCAAATCCTTGCTGGAAGCAGATGTTTGGTTTGAACCCAGCTTGGTGCTTGAGATTTTAGGCGCTGAAATCACTTTGAGCCCCATTCACGTGTGCGCGATGGATTCAATACGGAAAGACAGCGGCTTGGCGATTCGATTCCCCCGCTTCACAGGCAAGTACCGCACCGACAAAAGCCCCGAAGACGCAACAACTTCCAAGGAAATCGTTGAAATGTACCGCGCACAACTCAAAAAAATAAGCGAAACCCAAACTGCATAGCGTCATTTCTTGCCGTAGGCAGTTTCCCGGGGAAGAATTGCGTATACTACAATTGAGCCTTCTTCTGAAAGGTCGAGGAGTAATCGGTAATCTCCAACTCTGACGCGATAGCTTTTGCCTAGACCCTGCAATTTCTTGACATCAAGCGACCGCACAAGCCTTCTTCTTCCAGCGTTCCTATGACATTGTTTATTCTTGACTGGACCCTGACAGACAAATGCTCAAGCTATTTCTGTGCCTTCTTCTCTATGAAAACTGAGAGTTTGGGCAAGAATCGACTATCTTCCTTTTCCCGTCTTTTTCCAAGGCACAACTTCTAAAGTCTTGTTTTTCTTTTCCGCTTCGTATTCTCGGTAGGCTTCCGCCTCATCAGGCAAAGGTGCACATCCGATCACGCGTTCTTCAAGCAGTCCACTTAATCCTTCGACTTTTTTGTTCAGCTCCAAAAGCAAGCTTCGAATCTCCTTAAGTTCGGTTTCAGTGGTCATGGCTTATCCTAAAATCCTATTGTGCCCATTTGTATTTAATGGTTGTCGATAGAAACAAATTGCGGGACCTTAAACCAAGAACTGTCGCGAGGTCATTTAAGGCGAAGGGCTCGTATTTTATTTTCTCTGACTATGATAAAATGCTTTTCAATTTGGGCTTGGCTTTTCAAAGCGTTTGAGACAACTTCAACCACATGTTGGGATGATTTGGGAGCAAACTTTAGAAGGATTACACCCCAAGTCTTGAGTTTCTGCCTGAAAACAAGTTCTGAAAAGTCGGAATCAAATGTTATCAATACCCTTTGCTGCTGGACCGCAATCGCTAGTACTGCCTCGTCGCTTACTCCTGACGTTAGCTCCTTTAATGAAATAATGTCTATTCCTTTTCTTTTGAGCGCATTAACTGCTTTTTGGGAGATGTTTTCGTCGGCAAGAAGCTTTATGGTAATGGGTATACCTTCTCTTCTTTTACCATTTCAGCAGCGTACTTCAAGACAGCCATTATATCTTCGCGCTTTAACTGAGGATAATCATCCAATATTCTCTCAGTAGTCCAGCCGTTGGCAAGAAGATCTAAAACAAACTCAACTGAAAGCCGCGTGTCCCTTATTACTGGTTTTCCAACTAGAATTTTTGGGTCAACTACGATTCTTTCTTGCCAATCATCCTGCATATTTTTTACCGATTCATATTAAATCTATCAAGAAATATTAACACTTTTGCCTTACCTAAAACTGATTGAACACTTAATTCAGCTTCATTCTATTTTTGGAAGGCTAAAACTGATAAGCATCTACCGCTAAAATAAGAGTCGTGCGTGAATTGGTTTGGCGCAAGACCCAGAAAGAATGAAGTCACTTATCGCTTTTAAGAAGCGGCTTGAAGACCAGCTTGAAAAATTAGCTGCTGAATCCAAAGAATTGGAGGCGGCGCTGGATACGGTTAACGAGATTTTGCTTGAGAAAGGCTTCAAACGCGGGGACATGAAAGAGGTTTCTGAAACGCCTCCGCCGACTATGCCTAAAGAAGTTGTTCTGCCGAAGCCCACGCCTGAGCCGCCAATCGTTGTTCAATATGCGCCTGAAGCTTCAAAGCCTGCTCCGCAACGAATGCCTGAGAAGGAGAGCGTAATACCGCTGAAAACCATGGCGGAAGAGCCGCTGGCGCTGATCTATTTTGATAAGCAGGCTATGCACGTTTTGCCTGACGAAAGCAAAAACTTCAGCGTTAACACACCGCCCTTCGAGAATTTCCTCGTTGAGAAGGTTTTTGAAAAAATGCAGGAGAAGGACAAGGAACTGGTTAAGGCTAACCAATTGACAGCAGACCGCATGTTTTCCTACAGCATTGTTCGGGAAGGCGATTTAATCAGGGAAATAGTGATTCGAAACGTTGATGACGAACGACTCAGAGAACTTAAGTCAAGCATCCGCTGGACTTTCGAAAAAATGTATGAGAAAATGAAGAGTTCCTAAGTTTAAACTGTGTGTTTCAGTATCGTTTCAGCTATCTTGTTTTTCGCGCATAAGCCAACGAGCCTTTCTGCTTCAGAGCCGTTCTTGAAAAGTATCATGGTTGGGATGCTGTAAACTTGGAAGCGTTCAGCCGTAGTCGAGTTCTCGTCAACGTCAAGCTTGCCGACCAAAATTTTCCCACTGTACTCCTTCGCCAACTCCTGAATGGTCGGCGCCAAGGCTCTGCAGGGTCCACACCAGCTAGCCCAGAAATCAATTAAAACTACCTTGTTGTTCTTGATTGTTTCGTCAAAATTGGCGTCAGTCACGTGAAAAGGTTCAGTAATCATAATTTTCAACTCCTTTTACAACAATAGTAATTTTGAACACGTTTCATATAAACCGTTCTAGACGCAGCCCGTTCTTTTTACCGCAAAGTTAATTTCGTTTCGGCGACCAGAAGAGGCATGACTCCAACGTTTTCATGGATGCTTTGTCGTTTTTGACTGCAACACTTAAAGACATCTTCCCCTCAAATCCTTGTTAAAAGGCGGCTTACTTTTTGGGCAGCACCTCCGATGCAGAGAAGTTCGGCAAAGGCTTGGATTCAGCTAAAAACTACAGTGAAGTCTGGAAAATAGTTAAGGACACGGTGCAGTTTTCTTCAGGCAAAAAAAGGGAGAGCATGATGCTGTTCTTGGACGATTTGCCCTTGCAACTGGGTGCGTATTACCCTGTTGGAACCAACAACATCGTGCTTAACCGCTCGCTAGTCGAGATTGTTGAGGCATCCGTAAGCTCCAAGCCGACGGTTAACGCGTTGGTCTACAACCTTCTGCTGCATGAGTACTTGCATGCGCTCGGTGAACTCTCAGAAGTTGAGGTTAGACGCATGGTTTTTGAAGTTGCAAGGAAATGCTTCGGCGAGCAGCACATCGCAACGGAGATTGCACGCAAAAGCCCATGGATTCTGCTTAAAGACATCCCGCTTGGACCATACGGCGCGCCTAAGCGCGTTATGGAAATCGTAAAAGATTTCGAAAAAACAAGCCACTACATCGTGTAAGGAGAATCAGCTTTCTTTCTCGTTGATTGCCATGATAGAGAATTTTATCTGCTTCACGGGCTTGTTGGCTTTCAACCCGTCGATTAACCCTCTGAGCCGCTCCGAGGAACCTTTGACAACCATGACTTCAAGGCAGCTTGTCTCGGACAAGTGCGCATGCAGATAAGCGGTTATCATGTCATCAAACTCGTGCTGCAGCCTGAATAGCTCCTTGTTCTCCTCAGTTTTCTCGTAGAGAACCGTTATCGTGGCGATGACGTTTCCCCTGATTTTTCCCAGCTCATTGTACTGGGTAAGGTACATGCGGACTGCCTGGCGCACCACTTCTGAACGGTTTGCGCCCCGATCCTCGCCAAGAATAGTGTCCAACTCCTCTAGTAGTTCGTTTGGCAGTGAAAGACTAATAATGCTCATTTAATTCACCTAAGCTTAATTCCTCTCTTTCTATTGGGTTTGCTTGACTTAAATATTGCCGTTTTAGTTTTTAAAAATTAGGCGTTTCTAAGGATGGACTTAAACAACCTTTATCTATCAGGCAACTATGATTCCGACAATTAGGGGAATGACAGCTATCTCTACACTATTAGTAGTATCTATGAAGGAGAGAGAAAAGTGAAAAACGCAAAGATTAGAATAATGTTTGTGCTGATAGCCGCAGTCTTTTTAACCTCTTTTCTGTTTGTCGACTTTGCCCATGATTTAACCCCGTCTGCCAACGCCAACTCCGACCGTTCAGTAACGCTTTATCCCATAGGGTCAAGCAAGGGTCAATACAGTCAATTTAGCGAAATTCCAAATCAAAATGTCATTTTTGCAGATGAATTTGGAGAGGGCGATTTTTCTGCATATTCAGGTTCAGCTCATGATGGTGCTTCATCAACGGTAACAGTGCAATCAACAACAGTTTATTCAGGAACATATGCTGCAAAAATTTCAGCAGCTAATAATGGTGGATATGCTTACTTTTATAAGACTATCAGTACAAATGATACCCAGCTTAATTTACGATTTTACGTGGATTTTATAACATTACCAGAAACTACATCTGGTAATTCTTGTCCTCTTCTGTATATTTCATCAACTTATGGAGGTGGTCAGTATGGAACAAGAATAGATTTGTACTATAATGGCACAAAGGATATTTTCAGATTTTACGATAGTTATGGTGGAAATTACTATCCAGGCACTACAGCACTCCAAACAGGAACTTGGTACTGTGTAGAGCTTCAAGCTGAACAGTTTGGAACAAACGCACGTCTTTATTTGAACGGTAATCAGGAAATACAGGGTCATAATGACCACGGATATGCGTTTAACGCATTTTACTTCGGTCCCGCGATGAAAGGTGGCGGAACAAATACAAACCATGCTGGACAGCCAGAAACGATGATTATTGCCGATGTAGTTTGCTCTGGAAGCTCTATCGGGCAAGAAAATCGCCCGAACTTGGTTAGTGGTAGCTCAAGTACAACAGCCTTACAAATTTCTGCTTATACTTCACAAACTAACCCTGCAACATCGGAACAAGAAACGGAACCATTGCAAGGCGCACAAGTCAGTGGCGTAGGCTGCTTGGGTCCTATTACTAGTGTGACTGCTTATATGGTTGGTGAAGCGTCGGCAACGAGCAATTGTGCTGCTGAGACCCTGCTTGTTGATACGAGTACCAATGCAAACGCCTACGCGGGAGCTATGGGTGCTCAATCAATCACAGGTGGGAGTGGAGACCTTTTAGGAAGTGGGGGTGCATCTTCTACAAGTGGTTTCAGCGTTTATTCAGACACGTATTCGGTTGACCCTGCAACAGGAAATGCTTGGACATGGGCAGAAATCAATGCGACGCAGGCAGGAGCAAAAGCCACATCCTTAGGGGCTGGAAACGCGATTCAATTCTCCGAATTTTATGTAACTGTAAGCTACAGCGCTCAAGTTCTCATAACAGTTACGTCTTCAACAACAGGGTCAGGATATATTGCCGTTGACGGAACAAGTTACACGACACCACACACTTTTACTTGGACTATTGGAAACTCTCACGCACTCGCCGCGAATAACCCCGCAAACGCGATTTCAGGTCAAAGCCAATACATCTTTAATAGCTGGAGTTCAACAAGCATAGGCACTCCTCAAACAAGTGCAAGCTATAATTATTCAGTTCCCTCTTTCTCAGAAACAGTAACAGCCTCTTTCACCAAACAATTTTACTTAACCGTCATTGGCGGCAATAATCCAACAGGCAACGGCTGGTACACTTCAGGCACAACAGCATCTTTTAGCGTGTCTACTTCTGTTGAAACAAGCGCAACTACGATGGAAGTTTTAAGTGGCTGGACAGGCACAGGAACAGGCGCATACACAGGACCATCAGCATCAAACAGCGTTATTATGAACAACCCAATCACTGAAACCGCGACATGGAACAAAGAAACTATCGGAGTTATTGGGTACTCCGATGCTACGTACAAAAGCGGATACACTTCTAACATGGTAAATTTGGGAGCTCCCGACGTGTACCTTATACCTTTAGTGACCCCAAGCAACATGACGGTAACGAATTTAGCTTGGTACTCATACGGAAGCTCTGGACTATACGGCGTGGTGATCTATAACAATAGAGGCAATGTTCCTTACCAACTATTATATGATAAAAACGGGTTCTCTTTCTCAAAATCAGCATGGAATCAAGCCACTATAAGCTATAATCTTGTTGGCGGAACAAAATATTGGTTTGGCATAATTACAAGCGCTGCAACTTGGGCTGCGGGAACCGATCAATCAACAACAGGAACTTTGCGTTATTCTGCTAGTTACCCTAACCCGTCTGCAACTTACAGCGGAAGCGGATTTTTCTTTTCTGCTACTATGTCACTCTACGTAAATTATACTGCTACTTCACCTAATTTTCCCCCTATCTTTTCAACAGTTGCTTACAACGCTATTATTGCAAATCACACAACAGACTTCTCAATTCCTATTTCCGATTGGACTAACATTGAAGGATACATGTTTAGCTCTAACTCCACAGGAACAATGAGGAACTCTACCTTTACATCGATTTCACCATCATTTTCAGCAACAGCCAATTCTGTAGTCGTTATGCCGAAAGCCGGAAACTCTATCGCTGTCCAGTGGTTTGCCTTAGGAGCAGACGGTTCATGGGGAAGCAGCCCCACCTATACATTCACAAGTTATCCTACACCAAGCGGATTATACATAATAGGCAATCAGATTTTCGAGCCAAACGGAACCGTCATAACATTAAAAGGCATGGACTCTACGTACCTGATGCTAAATGACGGCGAATACGGCTCATGGATGTACCCTAACGGCTCTATCAGTTGGTTAACCTCTAGTTTAGACAAAACGGGGGTTTCAGACTTTTTGACCTTCTTACAAGCCTCAAACTGTAATTTCATTAGGCTCCCCCTAACAGTCTCATTCTGGCTAGATAATACTGACAACTATCAAAGCACCATCGAATATTTAATAACCCAAGCAGCCAACCGAGGCATCTGGATAGACATTGTGTTCTACAACAATAATGCCACAGACTCCGAGCCGGTAGGAGTATTACCTTGGAATGATGTTGGCAATAACGTTTTAAATAGCAGTGCTGACTTCGTAAATCTCTGGGCAAACGTTGCTACAACGTTAAAAAATTACCCCACGGCTCTATTTGAACTTTGGAACGAACCTCAAGGCTCAAGCGCAGACGAAACTACATGGTTTACCGTCGCGCAACAGTGTATAAACACAATAAGAACTTCTGGCGCTTTACAACCTATCCTGCTGCAATGGGATACCCAGTTAAGTTACGACTTTAACCCTAATGGAGGTGGAGTTCGATGCGGTATGTCATGGGTTTTCACTTATCCCCTATCAGACCCAGTTGGCAACCTGATTTATTGCGCCCATATTTACTCGGGAGCAAATAACGGTTTCTACAATTCGAATGGCTATACAATGGTCTCTGATTACTCAGATATTCAATACGCATTGACGCAGGAACAAGTCTTCGCGGTAGCGGCCATCCATCCTGTTTTCATAGGCGAAATAGGCGATAACATTTTAGATACCGGAACTACAACGGGAGTCGTTTATGTTAATGGGGTCGCCGACAACAATGAACAAGACGTTTTTTTTAATAACACACTTACGATTCTTGACCAAACGCAAGGAGTGATTGGATATGCTGGGTGGGCAGCGCCACCGTGGAGAACCGGTGTAGGCGAATATTACGGTTTCGTTGTTGGTGGAGCAGCAAACTACGAACTTGACAACTCGGGGTTGATTTTTATTGCTCATACAGGCGGAATGAGCTATTCAGAATACACGTGATCGTTGGTCTGCTTTATTAAAAAAAGCCGATTTTTTATTTATTAAAAAAAACGCAAAACTTAATAAAGTCTTCTGATAATTTCAAATATTGAGAAATGTATGAAAAAAACGTCCTACATAATAGCCGCAGTTTTAATCGCTGTAATCGTATTAGCAGCCTTCATAGGCACATATCTGTCGAGCCACCCTACCGCAAACTCAAATCCAACATCAAACGTGGTACAAGTGGTTGCGGCAGAAAATTTCTGGGGCAGTCTGATAGCCCAGCTTGGCGGAACCCGTGTCCATGTGTTTAGCATCGTTACCGACCCCAATGCTGATCCTCACGAATACGAAAGCAGCAGCGCTGATGCCATAGCAATTGCAAATGCCCGTTTAGTAATCGTTAACGGGGCAGGATATGACACTTGGGCTCAACAGCTCATAGCCGCAAGTAATACTCCGAATCAAGTGGTCTTGAACGTTCAAGAACTCATCAACCAGCCAATCGGTGCCAACCCTCATTTTTGGTATAGTCCTTATTACGTGAATGATACAGTGAATGCGATGTACAAAGACCTCGTTTCCATCGATCCGACCGACACTGCATATTATACACAGCAGTATGCTGCACTGAACACATCGCTGGCAGTATACAACGGAGTCATCGACCAGATAAAACAACAGTTTGGAGGCACGAAAGTGGCATCTACAGAGAGCATCTTCGTTTATCTGGCGAACGCCGCAGGTCTCGACCTTGTCTCTCCTTCCGCGTTTATGCAAGCGGTCTCCGAAGGAAATGATCCGCCTGCACAGAGTATCGTGCAGTTCGACCAGCTTATCCAGAGTGGAACGGTTAAAGTGCTGGTTTACAACTCACAAACGGTGACGCCTGAAACTCAAACCATCGAATCTATGGCTACTCAATATCATATTCCTATTGTTGCGATAACGGAGACGGTTCAGCCGCCGACTGCCCTGTTCCAAGACTGGATGAATTCAGAGTTAATCGCTTTACAAAACGCACTAAATCAAACAGCTTCTGGGAAATAATGTATGAACACACGATACGAGATCATCTCTTCTGAGAATTTGGTGGCAGGCTACCCAGACAACATAGTTTGGCAAAACGCCAATCTAACCATCAATCGTGGCGAGTTTGTAGCGGTTATCGGCCCTAACGGCGCAGGTAAGACGACTCTGTTCCGTTTGCTCCTCGGGTTACAGCAACCACTCAGCGGCACAATCAAGATATTTGGCGAAGCGCCCAAGCGGGGCAATCCGCAGATTGGTTACGTGCCTCAACGTCACATGTTCGACGATGAAACTAATGTTGAATCTTTTGAACTTGTGCGACTGGGGTTCTCTGGAAAGCAGTGGGGTACTGGTCGTTTTTGGAGAAAAGACGACTACAAAGCAGCTCTCAACGCGATGGAAGCCGTTGGAGCCAAGGATTTGGCTCATCGTTCTCTTGGCGTGTTGTCAGGCGGAGAACTGCAAAGAATATTTCTTGCCGAGGCACTGGTAAGCAACCCCTCTGTCCTGCTGCTTGATGAGCCGTTATCGAATCTTGACATGAGACGTGAGAAAGAGTTGCTGCAGCTTATACATAGTGTAGTTCAATCTCGCAATGTGACTGCGTTGCTGATTGCCCATAACATCAACCCTCTTTTGCCGTATCTTGATAAGGTGGTCTACATCGCCAACGGCAAGGTGGCGACTGGAGCACCGCAAGAGGTCCTCACATCAGAATGTCTCTCAGCTTTGTTCGGAGTTCAGGTCGAGGTCCTCCGAGACTCTAGGGGCAACATAGCAATTGTAGGCATTGAAGATAGCCACAGGTGTCAACCAGAATGACCTCGATTTCAACCTCTACGTCAGTTCCTACTTTCAGCATTAATCCATGGGTCGACCTGCAACAGATTTTTCGCTATCCGTTCATGCAGCATGCCTTCGAGGCAGGAACAATAGTTGCAATCGTCGCGGGCATTGTTGGCTACTTCGTCGTGTTGCGCCGCTCCTCATTCGCAGCACATGCGCTCTCCCACATTGGTTTTTCTGGGGCAGCAGCGGCAGTATTAATCGGAGTTAACCCAGTTTACGGTCTTCTCGCGTTCACAAGTTTAGGCGGACTCGGAATAGCCGCGCTTGGTCGGCGTGCTGCCCAGCGTGACGTCCAGATCGGAACAGTTCTTGCATTCATGCTTGGTCTGGGCGTGTTGTTCCTCAGCCTCTACAAGGGTTACGCACAGCAAGCGTACTCCATTTTGTTTGGAGAAGTACTGGGAGTCAGTCCCAGCGCTGTTCTTTTGACCCTCGTTGCCGGCGTGATAATCCTGGTTTTAATTGCGGCGGTATATCGACCACTCTTGTTTGCATCGCTTGATGAAGATGTGGCGGAAGCAAAGGGAATGCCCGTGCTTTTGCTCGGAGTAATTTTCATGCTCCTAGTAGCGGTGGCAACGTCATTTGCGGTTCAGGTTGTTGGTGTTCTGCTCATTTTCGCATTGATGGTAACCCCTTCCGCAACCGCTCAAATGTTGGCAAAACGACCACGGCAGGTCATAATTATTTCTATAGCCATTGCTCTGCTAGCAACATGGCTTGGACTTTTTATCGGCTTTTATACAATCTACCCTGTTAGCTTTTTCATATGCGCTATAGTGTTCGTTTTGTACCTGCTTGTCCGATTCGTTTACCCCAAAATTAAGCCCTTAAAAACCGCCCAGATCGATAAACCCCAGATTGAGGCTAACAGCCAACTGGTCAAATCCGAATAGAAAATCCCGTAAAAACTCAAGCTGGAAAACAAAAAAAGGAATGGGTTTAGTAGTTTTCAACCCAAACTTCGAAATACGCTTTCGGATGCGCGCACACAGGACATTTTTCTGGCGCGTTTTTGCCTTCGAAGACGTAGCCGCAGTTTCTGCATTTCCATTTGATCGGCTGATCCTTGCCGAATACTTTGCCCTGCTGGAGGCTTTCAAGCAGCTTATTGTATCTTCGTTCATGGTAAGCTTCGACTTTTGCAATCATACGGAAGGTTGTGCTAACGTCTTTGAAGCCTTCTTTTTCAGCGACTTCGGCGAAATCGGGGTAAAGTTTGCCCCACTCGAGTTTTTCGCCTTCTGCAGCAGCCTTAAGGTTATCAGCGGTTGAGCCGATGACGCCTGCCGGGTAGGCGGCTGTGATTTCAACCATTCCGCCCTTGAGATGCTTGAAGAACAGCTCCGCGTGTTCCTTCTCGTTGGCTAATGTCTCCTCGAAGATGGCGCCGATCTGCTCGTACCCTTCTTTTCGGGCTACGCTGGCGAAGAACGTGTATCTGTTTCTTGCTTGGGACTCGCCTGCGAACGCTGCTAAGAGGTTTTTTTCTGTTTGGCTACCAACAAAATCCATGATTCTTGACTCCTACCAGATATGGTTTGAAACGGAAAATAAAAGCGTTGCCCGTGCGGTCATCGACTAAGTTATTTATCGTTAAAGAACGAGCAATTTATCGTGTTTTTTTAGTCTTGGCTTGTTTGCGTGCATGCTCGTAAGATTAGCCTGCAGGAGGATAAAGCATACAACAGTTCGGCGGAACATACCCCAAGTGCCGATGCCTCACGCCCCGTATTCCCTCTTTTTCTTTTGGTTGAATACGAGCCAGGTTTTCAAGATAGTTTGAGCTCTCGCTTAGAAAATGTGGAGTCTTGATTGGTTCCACAATTGAACTAACTAACGTTTCTCCTTATTGCTGCGGGCTGTTTTCCCATTTTTTTCTTGAAAGCCGTAAATGCTGCAACCGCCACGAAACAAACAGACAACGCCAGAAGGACACCTAGTGGAGATTCAGGCATAACGAAAACTGGCGAACCCAACGCAATCGGAGTCCCAGTCAAAAATTCAATCGGAATACGTGCGCGCTGGGAAGTGGCGTCATCGAAACGATTTGCCACCGTGTTCATCTTGTCCCGCTAGGACTCTACTTTCTAAGCTTGGGCGTACTCATTTGATACGAGACCCTTATTGAAATAAGCTTTTAATTTAGGGACAAACCAGCGCTCGTGACGCGATCTACTTTGCCTTTCGTTTCTTCATGTAGACAAAGAGCATACACAAGATTATTACAACCGCAACTATCATTACAATTATTATCGACAAGGAAGTGGCACTTAACGTTAACTCCGTGGTGCTTGACTTCAGGGTGCCCACAGCGATGGGGGTTCCAGTTAAAGCTGAAACTGGAATAGTTCCCGTGATGGTGTCTCCTAAAGAAGTAATGTCGCTTGCCAATACCCATTGTGCTCCGTTCCAGTATAGCATTAGCATCTGATTAGAAATGCCAGTGAATGTAATTGTTGCCATCCCGTCAGAAATTCCTTGAACTCTTACATCATAGTAAACCGCGTAACCCAAGCTAACAGCACCCACGCCCGGATTCGCAGAACCATAGTCGGTAGAAGTAATTGAAACTGGGGTGCCGTCTGAGGCAGAGGATCCGCTGATGCTTACGCTTACCCCCGTTGTTGCCGTCTGATCCACTGTGGCAGCTCCCTCCGAAGTACTTACCGTGGTCGACGCGCTTCCAGTCGGAGCGACATTCACCGTAACCGAAACAGCAGAAGAAGTCACCACTCCTCCCGCGCTATCCGTCACCTGAAGCTCAAAGTTCCAAACGCCCGTAGCCGTAGAACCAGAAGTAATAAAGTTGTAGCTCGCTGAATTCGAGCCCGCATCAACGTATGAGCCGCCAGGAGCCATCTCCATCCACTGATAAGTGTACGGGCTAGTGCCAGTCGAGACAGTTGTGGAAGTCAAAACTGAAAACTGCCCCTGATCCACCGCAGCCGGCGCAGCAGTAACAGTCGGAGCAGCCAAATCAGAATACACCGTAACTGAGACAGCGTTGGATGCTGGAGAAGTTACTGGAGTGGAAGCGCTATCCGTCACCTTGCAGGTAACCGTATGCGAACCTGCCGCAGCAGTATAAGAATAGCTTGCACTGTTAGAGCCAACCGCGGAACCATCCAAATACCACTGATAATTAATCGTGCCTGAACCGCCACTGGGAGTAGCCGTAAACGCCTGGACATGACCAGCAGTCAAAGTAAGCGGGCCAACAGGAGTGATGCTCACACTCGGCGAAGCGTTCACCGTAACCGACGCAGCAGTGGATTGAACCGAAGTCGCACTTGAATTGTCAGTAACCCCCGCAGTAATAGAGTAAGAACCCGCAGAAGCGGTGGCAAAAGTAAAGGTTGACGCAAACTGACCACTCTGAGCAGCCCCATTCACATACCACTGGTAAGTCGTGTAATTTCCTGTCCCGCCACTAGGAGTAGCAATAAGCACTTGAGACTGACCTATATCCAAAGTTGTAGATGCGGGAGAGACAGAAACGGTTGGAGCGACATTCACCGTAACCGCCACTGAGTTTGAAGTGAGCACTGCTGAAGCTGCATCAGTGACCTGAAGCTCAAAACTCCATGATCCAGCGGTAGTGGAACCAGAAGTTACGAAAGAATAGCTGGATGAAGTTGCGCCGCTAATCGAGGAGAAAGAACCAGCACTAGGAGCTTTCTGGAGCCACAGATACTGGTAAGGTGAAGTTCCTGTCGAGACAGCCGTAGAAGTCAAGCTGCTAGTTTGACCCTGATCGACCGCAGTCTTGGAGGCAGAAGCAGTCGGAGCAGCCAAAGCAGTGTTTACCGTAACCGTCGCAGCCGAAGAAGTCACCGCTGCACCTGTGCTGTCAGTGACCTGGAGCTCAAAGTTCCAAACGCCCGTAGCCGTAGAACCAGAAGTAACAAAGCTGAAACTCGCTGAACTCGTACCCACAGCCGCATAGCCTCCGCCAGGAGCCTTCTCCATCCACTGATAAGTGTACGGGCTAGTGCCAGTTGAGACGGCTGTGGAAGTCAAAGCTGAAGTCTGACCCTGATCCGCCGTCGTCGGTGCAGCAGTAACAGTCGGAGCAACTAAAGCGGGATACACCGTAACCGAGACAGCGGTGGATGCTGGAGAGGTAACTGGAGGGGAAGCGCTATCCGTCACCTTGCAGGTAACCGAATGTGAACCCGCCGCAGCAGTATAAGAGTAGCTTGCACTGTTAGAGCCAACTGCAGAACCGTCCAAGAACCATTGATAACTCAATGTTCCCGTACCGCCACTAGCCGACGCCGTAAACGCCTGAACCTGACCAACATCCAAAGAAAGCGGACCAACAGGAGCAACACTTACAGTCGGCGAAGCATTCACCGTAACCGACGAAGCAGAAGACTGAGCTGAAGTCGCGCCTAAACTGTCAGTAACCGTCACAGTAATCAAGTAAGAACCCGCGGAACCAGGAGAATAACTAAACGTTGACGCAGTTTTACCATTCTGAGCTGCCCCATTCACATACCACTGGTAACCCGTGTAAGACGCTGAACCGCCGCTGGGAGTAGCCGAGAACAGTTGAGACTGACCAACATCCAAAGTAGCAGATCCAGGAGAGGCAGAAACGGTCGGAACAACATTCACCGTAACCGCGACAGAGTTTGAAGTGACCACTGCCGAAGCTGCGTCAGTTACCTGAAGCTTAAAGCTCCAAACACCCGTAGCCGTAGAAGTCGTAGTGACAAAGTTGAAGCTTGCTGAATTCGAGCCGACATCAACGTATGAGCCACCGGGAGCCATTTCCAGCCACTGATACGTGTATGGACCAGTGCCAGTTGAGACGACTGTGGAAGTCAAAGCTGAAGTCTGAGTCTGATCAACAGTAGTCGGAGTAGCCGTCACAGTCGGAGCAGCCAAAGCAGAATACACCGTAATTGTGACAGCGTTAGATGCAGGAGAAGTAACTGGAGTAGAAGCACTATCAGTCACCGTACAAGTAACCGAATGCGAAGTCCCCGCAGCAGTGTAAGAGTAGCTTGCACTGTCAGAGCCAACTGCAGAACCGTCCAGATACCACTGATAACTCAATGTCCCCGAACCGCCACTAGCCGACGCCGTAAACGCCTGAACCTGCCCGACATTCAAAGTAAGTGGGCCAACAGGAGTGACACTTACAGTGGGCGAAGCACTCACAGTAACAGAAGCCGCTGTAGATTGAGACGAAGTCGCGCCTAAACTGTCAGTAACCGTCACAGTAATCAAGTAAGAACCCGCGGAACCAGGAGTAAAACTAAACGTCGATGCAGTTTCACCAAACTGAGATACCCCGTCCACGTACCACTGGTAACCCGTGTAACTGCCTGAACCGCCAAAAGCAGACGCAGTAAACGTCTCAGACTGACCGAAATCCATAGTCCACGCAGAAGGAGACACACTCACGGGCGAAGTGCTTATCACCCAAACCGTACCGTCATCACTTGTTACATAGACGTATGCTCCGTTGGGCGTTACAGCCACAGCCCTAGGATAGATGTATCCAACGGGTACCGTCGCCGTCACCGTGTTCGTAGCCGTGTTTATCACCGAAACCGTATAGCTGGCGTCATTTGTAACGTAGGCGTATGCGCCGTCAGGCGAAAAAGCCACACCGTAAGGAATGCCTAAACCGGTTATCGTCGCCGTTACCGTGTTCGTAGCGGTGCTTATCACCGAAATAAAATTGTCGCCTGCATTTTCGCCTTCATTTGTAACGTAGACGTATTCGCCGTTAGGCGTTACAGCCACACCTGTAGGATAGATAAAGGTTCCAACAGTTATCGTCGCCGTCACTGTATTCGTAGTCGTGTCTATCACCGAGACCGTACCGCTGACGGTATTTGCTACATAGGCGTATGCTCCGTTGGGCGTTATAGCAACACCTTCAGGCTGGTATCCAACGGGTATCGTTGCAATCACTGTATTCGTAGCAGTGCTTATCACCGAAACCGTAGCGTCGCCGTCATTTGTTACATAGACATATGCTCCGTTGTGCGTTATAGCCACATTCCAAGGTTCGTTTCCAACGGGTATCGTCGCAATCGCTGTATTCGTAGCCGTGCTTATCACCGAAACCGTATCGTCGCCGTCAGTTGATACATAGGCGTATGCGCCGTTAGGCGTTATAGCCACATCAAAAGGGTTCCATCCAACGGTTACCGTCGCAGTCACTGTATTCGTAGCCGTGCTTATCACCGAGACCGAATCGCTGTCCCAATTTGTTACATAGGCGTATGCGCCGTTGGGCGTCACAGCCACCCCCTCAGGATAGTTTACAACGGGTATCCTCGCCGTCACGGTCGGCGCACCCAGAGCAGAGTACACCTGCACCGTAACGGGGTAGGAAGTCACCACTGTTCCCGCGTTGTCGGTCACTTGGAGCTCAAAACTCCAAACGCCCGGAACCGTATAACCTGAAGTAACAAAGTTGTAGCTTGATGAATCCGTACCTACCGTAACATAGCTTCCTTGAGGAGCCTTCTCAAGCCACTGATACGAGTACGGAGGAGTGCCTGTAGACAAGGCAGAAGAAGTCAAAGTGGAAGACTGACCCACATCAATCGTGTCCGCCGAAGGTGTCACGGATGGAGCATTAAGCGCAGAATCCACCCAAACCGTCGCAGCGGAAGACTGAGACGAAGTCGCGCCTGAACTGTCAGTAACAGTCACAGTAATCCTAATCCAGTAAGAACCCGCTGACTCAGGAGAATAACTAAACGTCTGAGCAGTCTGACCAATCTGAGCCACCCCACCCACGTACCACTGGTAACCCGTGTAACTGCCTGAACTGCCAAAAGCAGACGCAGTAAACGTCTCAGACTGACCAGCATCCATAATCCAAGAAGAAGGCGACACACTCACAGACGCCACCGTATTCGAAGACGTGCTTATCACCGAAACAGTATAGTCTAAATAATTTGTAATATAGAGGTATGCGCCGTTAGGCGTCACAGCCACATCCCAAGGATAGCTTCCAATGGGTATCGTCGCCGTCACCGCATTCGTAGCCGTGTTAATCACCGAAACCGTACCGTCTATGTTATTTGCAACATAGGCATATGCGCCGTCGGACGTTACAGCCACATAATATGGCTGGGTTCCAACGGGTATAGTCGCCGTCACCGTATTCGAAGACGTGTCTATCACCGAAACCGCGGCGTTGCCAGCAGTTGTAACGTAGGCGTATGCGCCGTCGGGTGTTACAGCCACATCCCAAGGAAAGCTTAGACCTATTCCAACGGATATCGTCGTCGTCACCGTGTTCGTAGCCGTGCTAATCACCGAGACCGAACTGCTGTCGGGGTTTGCGACATAAACGTATGCGCCGTTAGGCGTCACAGCAACACCAAAAGGATTGCTTCCAACGGGTATGGTCGCCGTCACTGTGTTCGAAGACGTGTCTATAACCGAAACCGTATTGTCGCCTTCATTTGTTACATAGGCGTATGCTCCGTTGGGCGTTATAGCCACACAGCGAGGATTGCTTCCAACGGTTACCGTAGCTGTCACCGTATTCGTAGCCGTGCTTATCACCGAAACCGTACCGTCGTTCCAATTTGTTACATAGGCGTATGCACCGTTAGGCGTCACAACCACACCATTAGGATCACTTCCAACGGGGACCGTCGCCGTCACCGTATTTGAAGATGTGCTTATAACCGAGACCGAATTGCTGCCGAAATTTGTAACATAGACATGGTTGCCGTTGGGCGTTACAGCCTCACCAATAGGAAAGAGTCCAACGGGTATCGTCGCCGTCACGGTGCTAAAAAGCGTGGGAAGCACGGAGACCGTATTGTCGCCATTGTTGGCCACGTATATGTCGCCGTTAGAAGATGCAAAGGCAACTCCATAAGGTTCACTGCCGACTGGCATCGTTTCGACGACCGTGTTGCTAAACGTGTCTATCATGGAAACCGTATCATCACCAACGTTTGCCACGTATATGTCGCCATTAGATGAATCGTAGGCAACTCCAATAGGTCCACTGCCGACGCCTATCGTTCCAACGACCGTGTTGCTTGACGTAGCTATCACAGAAACCGAATATCCGCCCAAGTTGGTCACGTAAATGTCGCCGTTAGATGCGTAGGCAACTCCATAGGGATAATTGCCGACGGGTATCGTGGTGACGACCGAACTGGTTGACGTATCTATCACGGAAACCGTATTATCAACCGCATTATTGCCATTGTTGGCCACGTATTGTCGCCGTTAGAAGATGCAAAGGCAACTCCAATAGGTCCACTGCCGACACCTATCGTTCCAACGACCGTGTTGCTTGACGTAGCTATCACGGAAACCGAGTCATCGCCAAAGTTGGTCACGTATATGTCGCCGGTAGATGAATCGTAGGCAACTCCATAAGGTCCAGTGCCGACGCCTATCGTCTTAACGACCATGTTGCTTGACGTATCTATCACGGAAACCGAATTATCGCCAAAGTTTGCCACGTATATGTCGCCGTTAGCAAAGGCAACTCCATAAGGAGAACTGCCGACGCCTATCGTCTTAACGACCATGTTGCTTGACGTATCTATCACGGAAACCGTATTATCACCACTGTTGGTCACGTAAATGTCGCCGTTAGATGCGTAGGCAATTCCATAAGGGTCACTGCCGACTGATATCGTTGGATATGCAGCATGGGCGACTTTTATCGAACTTAAGGCAGAGAATAGGAGGATTCCTATAAATAACGACAAAAGAATCGCGCGACGCGCACTGTTTTTATTTATTATTTTTCTGTTCATCTTTGTTACCGGCTTATCTTCACCAATGCCTTCTTCTTGCCTTTATAATTTGTCCTATCTTGATTTATAATTTGCACTATCTTGGCTTATAATTTGTCCTAGCAGGTGTCATACGATTAGAATGCGCGCTTGGGGTGTATGCGCCTCAAATAGACACGCATAAATTTGGTAGGAAAACACCCAGTTTTGAGTGATGCAACGCTTTCTTAGGCTTTGGTTCAACCTTAACATCTTCAAGCACCCATGCAAACAGAGTTTTTCCTATCAGCATACTTTTCTAAGAAATCGGCGACGCTGCATGGGAAGACAATTCACCAAGGTTTCACTGAAGTTGCTCAAACAAACTCTGAACCATACCCCGCCGAGAAACCTCACCCGCTCATAACCGACAATAACGTCAACATGGAGTCAACATTGAAAGTCGCAACCCGCCCATCCCAAAGTCGCAACGTTCAAACGCCTTCAAGCCCCAAACCAAAAAAGCAACCCAAAATGCAAACTGCCAAGGCGGAAAGTCGCAACTTTCCCGTAGGCAAAAGTCGCAACTTTAATTTTTGCAGGAATGCATTAGGCTTTTATCTGCGGTTTCGCTAATTGTTTTCTGCCGGATGATGAGAAGGCATTAGCTTGACAATCAATGGATGAAAGTTCAGAGTTACTATGACGGCAAAGGGTGAATAATTATAAATAGGAGTTAGCCCCATTATGCCGTGGGGTTAACAATGCGAAAGTTTGCGAGAGAATACATAGAAAAGTACCCGAGCGTCAAAAAAATATATGACGCCATAACAGGGTCAAGAAGAATGGGAAGCGAAATAACCGTTTCCAACTATGTCAATGGCATATCTAAATTTGTCTGTTACCTGGGCTATTCAGACCCAGAAACGGCGCTAAGGGAAATCCAAGAAGGAAAGGTTAACGCTGGAGCTAAGGCAGACTTGTTTATTGACTACGCTTTAGATCAACTGAAAAAAAGCCATTCTACAGTAAGAACCTATAT
>JBEKWR010000012.1:0-69512 GCA_049512935.1 Bathyarchaeia archaeon
CCCCCCTCCCCTTCGCCAATCAGTGTTTGTTTTGGGTTGCTTTCTTGGTTTAGGGCTTGAAACGCAATGCGGCTGGAAGCGAGTTGTCGGGCAGAAATGCGGAAAGCTTCTGGAAAGCGCTATTTGGGACATCTATAGGAGCCTAATAGGCAGGCATACAAGCAACGGCGACCACAAAAGGCATATAGGGTGACCCCCAATTTTTCCTATGTGACCACAAATGTCCACGAATGCTCCAGTAAAAGTGCTTCTTCAAACAACCGCGGGAAACATCACAGCAGAACTCAGAACTGACAAGCCGATAACAAGCGGCAACTTCAAAAAAATCGTCGAAAGCGGAAAATACGACAACACCCCGATCTACCGCGTCGTCGCAGGCTTCATGATTCAAGGCGGCAGAATCAAACAGGAACCCCCAGCCATACCCGACGAAATAGGCAAAGACAACCACAACACCCCCTACTCAATCGCTATGGCTAAAACCTGCGAGCCAAACTCGGCAACAAGCGAATTCTTCATAAACGTAGCAGACAACAGCAAAATAATCTACCCGAACGGCACGTCGTTTGACAAAACCTACACAGTTTTCGGAAAAGTAACCGCGGGACAAGACGTCGTTGACGCAATCGCCAAGGAAAAAGTTAGAAATAGCCCTGAAACAGGCGAAAAAAGCTACCCAGTAAACCCAGTGGCAATAGTTAAAGCATCAATTGTAAAGTAGACTTTCAGCCGGGAAAAACGCAAGAAAAAAACGTTGGAAGAATTATTTCTTCTTCTCTTCTTTCTCTTTAGGCTTAGAACCGATCTCCACCAGTTGAATGTTAACCTGGTAGTTCTTGTCACCGACCTGCATCTTGCCAAAAGTGTGAAAGCCTCTGCTTCCCGTGCTGAAGTTCTTCTGGTTCAAAATAAACTGCTGCTTAGTCCCGTTCAACTGGATAGTAGCCATATTCGGTGGTTGCTCACTCATTTCCAAATTCACCTTTAACCAGCACTATCGACATTGTGACTTTTCACCTTTTCGCTCTTCATAAGCAGGGCGTTTTTGGGCGGCTCATCTTTTTGCCTTACATTATTGCGCGCAAGGCTATCACTATCATGAAAAGGAAAGGGATGGATTAGGGGAACAGCCGTTTTGGGTCTCGGGGTATGAATGTTGCTTCCCTTACGTTCTCGAGTCCAAGCATCAGCATGATTACGCGTGTTGGGCTTAGCCCTAAGCCGCCGTGGGGTGGAGCGCCGTACTTGAAGAAGTTAAAGTAGTAGTCCAGCTTGTCCGTCGCCAAGCCTTTCTGCTCAGCCTGGCGAATCAAAGTGTGGTACCTGTGCTCTCTTTGGGCGCCAGTCGTAATTTCGACGCCTCTGTAGATCAAATCGAAGCTTTTGGTTGTTTCCACGCCGTTGCTCATCGGTTTGCCGCGCATATGATAGAAGGGTCTTACCGCGCTGGGGAAGTCTGTGAGGAAAACGAAGTCGTTATCATACTTTTCTTTGACGTATTTTGAGAGTTCTCTTTCGCCTTCAGGGCTTAAGTCGCCTTCACCGTTTATGCTTGATTTGCTGACGATTTCGTAGGCTTCTTCCATTCTTATCTTCGGAACCTTGGTTGGTTCGGCTATTTCCTGTTTGAATTCCTCTTTGATTCGTTTTCCCCATTTTTCTTTGATGCGGCCAAAAGCGTGTTTGAGCATTTTCCGCTCGCATTCCATGACGTCAAAGTGCGAGGAAATGTAGGCTATCTCCATGTCTAAAGAGGTGAATTCCGTGTCATGTCTGGTGGTGAACGAGGGGTTGGCTCTGAAAACGGGTGCTATTTCATAGACTTTCTCAAATCCCGAGCAGATCGCCATCTGCTTGTAAAACTGGGGAGACTGAGCCAGATACGCGGTCTTATCGAAGTAGGGAACTGTGAAAAGCTCTGCCCCGCTCTCAGTCGGTGAGCCGACGAACTTTGGCGTGAATATTTCGGTGAAGCCGTTCTTGAAGAAAAACTCTGCTGAGTACCTTGTGAACTCGGAAAGCATCGAAAGTGGGAATCTGTGATTGGGGTTTCTTAGGTCCATCCAGCGGAAATCTAACCTGCTATCGAGGAGGGCAGGTATACTCTCCGTGTCGATTGGCACTGGTTGGGCTGCAACTTCGCCGAGGACGAACAATTCGCTGACAAGGATTTCCCGTCCGCTTTTTGATCGGCCTTGGCACACTTCGCCCGTGGCTAAAATGCAAGTCTGCGGAGTTAATTCTCCGGCTAGCTGGATGTTTTTGCAGGCGTCCTTGACGGTCAACTGTATTTCGCCCGACTCATCGGCAAGCATCAGAAACTTTAGTTTTCCAAGGTCTTTCACTCTTTTAAGAAAACCAGCCACCACAACTTGCGAGCCAAAATGCTTCTCAGATATGTCTGCAACATGAACTCTTTTTTTGAGAAGTAAATCTGCTTTTGCATCGGAGGTTTTCTTCGCAGCCTCAACGTTCTGTTGGTTCATAGCAACTATTTTTGTCGTGAACCTTAAATCCTTTGTCTAAGCCGCATTTCAAAATAACCTTTTAAGGTTTAAAACTTGTAAAGTTTACAATCTTCTTATCTCTGCACTGAATGGCAGCGGTGATTTTGCGGTCACCGGGTTGTGTACCCAAACGGGTCAACATTTAGCTTTTTTAGACATTTGTCCTTTGATTCAGTACAATTCTGTTATTTCTTTTAGTTTTTTAATTTTTAGCTAAACGATAGTTAAGCAAAATTGTCAAATTATGAACAATTCATAACCACCTTTATATCCGCAAGCACCTCAATCTCAGCTGAGGAACATAGGTGCAATCCTTTAAACTGCGAAAAACAGGTCGCGCATGAAGTTGAGCCAATTTTTAGCTTCCGTAAACATTTTCATTGACAAATCTCAGAAGAACAACGTGCTGAGCGAGCTTTCAAAGCTTCAAAATGCCAGAGAAGTCTACGAGGTAGCAGGAGAATACGACATAGTCTCAATCATCTCTGCCCCAACCCTTGAGGAGTTTCGAGATGTCCTTCAGAAACGGGTTATGAAAATTAAGGGAGTAAAAAGCACCATAACCACCGTAATTCTTTGCCGCCATAAAGAGAGCCTTGCCAGGGGAACGAAAAACGATGGGGGACGCGCACTCAACCCAATCAGGGACGGGAAAGCATGAATAAATGTCCAAAGTGCGGCGCTGAGATGGAGTCAAAGGGTGAACTTGAGGATACAAGTCAACTTCAAAGCACTTTTTTCCAGTGCCCCAAATGCAAAAACATTGAGCTAATTGAAAGGCACTTTAATAATTGGTTTCGTTTGGACTACCCCTAAGCATTCCCGAACGGACCTAACGAAAAATATTTGTATAGTACTAAATTTTCCTCTCTTAAGATTTTATAATATGAATATAACCATGCAATTTTTTTGAGATGAAACTGCGAACCGCTGAAATGCGAAAAATGTTATAAGGCAGAAGCGCAGATAAACGGTTTCTGTCGAGAGAGCGGTTGGAGGCAAAGGCATGGAAAAGAAGGCTACGTCCACTCTTAACGAGCGCCCCAAAACGAGAGCGCGTTTGACTTTAAACAAGGATTGATCTTACATGAAAGTTAAAGTTTTGAAGCTTTTAAGTTTAATACTTATCCTGATTTTTGCTTCGACGGTAATCACAGAAATACACGCCCTCAGCGTTATCAGCACGCTACCGTTAGGCAGTGGAAACGACCCTCTTTGCGTGGCTTATGATTCTGGCATGGGTGAGATATTCGTAACCAACAACGTCGCTAGCACGGTCTCGGTCATATCCGACAGCACCGATGCCGTGGTTGCAACTATCACTTTGCCCTCGGGATGCGAGCCTTTTGGCCTCGCTTATGACTCCGGCATGGGTGAGATATTCGTAGCCGAAGAGCACGCAAGCACCGTCGCAGTCATAAGTGACACCACTAACGCCGTGGTTGCAACCATAGTCGTAGATATCGATCCCATAGGCGTCGCTTACGATTCTGGCAAAGGCGAAATTTTCGTAGCCAATTATGGCGACGATGACGTTTCGATTATCAATGATAGAACTAACCACGTTGTTGCAACGGTGGGTGTGGGAACCGACCCTGAGATGATAGCATATGATTCTGGCATGGGCGAGTTATTCGTAGCCAATCAGGTTTACGGCACCGTCTCAGTCATAAATGACACCACAAATGCCGTGACTACCTTCTCTACTGGGCAGAGTGGACCCTGGGGTGTCGCTTATGACTCCGGCATGGGCGAGATATTCGTAACCAACAATGGCGCCCACACCGTCTCGGTCATAAATGACACCACCAACGCTGTGACTGCAACCGTGTCCTTGCCTTTTAACAGCGCTCCAAGATGCATTGCGTATGATTCTGGCATGGGCGAATTATTTGTAGTGGAGAATTACTTTGGAGCTGGAATAGGTAATGTTCAGGTCATAAATGACACCACCAACGCTGTGACTGCAACCGTTACCGTGGGAAACGAGCCGACAGGCATCGCTTATGACCCTGTGTGGGGCGAACTGTTCGTAGCCAACACTGAGGACGGCACAATCTCGATCATACCGGACGGCAACACTGTTGATTGGCCAATGTTCCACCATGACTCCTACCACACAGGCAACACAATTGCCACAGGTCCAATAACATGCCAGCTCCAATGGAAAGCAGCAACAAACGCCTTTGTCCTCTCTTCTCCTGCAGTTGCCGGTGGCGTCGTCTACGTGGGCTCAGCTGACTATAAAGTGTATGCTTTCAGCGCCGCAACAGGAACGCAGTTATGGAGCTGTACAACAGGAGGCCCGATAGACTCTTCTCCTGCAGTCGCTGGCGGCGTGGTCTACATAGGCGCATCTACCGTCAACACCGGCTATGGGAATGCCCTGTATGCTTTGAACGCTACAACAGGAATACCGTTATGGACATTTCAAGCGGCGGACATGCGCTCTTCTCCAACTGTTGTCAATGGCGTGGTCTACGTAGGCTCATATGACGATAACGTGTATGCTTTAAACGCTACTACAGGCACAAAGTTATGGAGCTACCCAACAGGCAGTGTAGTGCTTTCTTCTCCTGCGGTTGCTGGAGGCGTTGTCTACATAGGCTCGTATGACGACAACGTGTATGCTTTGAACGCTACCACAGGCACAAAAATATGGAACTACCCAACAGGCGGCGCTGTGTACTCCTCTCCCACTTTTGCGGGCGGTGTAGTCTACGTAGGCTCATTTGACCACAAAGTGTATGCTTTGAACGCCACCACAGGCACACAAATATGGAACTACCCAACAGGCGGGTTAATAGAATCTTCTCCTGCAGTCGCCGGCGGTGCGGTTTACATAGGCTCATTTGACGATAATGTGTATGCTTTGAACGCTACCACAGGCACACAAATATGGAACTACCCAACAGGGAATGCAGTGAATTCCTCTCCTGCTGTTGCGGGCGGCGTCGTCTACGTAGGCTCTGCTGACAAAAACCTGTATGCTTTGAACGCGGCTACAGGCGCAGAGATATGGAGCTACGCAGCAGCCAATGAAGTGGACTCTTCCCCTGCTGTTGTTGGCGGTGTAGTTTACGTAGGCTCACAAGACTCCAACGTATATGCTATTAGATCCGCTGTTGCGCCTTCTGCTCCGACGGTTTCTGTTTCGCTTGGCACGGTGGATCAGGGTCAATCTTCAACTTTGAGCGTTACCACAGACGTTGCTGGCGGCACTTCGCCGTATAGTTACCAGTGGTATGAGAACAGCGGCTCTGGATACTCTGCAGTTGGTTCCGCGACGAGTTCTGCAGCAAGCTACGTTTTCGAGACGGCGTCAGTTACCCCTGGAACGTACCAGTTTGAGCTTCAGGTTACGGACAGCGAGAACCCAGCGGTGACGGTTACTTCCAACGTGGTTCAGGTCACCGTGAATTCCGCCTTGGTTGCCCCCACAGTGACGCCTAGTTCAGGCACGATAGATCAAGGTCAGACTAGCAGTTTGACTTCTACGGCTGTTTTGACTGGCGGCGGCGGGTATGTTTATCAGTGGATGGAGAAGGCTCCTGGCGGAAGCTATGTTGCTGTGGGTACGGGTTTGGCGAGTTTTAGTTTCGCTACTACTGGTTCTACGGCTAGGGGTGTTTGGAACTTTGAGCTTCAGGTGACCGACAACACGGGTGCAGCGGTGACTTCTTCTGCTGCGTCGGTTACGGTAAATTCTGCTCTAACTGCCCCAACAGCTTCAGCTTCCACAAGCACGGGCGACCAAGGGCAAACCATCACCTTGTTCTCCACAACTGTCTCAACAGGGACTCCCTCATACCAGTACCTGTGGCTTCAAAAAGCACCTGGCGCTGGTTCTTACTCAACTATTAGCAGCGCAACTTCATCCAGCTACTCCTTCGTAACCTCCAGCTCTACAACCACTGGTTCTTGGAGTTTTGAGCTTCAAGTAACCGATTCAACTTCGGCATCTGTCACTTCAAACCCTGTCCCTGTAACGGTGAATGTTCCTCCGACCGTATCTATCTCTCCAGGATCTGCAAATTTGGTTGTTGAACAGAATCAAGTGTTTACTGCAACGGCTAGCGGCGGCACAGGAAACTACACGTTCTATCAGTGGTATGTAAATGGGGTCTCTCAAGGCTTTCAGATGCCGCCAACCTTCACTTTTACTCCTGGCTCCGCAGGTTCTTACTCGATTACTGCAACGGTCAGTGACAATTCAAGCATGACTTCAGCTCAATCCACTGCTGCAACAGCTACGGTTTCGGCAGCTGCAACTCCTACTCCCACTCCAGCTCCTACAACTGCGCCAACGCAGACAGCATCTCCCACTCCAACTCCGACCCCGACCCCCACGCCAAAGCAAACGGCTACTCCGTCTCCCACCGCCACCGCTTCGCCAATAGCCGCACCTATCACACTGACAACATTGGCAATCTACCTGTTGATTGTTGTCATCGTCATTGTGGTGTTGCTTCTGGCGGTCTTGTTTATGTTGAGGCGTGGCAAGAAGAAGATTGTTGCGTCGGCAGACGCCAACGGCAAGATTAACCCATCTGGAACGGTAAAAGTCAATCGGGGAAGCGACCAAACCTTTACCATCGCCGCCAATGCAAACTACGCCATCGCCGATGTTCTGGTGGACGACAAATCAGTCGGACCTAAACCCTCATACACCTTCGCAAACGTCAAAGACGACCACAAAATACATGCCAAATTCAAGCCAGAATAGTGCCCACGCACGACGGAATTAAAACATAAATTCAGAGACGGGGTTCCTCACCGCTTTTGACTTCCTTCCCCCCTTACAGAAGGAACAATCCCCATCTTGGCTTTCTCAAATCAAGCTGCTTTTATGGAAATGGTGGCGCGGTCGCCGAGATTTGAACCCGGGATCATCAGCTTGCAAGGCTAATCATCGCTTGCCCACTTTAAGTGTTACCAACATGCCTCAGAGTGTTTAAAAGCTTTTAAAGTACGACTATGTCTTAGTAAGACTATGAATAAGTTGTCTCAGGTTCGAGTTAAACGGAAAGGTCAGGTCACTATTCCATTGCAGCTCAGATCAAAGCTTGGCATAGACGAGGGAGCCATTTTAGAAATAAAAGAAGAAAAAGGCACAATCGTAATGAAACCCACCCCTAAATTGAAGGCAGGCAAACCCGTCGGCGAGGAAGAATACAAGCGAATCATCGACGAGCTTGATGAAGGCCGGAGAAACTGGCGTTGACAAGCGTAGCCGATACACGTCTACTACTCACCCTGGAGTTTCCGCCAAACGACACTCTTGCAGCAAAGGTTGAGAATTTTGTTGAAAAAGAAGTCGCAAGGCAGTTACTGGCGCCCTCCATTGTTATGACTGAATTCATTAAGTATGCTGGAGCAAGAATTGGTGAAGATGCAGCCAGGACAAGGTTAAGGCTGCTCAAAGAGAAGGGACTAAAAACAATGCCATTAGATGAAAAACATGCGCTTACCGCAGGAAGCCTTCTTCTCGCACACCCAAACGTGCCCATTGCCGACGCCTTAATTGCTTCCTTTGTGAAGAATGGAGAAGCAGAATACGTGGTCACTGATGACGTGCACTTTAAGACTCTGGGTGTTAAAACAAGATGGATAGAACTTTAGGCAGCTGATTTACAAGGTAAGGTAGGGTGGTGCGGTCGCCGGGATTTGAACCCGGGATCATTAGCTTGGAAGGCTAATGTCCTAAACCAGACTAGACGACGACCGCGCTGGAATAGCTCATAGCTCAAGCGTAATTTAAGTTTTCTGTGCTTCAACCTTGCAGGGTTAAAAAGAGGGTGATGTCGCCCGATGAGAAGGATGCCCATTTCCAAGCTCTTCAGCGTAACCATGAAAAGGCAGCTTATTCCACTTGGAAACGTTAAAGGCAGATGGAATGGTATATCTTTGTGAATTGACGGTTATTATGTTGGATTGGTAGCAAACATGAGTTTGGGAAAGGGAACAAGCAAAGTTCCAACGAGCCGAATTAAAGTCCTCACCAAAGACGCGAAGCAGATGGTCAACGGACCCTACTATTGCCCAAAATGCCGAAAGGAAAACCTTCAGATTCTCGCTGACCTCAAAAACAAGAAGGTGTATGCCTGTTGCAAGTGCGGGCTGGAGTGGCCGCTGGTGTACGCGCCTGTTTTTCAGCCGATAGACTACTACAACAAGTTTCGGGACGCGTGGAAAAAGCAGAGTTACGGCATTATTAAACAAAAATAGTTTAACGGCTTTTTACATCGTTGGCGCCGCCCAATAAGCCAGCTTGGCGGAAAACAAACGGCTAATAAGCGAGGTTAACCCGTAAATAAATCAGGGGAAGCTGTTGACTGAAGAAAAACTCGAATTAACCCGTCGACTCTTAATTCTGGGAAACCTTGGGCTTCTCGCCATGATTTTCATAGGCTTCTTCGGCGTACTGTTCTACAGCTTAATTTACGGTTGGCTCTACCTTGTGGTTGTAGCCGTCCTGATCTACGGCATTCTGCGGAGGCTCGGATGCGGCAGCTGCTACCAATGCAAAACATGCACCAGCGGCTTCGGAAGACTGGCAGGCGCGTTCTTCGGAAGAGGGTTCATAAAGAAAGCAAGCGTAGGAAATAGGACTGGGTTCATGGCGTTCCTTTATTTCCTGTTGCTTCCGCTCCCTGCAACGCTTTTGGTCTTGTCGATGACGCAGGCGTTTTCCGCTCTTAAAGTGGTGGCGCTGGTTTGCCTGTTTCCAATAAGCGTCTACAGCTTAACAACTTGGTATAAGCGTTCAACAGTTACTCATTAAGAAGGAATTTGGGAATAGTTTTAAAAATGCATGAACGGTCATGTATGAAGGTTGAAGATGACTAAATGAGTAAACCCTTGCACCTTCGCAAGCCAATCAGGCTCTTAATCATCGCTGCGTTAGCGTTTATTGTTTGCGTCCCGATCGTCCTTCCTCACGGAGTAGTTGCCGCTCAAACCCAAACCCAATATTTAGACAGGCAGTTCGCTTGGAATTACGGCGGCGAATACTGGACATGGAACCTGAGCATTCCTGAGACGTTGTATGAAGAATACATTTCGGTTCCAGACTCGGTGCGGACGCAAGTTCCGCTTTCAGGCTTCGGGTACTTCACCACGACCAACGATTCGTACTTGCAGATCTTGGTGGCGAAAATAAACCAGACGGCAACGCAGCAGGGTTACAGTCCACTTCAGGAAGTGAACTTTGCCTTGGCTTTCGTGCAAAGCATACCTTACGCGACCGATTATAACAGCACAGGCTATCAAGACTACCCTAGGTTCCCAGTTGAAACCTTGGTTGACAACGTCGGCGACTGCAAGAGCCACTCTATTCTTTTCGCAACGTTAACGCTCATGCTGGGTTACGATGCAGTCTACATTAATCCTCCAGACCATTTAGCAGTCGGAGTGTTGGGAAACAACCTTCAGGGCACATACTGGACGTACGACAACCAAACCTACTATTACTGTGAAACAACAGCGTCAGGGTACACAGTCGGCCAACTGCCTCAGGAATTCAACGGCGTAGGCGCATATGTCCTCCCGATATACACGGACGAACAGTACGTTGTAAATTTCCAGTCCTCCTCGTCTGGGTCTAATCCAGCCTTTTCACTTCAAGAACCCAACACGCCGGAAACGACCCCGATTTCAGGTTCAAACTCTTTGACAACGCCTTCTCCCACTATGGCGGGACCGACCATACAGCCGATTTCACCGATTTCACTTAACATAATTGAGGCAAGCCCCGTCTTTTTCGTTTTGATTGTTGCGGCAATCGGCCTCTCCATAGCCGTCGTAGTTAAGACAGCAAGAGTCGGCAGGGCAAGAAACGCGCCTCAGCAAACAGTTTCCCCGCAGCTTAGCAGCCCGAAAACTGAAGAGACAGAGTTAAGCAGGAATAAGTTTTGCATTTACTGCGGCTGCTGCAACAAGTCGTTTGCCGTTTACTGTGAGAGCTGCGGCAAAAAAATAGCTTAAACCTGCGAGCCTTTACTGCTTAGGCGCATTAGCGGGCGGTTCACGGTTTGAAAGTTCGTCGAAGGCTTCACGGGTGAAGCTGTCAATTCTCTTGTAGGCGTAAACGGCTACGGCGACTTCTAAAACGGTTACAAGTGAAAGAAAAACGGCGAGAGCCTTTGTCAGATTCACGAAGTCTTGCGCAACAGACACATCCACGTTGCCGTTAACCGTCGCTATCCAACTCCAAAAGGTCGCTTTGTCTGTAGTGATGAACGCGCTTATGTCAAGAGCCATCCACAAGCATAAACCAACCAGCACCACGGCTAAGGCGCAGCCGACGATTGTCAGGTTTTTCCAGTCGTTGCTGAGGCGTGAAGAGCAAGTGATCTGGGTTCCTGAATCAACAGGCGTGAAAGTTACTTCCACGGTTTTTTTGGCTGTTGCCGGGCTAATTCCCCACAGCGACCCCTGCTTGACAAGGAGATGTTTGGGCGGGTCTTCAGAAATTATTTTGCAGCCCTTCTCAGCAAGGGAACCTTTGAAGGCTACGTACGCTTCATCAATGGTCAAGCTTAAAGTTCGGCTGAGCAAACAACGCACCTGTCAGACTTGGACATTTAATTGCTGCCATTGACCTAAAAAGGCTTGTTCTAATGGCGGGACCTAGCCTTGAAACCGCGGATTTGCCTGCGCGCCGTGGCTCGTTGCCGCTCAAGATTCTTGATTCTGGCGTAGAGCTTGGACACCTTGGTTTTAGACGGCACCTTAGACCGTGGAATGTGAACAGGCACGGGGGTGAACGGCTTGTTTATCTCAAGTTTACGCTGCCTCGACTTCTTGAACGGGACGTTTAGCACTTTCTTGAACACGACGTAGCCCTCTTTGAGGTTCACTTCTTGCACTTCCCAGCCTGCGTCCAACCAAGCCTTAGCATGAGCGCTAGAAGACGAGTTGCTCCACCACGCCGTGTCCTTGAAGGCGCCCATCGGAAGCTCGCTGCCGATTAAACCGTCGATTCTCGCGAAGGAAAGCTTAACGAGGCTTGTGAAGGCAGCTCTGAACTTTAAGTGGCGTTCAAGCCCGTCGTACTTGGACACTGACCGAGGCGAAACAACCCGGCGGGCGCAGTGCAGGCACAACATCGCGTTGGGGTCGCCTGTTGCAACGTCAGGCACCATGCAGTCGCGGCAGAACAGTTTCTGGCAGCGTTGACACTTACGCATGTACGCTACTCTGAGAACTCTACCGCAGATTCCGCATTCATCCTTCAACGACGGTCAAACCTCATTTTTGAAAGCAGAAATCGCTTCATGAAACACTTGTTTTTTAGGCATATTAATTTTCAGTTGGTTTAACCCCGTTCTCGCCTGAAAAAACGTCTCGCTCATCGTTTCGGCTCGTAAACTGGCGTATCGTGTCTTTGATTTCTTTCCATATCGACCTGATAAGCTGCCTCGCTTGGTTGTCAATAGCCAACAGCAAAACCACGTAGATGCCGAAGCCCACGATGGCTTTGCCGATTGTGAAGAGAAGCGTGGTCGTGGTTGGAATCAGAAGCATGAGTATGCCCATCATAACGGCGCATAAAGCGTACTTGCCCAAGCTCGCCCAGGCTACAGGTATTTTCACGTGCCGACGCATGAACCAGTAAAGTCCGCCGAAGGTTGAAACCTGCACGCCGATCATTATCACTATCACGTACACCGCGCCCTGAACCGAGTTCGCAATAGGCAATCTGGTCAGCACAAAGTAAGCCAGGGGCAACTCGATTGCAGCCTGAATGTAGGGAAGACTAAACAGCTTGAAGATTCTGCTTCTGAAAAGCTCGCGGAGATGAATTTTTCCTCCTGCGTCGAACGCTTCCACACCCAAAACGCAGTTTGAGTAAAACAGAGAAACCAAACCTAACAGGGTGTAAATCGACAGCGCGATAAGAACGGGCCAAGCGACTCCGTAGGCAACGTTTAGGATGCTCAGAAACGAGACGGACATAACCATCGCAATTGCAGTTAACGGGATAGCCAGCATCATCACCGTTCTGAACGACGTGCCAACCTGTTCTTCCGTACAAGTCTTCTCAAGCAGCTTAGGGTACAGGGCGATGGACAAGCTGATGGAATAGCCGATTACACTGGTGAAACTGAAGGCAGCCTGATAGTAAGCCCTCGTGGTGGGTCCACCGAAGAAGAAGAGCATAATGAGCACGAAAGACAGCAGTTGGCTGCCGACGGCGTTGTAGGCAATCACTGTTGAGCCTTTGATCCACTCTTTGAGGTAGCTCCAGTTGGTTTTTTCCTTGAAGTCGTCTCTTAAAAGATACACGTAATAGCTCACTTGAACGTAGCAGGAGAGAACAAGTGCCAGCACCGCCCCAAGGAACAACTGCTTTAGGCCTAATATCAAAACCAACGCGACGCCCACCTTCACCAGTTCCTCAATCAGCAAGCCGTAGCCGAGAGCTTCAGGTTTTTTAGGTTGCAGAATAGCCTCGAAACAGGTTATCATGTAATATGTCAGGATGTAGGTTCCAGCTATCAAAAAGATCGGCAAGTAATCTGCAGTCGTGAACGCCGCGATTTTTGGAGCAATCGCATAAGTGTAGATTAGAAAGATTATGGGAAAATAAACCGCCATGGAAACGAGACCTATGAACAGCTGCGCTAAAGTGTTAGTTCTAACTGTTCCCTCTTTGTGCCGCGCCACAAACCTTGTTGCCCAGAAAGGCAGCAGACCGCTGAAAAGCGTGAAGTACCCGATGTAATCGAAAATGTTGGTCCAAACGCCGTACTCTTTAGTGCTCATGTTGCGGGTAAGCAGAAGAGTGAAAATCAATCCAGTGGCTACACTAAAAAGTTGAACCGCGAAGATCACGTAACCGCTGTACTGAAACCTAATGCCTCTGCCTTTGTTGCTCAAACGCCGCTTTCCTGCTTCGTCGAACTTATTTGTACTGCATTATTAAAACATCTAGTTATAGGATTTCCCAAAAAAGCTCCAAGAAACAACAGTAAAAGAGGGGAGAATGAAAAAATGCGGTTGATTGAAGCTTAGCCTTTTACCACGGCGAGCGGCACGAGCCTTGCAACCTTCGTGGCGATTCCAACCTTGTCGCTGACGTCCACCACGACGTCCACGTTCTTGTAAGCCGGGTCGGCTTCTTCAGCAAGAACCGAAGCGCTTGCCGCGCGAACCACGATTCCACGCTTCTCCAACCCTGACTTCACGTCGCCGCCCCAGTACTGCCTCTTCGCCGCCGAACGACTCATCATTCTGCCCGCTCCATGCGCGGTTGAACCGAAAGTCAAGTCCATTGCTTTCTGCGAGCCCACCAAAACCCAGCTGCTTGTGCCCATGCTGCCTGGGATAAGCACTGGCTGCCCTTCGCTGCGGTAGTCGGCTGGGACGTCGGGGTGCCTTGCGGGGAAGGCTCTTGTGGCTCCTTTGCGGTGAACCCAAACCTTCTTTTGTGCCCCGTCGATGTTGTGCGTTTCGGCTTTGGCGACGTTGTGGCATACGTCGTAGACGAGTTTTAACCCGAAATTTTCAGGCGGCTCGTGGAAGACCTGCTGGAAGCTTTGCCGTACCCAGTGCATGATTGCGTGGCGGTTGGCGAAGGCGTAGTTGACGGCGCAAGCCATGGCTTGAACGTAGTCTTTGGCTTCATTGCTGTTTCCTGGGGCGCAGGCTAACTCGCGGTCAGGCAACGTGATGTGGTACTTTGCAACCGCATGCTCCATCACCCTCAAGTAGTCGCTGCAGACCTGGTGACCGTACCCTCTTGAACCACAGTGAATCATAACGGTAACCTGGCCCTCCTGGGTGATGCCGAAAGTCTTCGCCGTTTTAGGGTTGAAGATTTTGTCTACCTTCTGAATCTCCAAGAAGTGGTTTCCTGAGCCTAACGTGCCGATCTGGGTTAAGCCTCTGCTCTTAGCCGTTTGGGAAACCTTGTCGGGGTCGGCGTTAGGCATGCAGCCGCCTTCCTCACAGTGCTCCGCGTCCTCAGGCCAGCCGAAACCCCGTTTGATAAGCCACCGGACGCCGTCGACGGCTAAGTGGTCCAGGTCGTTGCTGGATATTGAAAGGTCTTTTCGTCGGCTTCCAAGCCCAGAAGGAACATTACGGAAAATAGTTTCTGCCAAAGGCACGAGCTTGGGGCGAATCTCGGTTTCTGTTAGCGTTGTTGCCAAGAGCCGAACGCCGCAGTTGATGTCGTAGCCGACGCCGCCGGGGCTGATGACACCGTTTTCGTAGTCGGTTGCTGCGACGCCGCCGATTGGGAAGCCGTAGCCTTCGTGGCCGTCGGGCAACGTTATGGCGTGCTTGTAGATTCCAGGCAGCTGAGCCACGTTTGAGCATTGCCATAGAGTGCGGTCGGTCTTCATTTTTTCTAAAAGTGCCTCGTTAGCGAAAACGATGCCGGGAACAAGCATGCCGGGCTTGTATTTTGGAATGCGCCAGGAGTAATCGTTTATTTTTTCCAGTGGAACTTGCTCTGGCGTTCTTCTGCTTTCACTTTCACCCAAAACCTTTCACCAGAGTCAAAAAGGGCATTGCTGAAATAAAACAGTTGTGACCCAAAGTCGTTCACTGCGGGGGTAAGAATCCGATTCTAGCAAGAATTTTAAACAATCTTGCGTCATCATTAGCTTTTGACTTGATAGGAGTTAAAGCGAATGGCTGAAGTAACAGACGAGTTTATGAAGCAAATGCTTGCCAAAACGAAACGTTACTGCATAGTGATCCTGAAAGACGGACCGAACAGCGGCATGGAAGACGCCAAAAAGATTGTTTGGGAACACGGACGAAGAAACTTTGCCCTTCGAAGAGACGGCATCATGCCCATAGTCTGCCCAGTTTCAGACGACAGCGCACTTTCAGGAGTGGCAATTTTTAATGCGACAGTTGACGAGACAAAAAAGATTATGGATGAAGACCCAGGCGTCAAGGCGGGCATTTTCATCTACGAGATCCATCCTTGCAGGAGTTTTCCAGGCGACCGTTTACCCTGATTCGGGCAATCGTTGGTCTTGCTCTGCTTTGGCGTAATCGACAAATCCCTGAACAGTGTTTCCGAGCGCCGTTATCGAGTAAATCGGGTGCGCGCTCAAATAGCCGGCGAGTCGATGCATGACCTCGTCTTCTCGAAGTATCCTTTCGCATATCTGCTTAAAGCTTTGTTTTTCCTCCACGCCTTCCTTCGCAATCCTCCCCCACAGTTGAAGTTCAACTTTGTAATCTTTTAGCCGCTGAACAGCGTCGGAGGCTTTGCCGAAATGACTATAATACAAAGATGCTGGTCTGAGGCTGATTAGTTTGTCTAAAGAAGCCAGCGCTGCGTCTAAGCGGAAAGGCGGAGGCGTCGTTGGAATGACGGCATCAAACTCTGGGAAATAGGTGCCTGCGGCGTCCCCCGGAAAAACGCCGTCATTTAGGGTTTCGAAAAAGCTGAGGTTGTGGGAAGCATGACCAAGCGTCTCATAAACCTGCAATTTACCGCCCACGTCAAAATCAAAAGAACCCTCTGTGACAGGTATTATGCGTTCTTTCGGGACAGGTTCTGGTTTGCCGAAGATTTCGCTTACATACCCCAAAACCGACTGTGCGGACTCCCAGAGCCGTTGGGGATCAACCAGGTGAGGCATGCCTCTTGGATGCACGATTACCTTTGCGTTAGGTAGAAACTTTAGCAGTGTGCCAGCGCCGCCGCCATGATCTAGGTGAACATGGGTGACCGCTACGTATTCTACATCCTCAAGCATTATATTGAGTTCTTTTAATCCTTCGACAAGTCTTGGCACCGAAGAGGTTGGTCCCGACTCGACGAGGGTGACTTTAGCGCCTTTCAAAACGTAGCTGCAAATAATATTCTTGAATCCGCCGGTTTCCAAATCAATTTGGAAGAGGTTTCTCCCGATCACTCTGGTATGCAAATCTTCACCTTGCTACGTTTGTTAGGCGCTGTATTGGCATAAATGTTTCCGTAAAATCCGGAAAGAACAGGTAAAACTTAATTATTTGCATATTCCCTCTAGGCAAGAGGCTAAGTGGGGGTAAAAAGAGAATTGAAAGCTGTCATGTTTGGAGCACCAGGCGCGGGAAAAGGCACTTATGCCAGCAGGCTTCAACAGAAACTTGGCGTTGAAACCATCGCGACAGGCGACATTTTCCGCGAATTGATGAAAGAAGACTCAGAGTTGGGAAGGAAAGTCAAGGGGTACGTTGAGAAGGGGCTTTTGGTTCCCGATGAGGTTGTCGTGGGGGTTCTGAAGCAGCGTTTAAGCAAGATTCCAAGCGGGAAAGGCTTCATTCTAGACGGGTACCCGCGGACGCTTGAGCAGGCTAAAGCGCTTGAAGCCCTGAATGAAATTGACGTTATCCTGCTGATAGACGTGCCCGACTGGCTCATAATTGAACGCTTGTCTAGCCGCAGGATATGCCGTAACTGCGGAACCGTCTACAACATTCGCTTCTTAAAGCCGAAAGTTGAAGGAGTCTGCGACAAGTGCGGTGGACCCTTGTATCAGCGTTCAGACGATACTCCTGAGGTCATAAAGAAAAGGCTGCAGGTTTATCAGGAACAGTCAAAACCGCTGTTGGAGTACTTTAACAAGAAAAAGGTGCCAGTTGTCGTCTCGAAAACCACGAGTCTCGACCAGCCGCCGGAGCCGATAGTTGATAAGATGGTAGAAGAGCTGAAAAAGCGAAAGCTAGCCTAAATATCTAAAATGAACTCCAAAACCACGCTGTCCTTTTCCCTAATTATCATCATTCTATGGTAGGTTACGGCTTTAACGCCGACTTTCTGTGGATGCTTTTGAGGGTCAAATTTTTCGCCCCAAACCTTAGCTTTGAACTTGAAGGTTTCCTCAGTTTCCTTCCAGTCGGATATTTGGAATTTTGAGTAGAACATGCCTTCGGTTTCAAACTTTACAAGCAGAGCTTCAAGCCAATTATAAAGCAGCCCGTACTGGTCTTCAGCCCCTACCTGCAGGGTTTGCTCTTTCGTCTGAGCCACTTTATCGGTGTCGGTCATGACTTCGAACATTGCAAGCGCCGAGTTCTCGTAGGCTTCCTCCATTGTCTTCCCGAGTGCCCTTATGTAAACGTCGGCTGTGTGTTCTAAAAACTCGAATTTTCCAGCGAATTTCTGAGCATCATCCATCGTTAAGCGCCCAGTCTATTAATTGAAGCTGAACGGCTAAAAACACTTTCGCTAGGCGGGTTTCGGCTTCTGACTTATGGTCTACCAACCAATCAGTTTTGAAGCCAATCAAGAAGTAACCTGCTTAACCACGAAATAGGAAAAGGGCAAAAAGAAGAAAGGACCATTTATTTTTCAAGTGCAACAAAATTCTCGACGGCGCTTCTAATCAGTTTGTAGCAAACTTTCTCGAAGGCTTTTTCTTGGCGAGCCTTAGCTAGCTCTTGAGGGTTTGACAGGTCATATTTTATCAGGTTTCGACAGAAAACGGTGCCATGCTGCTTCTCAAACTGCTGATAAAGCGCCCTAGAGTTAGCGTAGGCTTTCGCCCGCTTTTCCGCGCCCGTCTCGTTGGGCGCATACTTGATTCCCACCGCCATTATGCTGCCCGTCAATGCTCCACATACCGAGCCGCAGCGTCCTATGCCGCCGCCGAAGCCCGCAGCTATTTTGGGTACGAGTTCACTCTTGCCTTCGGGTTCCAAATATTCATATAGAGTTAAAAGCACGGCTTGGGCGCAGTTATAGCCGTCGTCATAGTACTGAACGGCTTTTTGAGCCAATTCTACGCCAGAAGATACCACGCTTCCAATCCTGCTAGAAGAATTTTGAGACCCTTTGAATCGCCGCAACTGTGAGTTTAGCCGAATCCTCGATGTCTTTCAGGGACAGCATACCTACTGGGCTGTGAATGTACCGTGTCGGTATCGAAACGTTCCCGCTCGGGATGCCCTGCCTCGTCAGTAAAATGCGTGCCGCGTCTGTTGAACCCATCAATCCTGTTTCAATCTGGAATGGGATTTTTTCTTCCTCCGCCGAATCCAAAAGCCAACGAAGGACCTTCGGATGCGTAACTAAGCCAGAATCGGAAATCGTCAAGGCTGGACCTTTACCCATCTTCACGCTCGTGTCGTATTCTCTAACTCCGGGAACGTCGCCAGCTATGGTCACGTCGAGGGCTATTGCCACATCAGGGTCAACGTTGAAAGCCGCCGCGCCTGCTCCCCGCAAGCCGAGTTCTTCCTGGACTGTTCCGACGGCGTAGACTGTGCAGTCGGTGCGTTCTAAAAGTTTGAGGACTTCAACCATGGTGACGCAGCCTGCTCGGTTATCTAAGGCTTTGCCGATGACTACATCCCTGCCCAAAGGAGTATATTTGATGTCAAAACTTACCGGGTCACCAACCGCAATGCCCATGGACAGCGCGTCTTCTTTGCTTTCCGCGCCAACATCGATGAAAAGCTCGTCTGAAGAGATGATTTTTTTGCGTTCTTCTTCTTTCTGGATGTGCGGAGGTTTAGAACCGATTATCCCTGGAAAAACCGCTTTTCTCGACATTACTGAAACCCTCTGAGCGGGTAAGATTCGGTCATCTATTCCGCCCATCTTTGCGAACTGCAAGAAGCCTTCTTTAGTGATGGTTTTAACCATCAGGCCGACCTCATCCATGTGAGCCGCAAGCATTATTTTAGTCGATTTTTCTTTGCCCTTTTTTATGGCGATAACGTTTTCAAGTCTATCTACAATTATCTCGTCTGCGTATGGCGTCATAAGCCGAATCATTAATTCTCTGACTTCGCTTTCTCTGCCCGTTACGCCACACGCGTTTGAGAGTTTCTCTAAATTCTGGTTTATGGACAATTGGACGCCTTCTTAGTTTTTATGGATACAACTCTGAGGTCTAACTTATTAAACAATTGCGGTTGAAAGCCTCTTGCGCTCTAACGCTTAATACAATTTAGAAAAATTTCTGCACCTTAAGCCTCTCTTTCAGGGCTATTATGGTAACTTTTAAATGCTCAACCCGCATAAAACCTATCTACCAAGGGGTTTTTCAAATTGGCAGAACAGCAACAACCACAACCAGTACCAGTTCCAGTTCCCAAAAAGATCGGAATTTTCAAATGTGGAAATATCGGGACATCACCTTGTCTTGAGCTTCTATTGGATGAATTAGCCGATCGAAGAGACATCAAAGTTAGAACCGTGACAACAGGTTCAAAAATGGGAGCCGACGACGTTGAAGAAGCTTTGCCCAAGTTCTTTGAGTTCAACCCTGAAGTTGCAGTCATAATATCTCCCAACACTGCACTGCCCGGCCCTTCGAAGGCGCGCGACGCCGTTGCTCAAAGGAAAATCCCAGGGATCGTCATTACGGATTCTCCCGGCAAGAAGGTGAAGGGCGACATTGAAAAACAAGGCTTAGGCTATCTCATAATCACCGGAGACCCCATGATCGGCGCGAGAAAAGAGTTCTTAGACCCAATTGAGATGGCACTTTTCAACTCAAACGTAAGCAAGGTTCTCGCAATAACCGGCGTTTACCGCATAGTCTACCAAGAAATCGACAAAGTCATCTACGCCATCGAAGCAGGTCTCACTCCGATACTGCCAAAGCTGGTCATCGACATCACGACGATACGCGACCAAATCTTCTTCAACAACCCTTACGCAAAAGCAAAAGCCATCGCCGCCTACGCAATGGCAGAAAAACTCGCCGACATCGACGTCATGGCTTGCTTCATAGAGAAAGAAAACGAAAAATACATCCCGCTCGTAGCTGCCGCACACGAAATCGCGCAAGCCGCAGCCCGATTAGCTGAAGAGGCACGGGAAATCGAAAAGTACTCAGATGAACTCTTGAGGAAGCCGCATGCGAAAGACGGGAAGCTGAAGTACAAGACCAAGCTGATGGCTCTACCGACTTTTGACGAGGAAAGCTACAGTCAAAGCAATCTATGAGTTCAGCCTTTTTCTCAGTTTTCTCTTCTTTTTCAAAATTTTTTTTGGCTCGCAGGTATGGCTGATTTCCTGCGTATATGGGATATATGCCAATATATGTCCAAGCCCATTTTTGTATATACCATATATAACTTTACATAGCGTATTTCGACTAAGTATATATCTGCCGCAGGCATTCTCAGAGATGCAGAGGTTAAGAAAATGGAAACCCTCGAATTAAAACCATTAGAAAAAAAGAAACTCAACGTCTTACTGCTTGAAAAGGAATATAACGAACCGTTCTGGGTGAACGATCCGCCAGCAGGCTTGAATGCCCTAAAGGCCTTGTACAACCCTTCAGTGGGTTTCTACAAGTTCTTGGAAAACCTTGTAAGCAAAGTAAACATCGATTACGTCACTGACGAGCTAGGCCAACGCACAAAAGAAGACTTTGAAGGCACCATAACAACCGACATTTTCCGCAAAAGCAACATACCCTACTTCGCAGTAGAAATGGACGCAGCAGCAAAAGATTACATCGGAGACGTCATCGCCACCAAAATAAAATCACGAGACGATCTCCTACAAGCCATGGACGCCCTGCCAAAGCAAAAAGACGATTCAATGGAAAAAGAATACATGATCGCTCTCGGCCAAAGCCTCCAATTTGAGATAGAAGAACATCAAGAAGAAATCAACTTCTCAATTAGAGAAAGCTGGATAACGATGGGTATTCTGAATCACGCACGGGAAATTAAAGGAAAAGAAGAAATCACCTGCCTTCACATCTGCAGTCCAGAACACATGACTGGAATCAAGCAATTGCTTGAAACGATGAATGCCAAGGTGGAAACCGCAAAACTCTCCAAGAAAGTTATAGCTGCAAGCACAGAAGTACCGTCTTCTCAGGAGATGGAAAACTGGTTGCAATCAATCCAAATTCAAGTTAAACCAACAATGGGAAAAGCCGCGGAAGAGGCACCGTACTTGCTGTTCTACATCGACACCGATGCGAAAGCAAGTCCATTTGACATTTGCATGGCATACGACGTGGGCTACGATGCAGTCATACCCTACGAGAATGTGAATCCGGAAGACGCAAAAAACATCACTCAAGACGCGTTGCTGTCCCGAGGACCAAAAGGTGTTAAGCACACTGCCTTCTTGATAGGCGGAAAAAACGCTGAAAGAGCTGAAGAAGTTTTCCAAGCAGTCAAAGATTCGATGTTCCCACCCTTCAAAACAAGCATAATAATTGACCCAGCAGGCGCCTACACAACAGCCGCAGCCATGGTTGCAAAAGCTGAAGATGCATTGGCAGCCAACAAGCTTGGCGAACTGAAAGACAAGACATGCGCCATCATGGGAACCGGTGCAGTCGGCCAAATAGCAGCTGTCCTTCTTGCTAAGATAGGATGCAAAGTAATGATTGCCAGCCTGAACCCGAAACGTGCTGACGGAAAAGAACATGCAGAAAGCATCGGCAAGCTCTTGGCGAAAGATCATGGAGTTCAAGTGCAAGGGATATTCGCGCCAACACCGCAGTCTAAGATAGACATAATCGAGAAAGCCGATGTAATCATGTGCGCAGGAGTTAAAGGTGTCCGCATCATCGACAAAGAAATGCTCAAAGGCGTCAAACACATGAAGGTACTCCTTGACATCAACGCTGTCCCGCCCTTCGGAGTAGAAGGAATCGAACTCAAAGACGACATGAGAGAAATGTTGCCAGGCATATTCGTAATCGGCGCGTTAACAGTTGGCGACTTGAAGCACAAGACCGAAAAAGAAATTCTGCGAGAAGCACGAAGCAACGGCAAAGAAGTCTACAACTTCAACATAGCGTTACCGATGGCGAGAAAACTGCTGGAGAAAGACCTAATACCTGCAAAGCTGGCTATGACGTTGAATTATCAATCGACAAAGAAACCCGCATAGGGTTCTTTCTTTTTTTACGTAGAAACTTTGAACGCGTGGTTGACCGTAACTTCCGCGATGTTTGCTGCATAGAAAGCAAGTCTCTTTATGTCTTCCCTAATTGAGCATACCGCGCAGATTAACTCGGGTTTCTTGTTGCTAATGAAAGTTGTGTTTGCGATTTCTTGATCTAATTTTTCAATTCTCTTGGTCTGTTTCATTATTTCAACTGAAAAGTCAAGGTCGTGTTGGAAGAAAGCGTTGACGGCCTTAATGTATAAGTCGACTACCTCCGTTCCTTCATCGACCATAAGCTCCAACAAGTTGCTGGGAATCGTTTCTCCAATTCCATCTATCATAATGATGTGTTTGGCTATGTCTGCCACGTAATCTGCAGCGTGCTCGATTAACACGGAGAGATACTGGTAGTCCATGCAGTCAACCGGATCCAAACGCAGTTCATTGGCTAAAACTGGACTTTGAGCCGCTTCCCGAAGTATTCTGAGAATCAGGAAGTGGAATTGGTCCACATCATCGTCAAGTGACAAAACGGATTTTGCAAGTGAGATGTCATTAGTCTTCAAAGCGGTGAAGACATCCTCACACATGGAGTAGGAGATCAGATGCATTCTTTGCACGGCTTGGTCAAGCGAAGCTTTTGATTCGTCAGTTAACGTTTGAAGGTAAACTCCTCTGGAATCCGACTCCATTATTCGCATGTAAAGCCTGCCAGCGATGTACCGTATGGCTTTCCTCTGGGGGACGGAGAGGATTTTTTCTGCTATTAGCGTGATTCCAGAGTACCCGTTCAAAAATGACCCAATGATTTTTTGGATTATTAATGCTTCATCCTCGTTGCTTCCGATCTTAATTGTTGTCTCTTTGGGGGGCGACTTTTTCTCTGCCCCCGGATAAACAACTAATGAACGGTCACGTTGGATTGCGTACGAAACCACGTCTCCCTTGTTTAGTTCGTTTAGAGTCATCCAGTTTTTTGGAAGAGAAATCACCATTGAGGATCTGCCTAAAGACATTATTCTACGTTCCATAACATGGCCTCCAACATTTCCAAGCAATGATGAGTTAATACCGCACATATTTTAATATATACTGTATTAACAGCGGAAATTTGCCTTGGCCCACCCGTCTTGCATTTAACGCAGCTAGCTCTCAAAGCAGCCAATGGACGCGCAAAAAAGAATTCCCAAGCTGGGTCAGAATGCGCTACTTATTCTGTTGCATGCTTCAAGTATGCGCTCTTTAGGCTGGGTGAAAGTTATCCTCACGTAGCCTTCTCCGCATTTCCCGAAGCCGATTCCAGGCGTCACGGCAACTCCGACGTCAAGCAGTTTGGTGGCGAATTTCATTGAGTCGCCTCGGCAGTTGACCCAGACGTAGAATGTTGCTTTCGGCTTGACGCATTGAAAGCCGATTTTGCATAGTGTTTCCACGAGGAGGTCGCGGCGTTCTTGGAGGATCTGGTTGTTTTTCTTCAGGAACTCGGGCGCCTCTTCACCCGTGTAGGCTGCTAAAGCTTTAACGGCGACCTTCTGCGTGTAAACTGGCGGTCCGGAATCGATTTGCGACTTGATCTTAGTTAAGCCGCTGACCAGCTGCTTGTTTCCAACGGCGAAGCCTATGCGGTCGCCCGTCATGTTGAAGGTTTTCGACAGCGAGTGGAATTCGATTGCGACGTCCATGGCGCCGTCAACTTCCAAGATGCTTGGTGCACGGTATCCGTCGTAGGTGATTTCCGAGTAGGCGTTGTCATAACAGAGGATGACGTTGTTGTCTTTTGCGAAGTCAACTGCTTGCTTTAGGAATTTCTTGTCAGCGGTGGCTGCGGTGGGGTTGTTGGGGTAGTTGAGGAACATCATTTTGACTCTTCTTGCGTCGACGGCTTCAAGGTCAGGTTGAAAACCGTTCTCCTCCAAAAGAGGCATGGGCACCACTGTGCCGTCGCATAGGATCGTGCTGCCGTTAGCGTACACTGGGTAAGCTGGGTCGGGCACTAAGACGCGGTCGCCTGGATTGACGAAGGCTCTCGCTATGTTTGCTATTCCTTCTTTTGAACCTAAAAGAGCGATAACTTGGTCTTGCGCCAAGTCAACGTTGAACCGTTTTTTGTACCAGCCTGCGACTGCCTCGCGGAAGTCGGGTTCACCTTGGCTGAAGGAGTAGTTATGGTTTTTCGGGTTAGCTGCCTCTTGCTTGAGCGCCTCAACAACGAATTGGGGCGGCGGCAGGTCAGGGTCGCCGATGCTCAACGAGATTAAATCGACGCCTTGAGCCTTCTTTTCCTTGATGATTTTCTCGATCTCGGCAAACAAGTAGGGCGGCAACCGCTTAATTCTTTCTGCGTACTCAAACGTCATGGTTACACCTCATCAAACAGGTTTCCCTCAAAAACCTTAACGGCTGCCCCGCTCAAGTACAGTTTTCCCGCAGCTAATTCAACCTGCAGGTCGCCGCCCAAGACGTGAACAGTAACTTTTTCCCCGACTTTTCCAAGTCTGTTCGCGGCAGCTACGGACGCGCAGGTTCCCGTTCCACAGGCGAGGGTTTCTCCGCATCCCCGTTCCCAAACTCGAATTTTCAGTTCGTCGCGGCTCAGGACTTGGACGAATTCGACGTTGGTTCTTTTGGGGAAAGCCCCGTTATTCTCGATTTTTGGACCTATTTGATTAACTGGAAAATCGTTAACGTGGTCGACGAAAGTAACGCAGTGAGGATTGCCCATGGAGAGGCAGCTTGCTCTGTAGATTTCGCCGTCGACATCCAACGTCTGATCTATGAACGTTCCTTTTCCACTCATCGGGAGAGCGCTTCTTTCCCAGTTCGGCTCGCCCATGTCAACTCTTACCGCCTTCACTTCGGCACCTTCAACCGTCAGCCAGACACGTTTGGGTCCCGAAAGGGTCTCGATGGGGAACTCCGTTTTCTGGACGATGCCGTTTTCGTAGCAGTACTTGGCGAAGCATCTTATGCCGTTGCCGCACATCTCAGCTTCGCTGCCGTCAGCGTTGAAAATCCGCATTTTCGCCGACGCCACTTTAGAGCATGAAACCAATAGTAGACCGTCCGCGCCTACTGAGAAACGGCGTTCACAAAGCCTCTTGGCTAAATCTGAAGCCTCGGCGCGACTGATTTTTTCGTCTCTGTTGTCGACGACTATGTAGTCGTTGCCTAAGCCATGCATCTTCCAGAAACGCATCAAGGTGACTCTGCCGTCCGCTGGTTAGCAGTTAAATTGTCAAGCTGTTCCCGTTCCCTGACAATCACGGGTTTGCCTTGCCTAATCATGACTTCCGCCGCCCTCGGTCTCGCGTTGTACTGTGAGCTCATGCTGAAACCGTACGCGCCAGCGTTTAGAACCGCCAGCAAGTCTCCTTCCTCTATTGGGGGCAACTCGCGGTCCTTAGCTAAGGCGTCGCCTGACTCGCAGATCGGACCGACAACGTCGTAGGTTTCCTTTTCCGCCGCGTTCAGCTTGTTGGCGACCAGTATAGGGTGGTAGGACCCGTACATCGTTGGGCGTATCAGTGTGTTGAAGCCCGCGTCGACGCCGACGAATTTCTTTGCAGGCGTAACCTTCACTGTGTTAACGGTCGTCAGAAGAACGCTTGCGTCGCAGACCAGATATCTGCCTGGCTCCACACACAAGAAAGGCTTGCCCAAACCGTACTCAGCGACCTTAGCCTTGAAAGGCGCCACCACTTTGCTGGCGAACGCCCCCCAATCGAACTCTTGGTCGTCTGGCTTGTAGGGAACTCCGAATCCGCCGCCTATATCGATGAACTCGAACTTTATGCCTACCTCGTCATGAACACGCTTGGCAATGCTCAGCAGCTTATCCACCGCCTGCACGTAGGGTTCTACGTCAAGGATGCCTGAGCCGATGTGCATGTGAATGCCGAAACGCTCCACTCTTGCCCTTTGGGCGATGGCGTAAGCCTGTATCGTCTCTTCTTCCCAGAGCCCGAATTTCGAGTCTGGACCCGCCGTTATACAGTGGCTGTGATGCCCCGCACCGACCTCTGGGTTAACACGAACCGACAAAACCTGCGGCACCCCAATTTTCAGCAGCCTATCCAGCTCCGACTGCGAATCAATGTTAACGGTGATGTTGGCGTCCGAGAGCATTTTTAACTCGTCATTTCGCACGCTGGTCCCAGTGAACATGATGCGGTCTTGCGTGAACCCAGAGACCAAGCCCATGAAAACTTCGCCTGGGCTGACGGTGTCCAAGTACGCGCCCTGCGACTGAAGAATCTTCAGCACCGCAAGGTTCGAGTTTGCCTTGGCAGCGTAATAAATCCTCAGGTACTTGTAGTTGCTAATTAAGACGTCAAAAAGCCGATTGTAATTGTCCCTGATACGGTTCTCACTCACCACGTACAAGGGAGTATCGTACTTTTGAGCTAAGTCCTTAACGGAAACGCCGTCAAAGAACAAGCTGCCTTTTCGGTCTTCTAACGGCTCATGAAACTTTCTTGCCTTGACCATTCCTTCACACCGCTCACAAGTTGGTTACCGTGAGGCTTTACGCTAAACCTTTCGCCACGTAGAGTTCAGCGCTTAAGATGCCTCCGCCTGCCGCTCCGCGAATCGTGTTGTGCCCCAGGCACATGTACTTGAAGGTCATGATCGGATCCTTGCGTATCCTGCCGACTACAACGCTCATGCCGCAGCCCGTATCCCTGTCGTACCGCGGTTGAGGCCTGTTTTTCTCATGGCGAACCACGATGGGTTGCTTGGGTGCGGAGGGCAATTTGAGTTTTTGCGGTTCGCCCCTAAAGCGGGTGAATGCGGCTTCAATCTCTTCTATTGAGGGATCCTTGTCAGTCTTGACGAAGATAGATTCTAAATGCCCATCCTTCACATTAACTCGGTTGCAGCTTGCGCTAATCGTGAAGTCAGCATTCTGCACCGCCTTGCCGTTGAATGCCCCAAGTATCTTACGTGCTTCCGACTCCATCTTTTCTTCTTCGCCCGAAATGAAGGGAACAACGTTATCGATTATGTCCAGGGAAGCGACGCCAGGGTAGCCTGCTCCGCTCAGGGCTTGCATGGTTGAAACAACAACCTGTTGCAGACCAAACGCCGTCAGCGGCTTGAGGGAAATCGCCATCTGGATTGTGCTGCAGTTAGGGTCCGTCGAGATGAAGCCTTTCCAACCTCGCAGCTTCTGCTGAACACGAATCAACTCAGCGTGGTCAGGGTTGATTTCTGGAACCAGCAGCGGCACGTCTTTTTCCATTCTGTGTGCGCTCGCCTTGCTGAACACGGGATAGAGCGCGGCAAACTCAGATTCAACTGGACCCGCCAACTCACCTGGCAACGAAGAGAACACCAAGTCCACATCTCCTGCCTTCTCCACAGATTCAACATCGGCGTGCGCCACGGGCATCTCTGCAATCTCCTTAGGCAAGTCTGACTCCATAACCCAGTTGCAGGCTGCTCCGTACTTTTTGCCTGCTGACCGCTCTGAAGCGGCAAGCACCTCAATTTGGAACCATGGGTGCCCCTGCAGGAGCTGAATAAACCTTTGCCCGACGGCTCCAGTTGCTCCTAAGACGGCTACTTTACGTTTAAACGACATTTTCTATCGCTTCCTTCGCACTTGTGATTTCTTTTGCTTCGATAAAAACATTAATGGTTGCCTTACTCGTTGTAACCTCAATTATGTTAATACCAGCCTGACTTAAAGCTTCAGAGATTTTCGCTATGCCGCCGGGCGAGTCAATGAAGGCTGGGTCACTAATTTGGATCATGGCAACGCCTTCTCTGTGGCTGACCGCCTTGACGTCTTTCATGCCGTGCAGCTGATTCAAGATCTGAGTGACATCGCCGTCTGCAGTAAAAACGGTAAAAGATTTTCGCCCTGAACTTACACCGTAAACTGGTCTCTTGCTAAGCACAGAAAAGACATCTCTAATGTTTTGCGCGTTGACCTCGCAAACAATGCTGATCGCGATTAAGCCTTGCTGCGTTAAGATTTCTGCAGAATTGAGATCAAAAGACCCAGTGATTTCTGTACCGCCGCCTACAAGGTTACCTGAGCCAAAGTCCACAACCCTGAGAGTTTGGTTCGGCAACTTGTACTTGAGGGCTCCAGGCTTAATGATTTTTGCTCCTCCCTGCGCCAAATCAAACATTTCGTGAATTTCCAGCTTCTTGAGTAGCCTCGCGTCAGAAATTATCTTCGGGTCTGCTGAGAGCACGCCGCTTGTTTCCTTGACGAGAATGATTTCATCTGCCGATACGCATCTGGCGAGCAGCACCGCCGTGGTGTCGCTTCCGCCTCTTCCCAGAGTGGTGATTCTGCCCTGAAGGTCTCTTCCAAGAAAACCGCAAACAACAGGGACAACTTTGCCAAGAAGAGGCGTGACGAACTGCGAAGTTAGAGCCGCTGTCTTCTCCAAGTTAGGGGTGGCATGGAGAAAGTTTGAGTCAGTTATGATTGGCCAGTTATCGTATGCCGGATCGAACACTTCAGCCTTCAAACCCTGCGCCCTCAACGCCGCACAAAAAATTTGGGCACTTGTTCGTTCACCTGTAGATATTATTTCTGCCCACTCAGCGTCGCTGGCGCCGATTTGAGCAAGCGTCTGGGTAAGGCTATCAGTTGTTTTACCCATAGCGGAAACAACCACAATTGCCTCGTCAAAATGTGCCTCCGCGACAAGCTTGGCTGCCTGCCTAATTTTTTGCCCTGACGATAAGTCAGCGCCTCCGAACTTGATAACGACCCTAGCCAAGACGCCTCGCCTTTAAGATAACCCCAAAACGTCAGCCATGCTATAGACTCTCGGCTCGTTTTGTTTGCTTAACCATTCTGCCGCGTAAACGGCACCCTGAGCAAACACGTTTCGTGAGAACGCCGTGTGCTCAATTCTAAGCATCTCATATGGTCCTGCGACAACTATGTCGTGAATACCCGGCACCCCGCCTGCGCGCAACGCGGTGATTTCAAGTTCTCCAGCTTGGCGTGGGCTTATGCCTTCACGTCCAGAAACCACCTTCGTGTAGCCGCGGGCGCTCGATACGATTTCCCCAAGCTTCTTTGCTGTTCCGCTTGGAGCATCCTTCTTGCCAGTATGGTGTATCTCGCTTATGCTGAAATCGTATCCCGCCGGAAAAGCCTTCAAAGCTTCCGCCAGCTTGAACATAATATTGACGCCTAAAGAGTAGTTGGGTGAGAACACCGCTGGAACCTTGCCTGACATCGCGCTTACGACCTGGCGGTTTTGCTCCGCATTGAAGCCGGTGGTTCCAAGGATTATTCGTTTTCCAAGATTAGCCACGACTGGAATATTGACAACCTCGGCGGCTGGCGCTGTGAAACTGACGTAGGTGTCGGCGTTGTGCACCGCCGCTGCTAGCATGTCGGAACCCAGAATCCGAGTGTCCGAATTGATGATGTTGAGTTCCCTTAAGGTTTTGCCAACATTCGGGTTGCCAGCAGCTTCCATGGCGCCCACGATTTGATGACCTTTAGCCACTGCTTCAACCATGATGGCGTTGCCCATTCTGCCTGCAGCGCCCGCTACGCAGAACTTAAGCATAGAAAAGCCCTTCTAAATACTTCTCATTGTACAATCGTTCTTTCAAGTCGACATCGAAGTAGTCGGCTACAGGCTGAAGAATTTGAGGGTTGCTCTCGTAAACTTTCCGAGCGGTTGCTAGAACCACTTCTAAGCCGTTGCGCGTCATTTTTCCCAGAGGCTGCCTGCATGGACCAGACGGCATGCCCAGAACATTCATCAAAGTCTTGTAAGCCAACGGGTTGCGGGCTTTGCAAGATACAGGACCGTAAGGGGTTTGTTCTTGCGTTTTTACAGTGACTAAACTAAAGAGCGGCTGGAGCGCCTGAGCAATTATCCTGGCAGCCTCCTCGTTACCGTCCAGCAGGTAATGAACCATATCAGCCACGGTACTCGGAGCAACGTTCGAGACGACTGAAACGACGCCGCTCGCTGAAATGTCGGGTGAAATCATCATCGTGTAAGTCTTGTCATCGTCGCCTGAAAGAATATCGAAGTCTTCACCGCAGAGCTGCCGTGTCAGCTCCATATTCTTCAAGTCACAAGTAGCTTCCTTTACGCAACTCACGTTTGGGAACTGATGGTGGAGAATGGCGAGATCTTGCGGGTACAGTTGGGTTCCTGTTCTTCCCGGGATAACGTACGGGATCACTTGAACTTCAGGAAACTGCCTTGCGATCGGCTCAACATATTCCCTTCTTATTTCCAATGAACTGGGTCCATTATAGTAGGGATCTACAAGCAGAACACATTTAACACCAGTACGCTGGGCATGTTCCGTTGCCTCGATGGCTTCCTGGGTTGAGTTGCTTCCCGTTCCAGCTATAGTTAAAACTTTTGAACTTGCATACTCGTGAGTTTTTTCGATTACCCGATTGTGTTCACTCCAGTCTAAGGTGGGGCTCTCTCCAGTTGTGCCAACTGCAAGTATACCTTTTACACCTTGTTCTGTTTGGAAATCTATCAGCTGGCGCAAGCCTTCGTAATCGACTTGGCGATTACCATTCATCGGAGTTATTAATGCAGTGTAACAACCGCTAAATCTTGTCATTTCGAATACCTCATTTCTGCTGAGATAACCAGGCACTGATAATATTTAAGCATTACGTTTTCCTCATATTTTTTACTAAAAGCGCATTTCCCATCTCCTAAACCTCGATCACACGAGAATTTAGCTTTTCCGTCAAGAAACTAAAAGGTCAACTTTCCAGTGGCACCACATAATAAGCGGTAAAAACGCCGTCGTAGCCGTCGTAAATGCGGCGCAAATAAGAAACCGCGCCCTCAAGAGTTACAGCCGAGGGAATAACAAACATGTAATTATCCGACCGCACAACTTCCTCAAGCTGCCCTGCCTTCCTCTCAGTTATCTTCATCCGCAAAACTTTTCGACCTGACAGATAGACTGCAATCTCGCCACGCCACGGACCACCTTTTCGGACATCGATTGTTTTTTTACCTGTCCTCAACCACTCGAACGCTTCTTTCTTTGTGCGGAAAACGGGCAAGAGAGCACCAGAATTAAAAAATTGCGAAGGACTAAAAAATAAACTTTAAGTAGAAAACCGAACAGCAGATGGAAACGGAAAAAATGGGTGGAACTGAGAAGGACTCGGTTTAGCCTTTGCCTTTCTCTTCTTTACCGAAGTACTTGGTCCACTTTAGTTTGCGTGCGTCACGTTTGAATTGCAAGGAACTTTTCTTGCATTTCCCAGAATCGAACCATAGAATCGACCCGTCGTTCTTAACGTACATCATGCCTGTCCCAGCGGGGAAATCGGCACCACAGAACGAACATTTACGGTTTTTCGGCATGGAAATTTTCTCCTATACAACTTACCTGGTGATTTTCTTTGCTTCTCTTTCGGTCTCTCGCAGCATCAGAATATCTTGCGTTCGCACTGGCCCTTTAACGTTGCGTGTTATGATTCGTCCCTTATCTTTGCCTTCCATGATGCGCACTCGAACCTGCGTGATTTCGCCTGTAACGCCTGTTCGACCTATAATTTGTATAACTTCAGAGGGAATAAGTTCTTCAGCTGATTCTTTGCTCATTACTGAGATCCTCGTTTAACCTGATCAATCCGAGTGATGATTTCTTTGATTAAACCTGTAGCTTCGCCTTCCCTGAGAATGCATGCCGCGGCGCATGGAACATCGATGCCTAGTGCGTTGCCCAGTTTGATTTTTTCCGGGACAAAAACGTACGGAATCTTTCTTTCGTCGCAGAGAAGCGGCAAATGTGCTACCACTTCCGGCGGATCAACATCTTCGGCTATTACGACAAGTTTTGCTTGGGATCGTTCAACAGCTTTTGTTGCCTCGTTTGTTCCTTTCTTAACTACTCCTGATTTGGAAGCGATCGACAGGGCTTCATAGGCTGCATCTACGATTTCTTTCGGTACTTCGTATTTTACATAAAATGGTTTTGACATATTAGCCTCACCCTTTTAAGGCACAGTCTTATCCACACTTCTTCTTTAAGAAGTTTTCGACTCTAAAACCCCAGTCGCTGCGTTACCCTTATAAACACTTTAGAAAACCTTAAATAGCCATCTAAGGTCACGTACAATGTTTTCGAGAGGGGAATGGGCGTTTGCAAAAGTTGGGCAGAGTGCGGGCGTTAACTCCATCCAAAAACATTATCGTAAAGACAGAAAAAGCTCCCAAAATTGGCTCAGAAGTTGTTGATGAAAACCTCAAAGTTGTTGGCAAAGTTTTCGACATCATAGGTCCAGTGTCTGCGCCTTATGCAGTGGTTAAACCGACAGTTAGTGAACCGGTTAAACTAGTGAATAAGCCAGTGTACTTGCTTCTCTCGAAAGCGAGACGGAGCCAAAACGAATGATAAGAGATAGCAAGATACAAGAAGAATCAGATCTATCCGCGAAAATAGAACCGCCTAAGATGCAACCGTGCCCTGAATGCGGCAGCACCCGACTCATGCGCGACTATGAACAAGCAGAAATAGTGTGTATGGACTGCGGTTTCGTTGTGCAGCAGAAAATAGCTGACCGAGGGCCAGAGTGGAGGGCGTTCGACGATGAGCAGAGGTCGAAAAGAACCAGGGTTGGAGCCCCCCTAACTTACACAATCCATGATAAGGGTTTATCAACAACCATCGACTGGCATGACCGGGATATCTACGGTAAAAGCCTCTCGCCTGGGCAGAAAGCGCAGGTTTACCGTTTAAGGAAATGGCAGAGGCGCATTAGAGTTTCAGACGCGACGGAAAGGAACTTGGCGTTTGCCCTCTCTGAAATCACAAAGATTTCTAACAACCTGAATCTGCCGAAAAACATTCTTGAAACAGCTTCTGTGATTTATAGAAAAGCGGTGAAGGAACGATTAATCCGAGGCAGGTCAATTCAGGGCGTTACTTCAGCGGCACTTTACCTGGCGTGCAGGCAATGCGGTTTGCCGCGCACCTTAGACGAAATTGCTCAAGCGTCAACCGTGAACAAGAAGGAAGTTGGAAGAAGCTACCGTTTTCTGATAAGAGAACTGAACTATTCAATCCCGCCGCTGAGGCCGAGCCAGTACATAACGAAGTTTTCTAACCAATTGACCATGCAGGGAAAAGTTGAAGAAATCGCGCACAAAATCTTGGCGGCAGCGAAAGAACTTAAGCTTACATCAGGCAGAGGACCCACGGGAATTGCGGCGGCGGCAAGTTACGTGGCGTCTGTCTTGACCGGAGAACGCAAGACGCAGAGGGAAATCGCCGAGATCGCGCAGGTCACCGAGGTCACAATTCGTAACAGGTACAAGGAACTCGTTGAACGGTTGATGTTCCAGATAAGCATCTAACCGCTCTTCCCTTTCAAGCTCAGGCGGCGATGAGAACTTACGGCGACAAAAACTAGCCAAGAAACGGCTCAAGCGCCGAAAATTGATGAACTGGTCTGTAAGCTCAGGGAAATACAGTCAGGGCTTAAACATAATTTAGATGATCTCCAGCAGAAGTTGGGAACCCTTGATTCTGAGCCTGAATTATTAACCAGTCTACAGAAAGCTAAGCGGGACGCTGAGGCGAAAGCAAGCAGTCTCGAAGCGGAAGTGAAGCAGCTCCGTGAAGAACTTAAAGCCGTCAAAGATCTTTTAGGGTATAACACAGAGAAAAAGTAATTCACGTCGATTCCACCGTTGACATAGGTATTTTTTTAAGCAGCTAATAGCTTAGCTATGCATATGCCCTATAAGTTTACCTTCGACCTGTCAAAGGTCCCGCTTTTCTTCTTCACCGAAATTGCGACGGTAAGTTACCAGAAGGGCATGCACAAAACAGTAATTAAGAAATTGCAAGAAATCATTTTAAGGTTCAGAATACAAGAAGCCACTGGACTCAACCTTTCTGATTCCTTAGTTTTGCTTCAGGATCTGATTGATTTACAAGCAGTAAACATGATAGAGCGAGGCAAATTCTTGCAGACCAAGAAAAGAGCGCTCTTTCTTTCTCACTGCACAAGAAAGTACCTTGATGGTCGTTGCAAAGCAGTTTTTGACTCAAATATCCCGTCCTATTCATGCGCTCACTGTTCAGAAGACTGCCTAGTCAACCAGTCTGACCACTTAGCCCGAGCGAAAGGTTATGACGTTTACGTGGTGCCTGGTGGTTCCTGCGTTCCCAAGATTCTGAAAAGTACGCGCTACGAGGGTGTGGTGGGCATTGCGTGTGGAGAAGAAATAAAAGTGTTGGGTCCACTTTTGGAAGGTATGGATGTTGCTGGGCAAGCTATACCGTTGCTAAAGAATGGCTGTGCAAACACTATTTTTAACATGGAAACCCTCGCGAAAGTTCTTTAGTTTAAGAACTTGCTTACTGCAGGTTCGAGGTTGCTCTTTTCCGCCTAGGAGTTGTATACTTGACGAAGGTAAACATGTTTGGAAACTTTAAAGATGGCGTGTTGCGCGCCAATCCAAAACTCTGTTTCCACATGCCGTGAGAGATATTTTTTTAAGCTTGGCACTTTATTCATCTTGAGTTATGCCCTATAAGTTTACTTTCGACATTTCAAAGGCGCCGCAACACTTTTTCATAGAACTCGCCGTTGTAAGCAACCAAATGGGCATGCAGAAGGTTTTTGAGAAGACCTTACAGGAACTAATCAGAAAATTCAAAATTCAGGAAGTTACAGGACTCAACATCCAAGACGCCGCAGTGTTAATTCAGGACCTCCTTAAGATGCAAACTTTGAATCTGATACAAAAACAGGAATTCTTGCAATCCAAAAAAAGGGCTTTGTTCCTTCCCCACTGCTGCAGGAAATACATGGATAGTCGATGTCAAGCCGTTTTTGAGCCAGCTTTGAGCTCTTATGTTTGTGCTCATTGCTCACCCGACTGCTACGTCAACAAGGCCGAACGCATTGCCAAAGAAAAAGGGTACGATGTCTACGTTTTATCTGGCGGTTCTTGTGTGCCTAACATTTTGAAGCAGAAGAACTACGAGGGCATCGTGGGCGTTGCATGCGGTCCAGAAGTAGTTATGTCCGGGGAAAAATTGAGCAGCATGGGCATAGCTTGGCAATCTGTCCCGTTGCTTAAAAACGGCTGCGCAAACACCATTTTTAACATGGAAACACTAGTAAAAGTCCTCTCCTGAGAAGCCTGCTCTGACATAATAAAAACTAAGGTTTACTCAGCAAGGCAACTCGGCGCTTTTTCCTTAATCAGCGACAACTCACTTTTCTAATCCGCAAGAATGAAAATAAAAGAAAGATAAAAACAGTTACTTCACTATTTCTCGTTTCTTCCAGCGCAGGTTCTTGCCCTTGCATTTCCTGCATTTCACCGCGGTTTCAGCGTTTCGTGCCCCGCAATCTCTGCAGATTTTCATGTAAAGTCTGTGCTTTTGCGCAATGGCTTTTTTGACTGGGTCTAATATCGGCATTTAATGTTAACCTTCTGTTTTGGCTAACTCTTTGATGGTTAAGTGTCAAATATACCTTTTTGTCTCTGCCTTTACATTTTGTAAAAGAAGGCGGTTATTTGATTTCTTCAATCGTGACGTACGAGCGTGTGTCTTCGATTCCGTCGATGCCGTAAAGCTTCTTTAAGACTTCATCCAGGTTGTCTCGCTCGACGATGATTAGGGCGTCTACTTCCCCGGCTATGCGAAAGGCTCTGGAAACCGCGAGTTCTCGGATTTGCTCGTAAACGTGAATTCGCTTGATTGGCGAAACTTTCAGGAGGATAAAGGCGGGAGTTGTGGATATGCCAAGGGCGTTTAAGCCTTTATCTGTGACGTCTATGAAGCCTCTGCCGGTGCGGATGTAACCGCGGCTTTTGAGTTTACGCAAGTGCACGTTTAATGCTTGCCTGCTTACGCCCAATTGGCTGGATAACTCGTCCTGCTTCACTCTGAGGGTGTAGGTGTTTGTGGATTTCCCCTTTTCGTAGAGTGTTTTTAAAAGTTGTATTGAACGTTTAGTTAATGGTTCCAAACTGGTCACTTACGTGATGTTTTGTTAATTTAAACCTTTACAATAGTGAGGTTGCTTAAGAATTTGATGCCTTAAAAATAAACAAAAAAAGATGATACCGCAAAGAATCAAACTGTGCTGCCTTCAAGACTTGAATGGTTATTTTGCGAAAAGATTGTAACGTTCATGACCAGAGTGGTCGGCTGCCTTCTTCAGTGATGCGGGGGCCTTGGCGTTTTTTGATAATGTGGCGAGTGTTAAAAGGTGGTAAAGCGGATTTTGAGACTGCAAGTGGGAACTTGAAGCTTGTACCACAATGTATTTATTTTGAGTGAAATCTTTAGTCAAGCCACTTAAAAAGTAAACTAGGAGTGAAGCGATGGCGTGTCTGAGGTCAACGCGGTCTTGATCGGAAAGAAGCCAGTAATGAACTACGTTCTCGCGTGCATCACTTTCTTTCACGGCGGAGCAAGGGAGGTAAGCATTAAAGCGCGGGGGAGATCCATCAGTCGAGCGATTGACGTGGCTGAGGTTGTCAGGCACAGGTTTCTTCCGGACGTGAAGATCAAGTGCATCGGGATCGGGACTGACCAGTTGCTTGCGCAGGATGAAGGCGACTCGGCGACGAACGTGAGTACGATTGAGATTACGTTGATCAGGTAACGCGTAGTAGCGGAACTCCAAAATTTGCAGGATAACGACGTGCGATGAAAACGGAACTTTGCAGTTTCTGCTTGAAGAGCGGAATGTTGTGTCAGAAGTGTTCAGCTAAAGTTAAGGCTGGCGAGATAAGTGAGGTAGATTTGAAGATCGCCCGGTTACTGTTGTCTATGGAAGACAAGTATCCGAGCCTGCAGAACGTGACCTTCTACAAGGCGGTTGACGTTGAGAAAACGTTGGCCATCATCGTTGGCCACGGGGATGTCCCTAAACTTTTAGGCTACAGTGGGAAAATCATAAAGGCCATCGGCGACGAGACAGGCAGGAACGTTAAGGTTTTGGAGTACGGCGTTGACGACCGCAAGTTCCTCGAAGACCTGTTCATACCCTTCAGCATACTGACGATCAACACCATTTGGCTTCCAGACGGCACCACGGAGACCCGAGTGATCCTTAAGCGTAAACGCGGGACGCAGTTGCCCTACGACCTGAAGGCGCTGAAGGAAATCGCCAGCAAAGTGCGCAAAATGTCCCTACGCGTGGAAATCGCAGACTAGCGCCGAGACGGCTGGGATTGAAGGCTGGATGCTTTTTCAGCCTGCGTGACTTCGCTTTTTATTTTTTGAAGCTGATTGTAAAATGCAGAGGGGTAGCTGCTTTTGGAACCATATTTGTGGTGGATTTTTGTCACAAATACTAGACCCTCTCCCCTGTCTTTGTGAACCCATATTTACTTTGGTTTTTTGATGTAAATAGTAGACCCCCTCCCGTCTCCCTATCGAATAGGTCAGGGCTTGTTTTGGGTTGTTTTTTTTTTATTTAGGCTTTGGTTCAGCGTTAGTTTGGAATGAAAAAGCTCATGGCTGAGGAGTTGCCTTGCCTTTTCAAAATGTTACTTTTGGGTATAATACCGTTTGGTATAATACCCTGCGGTAACATTTTGGTGCTTCCCCGATTCCCGCCAGAGTCGGCTTTTCATTGTTTTGATTGTTGCAACAGCTCTGCTATGTACTCGTTGACTGTTTTGCCGTGTTTCTTTGCAACCCGCTTTATCGCGTCGTTTATTCCCGTTGAGTACTGCACTGCCTTCTTTGGCTTATCCGCAACCGAGCTTGGCACGCCCGCGTTCAACGCGACCCTGCGCAAAACCAGCTTTCTCAGTGTGTCGGGTCTGGGTTCAATTTTGCATTCAATGGGCAAACTCATCGCAAACTCGGCAACATCGAACGACGCGAAAGGCAAACGCAACTCAACATCGTGGTAGCCCGTGATTTTTAGGTCTCGCTCAAGGTTGCTTAGATGAATGTTCACCACGTCGTGGAACATGGTTTTGAGGACTTTTTCGCTGCCTTCCTTGCAGTACTCGTTGACGTAGCGTTGGTAGCCCCCGAACAGTTCATCCGCGCCCTGCCCAGCCAGCACCACGTGGAATCCCTCTTCAGCCGCTTTTTCCGCAGTCCAGTAAAACGGCAGGCCAATGCTGGCTTTAATCGGGTCAGCCTCCTCGATGAGTGCGACGACTTTGGGCAGGGTTTTTTCCACGTCAGAATCCTTGAACAGATGCACCTGAAGAGGCAGGTTAAGCTGCTTTGCCGCTTCGATGGCTTCTTCTGTTTCAGCCTGATTCTCCATGCTTACATGCAGCAGGTTAACTTTCACGCCAAGCTTACTTGCCAGATAAGCCACCAAGCTGCTGTCCAATCCTCCCGAAAACGCGGCTGCAACCTTCTTCACGTCACGAGTGCGCCTTCGGATCGATTCTTCAAGAAGAGTCTGAAGCCTCTTTGCTGCCTCATCCAACGATGTGGGCGTAGGCTCTGCAAATCTCAGGGCTTTAACCTGTTTGAACTGGAAGCCTTCACGGTTAACAAAAGCCATGTTTCCAGGCGGAAAAGAAACTGGGTTCTCTATTCCCAGCGCCCAGAGCGCTTTTCGGTTTGTCGCAATGGCTGCGAAGGTTTGGTTTTCGCCATAGTAGAGCGGTTGCACTCCTATCGGGTCTCTTCCAGCTCCAACCCAACCATCCTTGACCATGAGGAACGAATAGTCGCCATCCGCGTTTGCGATTAACTTTTGCAGGAGCGCTTCGCAGTGGAGCGGTTCCTTGGCAACCTCTTCCATCACTGCGGCTTTCGGTAAAGGCGAGTACACTCTGCCCTCGAAAACAAGCGCTGCATCATCCAACTGCAAAAACTCGTAGCCGCCTGCCCCTTTAGGTTTCGAGGAAACATAGCCTGCCACAGTTGATGAAACTAAGCCTTGTCTGCTCATGATGTCAAGGTTCTTGTCCAGTAAACTCTTCGTGGGCGAAACTAGCCCAAAATTTGAAGTCCGCACATCACCGAGCCCTTGAAGTAACTCAAGAACCCGACCAACCACATTATCACCGTGCTTATCCAACACCGCAACAGTAACCTTCATGTCTCAATACGCTCCTGCGTTGATTATTTTGTTAATGCACTGGTAAAACATTAATCTTTAATCTGCGTATCCTTCCCTGTTGAGGAAATACCAACTTGCCAATCCTACCAATAGATACAGGCCGCTATGGCACGCCGGAAATGCTGAAAATCTTCGAGGAAGAAACCCGTCTCCAGAAACTGCTTGACGTTGAAGCCGCCTTGGCTTTTGCGCACGCTGAAGTAGGCGACATTCCAAGGAAGGACGCGGAAAAAATCGCTGCCATGGCTAGCACCAAGTACGTTAAAGTTGACCGTGTCAAGGCTATTGAGAAGGAGATTAAGCATGACATTGCCGCGATGGTTCGGGCGCTCTCCGATGTTTGCGGGTCAAGCGGCGCCTACGTGCATTTGGGCGCGACCAGCTACGACATCGTGGACACCGCCAACGCGCTGCAACTGAGAAGGGCAATGGAAGTTATTGAGAAGAAGCTTGAAGATTTCAAGGCTACACTGCAGAAGCAGGCGGCGCGGCACAAGGAAACGGTGATGATTGGCAGAACCCACGGGCAGCATGCTTTGCCGATCACGTTGGGGTTCAAGTTTGCCGTTTGGGGCTGGGAAGTCAACAGGCACATTGAACGCTTAGAAGAGTGCAAGAAACGGGTTTTAGTCGGGAAAATGAGCGGCGCAGTCGGCGCGCAAGCGGGTTTAGGCGAACACGCCGAGAAGATCCAGCAGCTTGTTATGGAACGGCTTGGTCTTCATGCAGCGGAGATTTCGACGCAGATTGTCCAGAGAGACCGCTACGCCGAACTCGTATGCGTTTACGCGATGGTTGCTTCTTCGCTGGAAAACTTTGCCACCGAAATCCGCGAACTCCAGCGACCAGAAATCGGCGAGCTTTCTGAAGCGTTTGAACCGGACAAGCAGGTGGGCAGCTCAACGATGCCGCACAAGCAGAACCCTGAAACGTGCGAACGCGTCTGCGGCTTAGCTCGGATCGTACGCAGCCTTGTGGCTCCAGCGTTGGAGGACATGGTTACTTGGCATGAAAGGGACCTTACTCAGTCGTCGGCTGAAAGGTTCATTTTTCCAGAATCAAACATTCTCCTCGACTACATGCTTAGCTTGATGTGTGACGTTGTCGCGAATTTGCGAGTTAACCAGGATCGGATGCTGCAGAACCTAAGCCTCACCCATGGGCGAGCAATGTCCGAAGCCGTGATGATGGCGCTGACAAAGAAGGGCGTGAACAGGCAGGAAGCACACGAGTTGCTGCGGAAGCTGACAATCGAAAGTGCAGCTGAGAAAAAAGATTTCAAACAGGTCCTACTTGCTGACAAGTTTGTAAGCGGCAAACTCTCGGAGAAAGAAATTGACCAAGCACTCGACCCGAAGAACTATTTAGGCACGGCAGTTAAACAAGCGGAAAAATTCGCTAAAACCTAAAATTCAGAAAGAGCTCTCTGCTTATACTCCTGCTCTCCACTCAGTTTTTCCCAAGTGTCCTTCTTCACGAAGCCGCCGACTTGCTCCTTAATTTTCTTCGCCAGCCTTGGACCCATAAGCGGCAAATTAGCCAAATCCTCAACCTGCGCAAGCTTCACGTCTTCGATGGTTCGGTAACCCGCGTTGAACATTATGCGTCCGCGAACTCTGCCTATGCCTTCGAGCCGCACAAGAGGCAGAAGTTCTTTCTTTATGCCTTTAGAAACCCGTTCAACAAGTTCGCTGGTTAGGGGACGAAGCTCTTTGCATCCGAACAGCCCAGCCAATTCGTCTGTCGCGTGGAGTAGCCACTTCGCGTTCTCAATCGTGCGGTACAGGTCGCCTGGCTGCACGTTAAACTGCTGAATCAGGTTTTCCTCGCTGACCTCTTCAACCCAGCTCTTCATAACAAGCGCAGTTTTGATTTCGCCCAGAAACTCTTCAAAGGCAAAACGGTCTTCCCACTCATTCGGTACGTCAGTGAAAAGTTCATCGCGGTGCTTCTCTAGAGCAAGCGCCAGCGGGTCAACTTCCCGGGCGTAGGGACGCATGACTGGTCCCATGTCGGGCATGTGAGAAATCAAATGAAGCAAGCCAAAATCGGTTGGTTCCTTGGGTTTACTTTTTAGTGCTTCACGGATGACGACGCCTGACAGGGGGTCAATGTAGAGTTCGCTTACCCGTTTGCCGAACATCGTCGCGTAGATTTCGTCTCCGTTTACGCCGATCATTTCCTCTTCGTAGAGGTACTTGAGGATTTTTCCGATGATGCTCTTGATGGATTTAACGTCGTACTGGTAAGCATAGAATGTTTTTCCGAAAAACTCGTAAATCCCGTTCTCCGTGTGAGCGAAATCCGAGGCGACGGTTGACAGGACGTGCCCGCGCATGATTTTTTCAACCGCAAGCCTACTCCAAATCCGCTCGGGCTTAGCTAAAACGTAGCCTTCCATCAGGTAGTCGGCTTCATCCGATGTTTTGGCGATGAGGATCGATTCGCCCACTTTGTCGTATTTGGGTCGTCCAGCCCTGCCCGCCATCTGCTTGTACTCCAAAACGCTGATGGGGTAGTTGCCGTAGCCTGGCTCAAAACGCCTGTAGTCCTGGATGATAACTGTCCGCGCGGGAAGGTTAACGCCGAAAGCCAAAGTTGGAGTCGCCGTCAAAACCTTGATTTTGCCCTGCTTAAACGAGTCCTCAATCAACTTGCGATGAGCACCAGCTAACCCAGCATGGTGAAAAGCGGTTCCGCACCGAACCAGTTCGGCTAAGGTGTCGCTGATTTGCGTTCGCTCGCCTGCGGAGAGGATTTGCTCTGCCTCGTGCTCCAGCGTTCGCTTCATGGGTTTGGATAAGGCTTCGCCCGTGTGCTGGGCAATGGTTTTGGCGGCTGAAACCGCGTTTTTACGTGTGGAAGCGAAAACCAAGGCTTGTCCGCCAGTCTTCAGCGTGTTTAAGACGAGGTTTACGGTTGGCAAATGGGTTTTGCGTTCGACTTTTTTGGCGTCGCCGTCTTTGAACTGGATTTCATCGTGCAGAAGCACGCCTTCTTTTAGGCTGACTGGACGCCACTCGGTGACGATGTACTTGGCGTTTAACCAGCCCGCGATTTCGTCAACGTTGTTTATGGTGGCGCTGAGCGCAAGGATTTGGATGTCTGGGTTAACCTGCAGCAGCCGGGCTAAGACGATTTCAAGAGTTGGACCGCGCCCTGCATCGTTGAGAAGGTGAACCTCATCGGCAACGACAAGCGAGATTTCATCCATCCACTTGGCGCGGTGCCGCAGAAGAGAATCAGCCTTCTCGTTGGTCGTGACGATTATGTCGTAACGTTCGAGCCAATTGTCAGCGGTGTCAAAGTCGCCTGTGCTGATGCCCACTGAGACTTTTCTGCCGTTCGCTTTTTTTATGGACGAGTATTTTCCGAATTCTTCGAATTTTTCGCTTGCCAAGGCTCGAAGCGGCGAGAGGTAAATTACTTTGCCGTTTTTTTCCAGCACGTGTTTGAGCGCGCAGAGTTCAGCGATCAAAGTTTTGCCCGAAGCGGTTGGGCTGGCGAGCACGATGTTCTGTCCTTCCAACACTCCTGCCCGTACGGTATCCTCCTGAGGGGGAAAAAGCTCTGCAATTCCCATGTTCTGCAGGATTTCCTTGACTGGGTCTGGAACGGGCAACTCTGAAATCTTCAATTTAACTCGCCATCAAACGGTGTTTACCATTTATTGAAGAAGCTAGTTAATAGTGTTAGCCATGCGGCGGAATAATTTTTCAGCTACGTTTTTCTATTTGATTAAGATATTAAGAGTGACGAGTTATCTAATCCCTTAAAACAGGTAGGATACTGTATGGTTGAAAACGTAAAAGAACTCCTCAAATTGCACGAAGGCATAACACATGAGGTCTACTTGGACAACGAAAACTCCAGCATCGTTCCACAGGAAATCGTTGATGAGATGCTGCCGTACTTTAACAAGAAAGCCTACGGCAACCCGACGCTTACACACAAACCAGGCTGGGAAGCCTTCGAAGTCATAATGAACTGTTTCCAAAAGGTCAGCAAATCCATCGGCGCGAAAAACCTTGAAGACATAACTTTCACCCCAGGCGAAACAGAGGCAAACAATCTTGCAATCATGGGTTCATGCTTTGCGCAGAAAAGCAAGGGCAAAAAAATAGTTATCTCCGAAATCGAGCCGATCAACGTGTTGCAGGTTGCGGAGATGATGCAGAAGTTCGGGTTCACAATGACAAAAGTCCCAGTTAACCAAGAGGGCTTCATAAACCTTGAGAAGCTCAAAGAAGCAGTTGACAGCGAAACCGTTCTCGTAAGCATTTCAGCAGTAAACAACGAGATTGGCACGGTTCAGCCGATTAAAGAAGCAGTTGACATTGTCAAAGCCAAAAACCATGAAACCCTATTTCACACGGACGCTTCCGACGCCTACTGTAGAATACCCCTAAACGTACAAGACCTAAACGTTGACTTGGCAACACTTAGCAGCTACAAGATTTTGGGTCCACGCGGAATGGGCGCAATGTACCTTCGAGACGGCATAAACATGGAGCGCATTCTTGAAGGGCAAATAGGCACACAGAAACTTTGGCCAGGAGTCGAAAACACCCCGTTAATCGTCGGCTTCACAAAAGCTTGTGAATTGGCAACACAGAACTTCGAAGCAAACGTCGCTAAAATGCGCATGCTCCGCGACAAACTTGTTGACGGCATATTCGCTGAGCTTGATGACCTCCGCTTTAACGGTCCAAAAGGCGACAAGCGTTCACCAGATAACGCGAACGTAAGCATCCTGAGGGCGGAAGGCGAAGCGTTAACCATCGAGTTAAGCTTGAAAGGCGTCTACGTCTCCAGCGGCAGCGCCTGCAGTCGAAGATTGCTTCAGCCAAGCCATGTTCTAGTCGCTATCGGACGCAGGTTCAGCGAGGCGCACGGCAGTATTCTGATGAAAACCACGCGTTACCAAACAGAAGAGGATATAGCTTACGTCTTGAGTGTCTTACCACCATCGGTCAACCGTATAAGAGGGATAGTTGGCTCAACAGGAGTTGATTAGATGTCGCGTATACCATTACCTTACAACCCGAAAGTCATGGATTTGTTCAGGAACCCCAAGAACCTGGGAAAAATGGATGATGCAACGGTCGTTGCAGTTGCGGGGAACCCAGCCTGCGGAGACATGATAACGTTCTACCTGAAAATAAGTAGCGAAGGCTTCATCGAGAAAGCAAGCTTCGAAAGTTACGGTTGCGCCGCGAACATTGCCACGTCAAGCATAGTTACGGAAATGATCAAGGGTTTAAGTCTACAAGCAGCTTGGGAAGACATAACTTGGAAGAGGGTCACTGAGGAAATCGGCGGCTTACCCAGCGTCAAATTCCACTGCGGAGTTTTAGCCGTGGGCGCGCTGAAACGGGCAATACGGCAGTATTACAAGCAAAGAAATGTTGCGGCTCCAAGCTGGATGCCTGCAGACCACACGTTTGAAGAGAAGCAGGCGCTGGAAGAGGAAGAGCTGGCGAAGTTGCTGTCTAAGAGGTTAAAGACTGAAGAGAAGGCAGAGAAGTAATCGTGGACATCGAAGCGATACGCCAGGATTTTCCAATACTGAAACGTCAAGTAAACGGCAATCCCCTAATTTACTTTGACAACGCCGCAACCGCTCAGAAGCCCCGCCAAGTCATCGAAGCCGTAAGCGACTACTACAACAACCACAACGCAAACGTGCACAGGGCGGTCCACACGCTTTCTTTGGAGGCAACCGACCTCTACGAGAAGTCACGGGAGAAAATAGCCGATTTCATAGGCGCAGAAGACCCCTCTGAGCTGGTTTTTGTCAGGGGAACAACCGAAGCCATCAATCTGGTCGCGTACTCTTGGGGACTGAACAACCTGTGCAGCGGCGACGAGGTTTTGCTTTCCATGATGGAGCACCACAGCAACATAATACCGTGGGAAATCACTTCGAAACTGAAAGGCTTCACCATCAAGTACGCCAACGTAAACCCCGACGGCACCCTAGACTACGACGATTTAGAAGCCAAGTTTTCCAGCAGAACAAAGATTTGCTGCCTAAGCCACGTTTCAAACGTCACAGGCGTAATCAACGACGTTGAAAGAGTCTGCAAAGCTGCACACGACCACGGCGCTCTGATGCTTGTGGACGGCGCTCAGTCCGTGCCGCACGTTCCCATTAACGTGAAGGATTTATGCCTTGATTTTCTGGCTTTCTCGGGACACAAAATGCTGGCTCCAACAGGCATAGGCGGGCTCTACGGCAAGAAGGAAATTCTTGAAAAGATGCCGCCGTTCATGGGCGGAGGGGAAATGATCAGAGAAGTGGAGTTCTCTCAAGGCAGCTGCAAGATTTCCTGGAACGATTTGCCGTGGAAGTTTGAAGCGGGAACCCCTAACGTCGGCGGCGCCATCGGGTTAGGCGAAGCCGTAAAGTACCTTAAGGGCTTAGGCATGGACAATGTTCTTAGCCACGAGAAGGAATTGACCAGGTACACCTTCGAACGCCTCCGCGAGTGCAGCAAAGTAACGGTTTACGGTCCCAGCGACCTTTCAAAGAAATGCGGAATAATTCCCTTCAGCGTCAAGGACTTGTCATCGCACGACGTAGCGTTGATCTTCGATAACTACGGCATAATGATTAGAAGCGGCTACCACTGCGCGCAACCCCTGCATCAGGAGATTCTTAAGCTTCACTCCTCAGACCGCGCAAGCTTCTACATTTACAACACGCGCGAGGAAGTTGACCGTTTCATCGAGGTCTTAAAGGAGATCGAGCAACTCTGACGCCAACCATTGAAGATTACGTTGCGCGGGTGGAAGGCACATGCGGCGCAGAAAAAGACGTCATCGTCTTCTTCAAGTACGACAAGAAAGATGAAGCCATCGCCAATATCCTAAAGAAAGCCAAAGTAAACAACAAGATCGCCGGCATAATTTTTGAGCTCTCCTTCGAAAACTTTTCTTTCCGCCTCTACACAAGCGGCAAAGCAATCTTCCGCAGCGTCAAAAACAGGGAAGAACTAAACAGTATTCTAGCCAAACTTCTGCTTTAGAAAACAAAGTGGAATTTTTCCTTATTTTGAAATGTCCTGATTTCACGAACTTTTCTGTTTCACTCTTTGTAGAGGAAGCGTTTTCCGCTAGCCATGTCGTCTAGTTTTTGCCTGCCTACGACCCCGTGTTTTCTCAGGATTTCTCGGTGGACATGTGCCTGCTCGATTCGCGCTATGAACAGCTTGTTCATGGTGAAGAAGTCTGCAATTAGACTTTTGAAGGCTGTTTTGCCTTTTTTTGCCTTGCTGTACTCGTACCTGAACACGCTTCTTTCGAAATAGGCGAGGATGATGTATGGCCATAAAAAGTACGGCGCTATCTTCAGGTACATGGCGTGAGTGTTGAGCACGCTGAGCCTGAGAAGCCTGTCAGTCATGGCACTACCAGTTCGGCTGCTCTTATGCACGGCTTTGACCTGCGGAACAAAAAGCAGCTTGTAACCTGCACAAGTCATTCGAAACCCGAAATCCACGTCGTCGTAATTGAAAATGAAGGTGCTGTCGAATCCGCCGACGCCGAGAAGCGCGTCTTTTCTGATAAGCATAAACGCGCCTCTTAGGTACGGAATCTCCTCTGCCTTCAAGTCATGAAGCTCGCTCACACACATACCTTGGGACCTGCAGTAAGGGTTGTACCTGTTTTTGTCAACCTTTTTTATGTAGTCGCCCGCGGAGTCGACGGTTTCTAAGTCAAGTTTGACGAGTAAAGGCTGAATTCCTTGGCACTTATTAGCGTGCAAAAGTTCAAGCAGAGGCGCTATGTCGTCCAGAATCATTGTGTCGTCATCGGCAAACAGAAGAATTGGTGAACCCGCCAGAACGGCGCCGACATTTCGCCCCAACGCTAGCCCCCTGTTGTCTTCCTTTTTCATCAGCACAAGCCTTGTTTTCACAAGGTTTGGCTTTCCCATTAAGTAGGCGCGCAAATTTTGGCTGATGTTTTGTTCTGAATCGATCGAGTCAACCAGAAGGATTAGTTCGTATTTTACGGTTAGCCTGCTTGTCGAATCAATTAAGGCGGTGACGTATTGGTTTGGGAAGCTTGGGAAAACGACGATGATGCTTACTGCTGCCTGCCCCTCAACATGATGATCAACAGTAAACACTTTCGAAATGTACGATGCCCCACGAGGTTTTGCTTTTGCTTTAGATAGCGACGCGTTTTATGTGTATTGGTTTGCTTTTGGGTATTAATGTTTCTGTGAAGAGACGCCAGGGAAGCTAAAAATTAATTAAGGGTGCAGTTGAGGTTAACATTAATTTACAAAAGTTATACTGGTGAATCGGTGGGTAACGCCGCGTTTCTGGTTAAAAGTTTAGGAAGAAACCCTGCGAGTGCGGTGAAAATGGCTTAGAATGCAAGTGTTTTCCGATTGCGGCAATTCTTAAATGGATAAGTTGATGAAAAAAATCTTGGATCAAATTCAGCATGGAAGGCTATTTCTGCAGTGCGTAAAGTGCCGCGTCCAGGATTAGGCTGTTCGTGTTAGTGCCAAGTTCATTAACTATGTTTCCAGAAGTGTCTGCGCCGTCAAAGTAACCGTTTGTAGGGGTAGGACAAATGTTCTCGATGAAGACAGTCAGACTTCGGGCGAAAGTTGTGTTGTAAAGAGCTAAGTAACTGAAAGCCACTTTGTTGTAAAGAACGGCAGGGTTAGTGTAATCCAGTGTGTATGGGTAGCTGTTCGTTACTTCCCATGGCACGTCGTGAGGACCAACAACCCAGCCGTACGCCCAACCGTTTGACGGCGTTTGTCCTTCACTTGGAGCAATGAATTTGCCAGTTTGATCGTAATAAGCTTCATTTGCAGCGTACACTTTTGCCATCAAGTTTGTTAACCCGCTGGGGACGCTGCTAAATTCAAAAACTGACCTGATAAGCGGTTCGTTACCAATCAAAGCTTCAGGCAACGAAACACCCGACACTGAAATAGTCGGAGAATTAAGAATGTTATTCAAGATGTCGCCCGGCACGTTACCAACCTGTTGAGACCAAAAATCTGCAAAGCCGCTGTCGACGAAATAAGAGTACGTATTGTTTGAGGTACTATCAGCTTGGATGATGGGTAGTAAAGCCGCAAAGTTCGAAGTCCCGTTAAAAACGATGTTATTAATCTCTGGTGCTAGGCTGGGATCAAAAACTCTGAGGTTGTTTAGTCCAACGAATAATGCTCCTAAATCAGCCGTGTCAGCAGCGAAAGTCGCATTGTCCGAATTTTCATGGTAGTCTGTGCCGTTGGTCGCATCGTAGAACCAGAATGGATAACCAGTAGTTTCGTTAATCGGGCGGTCTGCCAAGAAAGTTAAAATCTTATCAAATCTTGCGTTGGCGTCAGCACTGGTTTCCAAACCTATTTTCTCCGCGTCGATAATTGCTTGGATGTACGCGCCTAAATCCCAATCTGTGAAGGCTTCAAAGCCTTGTCCGCCAGCGTATGGAAGACCCGTGTTAGGGTCAACACCTATGCCAGGCTGGAAAAACGCCCAAGCATTGGCTGCCACATCGTGCCAGACGGTGCTGTTGATGATCGGTGAAGTTGCGATTAAGCCTGGAGGCTTGTTCGCATTGCTGCTTGCCTTAGTTGCGTCACTTGCTACAGTGGTTACTTTAGAAATGCTCGGTGCCTTGTTGTGAGAGCCAGAGCCGGATTTCGGCACGGAGGAAGTTGTTGAGTTGCCTTGGGTAATGGCGGTGACTTCACTCTTAGTTGGAGCTGGCTTGTATAGAATGACAAAGCTTGAAATCAGCACGACGGCGATAACCACAAGGGCCATCACGAATTTCGCCTTTTTGTTAAATTGCCAATTAATTTGTCTCAAGAAAGGTTTTTTGACGTCAAGTTCAAGGTGGGTCCGTAACAAAAATAGCGTAGCTGGTCGAGTTGAACTGGTTTTCTTAGAATTAATAGACCTATGCATTATCATGACACACACTATACGCTTTAAGTGAGTGGCAAAGCCCCCTTCATCGAGCATACCACGCTATTGTATGAACAATAAATTATTTAGGTTAATGGTGGATTTAAGATTATGCTTCAAATATTCTTCGGTAACTGAATGATTTCAAACTTACTTGATGCGTTTTTATGCATAATATGCAGCATTCACAGGCGGCGCTTGCAGTCATGAAGCCCCTTTTTTGAATGGTTTTCTTCAAAACTAGTTTCCGCAAGCAGAATAAGTAGGAACAGCTTGGTTTACGCCGCTGTTTGAGTTCAGGTTTGCTAAGCGGTTTGGGCGTGGGGCACCTTGTCGTATGCTTGCCTTTCTGCTTCAGCCACTTTTTCCCAGACATGTTGAGAAGCGAAACTCAACGCTTGTTTAGAAAGCTCAGATCTAAGGTCTTCGTCGCCGATGATTTTTAATGCTTCAGAAGCCATTAGCTTGCAGTTTCCAACGGGAACCGTCTTAACCAAGCCAGCTGGGAAATTCAAGGTTATCGCAGGTATCTCGTAGGCTACGACTGGCGTGCCACAGGCTAATGTTTCTAGGACAACAAGCGGGAACGCGTCGTGGCTGCTTGGGTACACCAAGACTTTGGCTGCCTTCACAAGCGAGTATAATTCTGCCTCTTTAAGGAATCCTTTGTAGTCCAAGAATCCGCCAACCCCCCTCTGCGTGACCAAACTTTCATACCGATTCTGAAACGCCGCTGAGCCGAAGCGCCCGGCAACTGAAAACTTCAAATCCGGCTTCTTTTTTGCCATTTCCATGACTATTTCAGGCAAGTCGTATATTCCCTTTTCAGGCGCAAGCCTGGAAAAGAAAAAAGCATCTGGCTTTTCCTTGGAGGGCTTTATTTTCCGCATTTTCTCGTTGTCAACACCTACGCCTGGGTGCAGAACAAGCATCCTGCTTTTCCAGCCTCCAAGGTAATGCTTGGTGTCAAGTTCAATTGATGCGCTGACAGCTAAGGGAACAGTGGATTTCAACGCTCGTGCGGCAAGCGCGTAAAACCGTGAATACAAGGCAAACATGTAAAGCCTGCGTTGAAACCCTACTGGTCGCCACTTGGTTGAGGCGTAGGGTGGAAAAAGAGGAAGCTGAAAAACGCACGTCCACGGCAAAGAAAGCTTCTTCGCGGCGAAGTAGGCTTCCAGAAGAAAATCGGTTTTTTCGTGTTCCGAAACTATGAGTTCCACTCGTTCTTTTTTGGCTATGTCAGCTATCACGTTGGCGGTTTCAAAAATCGAAAAGTAGTCAAGCGCCGCTCGGCTGGCACTTCTGAAGTACCGCTCGTACATGACGTTAGGTCGTTTGACACTGTAAATCTTGTGTTTAAGAAGTTTGGCGCTGCCGTCGCGCTTCATCGTCTTCCAAATAAAATCGTCCACAACGATTATCGGCTCAACGCCATATTTGCCAATTCTCTTAAGAACCTCAAAGCTTCTTCTGTCTCCGCCCGTCCCCGTTCTCAGAGGGTTAGCTAGGTACAAGACTTTCATCAAGCCCCAACTCCTCAACCTTTTGAGCGCTGCAGCGAGGTTTTGAGCGTTTCCGCCATGCGCCGAATAAGCATAGTCACTTAGTCGCGTTCTGACTAGATATTATTTTCTGTCTGCTGCATCAGCCATTGCACGTGCGCCCATATTTTCTCGCGGAAAACTTTAGGTTGCAAGATGGAAATCTTTTCCCACAATTCGCTTCTCTGCTTCTCCCATGCAGCGGCGTCAGCGTCTGAAGGGTCCGCCCAACGCGCTATTTTTTCTTTGAGTTCGTCATACGTTTGCCACCTGAACTCTTCGGGAATAAACTCGCCTGTTCCGCCGCTCTTATGAACCAACGTTACGCATCCGCTTGCTAAGCCTTCGATCGGCGAAATTCCGAAGTGCTCGCCCTCCATTAAATGGCAGTAAACGCGGGATTCGCGGTACAGTTTCACCAGTTCCGGGCTTGGCACGTTCGGCTTAACAGCGTAGTTAGCTGGAAGATCTTTTGAGAACGAGTCAAACCATTCCTGCTCGGTTTCTCTTAAGCCGCCGACGCTTAGGAAGTTGAACTGGGGAAGGTCCACTGCCAACTGCTTCATCAACTCGTGCCTTTTCTGGGGAATGAAGCGTCCAACGTAGATTACTCTTTTAAGCCTGTCTTTCAGCGGCGTGGCGCTCCAGAACGGCTCCGTGTCAACGGGCGGGTAAGCAACGATGGGTTCGGGTATGCCGTCTCTGCCCCAGTATTTTTCAACCATTCCCTTAGTGTACTCGCTGTTGCAGAATACCATGTCGAGTTTGCTGATGTCTTTGTCAAGCCACCTCTTGTAAAGCCACAGGTAGGCTTTTCTGCGCATTCCAGAGTTCGCGTAGGAGTGATGTATCTCGGGAAAATGAACGTATGCGAGGTTCTTCTTTTTTTCATCAAACAGCGCCGACTCAAAAGCCGTCATGGTCTGGGTTGAGAACGCGCAGTCGTAATCTAAACCTTTGATTTTTTTGGTCAGCCCGATGATTCTGCTGCGCCTCTTGTAGACCGTGAACGGGGGCTTAACATCTATTCTTTTCCCTAAACTGTGAACGACGATTTCAGCTGGCAATTTTTCACCCACGATCTGAGCATAGCGTTCGGGGTCAAAATCAAACGTCAGCAACTCCACGTGCTCGCCGTGCTCGATTAAGGATTTGATGATGTGGTGGCAGACTCTTTCGCCGCCGCCGTAAATGTCCAAGTTCGGATGAATTACCAGGAATCTTGCCAGATGCCTCGCCCTCTCTTCAGTACAAATCGGCTTTTTATCTAATCAAGATTTCTCTCTTCCCCGCCATTGCTTGCCGCCTCGGTTTTACCTTGCTAATCCGCCGCGTTAGACTCTCCCGCCGACCCATATTTTAAACGAGTTCTTCTTCTGCTGACCCAGTTCATAACTGGAATAAGCGGCTTCTTCAGCGATTGGGGCAAGGCGTCTTTAAACTCCCTCTGCAAGCCTAAGCGAATGGCGACCTTGCCTCTCCACGTCAAGGGAACGTAGTAGCGTGTTATCGGATAGCTGACGAACCCGTTGCTTTCTTTAAACCTGTCAAGCGAGGGATGATTTCCTATTCGCCCGTACATGAGCCACCGTTGCCCTTTGGAGGCGCAGACTTCAACCGCCTTGGCGAGAAGCGCGTTGTTTAAGGCTTTATCCCAGTGCTTCTGCATCGACAGTATCTGCGAAACAACGGCTATGTTGTCGCCGTACAGCATTTGAATGAAGCCGACAAGCTCCCCGTCAAGGTACGCGCCGATGAACGTGGAGTTTTTCGCACCCGCGTACATGTTGCCAGCGACGGTTTCCAGTGGTTCGCCGTAGTGTGAGAAGGCTCTCTCCTGCCTTATCGGGGTTTCATTGTAGATCTTCGATATGCCCTGAGCAAACTGGTCGTTTGGCTCAGCAACAGTTACTTTTACGCCGTTTTTCTCAGCGCGCCTTACCATGTTGCGGGTCTTCTTTCCAACGCCGCTCCACCAACTCTGATAGTCTTTTACTTCAAGCAAGGCAACGTTGTCTTCGCTTTTTACCCAGTTGCTCGAAGGGTTAGGGATCGGGCAGCACCATTTCCTCTCCAGGAAAGTGAAGACGTCAATGTCTCTCTCGGATAAATTCTCAAGGAACGCTTCCGTTGGAACCACATCTCTTTCGTACTCTCTTACGTCGTGCGCCGTTCTTGCGAAAGCGTTCTTCCTTACCCGTAAAGTTTCAAGTTCCTTATCCGTCTCCAAAATGTCCTTCAGCACGTCATAGAAGGGTCCTCTGCCGCTTCTCTTCCCCTCCTTGAACAGCCATTCAGGATGCATGGACAAAACAAAGTTTTGGTTAATCCACGCTTCGGCTTCTTTTTTGCCGCCTTCAAAACCTTTCTGAAAACGTATGGTGTCCAGACTGAACGTGGTGAAATCATGGAAAGATTTCAGCGGGAAATCCTTAGGCACGATTGCTTGCTTTTGCCCAAGTTTTCGACCCCAAAGAAGCTGAGCGAACAGCCGCTTGGTCCCGTGGATGGTGTAGTACTTGATTGTTCTGTTGGTTTCGTTCTCCAGAATTTTCCATTCCCTGTACGGGTCCGTAGCAACGTGCAAAGCCACCTCATGCCTCTCAGGGTTAAGCAAGTCGAGCAGCTTCTTGTCTGGAATCGTGTACGGAGTGAAAAACCAGTAAGCCATGACGTGCCTTGGCGATTGATTAATCATCTTGGCAATAACCCGCGCGTTTTGCAAGTAGCCTCGGCTTTTTCTCTTTTTGATGCCTAACGCTATGTAAAGAAAACTCTTAGCCCTTGACGGGTAGGGGTAATCAACATCCAACCTTAGCCTAATCAACGCCTGTTCATTTGCCAACGACGCTAAATCTCCAGTCCAGTAATCTTATCTCAACAGTTCATTATTAGGCTTTTAGAAAAGTTTTCGCTCCTAGTCATTCTTTTCCAAGGCGAATCGAACAGCCAAGTCTTCTGGGCTATTTAACTGAGCAAGCTAGCTCCGCGAGTACCATCCTTTTGCGAGGCCGATGTAGTTTTCCAGTTGTCGTTTGCCAGCGGTGAAGTCTCCTGTCGCCATAATTATCCACAGCGACTTGGGAACCGCCAACGCGACCCTAAGCAGGATTTGGCGGTTGGTGTATGATTTGACTTTCCTTGCGAGTTTGCCGTTTTCCACGAACTCTTTCCAGGTCATGCCTTCGTGGAAGTAGTGCAGGCAGCAGGGTTCACGGGTTTTTAGCCACTCGTAACCTTTGGCGACGACATGTTGCCCGATGAAGTGGTCTTCCCATTGATGCAAATCAGCGGGGATTTTGATGTCTTTAACCGCTTCCGTCCGCAGCAACGTGTCATGAGTCAGGTAGCGTTTCAGGTTTCTCTGCTGCATAATATAGTCAATCGTGTCTTTGCGGTACAGCATCGCCATCGCCTTGTTTTGGTTATAGACATGCCTGTCACCTGGGATCGTTACGCCCCACAAGCCTCCGACCTTCGGGTTAAGTTGCTTCTGAGCCTCATTAAACCAGTCTTTGCATAAAACCACGTCAGAGTCAACGTGCAGGTGCCAAGTTGTTGCGGCGGCTTCGATGCCTTTCTGACGGGCAGTCGCCCTGTTCCCGCCTGAATCGTCAATCACCTCAACGTTCGCGTAGTTCCGCACAAGCTCCAAGGTTCCGTCAGTGCTGCCGCCATCGATCACCAACAGGCGCCCAACTGGAACATTAGCGTAAACAGAATCCAAACAGTCCTTTAGGCAAGGCTTCATGCTGTTCTTCGTTAGAAAGACAACATCAACTTTTTCCGTCAACAATGGCACCATCGAGGCTATGGACTTGATTCACTAAGCTCTTTGAGACTTAATTTAGTTTTCTGGAAATACGCGTTTGAACTTCGGGAAAAACACCGTGCATTTTTTGGTCAAGATTCCAGCCAGCCTATTAAGATGAGCACGTTGCTGATGAAGTTCGTTTTGGAAGCCTGAAAATCCCTGGTCACCACGAAAATCCAAACTGATTTAGGAATGGACGTCAGAGCCCGCCTGAACACCCGGCTCAACCGGTCGTAATGGTAGACTTTCAGCAGGTGGCCCGTGGTAAAGTAGCCGCTTGTCCGCTGCACGGGAGTGATGTTGTGGAGGCAGTAGGGTTCTTTGACTTTGAGGAAGTCGTATCCTTTTCGTTTGATGTGTTTGCCGATGTAGTCGTCTTCCCATGTGTGTAGGTCGCGTGGAATCTTGATGTCCCGCACCGTGCTGGTTTTGATCAGTGTGTCATGCATCATGTAGCGTTCACTCCGCATCTGCCGAACCATCAGTTCCTTGACGGTTGTATGGTAAAGCTTGGCCATGGCGTAGGCAGCGTTGTAGTAGTGTTTCTCGTTGGGCACTGCAACGCCCCAGACCGCGCCCACGTTATCGGCAACCTTAGCCCATGCCTTCTTGAACCAGTCATCGCAGAGAACAACGTCTGAGTCAACGTGGATGTGCCAGTCGGTTTCAACGGCGTCGATGCCTTTCTGTCGTGCGCTTGCCCTTGTGCCATGTGGGTCACCGATGATTTTGACGTTGGGGTATGTCCGAAGCAGCTCCAAGGTTCCATCGGTGCTTCCTCCATCCACGACAAGAAGCCTGTTTACAGGTACATTACGGTAAATCGACTCAACGCACTCGGACAAACAGGGTTTAAGGCTGTTCTTAGTTAACAGCACAACATCTAACTTCATCGGGTTCACGCGAGCATTGCCCAACTACTGTAACTCTTTTCGTATTAATGTTATCTTTCCAAAGAACAATTCTGCCAGAGAAAAGCCACGCTGAAAAACGCCCTACCCGCACTGCTGCGGCTCAGTAAACTCGTTCTTTTCCCCCGCAAGCTCCTTTTCCAACGCCACAGCCCTCGCCGCAACCTTCTCAACCTCCGCCTGAACAGCCTTGTCTTTGACCTCCTCCTTACGCTTCTCATTGGACTCCAGAATCAAACGCAAAAACTCCGAGTCATAAGCATCCAAAAGCAGTTCAGTGTTCGGAATTAGGCAGTGCCCGCCGATTACGCCTGGAAACATGACGGGTCTATCCAGCCGCACGCGGTGCGTATCCTCAAGGAAATCAACCGTTTCGTTAAAGTCGGCGCCGAAAGCCCTGGAGATCCTGTGCATCTCTTGGAAACAGGCGATCATCCACGCGCGGTAAGTCGTTTCAAAAAGCTTAGCCAGCTCCGTTTCAGTGCAGCCTTTGAGCACCTTCACTTTCAAGCCGAGCTTTTCAAAGTGTGCCTGGGCAGCCTCCGCGGCAGCGGCATCTGCGCCGCCAACGTACTTGCGCCAACGCTTCATCTCCCAGACCATGTGCTCGGCGTTTTTGTGCACGCCACGCGACGGCGAATGCGCCACAAGACACGTGCATCTCGCCGCCACCTTCAACGTGGTTCCAGGAGGAACCGTGCTGTTGACGATGACGAGTCTGGGCTTAAACTCTTCAACGTACCCGACAACGACGTCCACGAATTTTTCCTGAGAATCGCAGGGCAGGCAAACGTGCATAGTGTCCACCTGGCTTGGAATCAGGCTTCGGCTTTGACCAAGCTCGCGCATTTTTGTCTCATCCAAATCCAACCCGTAAACGCCAAAACTCCTTTTCCGCGCGTTCAGCAACGCAAAAAGGGTGTGCCCGATCTCGCCTAAACCGACAACAAGAACCGTTTCTTTGGTCAAACGCTTGCATCCACCATTGGAAACTCAATGGTAAGCTTAAACTATTTAAATCTGGAGCATTAAAGGAGAGCGTATGCTGAATGCAAAGAGAGGCGTAGGCATAGTTACAGGCGCCAACGTGGAGATAGGCGCAAACGTTGCAATCTGGAATTACGTTGTCATCGGCGAGGGCACGAAAATCGGCGACGGCACCGTAATAGGCAGCTTCTGCGACATAGGCAAAAACGTGGCTATAGGCAAAAACTGCAACATACAGGCGCACGTAACCATCTCAAACGGATGCGTGCTGGGCGACGGCGTTTTCATCGCCCCTAACAGTTCACTTCTAAACGACAAGTACCCGAAAAGCAGCTTCATGACGCCGCCAATCATCAAAGAAGGCGCGGTAATCGGCGGAGGAGTCACCGTGCTTCCCGACGTGACGGTCGGCGAAAAAGCTGTCATCGGCGGCGGAAGCGTCGTAACCAAAAATGTGCCACCTAGAACCATCTCTTTCGGTGTTCCAGCCAAGGCCAGAAAAATGAGTCTAGAGGAGTACGAAGCGAAAAGGAACAGTTTCGTTGAAGCGAGGCTTAAGGTGAAGAAATGAAGGTTTGGTACGACGCCTGCACGGGCAAACACGTCAGGTACGGGTCAGCCATCGGACAACGCTTAAGGAAAGCGGGGCATGAGTACGTTTTCACAACGCGCGAACATCCAGACACGCTGCCGCTTGCTCAGATTCTCGGGGAAAAACCCATTGTCGTCGGCAAGTACAACCCCTCAACGCTGTCGTCAAGGCTGATAGAAAGCGCTGAACGAGTCATCGGGTTCGCCGAGCTCTTCAAGGACAACCCGCCAGACGTCGCCATAGCGCACCAGTCGGTTGAGCTTTGCCGAACCGCCTTCGGCTTAGGAATCCCAATCATCTTAACCGCCGACACCCCGTACGCCTCAGCCGTCAACCGTCTTACCTTACCCTTCGCGCACACGGTTGTGGTTTCTGAGGCGCTGCCGAAAAGCTTTGTGACCCAGTACTGTGCAAAAAATCGGGTTCCCTTCAAAGGGGTCGACGAGGTAGCCTGGATTAAAGGTTTCAAGCCGAAAAAAATTGACGCAGAGAAGCCTCTGATAGTTTTAAGGCAGCTAGAAAACAAAGCCGCCTACGCAGGCGGCAGGCAGGACCTCGCCAATGTCATGGCGGAAAAGCTCGCTAAGCTGGGCAACGTGCATTTCATCCAAAGATACAACAGCCACGGCGAAACCTTCGGCGGCAAGGAAGAATTCGTGGATTCGGCGAGCCTGGTGGCGAACGCTGATTTGGTCGTTAGCTACGGCGGAACCATCGCGAGGGAAGCTGCGCTTCAAGGGGTGCCGAGCATAGCCGTTTCGGACATGGCTAAAACAAACGTTAACCGTTACTTAACCAAGAAGGGGTTTCCGCTGTTCGCGACCACGGAGCGAGAAGTGCCAGTGTACGCGGAAAAATATCTTGGCAAGAAATTCAACGTAAAAAGCAAACTTGCTGAGCTGGAAAACCCCGTAGACGTCATCGAAAAAGTTGTCAAAGACTTAAGAAACTAATTTGCGATTTCTCGAATCCCAGAAAAATTCTGCAAGAGAACAGCTTAAGCAACCGTGATTGCCACTTTGTCCCCGGTTTCCGCGTGGAACTTTTCAGCCGCGTTTCCCAAGTTCAATCCAATCTCGACGAACCCGTGGCTGCCTACTAGCGCGATCGGTTCTTGCGGTTTAGCTTGCCCGTAGGCGACGCCGAAAGGCATCTTCACCGTGGCATGAGGCATCTCAACTTTGAGCGTTTTAGCGCTGTTTTCGCCGATTTCTTTCCCGTTTATGTTGGTGATTATGTTGCCGAAGTCGTCGATGTGCAAGATTTCCCCAACGAGAGAGCCGTCTTCTCTGTTAACGACGGAGAACTCTGGCATAACGGGGTCTTTTATTTCTGGTCCAAAGTTTTCAGGCAAGACCCCTTTTGACAGGTAAGCTGCAGCAGGCGCGAAGATGTCTCTGCCATGGAAAGTGCTGGACACCTTAGGCAACATAAACTTGGGATTAGTAAGCTGGTAGACATGCTGGATGCCTTGGGTCTGGGCTGCCAAAACTAAGACGCCGTTGTCGGGTCCGACAAAAAAGCCCTTCTTTGCCCTTATCACGATCGCTCGCCTTTGCGTGCCGACTCCCGGGTCAACGACTGCCAAGTGCACGGTGCCTTCGGGAAAGAACGGCGCAGCGGAAGCCAAAGCGAAAGCGGCAGCGCGTACGTCAAATTTTCCAACTTCATGCGTGACGTCGATTAAGCAGGCGTTTGGGTTTATGGTCAAAATGACTCCTTTCATTTCCGCAACGTAAGGGTTTTTAAGCCCAAAATCGCTGGTTAAAGTAATCGTCTTGCATCAACCACCGTGAACAACTGGGACAAAAACGATTTCGTCCCCATCGTTTAACTTGGTTTCTAAACCGTTCAAAACGCTGATTTCCCTGCCGTTAACCAGAATCAACCCGTTAGACACGGCGTCGCCTGCTTGCTGGTCGCTGAAGGATTTTTCCAGCTCAGGCATCTGTTGACTGATGTTCGCAAGAAGCTCTTTCAGGGAAATTTCTTTTTCGATGTTGACCGTCATCTGGGTTTTGCCTGAGATGTGCCGCAACGCACCGATGAATTTCAGAGTGAGCACCATTGTCTTTCGCTTAACTATAGAGTCTGCGTTTACTTTAAAACTGTTTGCGCGCCGCCTTGTCCCGATATTATGTGTTGAAGAAGGTTGGTGAGCTACTCGTATCTTGCCAAGTACAATGGTTCTTGGGCTGCTTTCCTTCTCTCTGCCAGAGGCATGTCGGTCAAGGAAGCATATTCTACGGTTATGCTCAGCTCTTCTTCTTGTTTTAGATGTTGTATCATGAAACGGCGTTTGTCATCTGATAGAGACTTTGTATGTTTTTCAACTTGGCAACTCATTGACAGTCACTCCTTGACTAAACACGTTGTTGACCTGAACTAAATATAAAACATATGAATTTGAAAGTCATTTCTTATTTTAGGGCCAAGCCAGCGCGCGATAAGTCCACCTGTGCACTTTGCCTCTTCCCAAAATAAGACACCTCAGACCCTTCAAAAGACCAGTTCCCACCAGAGAGGGAAAGAAGGCGTCAATGTCAGAAAAAAGGAAAGAGAAAAAGCCGCTGAATTCAGGTGGGTCTATGACACGGCAGGTGGTTTTTTCCTTTCTTTTTTGAGATTAAGAAAACAGCTGCAACGATGATTACTGCAATAATTAGTGGTGTAAGCACCAAAGAGGGGGTCGCAGATGTTGGGAACTCACCCACAGTCGTAGGTGACTTATTTCCGCCAGAGGCACCAGTGCTTATCGCCCAGACCGTGTTGCTGACGTCGTTTGAAATGTAAACGTATGCTCCACTGGGTGTCACGGCTACCCCGTATGGACCCGCGCCAACCGTCAACGTTTCCGTCACCGTATTCGTTGCCAAGTTCACCACCGAAACAGAATTGCTGTCGGCATTTGTGATGTAGGCATAGGCTCCGTTAGGTGTTATAGCTACAGCGTAAGGCTCGCTTCCAACTGATATCGTCGTTATCACTTTGTTTGTAGCAGTGTCTATGACACTGGTCGTCCCGCTACCGACGTCTGTAACATAAGCGTAAGTTCCATTGGGAGTTATAGCTACCCCGAAAGGAAAGCTTCCAACGGGAATTGTTGCCGTGACCTTGTTTGTAGCAGTTTTTATCACCGAGACTGTTGTGCTGAGGTCGTTTGCCACGTAAACGTATTCTCCGTTGGGCGTTATAGCTACATTGTAGGAACCTAATCCAACAGTTACCGTTGCAACCACCTTGTTCGTAGCGGTGCTTATCACTGAAACCGTGTCGTTGTAGCCATTTCCAACGTACGCGTATTTTCCGTTGGGGGTCAAGGCTACACCATATGGACCAGCTCCAACAGGGACTGTTGCTGTCACGACGTTTGTAGCCGTGTTTATCACCGAAACGGAGTTGCTGCCCGAGTCAGTAACATACGCGTACGCGCCACTGGGCGTTACTGCTACTCCAAAAGGCGCACTTCCAACAGGTATTGTTGCTGTCACCACGTTGGAAGCAGTGTTTATCACTGAAACCGAATTGCTATTGGCGTTAGCAACATACGCATACGCACCATTAGGCGCAATAGCCACGGTGCCCGGCTCCTCGCCGACAGGAATCACCGTCACCAGCATATTTTGAGAAAGGTCTATCACAGAAACCGAGTTGCTAGCGACGTTGGTGACGTAGGCGAATGCTCCATTGGGAGTTATGGCCACCGCGTCAGGAAAGTTTCCAACCGGTATCGAAGCCGCCACTTTATTTGAAGCCAAATTCAAAATTGAAACCGATTCGCTGCCTTCATTTGTAACATAAGCGTATGCGCCGTCGGGAGCGACAGCCACGCCAAAAGGACTGACTCCGACAGTTACCGTTGCCGTCACCATGTTAGCAGCCGTGTTTATGACTGAAACGAAGCCGCTGCCTTCATTTGTAACATAAGCGTACTCTCCGTTGGGCGCTACAGCGACGCCGGCGGGTTCGCTTCCGACTGGTATCGTCGCCGTTACAGTGTTGGTCGCCGTGTCAATGACGGAAACCGATTTGCTGCCTTCATCAGTAACATAGACATACGCTCCGTTGGGTGCCACAGCCACTGCGCCGGGGTAACTTAAAACAGAAACCGTCGCCGTCACTTGATTGGTAGCTGTGTTAATCACCGAAACCGAGTTGCTCTCTTCATTTGCCACGTAAGCGTATGCTCCATTGGGAGTTAAAGCAACAGCCAGAGGCCCGCTTCCAACGGGTACCGTCGCCGTCACTCTATCAGCAGCCGTGTCTATTACCGAAACCGCGTCACTGCCGACGTCCACAACATAGGCATATGCCCCGTTCGGCGTCAAAGCTACTCCATCCGGGTCGTTTCCAACAGAAATCGTGGCAGTCGCCTTATCCGTAGCAGTGCTTATTACGCTGACTGAAGCGCTGCCTTCATTTGTGACATAGACGTATGCGCCGTTGGGACTTATGGCTAAACCAAAAGGGTCGGTGAAACCGTTAATCGTATTCGTGGCGTTTGCAGCTTGAACTGGCTGAGGCAAAACTGCGAAAGCAGAGGATAAGAACAAGATAAGCAGAACAGCACACCCAAGTTTCAAAGCCTTAATTTTCCCATGTTTCATGCTCTCACCTCGCAAGTTAATGCTTCTTTGTTATCCGCACATCGCATAGCAAACGCTTACATTTTAGTCTTAGACATACTTATGGATATTTACTGTTGAAGACCCAGAGAGCTAGTTCAGGTACGCGGAGCAGAGTCATGACTTTTCGTACAAAATTCGAAGTTTTGTCTGCTCACTTTAGAATAAGTAAGGGATTCACTTTACCAACTTCGGAAAACGTGTCGCCTTAAGACTTGAACTTAAAAGTTTTGCAGCCTTTCTTCAGTTAACGTTTCCACGATGTCAGTTGCTATTCCAACGATCGAGTCAGCCTGTTTCAACATCGCGTCGCCGTTCACTTCTTCCAACTGCTGCATCTGCTGAACCACCGATTCGAGCTCCATAAGAAAGCGCAGAAGCGAATCGTTCGTAGCTGGGTTTTTCAAGACTTCTTCACGGATGAGTATCTCGATGAACGCAGGCTCGCCGAGACTGTAGTAAATGGCGTTTCTCGCCTTCCTTATCGCTTCCAAAACCAAGCCTGGGGCCATGTAAGGGATTTTCCGCGCCGCTTCCAACTCGGCTTTCGCTTCACGAAGGTACCTCAGCGCCCACCCCTTCCTATACTGGTCCATCATAAAGGCTTCTCATCCAAGAGTAAATTAATTATTCAGATGGCTCTTCTTCAGTTTCGAGCGGTTCAGTTCCAGCGTTGGCTTTCGCCAGCGATAACGTGCGCGTAATGTAGCCGGCAATCTGATTTCTCACCCGTGTAGTTGTTCCCTCAGTTAGAGTGTCAACTAAATGCTTGTTTTCGTCAAAGTTAGTTGTGAATTTTTCTGGAAAGCGTTCCATCAGTTTTTTGCCAGTTCGTTTTACCTGGTCGGTCTTAACTTTTCCCAAATCCCAAATCCTCGTAGTCAATGTTTTATTGTCTGACGCACAAAAGCGTAAGAGCAATCCTCAATAGATGATAGCTTTAATTTAAGTTTACGCTTAAATGCCTTTGTGCTTGCTTTAGAAAAGCTTTAGCCAAACAGCCGAACCCGGTCAATTGAGTTTCACGTTGAAGAAAACTTGGAAGTTCTCCGCTATCCGCTGGGCGACGTCGTCAACGTTGGTCTTTTTGATTTCAGCGACGGCTTCAACAACGTTGCGGATGAACGAAGGCTTAGTTAATTGCCCTTTGAAAGGTCGCTTGTAGTACGTTACTGGACCGTCGGTTTCCGTTAAGAACTGCGTCAGCGTTACCTTCTCAATGACTTCTCGGATGCCGCTGGAGTAGACTGCTGGTGGCCCTTCGGTGATGAAGTACCCTCTGTCCATGGCTCTGTCCAGCGCGCTCAACGGGTAGCTGAACCAGTGAAGCAGCACCCGCTTGACACGGTACGATGGAAGCAGGTCGATTACTTTGTCAGTTGTTCCGCGGCTATGTATAATCACGGGAAGATCAAGTTTTTCCGCGAGGTGAAGCATTTTGTCGAAAACCATCATTTGCTTTTCCCACGCGGTTTCATACTTGAAGTCCAAGCCGATTTCGCCTATCGCCTTAACCTCGCCTTTGCTTTTCTCGATCAGATCGATTGTTTGCTTAAGCTCGCCTTCAGCGAGGGCGTTCACGTTCCACGGGTGAATCCCCAAGGCGGGGTAAACCAAGCCAGAGTATTTTTCAGCCAGCGCAAGATCGCTTTTGCAGGTTTTCAAGTCCATCGCATTCGTTATTAGAGCTGTGACGCTCGCGTTTTTCGCGTCGGCTACTAACTCCTCTATGTGACCAGCGTATTGGGCGTCTGACAAGTGCACGTGCGCGTCGACTAACTTCATGTTCTATCGCAATAAGGGTCTGCGCTCCTGTATTTTGCTTCTTTGGTCGGCAGGTCTACTCAACGGCTCAGTCGGCGAACAAGCGCGTTTGACAATACAGTGCAGGTCTATGGCGGTGGCAGATCAACCCTTGGGGCGGAAGTTTTACGCAAGAGCGCGACCACTACACCCGCAAAAATGGCAATTACCGAAGCCATGACTATAATTGCAATCTGCTCCCAGCTGAGATTGGTCGTTATCCCTTTTTGCGCCGCGGGCAGGTTCGGGGTTGCTGTCGGGTTCAGTGGGTTTACAAAAGGCGAACTGCTTTGAATTGGCGTCGGTTCAGGCGTAGTAATGGTGGTGGTAGTGGTTGGGTTTCCGATTGTGATGGTTTGTGTATTGCTCCAGCCGCTGTTGCTGACGATAGTCTGGTATTGTTCGCCACAGTATTCTTCAGTGTAGGAGCTGTAACCTGTAATTGCCTCTGCCTGAAAATCGACCCGATCGCCGGGCTGAAGATTCCAGTCTTGTGTGAAAAATGTTACCATGGTGGTGCTTGTGGTTGATGCTTGAACGTTGTTTATTGAGTTGTCGCTGGCGTCTGTGTCGTTCCAATCGTCGAAGTGCCCTTTGCAACGTACATTGTAGTACAAGTAGATAGTGCTGTTCCCAGATAGATAAGGCGTAAACGGTTGATTCTGAATCGTTACAACGATCGTTTCATTATTTTCAGTGTAACCAGGGCTTTCCATGGTGGTTTGTCCATTGTATGGGTTTGTTTTATAGGTCGGTGGTACATAGTAGGAGTTGTTGACGTATTGCACGGTGAAATTCGGCACAGACGGGTTGGCTGGTTGACCGTGTGAAGGATAAATCGTCAACATGGCAAAGGCGGCTAAGATGACAATTGCCTGAAACAGGAGTCTCTTTTTTGGTCCCATGCTTTATGCTGAGGGGCTGTTTGTAATAAAAAGGTTGCAGTAAAGATTTCTTGACTAAACTTAGTCAAAGTTTCTTGACTAAAAAGCTTTTATCGGAACATCTTATGAATGGTTGTTATGCGAACCCAAATTGCGTTGTTTCTAATTTTCGTCATCGTTACTTCAGGCCTGATTATGCTTGAAACTGCGCAGACACAGACCAGCCCTTCCGTTCCCCAATTCACCTTGAAAATCGAGAAGGACTTAGTTCCTAACACCACACGCCAAGTAGAGTTCGTCGACGTCGTCATCCAAAACCCAGCGCCGTACTCCTACTACGCCGTCGTAAATGATACCATAGTAAAGCTGTACTACAACATCCGCTTTAAAGCGCAATCTGCAAATTGGGTAGACACAAACCTTTCAACAACTAATCTCGCTCCGTCAACCACCACAACTACAACCGTGAAATTCGGCGTCGGCACTGTTAATCCCGACCCAGGCGGCTGGAGCATTTGGCTTGGCAGTTCACTGATTAGCGGTCAAGTGGATTTTCAAGTGCGAGGCGTCTACGGATATTACACAAACACGACTTCAGAAACCCCGCCATGCTGGAGACTGCCGCAATACAGTGTTTTCCATGAAGTTGGGGCAAGCGCTTGGAGCCAAACGCAAATAATAGCGATACCGAGCGGCTAAATGCAGTTGCTTCTTGCGTGAAGTCTCAGCGAGTGCTTTAATGTGTCTGTGAAATGAAGCAAAATGATAGAAAAGAAATGATTGCTTCAGGTTAGTCTTCAGCTTTTTTCCAGTCGGATTCGAACCCCGTTCTGAGTACGCCTATGAGGTTGCTGTTGTTTGTCCAAAGAGAAGGGCTTTCACCTAATCCAGTTTCTTTGGAGGTGGTAATCAAGGCTTCTTTATCATCAGACATTATGAAGTGATTCAAGGGTTCATGATGAAACTTGATGTGAACCGAAGTGTCTGCGATAAGTTTTTTCACTTTTTCTTTAAGCAAATCGTCGGGGCATTCTCCCTCAAAAATTAGTCGGATCTGAGCCCCATTCTTTATTGCTTTCTTGTATTCATGTGAAAACTGAGCCAAAATCGGTAAGATTCTTGCTTTGTCTGCAATCAACGCAACTTCTTTTCTCGAGTTAGCAACTAGTTCTGAAGTCTTTGCCAAAATTGCTTTCTTTTCCGCTATCAATATGTAGATGCTTTCTTCTCCAAGAAGCGGCTGCCTCCAATCTTTAAGGGAGAGCCTCTGGACAGTGGTCTTCATGCTCGTTAATCGTTCATCAGATTTATTTTTTTCTTCCGTCACTAAGAGACTTAAAGCATCGGAAATCGGAGTAGCTCGAACCTCAGTTGGTTTACCCATCAATCTTTCAATCAAGCCCATTTTTTCCAGTGACGGCAAAAGTCTATACACGTCTTCCCTGCGCACTTTTGAAAACTTTGCTACTTTTCCCACAGTAGTTTTTTCAAGCTTAAGTATAGCTAAGTAAACCCTTGCCTGATTAAGACTCAAACCCAGACCAAGCAAAAGATCCGTATTTTCATCGTTTGACATGCTTTATTCATTTGATATAAAAGATAGCTATCTACTAATATATCTATTCAATTGGAATATCACTCTGCTTGATTAAGTAGATATCAGATCCAACTAGTCTCATACTAATAGTTTCTTTTTTAAATTTAGTGTACTCTGGAAGTGTAGCCATCTTAACTCCCTTAATGATGATCTCCTTTCCTTCTTTGGTCTTCTTTACTTCTTTCTTACATAGATCATAGCCATGTGTACGCGCAAATTCTTTTAAATATCGATCAAGTATTGGATAGACCTTTCTTACCAATGCTTTCTTCTCTTTCGGATTTAGATTACTAAAGTTCTCTAATTGGAACACTTTCTCAAGGTTTAATCTATATGCATTCCTTGGCATCTTACCTACTAGCTTTATAGCCGCTGCTAGATTAGAGTATTTAGGTTGTTTTCCTTTTCTTATGGTCTTTATTGATTCCACAGGTATGATATCAGCGAATAACTCTTCCTTAAGTTGACTTAGCGCATCTTTATCTATGGTGTTACCTGTAGCATTAATTAAGGGGTCAGACTCGGTCTTTTTTTCTTTTCGCTTCTCTTTTTTTGACATTTCAAAGCCTAAGAATACTATTCTCTTTACTTTGTACTTAAGCATATGGATATGGTCTACATTGCTCAGACAGCAAATAGGTATGGAATAAGACTCGGATATTTTACTAAACTGCCAATCTGTTGTTATACTACATATCTCGCGCGCATGTCAGAGGAAACTGATCCCCTTTCAATAAGCCGCTGTTGAAACTCGATTTTCTTTTTCCAGAGTTTAGGGTCTTCTAAGATTTCTTTACCTGCTTCATTAGTTCTTTCAAGCGTCTCATGTAAGCTGAATAGGTGTTTCTAGTGCTTTTCTTTTGATGACTAAGGAAACTAGTAAGTTTATAAATAGAATTTACGGTTTTATGCTCCTTATTTGCAATATGTTTAATTATTTTGCCATACTTTGATGCGCTAACCTTAAATAGGGCTTTAAAAAGAAAAAGAAGCTGCGGAGAAGTTGTTATGACTGAATTAGAAATAGCCGTAGCTCCCATGCACCGTTTATGCAAGAAAGCGGGGGCAGACAGAGTAAGTGAAGCAGCAGCAAAAGAACTTGCAAAAGCTCTTGAAGAAATCGGCATAAAAATCGCCAAAGAATCACTGGATTTTGCGATGCACGCAGGAAGAAAAACCATCAAAGCGGAAGATATTGAGATCGCCGCTAGAAAAGTCATGGGAAGATAGTAACCTAATAACGAAGTTCCTTCCTTTCTTCTTTTTTTGTAAGCCTTCGGCATCTATTTTTCGGAAAAACTGCAGCTGCTTATTCACGGAGTTTTACTTGTTTTAGCACTATTTTTCTTGGAAGAAAACCATACCGAGCGTAAAAGCCGAACGCGTCTTCGTTGCCAGCACCGACTTCAACAACCTTTGTTTCTGCACCTTCCGCATCCAGCCACGCCAGAGCCTTTCTGAGTAAGGCATCGCCCACTCCGAGACCCCTGTAGTTAACGGCTACAAATATTGACTCTATTTCGCCCATTCTACACTGGCTAACGCTGCTTACGCAGTAGCCCACGTTTTGGCCTGACCCGTCATCCACGGCTATGTCCACCCGCATTTTACCGCCTTTCATCTTCCCCAGCAAAGCAGTTTTTCTTTTTTCAAAAGTCAACTGCTGGTAGTCCTGCTTGAAATCCTTTGAAAGTTGCAGGTGATGCTGGTTCAACCCTTCCCATAACAACGCGATGTCGCCGAGTAGTTGCTGGTCACCGTGAATGTAGCGTATTTTAGGCGTGTTGCTTGTCAATTCAATGCACTTTTGGCTTATTGTACGCTGAACTAGGAAATAACGTTTCATCTAGCTGCGGGTTACCCGAAAAATGAAAGGGCCCCGTTAAAACTTTTGGATTTGAAACGTAATTTAAGCAGTTGCTGATGAGTCCCAGAGGAACTGGAAGTACTCCCGCGCGAAGCCGACTAGGCCGACGTGGTTGCTCCAGATGACAAGGGTGGGTTTGTCTTCGCCTAGGAACAGCATGGCTTCTTTGCCGTCGGCGATTATGCCGCCTCCGAACATGTGGTCGCGAATCCGCAGCTCGTTGATTGCAGGGTACTTTTTGAGGAAAACCCAGTCGTCCCGTTCACCCGCCGCCATAAGCTTCACGCTCACAGTTTTCTTCAAGCCGCTGCCCAGCAGAGGCTCAGCCAACGCGATTACGGGTTTGGCGAATTGGGGCGCGGCGATGACGATTTCTTTGGCTGCTTTGCCAAGAACCTCTTCCAGCTTGCCCAAAACGGCTTGTTGCCCGCGGAGAATCAACATGTCGGGGCGTTCGACGAGTTCCCGTTTTTCGTAGAGCGGCTGCAGGGTTTCGGCGACGGTGTTTTCCCAGTTCAGGTACTTGTCTTCGAGCCTTAGCTTTGTGGTTCTTGCGGCTTCAAGCGGAGGCACGGGGAAGTACTGGTAGGGGCGGGTTTCGCTGCTTTTTATCCAGCCTTTCTCTTTGAGCGAGTTGAGAACCTCATACATTTTGCTGTAGGGCACTTTGGCTTCCTTGCTGATTTCCATAGCCGTCATCTGCCCCACTTCCAGAAGCGCAGTGTAGGCATCGATCTCGTAGGTGTTTAAACCCATTTCACGAAGGACAGCGCGAGAGTTTTCGTCAACCGACATCTCTTTCACCCCAATAACCGTAGGAAACGTTTGGAAACCTTATTATCGCAACTTCACTCTTAAGGACTTCGCAACCTCTTAGATGACGGAAGGCAAAAAAAATGAAAGATATCAAACCCACAAGAAGCATCTGCCCTGAATGCCTAAAGGCTATAGACGCCACAATCTACGAAGACGACGGCAAAGTCTTCATCAAAAAAGACTGCCCAGAGCACGGGCACTTCCAAGAACTCTACTGGTCAGACTACGACCAATACATGCGTGCGGAAAAATTCCGCTACGACGGTGAAGGCATGGCTAACCCGAGAACAGAGAAAAAGAACGGGTGCCCCTACGACTGCGGCATCTGCCCCGAGCATAAGTCTCACACGGCGCTTGCCATAATCGACGTCACAAACAGGTGCAACCTAACCTGCCCAGTCTGCTTCGCCAACGCCGCGGCAGCAGGCTACGTTTACGAGCCGACCAAAGAGCAGATCACGGGAATGCTGGAGAACCTTCGAGCCAACAAGCCAGTGCCTGCCACGGCGCTTCAGTTTTCAGGCGGAGAGCCGACGATACGCAAAGACCTCTTCGATTTTGTTCGGAAAGCAAAAGAGCTCGGCTTCAGCCACGTGGAGGTCAATACGAACGGTCTTCGACTCTCGCAAAGCGTGGAATACTGCAAGCAACTCAAAGAGGCAGGAGTCAGCACAATCTACCTGCAGTTCGACGGGTTAACCCCTGAAGTTTACAAGTTCATCCGCGGCGTC
>JBEKWR010000013.1:0-58747 GCA_049512935.1 Bathyarchaeia archaeon
TCTAGAATTTCAATCTTTTTCTTAAACGTGGGACCGTCAGTCACGACCGTGTGGTACTCGCCGCCTTCCCCGCACGCGTCAACGTTGCCGAGCTTAAGGATGTCATCGTAGAATTTCCTGTCCAAAGTTCTTCCAAGCCACTCCACACCCAGCTTCTCCAGATTCGTGCGGACCACCGTCGCCTTGAAACCCGTTTTCAGGTAGTCAAGGTAAATCTGTTTTGTGTCACCCATCCACAGGGGCTTCACCGGTTTTAACCCGACCTCGCCTAGCACCCGACCCAGCCAGCCCTGCTCGTGTCCCGCTACCTCGTAGATGTCGCCTGTGACTAAGCCTTCAACGCCCTCCGCCTTGAACCGCCGCAGCGCCCCTTTGAAGTCGTCCTCGTAGGTTTTAGGCGTCGCCTGCTGTTTCACCAGAGGAATGCCGATGGCGTCAGACTGCGCGTCCAAGATGCCCGCTGGTATCATGTGGAAGTTTGATTTTTCCTTGCTCATCATCATGGTTAAGATTTTGACCACTTCGTGCCCCTGCTGGGTTGCCAAGTACTGAGCATAGGCACTGTCTTTGCCGCCGCTCCATGAAGCAACAACTTTCATTTCAATTTATCCTCCATTAAGTGTCTTCACCCTCAACCGTTAATTTCCCGTGTCTAAGGTGAACATGACTTGCAAACTTTTTAGGCTTTTTAAACTCGGAAACATGTGAACAGTAAAATTCAGTTTTAGCCTTCAAACATCCAGATAATTTGCCTGCCGATAGAAGCTTGAAAGAAACGAGCGCGTTTTTCTCGATGTACGGCAAATTATCACACCAGAGTTTGGTTGGTTTATCCAACCTTTTTCATATAAGCATTACGGTATTCAGAAGTAAGAACACAAAAAAGAAAACTACGAAGAGGGTCAACCTCGCGTTTGCGTTTGCCCTGCACCCGAGCGGTGCCCACCGTTTACCATAACGCTTATAATACCTGTTGATTGAGTGAAGTTCACTCGGTTGGGCTGGGATGGTTCAAACAAGGCTATGCATCGTCACGCACACTTTTCTGCCCCATGTCGGCGGCATAGAAAGGGTCGTGTATGAACAAAGCAAGCGGCTGATGCAGAGAAACTTCAAGCCCATGGTCATTACGAACCGCATTGGCACGCCGAAAAGCTACGTGGTTGACGGCATACCAGTCCAGTGCTACGAGTCTTTAAACACGGGTTTCCGCCTCGGCATACCCTACTCGATTCCCACGCCGACGAGCCTTGAAACGTTTCTTAAGGCGGTGAAGTCAAGCGACTTGGTTCACGCTCATGGTCACCCCTACCTAACGTCTCTTGTCGCCGCCAAGCTTGCGAAGAGGTATCACAAGCCGTTCGTTCTCACGCAGCACAACACCTTCATCGAGTACGACAGCATGTTCGACAAGGTGGAGCGCCTCAACGACTTGGTCGTCGGCAAGGAAACGCTCAAAGACGCAGACAGAATAATCACGGTGAGCAACGCCACCAAACAGTACGTGCTCAGTTTAGGAGCTAAACCAGAAAAAATCAGAGTCCTACACAACGGCGTTGACCTAGTTCATTTCAAGCCTCTGCCGGGAAAACGGGCGGAGATGAGGAAGCGACTTGGGATCCCTCAGAACGCAATCGTAGCCTTAACGGTGAGGAGGCTTGTCTACAAGAACGGCATCGACACGTTGATTGAATGTGCAAACCTGTCGGTGAAGAAGAACCCCAACGTTTTTTTCCTCGTCGTGGGTAAGGGACCTGACCAAAACAGTGTACAAGCGAGAATACGCTTGCTAGGGATAGAAAACAACTTCAAGCTAGCGGGTTTCGTCAGCGAAAAGGACTTGCCCAGCTACTACAACGCCGCAGACTTCTTCGTTTTGCCGTCGAAATCTGGAGAAGGATTGCCGCTGGTTGCGCTTGAAGCCATGGCCTGCGGGTTGCCCGTGATAGCCACAAACGTGGGTGGAATTCGCGAGATTTTAATAGAGGACTTCGGAAAACTAGTACAGCCAAACGAGCCAGAACTTATGGCTGATGCGGTCTTGGAGTATTCACGCGTCGACCCTTCCCGGGGCAAGTCAGAGCTTCGGGCAGTGGTTGAGGAAAAGTACAGCTGGGACAAAAACGTTGAAACACTGGTGGGAATATACGAAGAGCTTATTTAACCACGATGCGGAGAATGTATAGCCTTCACGATGGGAATGAGCCATGACGTCAAAAGTTGATCTGATTTCGGTCGTTATTCCAACACTTAACGAAGCAGGAAACATCCTTGAAGCAGTTACCACCATCGAGAAAGAACTGACCTACCCGAAGGAGATAATTGTTGTCGACGGAAACTCCACCGATGGGACGATGGAAATTGTTAAAGACACAAGCTTCTGCAAGCTGATTATTGAACCCAGACGGGGCTACGGCGTCGCTCTTAGGACAGGCATGAAGTACGCTAAGGGCAACATCATCGTGATGGTTGACGGCGACGGAACATACGAGGTTAGCCAAATCAACCGTTTGGTTGAAAGGATGATTGAGAAAGACGCCGACATGGTTTTAGCCACGCGCATGTACGACCCGAACAAAGCCATGGGCTTGCTGAATTTCATCGGAAACAAAGTCATCACCTACGTCTACGACTTCTTTTACAGTCAATTCCTCAGCGACACGCAATCGGGGTTCCGAGCGATTTCCCACGAAGCCATCGACAACGTCCACTTGAAAGAGGGAGACATGGCGTTTGCAACTGAGATGCTGGTTCAATTCGCCAAGGTGGGGTACAACATGGTTGAAGTTCCCACGACTTACAAAGCGCGTAAGTACGGCAAGACCAAGCTTAAACCATTTAAGTCAGGTATTGAGATATTTAGCACGATATTCAAGGGATTTCTTGATGCAGATACGGTTAGAACGTGTCAAAAACATTGGAAAGAAAATCGGTTTAAACGATGACAAAGGCTACGTTGTCGCGACCCTTCTTGCCTTAATCATCGTTGCCTCCATGCTGGGCGTGTACTACGCGTTTTTTAGGGGAGCGCCCTCTGGGTACAGCACGATTTACATTCTTGACGCGAAGGGCAAGGCGGTTGATTACCCGCAAGTTTTGGTTGCCAATCAGAACAGCACGTTTACTGTGCCGTTTACGGTTGTCAACAGCATGGGATGGACAACGCAGTATGAGGTCTTAGTGAAAGTTACAGGCGAGCCTCCCACGTTCCCAGTAAACACTTCGCCCGTCGCAAACTACACGATGACCCTTAAGAATGGGCAGACCTGGCAGAAAACCGCCACCATAACGGAGAATCAGCCGGGCAGTTACTGGGTGGTTTTTGAGCTTTGGTACTACAACCCGAGCGTGATGGCTTACCAGTTTAATCCTGCCGCTAACTACTGCGTCCTGCCAATCCAAGTTGTAAGCTAAGCCTTCTTGTGCCTTTCAGCGTACTCTTTTTCGATGGCTACCCTGTGAATGTTGTTGTAGGCGCAGAAAGGTATGATTTTCTTGTCAGGCGTGATGTAGTGCACGACGCAGCGTCGGACGCGGTTCACGTCGAAGTTGTAGGAATCCATGAACGCCATGCAGCCGAGCAGAAAGATTCTTCGGCGGATTTTTCCCAGCGACTGATAAGACGGCGAAAGGTGCATCCGCATGATTGAGTTTGTCAGCGTTAACATGCCGACTTTCCTCGTGACTAGAAGCATGTTCATTGAAAGCATCGACGCCATGAACAGAGATGAGAGCAGGGAAAGCTTTCCTTTTGATTCAGCGTTTTCAGCTGTTTTTCGGATTTGGTTGAAGAATCTTTCGAAGTTGACGAAGCGGTTGATGGGGTACATTTTGCCGTCTTTCGCAACGTAGATCCAGTTCACTATGCCGCACTGTGGGCTACAAGAGAACAGTGGCCAAGGCTTCTGCATAAACTTCCGCATTATCTTGATTGGTGAAGTCATAACCGACATGGGGAACAGGTCGGTGGTTTTTATTTCGCCGTAAGTTTGTTTTTCCACGTCTTCTGCAAAGGACCATTCTCGGAAGTTTTCTCGGAACGGGTTTTCAGTGGCTCTGCCTGTGAAGGCGATGGGTTGGAATATTAAGCCGCGGACGATGTCGGTGTTTTTGGCTGCGAACCGTATCATGTCGCCGACTTCTTTGTCGTTTAAGCTTTTCATTAAGGTGTTGACGAGGATGATTTCCATGTCGTATTTCCGGCAGACATCGATTGCCTTGAGTTTCATGTCTACGAGCGCTTGTCCCCGGATCTTCTTGTTGAAGTCTTCGTGGAAACTGTCAAAGGATAAGTAAACGATGTTTAAGCCGTTGTCCTTGAGCTTCTTCGCCAGCCCAGGAGTGTCGACCAAATGTGTGCCGTTGGTCGCCAGGATAGTCATGAACTTTAGCCTGTGTGCAGCCCCGATTATTTCAGGCATGTCTTCCCGTTCCAGGGGTTCGCCGCCTGAAAAGAGGATGGCGGGGGGTTTGGGGTTGGCTTTGCTTACGAACTCCAGCATGTCTATTAGTGCTTCTTTGGTTGGTTCGTAATCTACTTCTTGCTGTGGGAAGGTTGAGAAGCAAACTGCACATTTAAAGTTGCAGCGTTTCGTAACGTCAATAACGCCGATGACCGTGCCCGAAGCATGGTTGGTGCAGGTTTCGCAGACGTAGGGGCAGCCCTGCGGGTCTTTGGGAGCGTTCAAGTCGCCCAGGTACTGGAATTGGTCGTAACTTTGCATGTGCTCAAAGACGGGTAGGCTTTGCCAGTGTGTGGCTTCGAAATCGCCGTGTTCTGGGCACTGCTTCGTGATTTTTATTTTGCCGTTAGCTTCGGTTAGCTGAGCGTCTATTTTCTTCTGGCATTCTGGGCAGATGCTTTTTGTGTCGCTCACTTATAGCCCTCCGATAATGTGGGATAAGGCTTCAAGAATTAACGCTAACGGAAGCAGAATCATCGACATAGTCACAACCCGTTCATACTTCCGCACGTTCATAACATTCGAAGATCCCGTTACAAGGCGAACTGAAGAGTAAATTAAAAGCACGCTCCAAACAAGAATAGGCACCAGATAGTAGACATTGAAGTTACCGATTAAGAAGGGAAGAGGCGCAAACAAGCCAGTCAACAGGAAAAACCCAGCCGCCACCTTCGCCGAGTTGCCTATGCCGATTTTCTGCGGAAGCGTCGGGTACCCCGTTTTCGAGTCGCCGTCAAGGCTTAAGACATCGCGTAGCACGTTGCCGCCTATCGTGCCCAGCGCTATCGGGTAGAGGCTCAGAGAAACTATGCTTATGGTCGGCGGGCTGGTGATTGTTGCTTCCCCGTACAGGAAGGCAGTGCCTGTTAGAATCCCAACCAGAATGTTGGCTGCAAACCCTGACTTACGCTTCACAACCGTCGAGTAAACCAGCAGCAAAACGGAGTCAGCGGCGATAATCGCGAAGCTCAGCCAGTTGATGAAGAAAGCCATGACTAAGCCTGCCGCGAAAAGCACGGTTGAAACCGCCACGACCTGCCGCAATGTCAGCGAGCCTGAGGGTATGGGGCGCTTCGGCTTGATTACTGCGTCGCTTTCCCTGTCGAAGTAGTCGTTTATGGCGAATCCTGCGGATGTGATGAACGCCATGGAGAAGAAAATCAGCAGAACCGTCTCCCCGCTTAGGCTTAACGGGTTCTTTGTGATGGCGAAAGCTGTAAGAAGCGATAAGCCGCCAGTCATCAGCCAGTAGGGAAGCCGCAGAAGAGCGATGAGTCCTCTGGCTGGGGCTGGAGCAGCCATTAAAGTTTCCTGTCAGCGATGACTTCTTTTATGCTTTCTTCAAGGGTTATTTTCGGATTCCAATTTAGCGCTTTTTTGGTTTTGGAGATGTCGAACCAGATCGTGTAGATGTCTCCCTGCCATGAAACGCCCGTGGTGGTTATGACGGTTTTGTTTTGTAAGTTGAGGATTTGAAGCATCAGTTTGGCGAGGTCGATTATTCTTGTGGTTTTTCCGATGCCGATGTTGTATACTTCGCCGTTGGTAGACTCGTCCGAACCCACGATCACGAGCGCGTCAACGACGTCTGCAACGTTAACGAGGTCGCGTGACTGCAAGCCTGTGCCGATTATCTCCAGTTTAGTTGGGTCTTTGGCGATTTTGTCTAAGAAGTCGTGGATGACGCCGTGGCATCTTAACCCGTAAACGTTGGCGAACCTCACGATGGTGACGTCTAAGCCGTACTGGTCCCTATACATGCCGCAGTACTCTTCCCCGACCACCTTGGACATGCCATAACATGAAACTGGGTGGAAACCGTACTCCTCCTTGGTTGGCAGCTGCGTCGGGTTTCCGTAGACTGCGGCGCTGGAGGCGAAAACAAGCTTCGCGTCGTCCTTTCGGGCTTTCTCGAGGACGTGCAGGGTTCCTTTGGCGTTGGTTTCGAAATCGATAAGCGGGTTCTCCATCGAGTAGGGGACGACGACTTGGGCGGCTAAGTGGTAGATTAAGTCGGCTTTCTCCACTGAATACAGCTTTTTCAGGTCCAGAATGTCGCCTTTCACAAGTTTAACTTTGCCAACGTCCCTGACGTTTTCCATTTTGCCGCTTGACAGGTCATCGTAAATCGTCAGGTTAGATGTTAAGCCTGAAAGACGCTTGCACAGGTGATAGCCGATGAAGCCTGCTCCGCCCGTGACAAGTATTTTTTTCCCCGTTAGTTCCCCCATGCCTACCACGACAAAGCCTATATTCCCTTTCAGTAGTTGTAGGGTATATGTCCCCTGAGAAAGCTATAAAAACTTTTAGGGATTTGCTGTCCTTCCTAACAATAATCCCCGCGGGCGGAAAAGAAGACTTCATATTCACAACGGCAGAGCACGTTTACCTTTTCCCCATCATCGGCGCATTAATCGGCGTTCTCGCAGGAGCCTACTATCTCGGCGCAAACATCATCCTCCATTTCCTGCTCGGGGTAGTCAACTCGTTCATTTCCTTGCCAGTGGGCTTGTTGTCGAGGCTTGCGGTTTCCGCGATGACCGTGGCTTTTCTGCTTGTCATAACTGGGCTGCAGCATTTCGACGGCTTAATCGACCTGGGCAACGCCTTAGGAAAGCGAAACCTGCATGACCGCAAAATGGTCGCGCACGCTTGGACCGTGACCCACTGGGGAGCCTTGCTAGCGCTGGTTGTGGAGTTCGCCGCGTTTGCAGGGTTGTTCCTGATTAACCCGCTTTACGCTTTCGGAGCCCTCGTCGCCGCGGAACTCTCAGCCAAACTATCCATGGTCACCATTATCTGGGTCGGCAAGCCCACGCATAAGGGGTTAGGATCGATTTTCCTGCAGAAAGGAAAAACTAAACTTAACTTAATTGCCTACGCACTCTCCATTCTGATTGTCTATCCCTTCTTCATTTTGATAGGCAAACCCTACTTGGGCTTAGCAGCAATCGGGCTCGTTTTAGTCAGCATCCCTGTGGCGTTTGCGATGTCGAAGGTTTCGGAAAACGTTTTCGGCGGGGTTTCAGGCGACGCGATTGGCGCGACAAACGAGGTTGCAAGGGCAGTTACGCTTATCTTGTTTGCAGGCGTGTTGATGCTAATATGAAAGTTCCCGCGTTGATCATGGCTGGCGGCAAAGGCAAACGCATCGGGTTGCCAGTTGAGAAGCCGCTTCTGCCGTTTCTGGGTAAACCGCTGGTTGACTGGGTTGCAGAGGCAGTTGAATGTGCAGAAAAGGTTTCGGAGTTTTACGTGGTGACGAGCCCGAACACGCCTGAGACTGAGAAGCACTGCCAAAGCATGGGCTGGAAGGTTCTGCGGACCGGCGCCAAAGGCTACCATAATGATCTAAAGCAGGCAACGCGGCAGGCTAACCTGATGGGTTCCGTCCTCACAATCCCCGCCGATTCCCCCGCCGTCACAGGCAAGTTCCTCGACAAAATCGTCAGCCAGTTTGAGGCGTGCGGGACTGATTTCTACGCGGTTTTCGTCCCAATCCAAGCCCGAGAAGAGTTGGGGCTCTCCGTTGACTCAACCGACGAGTACAGGGGCGAATGGTACGCCGTGTCGGGGGTGAACATCATTAACGGCGCCAAAAGCCAAACGGAAGGAAAAATCGAGACAAACGCCTTAATCACGCAGGAACTCGAGGTGCTACTCAACATTAACACGCTCAAAGATCTGGAAATAGCAGAAAAAATAATGAGAAACAAACCTTAGCGTTTTAGGGAAATATTTAACATCCCCGCATAACCTACTCTAAACCTGTTGCTGTTTCGGGAGGTCTACCTCGGATGAGCCTGCTTAGCCATGATAGCTTCTGGAATGCGGTGATAACGCTGCCCATGACTAAGCGGATGCTGCGGTTGTCGCTACAGAGATGCCCGGTGTGCGGCAGAACGGTTCTTGAAGCAGCCTTAGACGATTACGCTGGCAAAACCGACCTTAAATGCGAAAAATGCAGCGTACTGTACAGCCAGATTATTGGGTTTTGGGTTGAGTTCCTGCGGCGAAGCTTGAACTTTAAGCGGGAAAAAGTTGAAAAACTCCTCAGCGACCCCTACGCAAGGCGTGCAGTGATGAATTTAGCAAAAAGCTTCACTTACATGGGCATAAAAAAACCCATGTCACTTTACGCGCCTTTCCTGATTGTTTGGGATTTCACTCACAAATGCAACCTGAGCTGCAAGCACTGCTACTCGAACAGCGGCGCCGTCAACGAGGAAGAGCTCACGACGGAGCAGGCTAAGGCGGTGGTTGACCAGCTCGCAGACGCGGGGGTAACGGCACTGGCTTTTTCAGGCGGCGAACCCCTGACGCGAAAGGACTTCTTTGAGGTTGCTAGGCATGCGGCTGACCGCGGGCTCTACGTTTCCGTAGCGACAAATGGCACCCTGCTCACCAAGGAAACCGTGCAGAGGCTTAAGCAAGCCAAAGTCAACTATTTGGACATAAGCATTGACGGGGCGTCGGCGAGGACGCATGACGAGTTCCGAGGCGTGCCAGGCGCGTTTGACAGGGCAGTTGCAGGGCTGAAAAACTGTGTGGAAGCCGACCTTTGCGTGTGCATCGCGTCGACGGCGACGAAAAACAATTTTGAAGAGTTCCCCGCCATAATCGATTTAGCCGAGGAAGTGGGCGCTGAACGGTTCACCTACTTCAATTTCATACCTACGGGCAGGGGCAAAGCGCACTACGACGAGGACCTGTCGCCTGAAGAACGGGAAAAACTCATGCGGTACCTTCTGGCAAGAATGTCGAAGGGCTGCAAAACAACCATCCTCACAACGGCGCCGCAGCTAGCCCGCGTCGGCTTGCAATGCCAAGGACCAGGGGGCACGGGCGAAGTGACCATGTCGATGGCGCACATGCAAACCGTCAAAGTCACCAAGAAAGCCGTGCCGCTGGCAGACTTCATCGGCGGCTGCGGAGCAGGCAGACTCTACTGTTCCCTATCGCCTCAGGGCGACGTGCACCCATGCGTCTTCCTGCCCGTGAACGTGGGCAACCTCAAAACCGAAAAGTTCCAAGACATCTGGCTCAACGCGCCCCTCTTCAAATCATTGCGGAACCGAGGCAACCTCAAAGGCGCCTGCGGAAAATGCAGCTACAAGTACGTCTGCGGCGGATGCAGGGCGCGGTCAGCAGCCTACCACGGCGGCGACATGCTCAACTCTGACCCAGGCTGCATAATGGGAAAACAAACGGAGGGCGCCAAAAACGCCTGAGCCAAAAACCGTTAAAATCGCCCGAGCGAAAGGCAGCATAAGCGGCATTCTGAGGCAAGCCGTCTCGGATTCAGGTTTGCGCGGCAAAAAGAAAATTTACGTTAAACCGAACATGAGCCACCCCGAATACGTGCCAGGCGTCGTGACGTGCCCCCAGCTGCTGGGTGAGCTGGTCGGTTTGCTCCGTGACGGCAACAGCGAGGTCATTGTGGGCGAATCGAACGGGTTTAACTACCCATGCAACTCAGCCTTCGAGAAGACAGGGATCGAAGCAGCTGTCAAACGGGCAGGCGGCAGCGTAATCAATCTTTCAGAGGACAAAGTCGTCAAGGTAAAATTCCCAGACGCTGTCACGCCGCTGAAAGAGCTGCTTTTGCCAAAAACCGTTTTGGACGCGGACGCAGTGGTTGATTTGCCCTTGATGAAGACGCATGAGTTCACCATGTACAGCGGAGCCATAAAGAACCTTTTCGGCTGCGTCCCAAGCAACAGGCGAATATACCTGCACCCGTACCTGCCAGAAGTCTTCTACCGCCTCTACACAATTTGCAAGCCGCAGCTGACCGTGATGGACGCAAGAATCGGCATCGAAGGCAACGGACCCACAAAAGGCAACCCCGTCAAGATGGACCTGATGCTGACCAGCAACGACGCCTTAGCAATCGACATAACTGCCGCCAAAATCATGAAGCTCAGCTGGGAGCAAACCTACCTCGGCTACATCGCCAAGAAAACGGGACTGAAAGAAAACGCCTTCACGGTGCAAGGCTTGCAGGTCAGCGAGGTGGCGCGCAAGTTTGAGCCGCCCCGAATCGATTTGCCCGTTAAAGCGCAGATGGAGATTTACCAGCACGAGTACCTGACGAAGCTGCTGTTCTGCTCGCTTGACGTGGTTAAGCTGTTCCAGAAGGTAACGATGGCTTACAGGCGAGAACCCGTGCAAGTCGCCTAGCAAGAGCTTAAATGCAAAATTCTCACTCTATGCAGAGGGCAATATTATGGGGACTTTGACCTCTGAGAACTTGGAAAAACTCGTTAGGTTAAATGATAACATCAAAAATTTGATATCAAACGAACCAGAACTTGACAATGCCCTCGACTTAAGCGGTAGGCTTAATGGAGTATTCGGAGAAGCTTTAGGGCTTGCTAAACTTTATAGCATCTACGGAAATTCGGCTAATTATGAGTGGGAAGGGAAACAAAAGAAAGGCTATGATATACAAATAACAAAGAACAACGAAAAAATCCGATTCCAGATCAAGTCATCGGCGCAAGAGAAATACGTTTTCAGAGTGATAAAAGTAGCCGATTTGGATGCAGAGAAAATTAGAAAACAACTAGCGAACAAAGATTTTTCTGAAATATTTAACAAAATAACATATGCGATAGACCATGCGCAAACTGATGTGTGGTTATTAATCCATACACGAAAGGACAAACATGACTTTTATTGGATCGAGAAGGAAGCTATGAAAGATATAGTCACGAAACACTATGAAGATGCCTTTACCTTAAGAAAGCATGGACGAAAGGGAAAAGAATTTCATGAATACATAACCAACGGCATCTACCGCCCGCACATAACACAAAATGAAAAATGGGATAGAGAAAGGCTGGCTGCCCATAACAAAATCAAAGTGATTGAAGAAGAAGCGACGACGCGGAATACTCAACTTAAGACCTTATCGTAGACTTGAAAATCTCTCAAACGTAAACAGCCTCGCTTAAAATTCTCTCCTTCAGGCGAGGCTTAATCCCCTCTTTCATGACAAGGTCAACTTTAACCCCGAGAATATCGCTTAGATAGTTTTCAAGCTCAACAAACGTGAACAAGTCAATTGTCTCGTAGAAGGTTACCAAGATGTCTACATCGCTTCTCTTTTTTTGCTCCTGCCTAACGTAAGAACCGAAAATCCCAATCTCTTTTACCTTAAACTTCATCCTTAATTCTTCTTTATGCAAAGCCAAAGTCGTTTTTAGCTTCTCGATCGTCTGCATTTCTAATCGAAATACATTTAGTCTGTTCGCCTTTTAAAGAATACTGGCAGCGCCTAAGCTCAAGCCTCATTTAGGCTAACGCTTGGTCGTAGACTTTCATGGCGTCTTTGACGACTATGCGCCAATCGTATTGTTCCACAATGGTTTTTCGAGCAAGCCGCCCCATCTCGACCGCCTCCGCTGGGTGCTCAACCAGATAAAGTATCTTGTCGGAGAACTGCTTTGCGTTGAAGGGCTCGACGAGGAAACCGTTTTTGCCGTTTTCAATCGTCTCAGGGATTCCGCCGACCCATGTTGTCACCACGGGCAACCCTGTTGCGAGCGCTTCGAGGACGGCGAAGGGGTGGTGCTCGTAGAAGGTGCTGAAGGCGAACACGTCTGCGGCTTGGTAGAGCTTAGGCAGTTCTTTGTCGGGTGTGTAGCCTGTGAAGACGATGCGGTCTTTGACGCCGACCCTTTCCGCGTGGGCGATGAGCTTGCGCATTTCGTCGCTTTGCCCCTTGCCTGAAACGATGAACTTCGCCTTCGGAAAACGTTTGACGACCGCTGGCATGCTGTCTATAAGCGTGAACAAGCCTTTGCGTGCGTACAGCCTGCCCACGGAAACAATTGCGATGCCGTCTGGGTCAAAGCCGAGTTCCCGCTTGACCTTGCGCTTGTCTTGGGCGGGCTGGAACTTGCGGGTGTCCACGCCGTTGTGTATGACTTTGATTTTTCCCGCGGGAATGTTGTAGTAGCTTGTGAGTTCCCGTTTCGTGAAGTGGCTGACGGCGATTATTCTTCGCGCCCTGTGAAGCATGCCTTCCTCGAAAAACCGCAGAAACCAGTTGAAGCTGACGAGGAATTTTTCGTTCGCGTTCAGGCGGCTGTAGGGTTCGCCTCGGATGGCTTCCGCCTCGCCCTTCCACGTCGAATGCACAGTGCAGACGAGGGTTTTCCCGAAGTTGGGCGGCACAGCGAAGTTGGGTGTCAACGGCAGCTGGGGATGGGTAACGTCGACGCCCGCGGTTTGGCGGACGCTTTGAAGTTTTCGGTAGCTTGCGCCTGCAAGCATAAACGATTTGACTATGGGCGTTTTGGGGATTTTTAGGAAGGACACGCCCAGTTGCGGGTTGACTTGGATGTCTTGGGCTTGGTTGCCTCCTGTGACGACGTAGATTTTATAGCCGTTCTTGAGCAGCTCGTTGGACAGGTAGTAGACGTAGGAGCCTGTGCCTCCCGTGAGCGGCCAGTACTCGGGCGATATGAAGCAGACCTTAGGCGGCATTACCTGCGCCTCCCCGCTATGTACCGAACAGTGGTTGCTGTTGCGCCGACAAACCAAGCCGCCGCACGAACGAAGTAAAGCACAACCAGTCGAAAAGCGGACCCGTCGTGGAACTTGGCGGCAATTTTGGCGGCGCTGTAGATGAAGTACAAAACCATGAACAATAGGATTAAGCCTGAACCGAGCCAAAGCAGCCTGACCGCTGGAACGATGCCCACGAGGAAAAACGCGATGACCGCCAAGAGCAGCACGGGCTGAACGTTCATTCCGAAATCCGTGATTTCATCGCCCTTCGCCAAGCCGCCATGTTTAAAGTACAGTCTAAGCGTGTTCTTGCCGTACTGCCGCTGCTGCCTAAAATACGCCTTAAGCGTCGGCCTGTTGTAGTGGTAACAGACCGCGCTGGGCTCGTAAGCAATGCGGTAGCCTTTAGCGCTGACTCGGAAACCAAAGTCCGTGTCGTACTGGCTTGGCAAGTTCTCGTCCCATCCGCCAACCTCCTCAATCACCGCCCTTTTCAGAAGCAAGTTCATGGTGGCTACGCGACCCGTGTACTTTCCAATACGCGAATAGCGGTTTTTAAGCTCGTAGCCGATGTTTCTCGCCCACGGGTTATCCACGTTCCAGGTTTCGATGCTGCCGCTGACGCCCGCCACCTTCGGCTCGTTCAAGCGGGGCACAAGCTTGCGAAGCCACTGGGGCTCCACCTTCGCGTCCGAATCGATGAACCCTAAAACCTCATGGGCAGCCACGTTTTTCATGGCGTAGTTGTAGGCTGCAGGCGCGTTGAGGCGGATTGAAACAACTTTGACTGGGTATTTCTGCGCTTTCTTAACGGTGTCGTCTTTTGAAGCTCCATCCATCACGATGACTTCTACAAAGCCCGGGGGATAATCCAGCGCCAAAATCGATTTCAGGCATTCATCTATCGTTTGCTCATTGTTGTATGATGCCACAACAATCGAAACCTGGGGAAGTCCAGTTTCCGCCAACTTGCTTAGCCCTCTACACTAGCTAAAAATATCCAAAACAGAATTTTTGAGCCGTCAAACAATGGGTCAACGCCCGAGCGGCCGTAGGTTCGCTGCTCAAAACTAATCGGAACCTCGGTTATTCTAAAGTTTTTTTTAGCCGTCTTCACAAGCATTTCAGACTCTATTTCGTACTCTCTGGAGTATAGCTTTTGGCTTTTCAACACTGTCCGCTTCATGGCGCGGTAGCCTGACTGCGAATCGGTGATGGCTACGCCTGTAGCCAACTCGATGAGAAGGTTGAATGCACGCACGCCAAACGCATTCAGCCGCCTTGTAGCCACCCTCTTATGATTGAGGAACCGTGAACCGATGACAAGGTCTGCTTGGTCATGCAGAATTGGCGCCAAAACCTCAGGCAACTCTTCGGGAAGATGGGAGCCATCCGAATCTATTGTAACAATGATGTCGCCTGTGGCTTTAGCGAACCCAGCACGCAGCGCGTAGCCTTTGCCCAGATGTTCTTTTAGGCTGTAGAGTTTAATGCCGTGTTTTTTGGCAACCTCAACCGAGCGGTCATACGAGTGGTCGTCAATAACCAAAATTTCGCTTTTCAAGCCTGTTCGCATCACAACTGCTTTTACACGGTCGATTACGTCGCCTATGGTTAATTCCTCGTTGTAAACGGGGATTATTATGGAAAGCAGCAATTCCCCTCGGCTCGTTGATTCTTAGATGCCAATGGAAGAACTTATAAAGTTTGGGTGCTCCACCCTTGTTAACGCTTTAAAAGGGGATTTGGGGAGTAAATGGATACCGCATCGCCAAGCAAAGTTTACGCTGACAGGAAAGTGTGGTTTTCCATGTGGTTTCTCTCGGCAGTTGCATCTTTCGGCGTCGCGTTCTTCCCCATGTTCTACCGCCTGCTAGACGGCAGAAACAAGCATTTCAATCATGAGGCAGACGTGGAAAAACAGGTTGCCGACTACCTGAGCAGCCGTGGGAAGCAGGCGCCGCCGTTAAGCAAGCGTTTGCCAGAGAGAAACACGAAGGCGTGGGTTGCAAGCGTCATCCTAATTATCCCAGCTTTCGTCATCACCTACATTTTGTCAAGGGACCTGCTGATGCATGAGCGAAGCCAAGACGCTTTTTTGGCTTCTGCTTTTCCTGAGCGGATGTTTATGCCGCAGACGATACCGATAAAAACTTATGTTGTGGTTACAATCGTTACGCTGGGCGTCGGAGGCATCTACTGGTTGTACAAGACAGTCAACCTGTACAACGCTCACTTCAAGGCTCAAGCGCAAGTTGAAAAAGAAGTATTCAGGTTAATGGAGGAACAGAAAGATGGCGGGTCAATGTAAAGAACGCAGGTTCATCAGTCACGGCGGAGACATCTGGGGCTTCAGCCGAAAATACAAGGTACCCCTAGAAGAAGTGCTTGAGTTCAGCGGACCCATAAATTTCCTTGGACCCTCACCGAAAGCCGTGGAAGCCGTCAGAGAACAGGCGAAACTGATAAAGTTTTATCCCGACCCGAACCCCGTGGAGTTCAAAGCTGCAATAGCCAAGTACGTCGGACACGGTGTCGGGGAAGAAAACGTGGTTTTAGGAGACGGCTCAATCGAGCTCATCTACGCAATCACGCAGATTTTGCCCCGCGGATTCAAAGCTCTGATTCCAATCCCGTCCTTTAGCGAGTACGAGAAGGCTGCGATGCGGGTAGGCAGCGAAGTCATTTTTCTGCAGTTGCCAGAAAACTTTTCCATGGACAACGAAAAAATCAAGCGGGCAATAACGCCTGAAACAAAAATACTTTGCATCTGCAACCCGCACAGCCCATCGGGAACCCTTTACAGCAAAGAATCGGTTTTAGACCTCGTTGACTACTGCCACAAAAAAGACGTCATCTTCAGCATCGACGAAAACTACATCGAGTTCGCCGAAAAAGGTCAGGAAACCACGTTGGCTGGCATGGTTAAGCAATACGACAACCTGTTTGTGATTAGGTCAGTCACAAAGTTCTACGGCATGGCAGGCATACGCTTGGGCTACGGGTTAGCCTCGCCCGACATGGTGGAGAAACTGGAGAACGTCAGGCTACCCTGGAGCATCAACAGCCTCGCAAGCTGCGCGACGCTGGCGGCTTTCGGCGACACAGAATTCATCGAGAACACAAAGAAAACAATCGCCAAGGAAAGAGAGGTACTTGCCAGAAGCCTCGGCGGAATCGAAGGCTTACACGTTTACCCGTCGGTAACTAACTTTTTGCTCGTGAAGATCACGAACGGGAAAATCACGTCAACTAAACTCAAAGAAGCGCTGGTCAAGGAGCGGATGCTTATCCGTGACTGCTGCACCTTCATGGGATTAGACGACAAGTACTTCAGAGTCACGGTGCGCTCAGCCAAAGACAACCAAAAACTCGTACAAGCAATAAAACGGGCATTTTGATAAAGAAATTACGCGCCAGTTTTATTCTTAATCTGTTGTCGAATCCAGTTCAGGTCATCCGAGCTTTCGTAAAGATAATGTTTGGGGTTATTTTCATCCCAAGTTAGCTTTATACGTAACTTTTCTTCCCTACTTGTCAAAGGTCATCCCTTCGTAGTTTACTACTAATAATTAGTATATTAATTTTGAGGATTTCGAAAGAATAAATTCCAAAATGAATTTGTTAGTCTTCGTTGATCTGTAATCGCTCTAAAAGGACTATCTGATATTTCCTCTACGAGTAGCGAATAACCTTCTTCACTAGCTCTAACTTCATCCTTATATTCTATGTGCTTAATTGAGAAACTCAGATTGTTCGTTAGAATTCTGCATAGCAAGTCAGCACATTCCTTGGGGCTTCTTACAACCAAGACACCATTTGACACCCCAGTTTGGAGATCGACTTGCATTGCGAGTGGATGTATTTCTTTAAGCATTTTTGCTCTTTTGTCAAATCTGAAGCATTCTGCAACAGCCAGAATATCACATAGAGAATGAAAATCTCCCGAATCTTTGATGGACGCTTCACTCTCAGTCCATAGTCTCAAAGGTTGCTTCTTTAGAAATTCTTCAATTATATTTAGGTACTTTTTAATTATTTTTTCAAAGTTTTTGTTCTTTTGCAGAAGTAATTCGTAGCATATTGGGTCATTGAAAATTTCTTCTGACTGGAGAATTAGCATCCTTCTCTTGAAGAAATCCAAGGGGTACTTTGAGATTTTCTTGGAATAGTCGTCGCGGTTAGGATTGGGCACATAAGCAATCACGGGCTTCTTTTGCGCCAGCGTTGATGCAAGTTCTGAATCCTTTCCTAAAGTATCGCTTTCCTGCACCATATATACGGTACACGATGCTCGTTTAAGCATCAAGCCTTCAATCATTCCTTTGTCTATACGGTTACCACATTTAGATTGAGTTGGATCGAAATATCGAAGAGACATTTTTGAAATTCGTTCATTGTTAATTACGTCATTTATAAAATCGTAGACCTCCTCAAACTCAGAGATAGCTCTCATTGATGTAGCGAAATACACATCCATGTAGTCCCAAGTAAGATAGATATCAGTATTCTTTCGAGCAAGTTCTTGGACTATTTTTTCTTCTTCGTCTAATCTTATCAGCTTTTCAGCAAATTTTTCTAAATCCTGTTTTCTGAAGCCATAATCCCGATAATTTTCCATCAATTGCTTGAGTACCTTACCTTCGTTTTTGATTCTCCCAGCTGAAAGTTCCCCAACAAGCCATGTTTTCTCTTTGCCAATTAAATTAATTTCAAGCATTTTATCGGGTCTGCTGAGAAAACGTCTAATTAATTTCGAGGTCGATTGAGAGTAAGGGAAAAGCTCTCTTTCTATTTCAACCGTTGACTTATTTGCCAGCTTTTTATATGCATATTTTAGATTCCCAAAAAGCAGCATTGCAAACCCCTGAAATTGCATCACGCCTTTTTTAAGCTCGCTCAGCGAGATATTATCAGCTCCGAAGAAATAATTGAAGAAATCGAGCCCGACGGTATCCTCGTTCAAAAGAAGTAGCAGTTCATTGAATTGGTTATAATTTATTTTTCTTTTTTTACCAATATTCTCCATCAACTTAGAGACTAATTCCGCCTCTTCCTTCCGCAAGTCAGGGGCGTAAATTTACCCGCACAAGCAGTTTATTATTAGATGCGATAAGCCGCTGGGTGATTCGATATCTAAACAAGCTATTGATCCATCTTTAAACTTCATTATTTTACTTACCTTTTGGTTCGGTTATTTAACTGTTTGATGTGTCTCCGAATTCTTTTAAGCCTTGCCACGACTGACCTCGACAAGTTGTACAAGTTGACAATACTTGCAGTACAATCCAAGAGTCTATAACTTATTTGTGCCGACTTCGAACAAAGAACTTCTAACAATTGCTTTTTCAAGCACAAAAGAGTTCTGGCTAAGCAAGCTATATGCTTATCCGCGACTGCTGCACCTTCATGGGCTTAGACGACAAGTACTTCAGAGTCACGGTGCGCTCGGCGAAAGACAACCAAAAACTCGTCAAGGCAATAAAAGGAGTACTTGAAAAAGCGAAGAAATGAAATCCGTTGCGGTCAATTCAGTTAAGAGCGAGTGCCGCATGACTTTGTTAGTTTTCTGTAAATGCTTATTAGTTCACGTATGTTTATCCATCAGCCAATGGGTCTAAAATGAAACATTGGTGTTGTACCAGATGAAAGTGGTTGTCCACTGGAGCGGCGGAAAAGACTGCTGCACGGCGCTGCATAAAGTAGTCGAGCAGGGTCACGAGGTAGCGTGCCTTGTCACGTACATTTACATGGAACCCTACGTTTTCCACAGCTTCAAAGTCATCGAGCAACAGGCCAAAGCCCTCGGCATGCCTCACCAGTTCGTCAAAATCACGGATAATCGCTATGGCGATATCATGGGAACTTTGGAGCGGCTGCATAAGGAAGAGGGCGCCAAAGCCATAGTGACAGGCGACATCGACAACGTACACCACCGCCGAGTATGGAAGGACGCGTGCAGAAAGCTGGGTGTCGAGCTTATGATGCCGCTGTGGGACCGCCCGTTCAACCTCATCCCGGGCAATCGCCACCGCAAACGGATCATGGAGATGGAGCAGACCACAGGGGTAAAGGCGATTCTTAGCTGCATCGACCAAAGGTACTTCACTGAGCAGTGGCTGGGAAGGCAGATTGACCGCAAATGCATCGAGGACATGCAGCCCCTAGTTGGTCCCGCAGGCAAAGGAATAGACGTTTCAGGCGAGCCAGGAGAGTACCATTCAACGTCGCTTGATGCGCCGCTGTTTAAGCAACGCGTCGAAATAACCAAGTTCACAAAGAGAAGCAAAGTTGTGGATTTCGGCGGGTCCCCGTTCCGCGAAGGAAACTTCCTGTACATGGACGTAGAAGAAGCGACTCTGAAACCCAAAGAGGCAGCCAGCTCCGCCTAAAAAAACGCGGCGCCCAACCATTTTAAGGTAATGTTGATTAGGGAAATGCGCTCCATAGAACAGAATTAGGCTTGAGTTGAAGCGGATGGTTGAAAGAGAAGTCGTCGGCAACCTGAACGTTGTCTGGCTCTGCGGCGGAACAACAGCGGACATCACTCCAGCTCAGCCGTTGAAGTTCAACATGAACGACGCGTGCGAAAAAATCAAGAAGCAAGGCAAAATCCGCGTGAAGTCGCCGATGGTTCTGATGTTTGATTACATGAAGCTTGACGTGAGCCTCTTCGACGGGGGACGCATGCTCATCAAGAATGTGCATGATAAAGAGACTCCGCTTAAGGCTTACCGCGAAATCCTAAAAGCAATCAACATAACCATCTAAAAAAAGGTTTTTCTCAAGTACGGTGAAAAACCGCTGATGCTCCTTTCTTGACTGCGCTGCCTAAGCCTTCCTGCCTTATCACTCGAAGCAGTTTGGACGCGGCGGGTTTCTGGCAGCCTCGTTGGAAGTCCCGCTGAATCTTGACGAGCATGTCGTAGTCGAACTCTGGGGTTTTTACTCTTGCCAAGTAGTTGTCCATTTGGTCGTAGAGGTGGTCGCGGATGACCTCATCGTAGAGTTGGCTGCCTGGGCACGCGATGTAAATGTTGAACATGCACCAGTCTGCCTTGAGCTTCTTGGCAAACTCGAAGGTAGCGTTCATGTCGGCTACTGTTTCGCCGGGGATGCCCAGCATGAAAGAGGTAGCCGTCTGGATGCCAACTTGCCTGCAGAGCTCAAAGGTGCGGGTGACCTCTTGCAGGTCGATGCCTTTGTTTAGTTTCTGCTGGATTTTGGGCGAGCCTGATTCGACGCCGAAAAACATGGTTTGGCAGCCTGCGGATTTCATTTCAGCCAGCAACTCTTTGCTGATTAAGTCGGCTCTGGTTTCGCAGGTCCATTTCAGGTCAAGCTTGTTGTTCTTGATGAGCTGGCACAGCTCCAATGTTCGCTTCTTGTTTATGGTGAAGTTGTCGCCGACAAAATAGATGCCTCTGGTGCCGTAGGTTTCCTTCATATGCTTTATTTCATCGATGACTCTTTGGGGCGAAAAAGCTCGGCAAGCTGTTCCCCAAAGTTCTCTTGTTTCGCAGTAGGCACATCGGTATGGGCAACCCCTGTGGATGCTCATGGTATCTACGGGTTTAACTGTCAAGTAGCTTAACGCGCGGTCATACATCCCCATGGGCAGCAGGTGGCGGGCTGGAAAGGGAACCTCATCCAAGTTGCTGATGAACTGGGGCTCAGTTTTGACTATTTCTTCGCCGATTTTGCAGGCTACCCCAGGAATCTTCGCTATAGCCGCGTTTTGTTCTCGCTTCGTGATGGAAACGGCAAGCTGAACCATCGCATGCTCTCCCTCACCGATAACCACGTAATCTATCTCTGAATGGTCAAGCAGAGTTTGAGGCATGTACGAGGCATGCGGACCACCAACCACAACCGCGCAGGTTGGGCAAACCTCCTTGATAGCTTTTGCCAGCTCTAGGCAACGCTGATAAGCCAGAGAATTGCAGGTTATGCCTACAATTTGGGGCGACCGACGTCTTATCTCCGATTTGACTTCTTCAATGGGCCGCTCAAGCAAGTAGTTATCGTAAATTTCAACCTGAAAGCCATTCTTCTCCAGCATCGCTGCAATGTAGGCTAAGCCCAGTGGCGGAAGCCTCCCTGCCATGCCCCAAGGCGACTTCTCCGGCGGAGCAGTGGTCATCAGTAAAATCAAGGTTTGCTCCTCCGCCGCCTGCCCTTATTTCAGGAGGCTGTTTGCTTTTGCCCTCACTGCCCTTCGAGCATGCGCAAAGATCAAACGGGTTGCGCCTAAACCCCACATCTTGCCCACCCTAAACATGCTCAGCGCGCTCACGAAGTAGGCTGGGCTGAGGTAGAAGCTTTGGAATGCCTGCTCGCGGATTTCAGTGAGTTCCTGCATGGTCATGTTCGGAATCTCAAAGGTCGGCGTCGCCGTGTCGTACTTGTCAAAGTCAGTTACCTTAAGCGAGCCGTTGGCTTTAACTTCCTCGTATAGGGGTGTTCCAGGGTACGGCGTGGCTATGTAGAAGCCGACGTCGTTTGGGTTAAGCTCCTTCACGAAGCGAATTGTCTCCCAAGCGCTCTCTTTAGTCTCGCCTGGAAAACCCAAGATTACGCCGGCAACCGTCATCAAACCCGCCTCCTTCGTCCACTTGAAGGCGCGTCTCGTCTGGTCAAGATTGAAGCCTTTGCCCATGCTGGTCAACAGCTTCTTGGAGCCTGACTCGACGCCGAACCAAACGGAGATGCAGCCTGCCTGTTTCATCTTGACGAGGAGTTCTTTGCTTACCATGTCCACGCGTGTTTCGCAGTCCCACTTGATTTTGAGCCCACGACGCTGGATTTCATCACATATCTCAGCTGTCCTTGCCTGGTCCACGGTGAAGGCGTCGTCGTAGAAGGTGAATTGAGTGGCATAGTAGTTTCTGTGCAGGTACTCGAGTTCGTCGACGACGTTTTTGGGGCTTCGCATGCGATAGCGTCTGCCGAACATTCGGACAGTAGTGCAGAAGTTGCACCAGTACACGCAGCCTCGGCTGGTCATGACTGGGTAGGGTATGGTGCCGTACTTACGCAGGTTTTCCATGTGCTGCCAGAGGTGAAGCGCGGGAAAAGGCAAGCTGTCAAGGTTTTCAAGGAAAGGTCGGTCAGCGTTCCGCACTGTTTCTGCGCCTTTCCTGCATGTCGTGCCAATCAAATCGGTGTAGGACTGGCCGTTTTCAATTCGCTGGGCAAGCTCAAGTATCGTTTCTTCCCCTTCTCGCCTGACAACAACATCCAAGGACGGCTCTTCCTGCAGTGCCTTGTCATCCCAAAAGGTCACGTGTGGACCACCCACCGCGGTTATGCAGTTCGGCCAAACCTCCTTGGCTATCTTAACAATTCTAAGCGCAGACTTGTAGGTGAGAGTGGTGCAGGTGACTCCCACTATGTCAGGCTGGACCCTGCTTATTTCTTCCTTGAACTGTTTGTGAGTGATCTTTTGCGCTTGGCAATCAATCACGTTAACGTTAAAATGGTTCTTGTACAACACGGCGCCCAAGTACCCGATGCCCAGCGGCATGAAGGGTGGATGCTGATGGCTGCCAGCAGGGTACGGCGGGTTGACAAGGGTTACGCGAGTTTTCATGCTACCTTCTTCCCTGAAACAATAGAGTTGGTGCCTTGTGCTTCATTTACTTTATGCAAAAACAAACAATTTCCCGTAGAAGCCACTTTTACCAAGCAGAAGCGCAAAAGTTGGATGATTACTGCTTCGATGCGTCTTTGGGTTTGAGGTAGCACTCTTTAACGTCCATGTAAAGCCAGTTTCTCTTCCAATTCTTCGATTTCTCTTTCTTCTTCTTGCTCTTGTACTTGCCGATGACTATGTTTTCTTTGAAGAGGGGCGCCTCGACTACTGTGCTGTGGTAGCCTTGCCCATCTTCGCTAGCTACGTCTATGTCTTTTTCATCAGCCAGTTCTTTAAGTTCTTTGACGGATTCTGGGTCAAGTTTTTTTCCCAGCCAATCTTCACTGAAAAAGTTGGTGTTGATACAGTTTAATACAGGTCTTAAGCCCCTGCCCACGACATCTTTGAGCACTTCGTATGTGTCGCCTTCGTTAGGCATCATGAAGGCTAACCCCAACTGTTTAGCCATGCTCTCGTAGTAGCTTGAGTGTACAATGGCGCAACCTGCACCAGCTATGTCTCCTGTAACGATGCCTTCGATGCCCACCTCGTCCTTCAGTTTGCTTAAGGCGCCAAGGATGTCTTCATACGGCTTCTTAATTCGGACAACCTTGAGGGGTGTCCCCAATGTTTGGGATTGAAGCTGCATCAGCTGGAAACTGTGGAAGACATAGGGACGCTGGTATTCAAAGCTGAGAAGGCAAGCAACTTGATGTTCCTGCGCGATGACTTTGTGGTAAGCTAAGCAGCATTCTTTTCCTCCGCTCCAGTGAACAACAACTTTCATCTTCTAACCCCTCTTTCTTCTTGTGAAGGCTCTTGAAATGGCTATAAACCTTTTCATAAAAGCGATTCTCGCATAGTCGTCGATACAAACCCAAAATGAAGAACCCTGCGCTTTACTGCTAAGCGGCTAAGCCCATGAACTTTTGGAATATTCCAAAACTGCAAACAAAAACCTCCCTTTTCCCTGCCCCTTCCAATCCAAGCCCGCAACAGAATCACAACCCAAACCAAAAAAGCAACCCAAAACAAACCCCGAGCGGAAGCCGCCTAAGGGGGGAGGGGGTCTACTATTTACATCGAAATTCCATTGTAAAGATGGGTTAATCTGGCAAATCAGCATTTATGGGCAGTGAAGTGGGGTAGGTGTCGGTTTCAGTTAAAGCTATTAACTTGTCAGGTTATCAAAATAGACAAACGTTTCATGGGGAAACAAACGTGCTGCTGCGTTCAAGGCTGGGTGTGGGTGGGCTGACTTGATTCTTTTAATGACCACTGCCCCGCCTGAAAAAGCCGTATGGTACCTTGGCAAGCGGCTGCCGCCCATAGGCTTAATGTACGTTGCCGCCGCGCTTGAAAAAGCAGGCTTCGAAGTGCAGATGCTCGACAACTACCTCCTAAAAAAACCGCTCAGCGAAGTCAAGCAGCTTGTTTCAAACGTTAACCCGCAAATCGTGGGCATTACATGCGGGTCAGCGACCTATGCACGCTGCGTGGAGACCGCCAAGGCAATCAAAGAAGCATCTCCGACCTGCAAAGTGGTCGTTGGCGGATGGCACGCCTCTTACGTTCCTGACAGCCTTCTGGCAAACCCCGAGATCGACTATGTGGTTATGGGTGAAGGCGAACGGGCAATGACACAACTTGCCGCTTGCATAACAAATGGCAATGAATCGGCTGCCATGGCAATACCTGGAGTTGCATGCAGGCGTCAAGGCATAAACATCAAGAACCCGCCGAAGTTCATCGAGAACATGGATGAAATTCCCTACCCAGCAAGGCACCTGTTACCGCTTGAACTCTACGACAGAACAATTGAGTACTTGAACGTTAAACCCGCCGACATCATGAGCATCTCGCGGGGATGCGTCTTTAACTGTGGCTTTTGCGAAACAAGAAAACTCTGGGGAAACATCTGCCGAGCATTCAGCCCGCAAAGGATCATCGACGAGATAATGGATTTACAGAGCAAATACGGCACAAAAGGAATCTACTTCATCAACGACAACTTCACCCTCAGAAAAAAAGAAACACTGGAACTATGCAACCTCATGCGCAAGAACAAGCTGGACTTAGAATGGGTCTGCGACACCCGCGTTGACTTAGTCAACCAAGAACTCTTGGGAGCAATGAGCAAAGCAGGATGCAAAACCATCTGGTTCGGAGTAGAGTCAGGATCGCAGAAAGTTCTGCAGCGCATCGGCAGAAACACAAGCCTTGCGCAGATAGAAACCGCGTTTAAGCTTTGCCGCAAAAACGGGATACAGACAGCCTGCTCATTCATGCTTGGCGTACCCGATGAAACGCTCAAGGACATGGAAGAGTCGCTTAAGTTCGCTAAGAAACTGGATCCTGACTGGTGCGTATTCAACGTGTTCATCGCCAACCCAGACAGCAGGCTCTACCAAGAAGTTTTAGATTCCAAGAGCTATGACCAGCTTGACGACTTTTTGCTCAGCGTCAAAACCAAAGAGTTCGACTACAACTCGCTGCTTGCCATTCAGAGAAGGTTCTTCAGAAGCTTCCACAGGTCGCCGAGGCAGATAATGAAAAGGGTTAGGCGCGAAGGCGTTGTGAACTTTGCAAAACGAAGGCTAAACCCAAGTTCGCACAAGAACGTTGGAATAGCTTAATTATTTTTTGGCTACCCAACAACTCATTTCAGGACTGCAGATGAGACGGTAAATTACGGATAAGGGATTGGGAAGCCACGTGCTGGTTTCATAATAGTCCGTTCGTGTCGCAGATGCGTAGTTTTCTTCTTTTAGCGTTTGCTGTATGCTGCTGTGGTTTAGTGCGTGTTCTTTTTTATACCAGTAGTCCGATAGACGGTAATCGATTGATGGAACCCTAAGCCCAGTAATTTGGAAGAAGACACTGTTAAGAAGGGGGTTCGAGTGGAGATAGATGCCTTTTATGAGGTTGGCTAGGCTGCTTCGTTCAGTTTTCCAGTAGAACGGAGATGCTTCATGGTCAATGTAGATTACGCCGCCCTTTTTTAGGAACACAGAGAGGCTGCGGAGGGCGCCTAGGTAGTCAGGCAGGTGATGCAGCACAGAGTAGCAGGTTATCAAGTCAAATTTGCCTGCTTTAAAAGCCAAATCTTCTATGGGTGAGCAAACTACTGCTAGCTTGCTGTTCAGCAGGTAGTCACGGTATTTTCTTTTCAGTATTGCGCACATTTCTGCCGAGATGTCTACGGCTGTAACAGTGTAGCCCATTTGCAAGAGTTTACCCGTCAGGTTTCCAGTGCCTGCTCCAACGTCGAGAGCGTTTTTTCGGTTGTCCGTCACAAGTTTGTCTATCATTTGCAGTTTTGAAGTTACTCTTTTTTGCTCTCGCTTGGAGTAAACCTCAGGATGCAGCAGCTCGTAATATTGTGCTTCAATTTGATGAACGGAAACGTTTGCTTGGTGAATTCTTTCTTTAAACGCCTGGTCTTGAAGCACTTTGTACTCCTCATTCTCGCGAGTTAGCCTTGCCAATAAACGTTTTTTAACATTTAAACGATTTGAAAAATGGCTGTTCTTTCTCTAATTTAGAGCCGAAGGCTTGCGTTACTCTTGTTCGGGTTGTGCTTTTTTTGTTCTTTTTGTTTTGGTTTGCTTTCAACGTTTGGGGCTTGAAGGGTTGGCAGGTCACGTTTTTTCCCGTTCTTTCCCGTTGAATCCCGTTTATTCCCGTGGTTTCCCGTGTTTTCCCGTTCCTGCACGCCTTTTACCGACTGTCTGCGACCGCCGACGCCTATCAACACCTTTGAAGACTTAAGCGCACGAAGAACGCGGATTTGCATGCGGTTAACTGAGGTTTACATTTCGAATGAAGAATCCAGAAAGCATGCTTGCGCGTGGAAGTTCGGATCAAGATTGGGCTGAAAATCAAGGTGCTGCAGACAAGAATCAATTTTGAGGTAGACCCGAAAAATGCTGGTTTAAGAGTTAAACAAAAAAGAGGGGGAAATTGGTTTTTTCCCTTGGTTGTTTTATGGTTTTCTCCGAACCATCATCAGCATAAGGACTGCGCCGATTATGATGATGACGATGATTATCGCTACGATTCCGTACGTTAGTGTGGTATTTGAGGCTAAGCCACTGGGTGGTGATGCTGTTGGCGCTGGAGAGGCTGCGGCTTTTTCAACTGTGAAAGATGTTTCAGCTGAAGATTGATAGTAACCGTTGTTGCCCGCGAAAGCTGCAGTGACAGTGAAGTTGCCTGGAATATCAGGAGTCCAAGTCAAGGTGTATGTGCCGGTTGCATCAGTTGTTGCTGTGCCTATGACTCTGGTGTTGCCGTTAGAATCGTGGACAGTTATCGAAACTGGAACGCCTGTGAAGTTAGTTGGTTCAGGTTGCTGCTGGTAAACATACTCCATCCATTGGCTCATGCTGGCGTCGGATGCGCATGGAACTCCGTGTGGGAAGTCTGCTGCTTGTTGAGCCTGCGTTGTGCCTGCGGATATGTCCATGACTGTGCCGCTTATTACTACTGGTTGTCCATACGCTAGACCAGCGTCTGGTGCCGTAACTGTGGTAGAGCTTGGTCCCATGCCTACAACGTAGATTTGGTTGTCATAGCCATTGAACCATGTGTTGTACCCGTCTGCCATCGCGTAGCTCATAGCTGAGAATTCGCCGGTGTAGTCTGAGATTGTCCATATCTGCGCGCCTGTTGTTGCGTTGATAGCAATTGCTTGAGCGCCCTTGTAGATTGGAGTGTTAATGGTGTGTTCGGATGCAACGACGTAGATGACTCCGTTACCAACGGCCTGTATGAACGTTGGATAATCGCCGAAAGGCGTGTTAGGACCGGATGCAGTACTGTTGCCTTCGCCGCCGTTACCATAGGTGAAGAGGAGTTTTCCAGTCAAATCGTTGTAGCAGTAGAGTATTCCAGAGTATCCCATGCTGTAGAGGTTCCCGTAAGCGCATTGTCCCTGAATCAGGGGTGTGATTGGGTTGCCGTAGTAGTCAAGTGGATTTTGAGACGGAGTTGGACCCCAGATTTGCTTGCCTGTGGTTAGGCTGTATCCTACCCACTGCATGGTTTGCGCCCAGCCTTCGGTGAAGACGCCTGTCTCTGGATCAGTTGGACCTAGTAAGACGGTTACGTTGCCTGGCGGTGCTTGAACTGTATTCGTCCACATTACTGAGCCCACTGCGCCTCTTGTAGAGTTCAGGTTGATAGCAAAGTATTGGTAAGGTGCGCTGCTGATAGTGCTGTCTAGCGTGCTAATTTCAGTGTTCGGCATGGTGCCACTTTCGCATAGTATCATGTTGCCGTAGTACTCCGCAATCTGGTCTGCTGACGAGAATGAAGCTGGGATGTCGCTTGCTGGTGTTATTGTAATGTTCTGTGACGAGTGGAAGCCGTTTGCGTTTATAGCCCCTAGATAGTCGTACATGCTTCCCGCGCCTAAATTGACCGTATTAGTGTATGTTACAGGGACATATGTAAATGTAGCAAAGCTGAATACTTCAAGGGTAAAGGTGGTTGTATCAGGGCTTGGCGAGCCTCCACCGGTTTCAACGTTCCAGTTCCAAATGTTAGACGAGTTCCACTCTGCAAGCTGCCAGTTTGGACTTGCAACTGTTCCTATGTTAGTGATGACATAGCCTAAGATTTCCCCGTTTGGACCCAACGTTAATGGACCCATGCTGGGCATGTTGGCACAGGCGAACAGAGCTGTTCCTGTCCATGCATCGTAAGCTTCCGCAAAGCTGGCTGTGAACAGAATTGGCTGCTCAACTCCTTTTTGGTTGGGGTTTTGAGCGTCATAGATGTAACCGAATGAAAGTGCAGGTACGTTGGCATTGTACCAGAGTTGCTGTCCTGTCTGCAGGTTAACGGCGTAAGTTCCACCGCCCTGTCCTGCTCCGTTATAATCGTAACCTAGCGGTGCAGTGTAGTAGAGTATTCCATCCATTATTATCGGGTTGTCATATCTTTGAATGTAAGCTGAACCTTCGAAGTAGCTGTCTCCCGCAATTTGGAAGTTGTCTCCTCCGACGATTCCTCCTTGATCAAGCGGCTTTGTCCACATGATGTGGCTTGTCATAGAGCCGACAGCGTCGCCTGGATATCTATTGAGCCCTGCGCCTGTAAATAGACTGTTCGCACCGTAAGCGGCGATGGCGCCTGAACCGACGCAAGATTCAACGGGTGAACCGGAGCCTAGCCAGTTGGACGAAACTGTATACCAGTTAGAGTTGTAGCCGTATATGGGGCGTGTCCAGTAAGCCGTTGGAAGCGGAGTTGTTGGATATCCGGGTATTGCTGTTTGCTGTACAGTGATTGTTACTTGTGCGCTGCTTGGCAGGTAAGTGTCGCCGAGGTATGGTTCAGGTTCAGAAACTCCAAAAAGAGTTACAACCTGAGTATCATGTGCGTATTCATTAAAGGGTTGCCCTGGGAAAGTGAAGTTGAAAGTGTACGTGCCAGTTTGGGTGGGAGTGTACGAGTAGTCCTGATCTGACGTTGGGTCTGAGACAGTGGAAAAAGTAACTTCTGTTGTTTTTCCGTTAGGCGGCGTAATGAAGAGTTCGTAGTTGTGGAATCTGTAATCGTTTCCCAATCCTGATTCTGGCGAGAAGAGGTTGGTTAGCCACATGATAACGAGTACTGGTTGATTCACGCCTGTTGGGTTAGGTGCAACACTGATGTAAGCGTACGTTGGAAGATTAGTGCTTGATGTTTGCGCTCTAGCGCTGGGCATTAGCATAAGAGAAGCAGACATTGAAAATGTTAAGAATATCGCAATCGCAATAGCTGCTGTTTTGTTTTTACCAATTTGCATTTTTTTTCTTTCTCCTTAAAATTTATATTTTATATTACAGAAAGAAAGTATTTATAAACTTATTGCTAACTGTTCAAAAAAGCGCTTCCTTCGCCATAAAAAAGTTCTTTTTGATATTTTTTACATCCGAAGTCTACACTAAAAATTTACCTGAAAAGCTGAAGACCTCTAACCTGAAGCCACAGTTGGATTCCCAACAGATTTAAACCACTGAAAGCAGCGTTTATTGTCTTTTAGTCAGGGAAAGATGAAGTAATTCTTGCACGGCACAGGATTAATCAAAGTAATGTTTGAGTACCAAGCAAGCCCTGTGTACTCACTGAAAAATAACGAAGTTGGTTGCAATATAAGAATCTTTTTGTTAAAAGTTGCGTTTGAACGACATTTTGAAACTTAATTCTCCGTCACTATCGTTCAGTAAAACGAATTTTCTGCTTTGATAAGCGACATTTTTATATGTAATGATAAGAAATTTTATATAAAGCGGCAGCGTGTTCCAGATATTTGATTTCAAGGGTTACTGAGTTTGGCGGCAAAAATAGATGAAATTGATTCGAAAATTCTTAGAATGCTACTTTTAGAGTCGCGAACAAGTTTCACAGACATTGCTAAGGAATGTAAAATTACCGTTACCGCAGTTAGAATGCGCTATAAACGTTTATGCAGGGACGACGTAATCACCGGCGAAACAATGCTCGTCAATCCTCACTCCTTGGGATATCAGCATATCGCTGATTTAGGAATAGTTACCGCTTTTGAAAACGAAACAGAAGTTAAAAAGTTTCTAGAAAGTAAACCATACATCGGCGAATTAATAGGTCCGATGGGTCAATACAGGTTTTGGGGAAAAGTTGCATTACGCGACTTGAACAAAATGCACGACATAATTGAAGATTTAGAGTCTAACGGCGGCATTAAGCATGTTGACGCTCTTATCTGGGCAGAAGCAGTGAACATAGAGTTCCCTCAGAACCTAGTCATCAAGCCGATGGAGCATGATGATTCGCGAAAAATCATCGCGCAGCCTCCTTTAACTAACCATGGTCAAGCACCGCTTGACTTGGATGATACTGATAGAAAAATTGCAATAATTCTCTCACAAAACTCCCGGACGCCTTTTAAAAGCATTTCAACGCAATTGCAGATTTCAAGCAAGACTGTGATTCAACGTTACGAAAAGCTTAGAAAAGGCTTGTTGACGCTTTCAACCATATCCGTCAACTTGAAAAAGCTTGGGTACAATGCGCTAGCCAACGTGTTCGTTAAAGTTTCAAATCGCAGCAAAATGCCTGAGATACATTCACGGTTGCTTCAGATTCCCAACGTAATTGTTATCATAAGAACGATGGGTGCTTATGATTTATATTGCGCAGTCGTCGTTGAAGATTTTGAGAAACTGTTTGAAGTCAAACGCAAAATCATAAATATCGTAGGTGTAGAGACGGCGGAAATCTTCCTAACATCAGTTCCGCGCGCTTGGCCTTTAAACTTGTTCCCATCACTGCTTGAAAGCGAATGCATGAAACCGAAATATTGGGATACAAAACTAGAAAAATAATTTGCCAGCCTTCCATAACCACCGAAGGTCAAAGTTGGAAAGTTTTGGTTGATTCTCCGTCGTTTCAAGCACTCAAAACTGGTCTTTTTCTGAACAAGAACAACCGCCAAGTAATGCTGTGAGAAGCAGCAAAATCTTGTGTGCTTGCATCAAAATGCGAGGCACTTAAAAGTTTGTCAAAAGTTTCTTCCGTTTCGTTTTTGGCTGAAAATGCGAAATGTTTAAGCATCAAACATCTCCTTTTGAGGGATAAACAGTGAAGCTGTGAACAGAAAATGAAGCCTCATGTAACCTTAGTTAACCCTGCCGCTCCCGTTGGCGCTGCAATGCACATGCCCTTCGCCCTGTTAGGTTTGGGGTATTTGGGTGCCGTTTTAGAAAAAAACGAGTACAAGGTTGACTTGATTGATTGCCAAGTGCTGAAGCTGTCTCTGGAAGATTTTAAAAGTGAGATTAGCAAGCGCCAACCAGATATTGTTGGGGTTACCTCTTCCACTCTAACGTACAACGCTGCGATGAAGTTGGTAAAGATTGCAAAAGAAGCTTGTCCCAACTGCATAACGGTTGCTGGTGGAGCACACGTAACGTTCTGGGATGATAAAGCGCTTGAGGAATGCCCAGAACTGGACGTTGTCGTAAGGAAAGAGGGTGAAAACACGCTTTTGGAGTTGACTCAGAGGATAGAAGCAGGCAAAAGCTACTATGATGTCATCGGGACAACCTGCAGGAAAGAAGGAAAAATCGTTAAGAACCCAGACAGACCCTACATCGAAGACTTGGATTCTCTTCCGTTTCCAGCGCGGCATCTTTGGCCTATGGAGCGTTTTCGCGAATACGAGGACATCCTCTACCTTGCGACAAGCAGAGGCTGCGTCTACTGGTGCGAATTCTGCTCGACAGTAAGAATGCACGGACGCAAGTACCGCATGCGAAGCCCAAAAAACGTGGTGGACGAACTTGAGTACCTGCAAAAAACTTACGGCATCAGCAAGTTCACGTTCTGCGACGATGCGTTCACCGTTGACCAAGCGCGAACCGAGGCGCTCTGCAGCGAAATCCTAAAGCGCGGTTTAAAGATCGAGTGGAACTGCGGCACACGCGTTGACATGCTGACAAAAGAATTGCTCGCAAAGATGAAGGAGGCTGGATGCATCACTGTTTGGTTCGGCGTCGAGTCAGGCTCTCAGCAGGTTCTAGACGCCATGAAAAAAGGCATCACTCCCGAGTTAACCATGAAAGTTCTCGGTTGGGTAAGAGAGTTGGGCATGAAGCCTATCCCAAACGTCATCTTAGGCTTTCCAGGAGAAACAAAAGAAAGCGCTTGGAAAACTATAAAGTTCGTTGAGAAGATTGCTCCTGACGATTTAGCCTTCTACAACGTTGCCACGCCTTTTCCAGGAACCCCGATGTACGACACGGTTAAGGAAAAAGGCTGGCTCAAAGTAACCAACTTTGACATGTACGACACGACACACCCCACTTTTGAGACACCGTGGCTCAGCATGAAAGACCTTGGCAAGTTGCGTGAAGGGGCGTTTCATCACTTCTACCTGCGACGAGCATACTTCTGGGATAAAAGAAGAAGATTCAAAACGTACACGCCGCTGATTGTTGCATCAAACCTCATCGCCGACATTAAACTTAAATTGAGAAGAAGTTAAGAAAACAACGTTCGACTAATGCTCGCGCTATGCTGGTACTGAACTCTGGGCAGGGAATAAGGCACTATTTATCTTGTGACTGCTAAGTCACCCGAGACGCCGACAACATGAAGCCGAAAGAAAATGCTTGCGCCGCGACCGTAATTGATATTAGTTTTTGACAGCAATGTTAGCGTAACTCTCGGCTGGTGTCAAACATAATAAACATACTAATCGCAATCGCCGTCTTGGCCTTAGCCATCGTCTTAGACTTAGTTGTCGGCGACCCGTCTCCGAATTATCCTGACAGGTGGGTTTTCAAGCTTCACCCAACCGTGTTGATGGGCAATTTCACGAAGAAAATTGAGCCATACTTCAAAAGTCCAGACCCGAAAATAGAGAAGTTTCTCGGCGTGCTCTTGGCGCTGACGGTGATCTGCGCCTTTGCTGTTCCAGCGTATTTTGGTTTGTGGGCGCTCTACACTTACGTCAGCATCTTCGTTTACGCGTTCTTCGGCATCATACTGCTGAAGATGACTATCTGCATTAAGCTTGAAACTGACTGGGCAAAGGCGGCTGCCAAGGCAATTCAGGCAGACGAGGTTGAGGAGGCGAAGAAGTACAGCCACTTCTCAAGAAGAGACTCAACAAACCTCAACGGAAGGCAGATGTGCAGCGCAGTCATCGAGTCCATGGCTGAAAACCTGATTGACTTCAAACTCTCACCCATGATGTCCTTCGCCCTGTTCGGCGTCACAGGAGCAATTGCTTTTCGGGCCATAAACACGCTTGACGGGACCGTCGGCTTCAAAGACAAAGAGCACATTAACACGGGTTGGTTCAGTGCGAACTTGGACACCGTCGTCAACTACATTCCGACGAGGCTAACTGCCATGCTAATGATTGTGTCGGCTGCCCTGCTGCGGATGGACGCGAAGAACGCTTGGAGAATAGCGCGCAGAGACCACAAGAAGACGCCGAGCAGGAACCACGGTTGGCCGATGGCTGCGATGGCTGGCGCGTTGCGGGTGCAGTTGGAGAAGCCTGGGTAGTACGTTCTCGGGGACAGCCAGGAGCCCCTGTCTGGTGACAAGATTCGTGGTGCCTTGCGGGTCAGGGACGTGACGATTCTTTTGTGGGCGTTTATCTGCGTCGGCGTCATCGTTGGCGTGCGGCTTTACTTTGTGCCTATTTAGTGCAAAGTTTTAATCGCAGCCCATTGGTATTTATGGTTTCAGAAGTGCCATGGCATGCGCGTTTGCTTGATTAATCCGCCTCGAATCCAGCCTAAGGCTTGGGGGAAACCGAACGTTGTTCCGCCTATACTGTTGGCTTCGGTTGCTGCTGTTCTTGAGAAGAGGCATGTTGCGTCGATTATTGATGCGTCGACTGAGGGTTGGAGGAACGTTGAGGAGCTGGATGAAACTAAATACCGTGCCGGTTTAAGCGCTCAGGCAATTGCTGAACGCGTCGGCAAGTGGGGCGCTGACGTCGTCGTTATTGAGATTCCGTTTTCTGGTTGGTCGAAGACCGCTTTTGAAGTTGTGCACGCTATTAAGGCGGTAAACGCTAAAGTTGTTGTCGTGTTGATTGGTCAGCATCCCTCCGCGCGGCCTGAAGCTTGCCTTTCAGATTTGGATGTTGATTTCGTCGTGATCGGCGAGCCTGAGATGACGGTTCTTGAGCTTGTCAACGCGCTTGAGGATGGCGTAAGTGATTTCGGCGGCGTCGACGGTTTAGGCTTCAGGAAGGATGGGAAGCCGACTCTTACGGGCAAGCGCGCGATCATAGCGGATATGGATTCTTTGCCTTTTCCCGCTAGGCACCTGTTGCCGATGGAGTTGTACAACGAGGTGGTCCGGGAGAACCCTTTGCGCGGCGAGGTCAGCAAGCCGTGGACTATAGTTACGACCAGCAGGGGTTGCCCGTACAGATGCGTGTTCTGCACAAGCTTTCTTGTTTGGGGCAGAAAGTGGCGTGCGAGAAGCGCCAGGAACGTGGTGGATGAGCTTGAGAGCGTGGTGAAGACTTACGGGGTTAAGCAGGTTGACTTCTACGATGAGAACATGACGCTGGACAAGAAGCGCGTGGCGGACATCTGCGACCTAATCGTTGAGCGAGGCCTGCACATCGAATGGTTCACGCCTAACGGGGTTAGGGCGGACACTTTGGATGAGCCGCTGCTTCGGAAGATGAAGAGGTCTGGCTGCAGAAAGATCCGTGTGGCTCCCGAATCGGGCGTTCAACGGGTCGTTAACGACGTGATCGGCAAGAACCTGGATTTGACGGCTGTCGAGCGGGCTGTTGTCTTGTGCAGGAAGGTCGGCGTCAAGGTGGGCTGCTTCTTCGTGTTGGGTTTGATCGGCGAAACCAAGGCGGACATTGAAGCGACGATCAAGTTTGCGTACAAGCTTAGGCGTTTAGGCGCTGACAGCCTCATATTCAGCATAGCCATGCCCATCTACGGGACGGCGTTGTACGAGCAGGCGAAGCAGGGCGGGTACCTGCGGGAAGGGTTCTGCGACTACGCGTTGGCCGCGACGGAGCCGCTGATTGAGACGCCCGAGTGGTCGGCTGAGGATCTGATGCGGCTGTGCGCGAGGGCGAACATGGCGAACCCCACGTTTACCAGAGCCAAGATCGCAAGAGGCATACGGCACCCCAAAAAGACCCTCAAGATACTGCTTAAAAGAACAGGCTAGAAGAGAGAGCAGAGAAGCCTGAATCAACATATCCCATATTTGTGATGGTTTCTGGTCACAAATACTAGACCCCCTCCCTCCGTCTTTGAAACCATCTTTACAATGGAATTTTGATGTAAATAGTAGACCCCCTCCCCCCTTAGGCGGCTTCCGCTCGGGGTTTGTTTTGGGTTGCTTTTTTGGTTTAGGGCTTGAAAACGCAATTAGGCTGTGGAAGAGCCGTTGGTAGAAATGCATCGAAAGCGCTCGCGAAGCATATTTGGGGGATCTAGAGGAGCCAAATAGGCAAGCAGGCAAGAGCCAAGATACAGTTTCTCGCAAGTTTTATAATGCCCTTCAGGGCTCTTATTGCGGCATGAACCGTTCAACCAGCAGACTAATGCTTATCGTCAAGGTCATTGGCGAAACGCTGTTCCTCTTCGGGTTGCTAGCGTGGCTTAACGGCGTAGTCATACAGTTTACTCACCCCGACTGGCTGCCGCTGCCCGTCTCGCACCTTCTCAACGTCAGAACAGACACCTTCACCATAATAATGTTCTTCGTCAGCGCCTTCGGATTCTTCGTCTGGAGACTCATGGCGGAACTGCTTAAGTCAGAGCAGAACAAACCAGCACAGTGACCGAGCCCGTTTTAGTGTTTGGGATGAACAGGTTTCCCGTTTACAATTGTCATTTCAACGTTGATACTCTTGATTTCGTCTGGTGAAACAAGCATGGGGTCTTCGGACAAAACCGTCAAGTCCGCCAGCTTGCCTTCCTCGATTGAACCCTTGACCTTCTCCTCGCCTGAGCAGTAGGCGGCGTCCAACGTGTACATGCGGAGTGCTTCTTCAACGCTTAAACGCTGCTCACTAAAACTGGCTCTTTGAACGGCTTCTTGCACGCCTAGCAGCGGGTTCAGGGGCTCCATAGGGCAGTCTGAGCCGCCTGCAACCTTGACGCCAGCATCCAGCAGCGTCTTGAGCGGGTGAAGCCACCTTGCCCTTTCAACGCCCAGATGCGCCGCGGCTGACCAGACGGCGAATTCCGTGGCGATAACCGTTGGCTGAACCGTGACGACGACCGCTTGGGCTTTCAAACGCCTGATTAATCCGCTGTTGAGAAGTGCTGCTTGCTCCATGCGAAAGCGGATGCCCTTGCTGGATGCGGCTTGGGCTTGCTCGATTACCTTCAACACCTCGTCAACGGCCTCGTCGCCCATCGCATGAATGACTGGTTGAAGACCCAACGCCAAAACCCGCTTAACTGAAGCCGCTAACTCTTGCTGGGTTAGAAGCAGTTTGCCCCTATTGTCTGGGTCATCGCTGTAGGCTTGCTCCAAAGCGGCTGTTTTGGAGTCCAAGTACCCGTCTGTCGTGATTAAAACTCCGCCGACGCGTAACATGGATAGGTCAGCTGGCTCGAAACCATCTGTTTCCTTCAAAAACTCATAGGGAACTATAACGTTGACCCTGACTGGAAGCTTCCCTTCTGCATGAAGCCTTTGAACTATTTGAGACTCGTTCTGCGAGATAAGTATCCAGTGGATGCTGGTTATTCCTGCTTCAACTATTTCCCTGCATGCCAGCGCCGCCGCTTCAACAAGCTCATCCACTATCGGTTCAGGAACAGCTTGCCAAACTAGGCTGGTGGCGGTGTCCCGAAAAATGCCTGTGATCTTGCCCGTCTGCGGGGCCTTGTCGATGGAGCCGCCTGAAGGAACAGCCGTTTGCTCGTTGACGCCAGCTAAAGTCAAGGCTTTACCGTTTACAGCGCACACCATCGCCGCTTCACGGTAAAGAATGACAGGGTTGTCGGGCGCAGCCTCGTCTAAGTCTGAAACGTTTACCGTACGTTTTTCTCTGAAGCGGTTCTCGTTCCACCCGCGACCGATAATCCATTTGCCCGAGGGGGTTTGCTTTGCCTTCTCGCTTATCATGCGTTGCAGCTCTTTGATGGAGTCTGCGCTGGTTAAGTCAAGCCACAGCAGGCATCGGCCGAAGTCGGCGACGTGAATGTGGGTGTCAATCAAGCCGGGGATAACGGTTTTGCCGTTTAGGCTGATAACCCGTGTGCCTTTGCCTATTAGCGCGGTTATTTCTTGGTTGGTTCCAACTTTGACGATCCTGTTCTTTTTTATTGCCACCGCTTGAGCATCAGGCTTACGTGGGTTCATTGTTCGAACGTTCGCGTTTATTAGGGCTAAGTCTGCTGACAAACTGTCATTTCACCGAGCTGTGCCAATTCGCTATTTGGCGCTTGACATAAAACACTTGCGCTTAATCATACTGTTAGGTCAGCCTTGCGCCAAGAAAGAAAGGGGTCAAGAATGAGCCTGTGGCGTTTGTGGCTCGCCTTGCACGGATGGCTGGGCTTTTTTGTTTTTCGATGTGTCCATGGAGCCGACTATTGCAAGTATAGCCATCGCCAATACAACAACCCCGATAATCACTGCCATTGAGGTCGATGTTAACGTTATACTGTATCCTGACGTGGTAGTTGGCGTCGTGGTCGAAGCCTGGCTGCTGACGTTTCCAGAGTAGCAGTAGACGTTCCAGTCGTTGCATCCGATGTATAGCATGCCGTTGGCTATTGCTGGTGATGACCAACTGCTGGAGGGGGTGGTGGCGGTGTCGATTTTTGTTCCGTTCTCCGCTGTGTTGAGGACGTATACGTGGCGTTGGCTGGTTGCAACGTAGATGTAGCCGCTGGCGTAGGATGGCGAAACGTACAGCTCGTCGCCTGTGTAGGCGCTCCAGAGCACGTGGCCGTTCGTTGCGTTGAGGCAGGCTATGTTGAATATGTCGATGATGTAGAGGTTGCCGTTCACGTAGATCGGTGAGGAAACGATGAACTCGATTGCGACGGGGTTGATTAAATCCCAAATTACCCTGCCTGTAGTTTCGTTTACAGCGTAGTAAGCGCCCCAGTCCCCTGATGCGAAGACCATTCCTGCCGCGATCGATGGGGAACCAAGCATCTCTGTGCCGCCGACAAATGAGTGCTGGTAGGGAAGCGGTAGAGTCCAGAGCACGTTTCCAGTGTTTGCGTCGAGTTTAAAGAGCATGCCCGTGGATGGCTGTTGCGAAGTGAAGAAGACGGCGCCGTCTGCAAACGCGGGAGAGCACTCGATCGGTCCACCCGCAGACGCCTCCCAAACTATGACGCCAGTGTTCGCGTTAAGGCCGTACATGTTGCCGTCCAACGAGCCGATGTAAACCATGCCGTTCGACACTACAGGTGAAGATGTAAGCTCCAAGTTCGCGTAGGTAAACTGCTGGTTGCTGTCGACGTAGGTGTGCCAGACGAGCGACCCAGTGTTAGCATTGAGGCAGTAAACGTAGCCGTCGTCGGCTTCAATGTAAACCATCCCGTTTGCAACAGCCGGCGAATCTTCAATTGAGCCTCCCGTCGCGTATTTCCAGATTAGCTTGCCGTTCAAAGCGTTGATGGCGTAAAGGTTCTTGTCCTGTGAACCGACATAAACTACTTGGTTTACAACGGTCGGCGAAGAGACAACTGACCCATCGGTTGTGAATTTCCAAGCTAAATTAAGGGTGGAGGGACCCACGGCGGCGGTGCAGGAATGCGTAGGGTCGGCTCTAAACATGGTCCAGTTGCTAACAACTGAAGTTGTAACTGGGGCAAACGGAGGCGCGGGTGTGGGTGTTGGCGTTGGAATCGCCGGGATTGTCGGAGGCGGAGTGTTAAGAGGTCCTGTTGGTGGCGTGGTGCTGCCTATTGCCCAAAGTTGGCTGTCCGTTGAGTATTCCGTTCCTGAGGTCGTGTCAACTGCGGTTGTGACTTCGCCAGGAATTATGTATAAGTTTCCGTACGCCACAATGTTGGATTCCCGGGGCGCCAACGCCTCTATTGGAAGCGTCCAAATGACCTGCCCAGTGAAGGCGTTTATGCATGAAAATTGAGAGGCTCCGGCTGGACCGTTATACGCTGCATGTTGACCTGACGTTACGTAGATCATTCCGTCGGCAACCGTGGGCATTCCGGGCCAAATCAATGTGCTGTCGGCGCCTTTGTAGGTCCACAGTAGATCGCCGTTTTGCTCGTTGAAGGCGTAGAGGTACCCGTCTTTGTTCATTTCATAAACGTTCCCATAAGCCACGGCGGGCCCCGTTGTGAAGTATCCAGACGGGTCTGACGGTGGCGTGTATGTCCACACGATTTTCCCAGTGGTCGCGTCAAAAGCGTACATTGTGTTGTCGTCTGTTCCTCCTCTGAAGAAGAGACCGTCAGAGTAGGCGCCGTTGAAGATCATAGGCCCCTTCGTGAGCGTGTCCCACACGATTTTTCCAGTGGTCGCGTTGAGCGCCAACTGCTGGTTTAGAAAAGAGCCTGCAAAGACCAAACCGTCACCGTACGTTGTCCCGATGCCGGTTAAGCCTCCGCCTGGAATGTAAGTCGTCCAAGCAACGGTGGGCGGTTTTGAGGGGTCAGCAAAACTCCAAGCGATGATGTAGGAGTTATCTTTCACGTAAAACATTTTTTGATCTGGACTGTAGACGTTATTGGTGAATATTCCAGTGTCGGCGCAGAACGACGTGCTTGTCCACAGGATTTTTCCCGTGGTCGGGTTGAGGCAGCTGCCTTCCACAACCAAGTGTGAAGAGTCGATTTCATAGGCTATCGGCCAAGTTTTGTTCATCGGGATTACCGTGCTCCAAGCGATCTGCCCAGCTTGCGTTACTGCGACGAGGGACGTGTTTGTGCCGACAAAGATTAGCCCGTCGAAGGCTGTGATGTAGGGTTGGATGCCGGGCACGCTCGCCTTCCACAGTATGTTTGATGTGTCAGGGGCTGGTCCTGCCGAGAAACGGGTGAACGACTGATCCCCTTGCAGTTGGGGCCAATCGTACTGATTCAAATTAGTGGAGCCTGAAGTTGTGGCAGCGTTCGTTTGACCGCTCGCACTCATCTGAATGCTTACCGAGGTGAAAAATGAGACAAGTAACAGGATTGAAACGATCAAGACTAATAATTTTTTGGAAATTAACATTGCCCCCCGAAATTTAACTTTGGATTTCCCGTTAAGTGGCTAAGCGTTATCACCCTTATGATAATGATTTCACTATAAGCCTTGCGGAAATAAACCTTACGGGAAACCATGCCTGCCCCATTTGAGCCTAAGAACCTACTGATAGGGTGCTGCTGCCGTTAAAAACGCAAAAAACAGGGGAACCGCACAATCTTTTTTAGGTTGAAAGGAAACGTTAAGGTAAATAATGAATCAGCGTAGAGAATCAAGGTGGGTTTTGGCTTGACAAGTAAGGGTCCTTTACTTATGACTTCTTGGAGGGCGACAGGCGCCTGCAACGCAAGATGCCGATACTGCAACGTTGACGCTACGGGTAAGCATGCCCCAAGAGAGATGACTACGAAAGAGGCGTTGCACTTGGTTGATGAAGTGCACAAGTTCGGCGTAAGATGGTTCGGCTTAAAAGGCGGCGAACCGCTCATGCGCGAAGACATTTTTGAAATCGTCACCTACGCGAAAAGCTTAGGCCTCAACGTGTGCCTGCTGACTAACGGGTGCTTCGTGGACGGGAAAATCTACGATAACTTGGTCAAGAACCAAGTCTGGACGTCAGTGAGCATTGATGGACCTGAAGAGATTAACGATCAACTGCGAGGGAAGGGTTCTTACAAGAAGGCGTTGGCAGCCATCGAGAAGTTGTCAGCGGGCAAAATCTTAAACGGGTTGGCATGCGCAATCACCACCATCAACTACAAGTATCTGGACCACGTCGCAGAGTTAGCTGACAAGTACCACGCAAACTTTGTCTGGTACAACCATCTCGTGCCCAGCGGCAGAGCCAAATCAACTATGGAACTGACCCCGACGCCTGAAGAGTACGAGTGGACTCTCAATCATATATGGGACTTAAGTGTAAAGTATGAGGGAAAATTCGAAATCCACGTTCACTGCCCCCACTTTGCACGCGTGGTGAAACAGCGAAACATCCCGAACTTTGACGAGTGGTATGAACGCAAGTTTCACGGAAAATGCACTTACTTCGCCTTCGGCGGCTACCTAAGCGTAACCGAAAACGGCGACTTAATCCCCTGCTTCTACACGGACCTTCAGCCTTCAGAGCCTATGATGCTGGGAAACGTCAGAGACAAAAGCCTCAGCACCGCATGGAAGGAAGTTCAAGAGTCAAAGTACTACCGCAGCTTCCAAAACAGGAACCTCTTGAAAGGCAAATGCGGCGTCTGCGAGTACCGGGAAATCTGCGGAGGCTGCCGAAACAGGGCTTACGCTTACACGGGCGACATCTACGAGTCTGACCCAGCGTGCGTGTACATACCGAAAAGTCTGCGCAAGAAATAGCCCTGAATTTTTCAGGTTTCAAAAGAAAACGTCTTTAAGCCTACAAGAACGATGATAATCAGAGCAAAAAATGAAAACAGTGGCTACTATTTCTCTTGTTCTGATAGTGCTGTTTTTAGCCTCAGGCATTTCCGCGATCGTTGTCTCCGCAGAAGGCGTAAGCGGGGACGCGTGGCCCATGTTTCACGGCGACGTCTCGCATTCAGGCTACTCAAACTCTTTAGCGCCGCAGACTAATCAGACCCTGTGGACGTTTAACACCGGCGGCCAAGTGGATTCGCCCACGGTCGTTGACGGCGTGGTTTACGTTGGCTCATACGACCATAAGATCTACGCTTTTAACGCCTCGAGCGGCGCAGTCATTTGGGATTCACTTACTGGGGGAATAGTGATTTCTCGTCCCGCGGTGGTGAACGGCGCGGTGTACGTTGGTTCGGAAGACCATAACCTCTACGCTTTTGACGCGGCAAACGGCGACAAACTGTGGAACTACACGACGGGGTACTATGTTGACTGCGACCCAGCCGTGGCTTACGGCATGGTTTTTTTCGGTTCTGAAGACAGGAACGTCTACGCTTTGAACGCGGCGACGGGAGCGTACGTGTGGAATTACACCACGGGCTACAAGATTATGTTGTCCTCGCCCACGGTGAATGATGGGATAGTTTACATCGGCTCTGAAGACGGCAAGCTTTACGCGTTAAACGCTTACAGCGGCGCGCTGGTTTGGAGCTACACGACGAAAGGCGCAATCGTCTCTTCCCCCGCCCAAAGCAACGGCGTGGTGTACGTGGGCTCAGTGGACGGCAACATCTACGCATTAGATTCTTTCAGCGGCAAGCCAGTTTGGAATTTCACATCTGGCGGCTCCATCTACTCTTCTCCATTTGTTGCGAACGGGTTGGTCTACGTCGGATCGACGGACAACAGAGTCTACGCGCTCAACGCGCAGAGTGGTAAGGCTGCTTGGAACTTCACAACCGGCGCCGAGGTGGCTTCTTCCCCGATGGTTGCTGGCGGCGTCGTTTACGTGGGTTCGGAGGATAACAGGGTTTACGCGCTTAACGCCGTGGACGGGGGATTTCTGTGGAGCTTTTTGACTGGTGACTTTGTGATTTCTCGCCCCGCCGTGGCGGAAGGCTTCGTTTACGTTGGCTCGTTCGACGGAAAACTTTACGCCCTGAACGCGTCTGACGGCGGCTACGTTTGGAGTTTTGCGACTGGCGGCGAAATTGATTCGTCACCGACGGTTTCCGGCGGCTTGGTGTACGTGGGCTCGCATGACGGCAAAGTGTACGCGCTGAACGCTTCCACAGGCATGGTCGGCTTCAATTTGGAGGAGCACAACAGCGACGTGTGGACATACTCGACAGGGAACATGGTTATGTTTTCGTCCCCAGCGGTTGCTGACGGCGTTCTTTACGTCGGATCATACGACGGCAACCTTTACGCCCTGAACGCAACAACGGGCGCTTTCATCTGGAGTTACAAGACGGGCGGACCCGTGGTTTCTTCACCTTCGGTGGAAAACGGCGTGGTCTACGTGGGTTCGGAGGATCATTGCGTTTACGCTTTGAACGCCTCCAATGGAGCTTTAGAGTGGAGGTACGTGACGGGCGGGCAGATCATAGCGTCCTCTCCAGCCATTTACGAGGGCAGAGTCTACATTGGCTCAGACGACGAAAACGTGTACTGCTTAAACGCGTCTAGCGGCAGGCTCATGTGGAACTACACCACGGGCAGCTACGTGGTTTCTTCCCCAACCATCGCAAACGGCTTGGTCTACGCTGGCTCCTACGACCACAGCATTTACGCGTTGAACGCTTTGACGGGAAAGCTGGCTTGGAGCTTCGCCACGGACGGGAACGTGACTTCGACGCCAGCCGTTGCAAAGGGCGTAGTCTACGCGGGTTCAGCGGACGGCAAGGTTTATGCTCTGCGCGCATCCGACGGCAAGATGCTTTGGAGCTACGCGACTGGAGGCGAGGTTGCTTCGTCACCCGCGGTGGCGGACGGAGTGGTTTACGTGGGATCTTTCGACGGCTCCCTTTACGCTCTGCAAGCCGCTTCTGGCAAGTTGGTTTGGAGTTACGCGACTGGCGGAATGGTGGTTTCTTCACCCGCCGTGGCCGACAACACCGTTTTCGTCGGCTCTTACAATCACATGCTCTACGCGTTCGGACCAGCCCAAAGCAAGCAAACCAGCGCCTCCCTTAACGCGACTCTTGCTTTGGCAATTGCTGCGGTGGCTGTCGCACTTGCGGTGGTTTTGACGATTGCGCTCTACAGAATGCGGCGAAAGGCGTAGTTTAAGCCTCGGAAACTCGGTTTTTCACTGGAAAGCACCTCGTTTTTCTTTTCGCCTTCTAACTTGCCGTTCAGCGTAACCTTAAAATTCTCAGACAACATTGCCTAACACTATACTCTGGACAGAATGACATGTTCATTCATGCAACTTGCATTAAACGTGTATGTTTATGACCGCAAACAAGACGAAGATTGCTCTGGTTAATTCGCCTCTGATTCAAGACGTTGGGCACCATCCACTCTTCCCGCCGCTTGGCTTAGCGTACATGACGGGCGTGCTGGAGCAGAACGGTTTTGAAGTGAAAATTTACGATTGCCCAGTCTGCCAGATGGACCATGAAAAGCTTAAGGCTGAACTGGCGTCTTTCCAGCCGACCATCGTTGGAATTGGCTCCATGACGCCGACGATTGAGTCAGCGCTCAAATCCGCCAGGGTCGCCAAAGAAGCCTGTCCCGACGCCAAAGTTGTGATGGGAGGACCGCACGCGACTTTCGCTGGCGAACAGATTCTCAACGACGAAAAAACCGTCGATGTCGTCGTGAGGGGCGAAGGTGAAGAAACCCTTTTGGAGTTGGCGAAGCAGGCGCCTGACTTGACGAAAATCAGCGAGGTGAAGGGCGTGACTTATCGGCGGGATAACCAGATTGTTCAGTCGCCCAACAGGCCTTTCATCGAGAACCTTGACGCTTTGCCGCGTCCAGCCTACGATCACCTTCAGGTTGACAAGTACAGGATTTACGGGCGGAAACTTTTGCCGATGATGTCAAGCCGCGGATGCCCCTTCCAATGCAGCTTCTGCGTTGCGTCTCAAATGTTCGGCGCAAGGTTCAGGGGAAGAAGCCCAAGCAACGTGCTTGACGAGATGGAGTGGCTCAGAGACGAGTACGGGGCAGAAGGCATCACGTTCCAAGATGATACGTTAACGTTCGACAGGAAAAGGGCGGTTGAAATCTGCGACGGAATCTTGGAGAGAAAAATAAATCTGCCTTGGGGCTGCGGAACAAGGGCAGACTTGGTTTCAGAGGAGCTTTTGGCGAAGATGAGCAAGGCTCACTGCAACGAGATATGCTTCGGTGTGGAGTCAGGCTGCCAAAGGATCCGTGACGCGCTCAAGAAGAGGGTTACGACGGCACAGTGCGAAAACGCCATTAAATGGGCGAAGGCGGCAGGAATTTTCGTTACGGCGTCCATCATCATCGGGTACCCTGGCGAGACAAAAGAGTCTCTGCAGGAAACCCTTGATTTCGTGCGTAAAGTGGAGCCTGACGACGTCTACTTGAACCACGCGACGCCTTACCCGGGAACTGAGCTGCGCGCTTTGATTGAGAGCTTCGGCTGGAAGATGGTGGAGGACTGGAAACTCTACAACACCATGACCCCGATCTTCGAGGACCCAGCCTTGCCGTCCAACGAGATCGCTCAGATGCGCAAGAACTTCTACAACAAGTTTTACGGTCCACGCTACATCATGCGTCAAGGCGTCAAAGGCTACTTGAAGGGCAACCTGTACAGCAAGATCATGGCGCGGACAGCCGTGAACTACAACCTCTGGCGAATCATGGCCCGCATGTAACCTTGCTTCACAAAATGAGAAACATGCGACGACGCTTTTTACGTAAACTTTATTATGGCATCGAACGGTTTTAAAACGGTAAACCGAGGAGAGACACATGCAAAAGCAATCTGCGCTTAAGGAAGGCAAGTCGGAAGTTTACGAGTCACGCGAGAACTGGCCGCCCTACACTTACAGGGATTACCCAGACATCAAACCTGAAATGTACCACGCGTTCATGGAGTTCCTTGACACCGAAAACAAGTCAGGCAGGCTGATGGAGCTGCAGCCGTGGATATCGGTGTGCGACTCAAGATGCGCGTTTTGCTATTTTCCCACCACCGCCACGAGCAAAGTGAAGATTGAGCCGTACCTTGCGCTGCTCAAGAAAGAGCTCGAAATGTACGCCAAGACTAAATATGTGAAGACCAGTTGTTTTGACGAGATCGTCTTGGGCGGGGGAACGCCCAGCGTTTTGACCGCTGAGCAGATGATTGACCTCATCGACTTCTGCAAGGCAAACTTCAACATAAACAAGGAGTACTTCATCAAAGTAACAGGCTCCTCAAAAACGCTCGCGCTAAACAAAATCGAAAAGCTCGCCAAGTACGGCGTCTACCAAGTGGACATGGGAGCGCAAACCTTCGACGACAAACTGCGGAAAAACCTTTGCCTCCCCGACAGCGCAGCAGATGTTGAAAAGGCAATTCGGCACGCCCGAAAACTCAACCTGTGCGTCTGCGTGGATCTCATGTACAATCTTCCAGGGCAAACCATGGAAAGCTGGATCGAGACCCTCAAGAAAACCATTGAGCTTGACGTGGAGGTTGACACTTACTCGTTGCACGTGGATCCGGGCACGGTGCTTGAAAAAATGATTAAAACAGGCGTTTCTCCACCCACAGGCGACCCAGAATACGAGAAACAAATGTACCTGACGGCGTACAACATGTTAACTGCCGCGGGTTACAAGGCGGTGGGTCACGACCGCTTCAGCAGGGTGGAGTGGCACATGCGCGAGAACTGCCTGAACGGTTGGCCATGGGGGGGCATACTCACCACGGGCGCAGGCTGCTTCATGGGTTACCTGCAACAGTTCAGTTACTCCAACATTGAAAACATAAACGATTACATGGCAACGGTGAAAGCTGAGAAACTGCCTATTAGCAGGCTTTCGGAATCCACGACTGAGGATATGATGAGGCGAACGATGACGCGGCTTTACCTGCGGTTGCCAGTCAACAAAGCGGAGTTTATGCAGAAATTCGGCACCACGCCTGAGAAGGTTTTTCCGAAGCAACTTCAAAAGCTGAAAGACAAGGGTTTGATCGAAATCAACGACAAAGAAATAAGGATAACGAAGTTGGGTGAGATTTGGAAAGGCAATATCGCTTGGGAATTCGCGCCAAACCAAGCTTAACCCATTTGGAATTCTTGTCTTAATCATTGAACAATTTTGTTGCCACTTTCGCTCTTGAGACTGGTTTTTCTCCTTTCAACCAAGAAAACTACAGTTTGTATTTAAAAAAGAAAAGGAAAGGGGATTTTATTGATGCCTCATCGGCTGCAGACCGTACCAAGTCATTACTTTGGCAATAACTGGCACTATTATGCCCAAAGCAATGCCGGGAACGAAGGCCAATGTGAAGCCATACAAGACAGTTCCCGCTGTGTATCCTCCTGTCGATGTTTGCCAAGCTTGGTGAGCCATGAGTCGCGGTGTATACTTCATGATCGATCCAGTTCCGCCTGCAAAGTCAAGCGAATAATTGTAGTTCATGTAGAATTGGAGGAATGCCGTTATTACGCTAGCTGTTAAGCCTGCGCCTAACATTCGTTTGAAATTCGTTGATCCATTGTTCAATGCTCCAGCCATGTAGCCGATAATAACTCCGTTAACGAGCCAAGTGAGCATACTCAGGTCGCCGTAAAAGTTGTGGTAGGGTACAGTCGATCCAAGATAAGCATATGCACCATTATAATATCCTGCGCTGGCAACGTAATAGATGCCGCCCATAATGAAACCAGCCGCGCCTCCAGCCCATTTATTCCATAGCAAGCCTAGCACTAGTGGTACGCCGAGAATAATCATTTGAGCAAAACCTTGACTTAAGATGACACTAATTGTGGTGGCCAAAAAGGACGTCCCTAAGATCATTTTGTTTCCGCCGGGGTTTAGATAGATTGCTAATAGGAAGATTAGCAAGAATAAGATTAGCGGTATGATTACGGCATAGAATATGTCAGCTAGTTTAAATTTTGGTGTTTCCAATTTTTATCCCTTGACTTATTTACGTTGTGGCATGTTTATAAGCTTAATGCTTGGAAGCTTGACATGTAAGAACGCTATATACCGAATATCAATTTAAGATCGGGAAAGTGAAAATAAGCGTTGGAAACGGGTTAGGTTTTAGGGAAAAAAGTAAAAATAAAGAAAAGGTTAAGGAAATGGGTTTTATTGTTGCTGTCGCAACATCCCTTTTGCCATTAGCACCGATTTTCTTAGGTCGATTCTTGCTGGGCAAACATAGGTGCAGTGACCGCAGCCTGTGCAGTAATCAGCGTTAAGTTTGATCATGGCGTCGAAGTTCATTTTGTCAAATGCTTGCTTAATCAGGATTGGGCTGAGGTTGTGGCAGCACACACGCATACAAGCGCCGCATCTCATGCACTGGTATTCTTTGACCTTTTCAGGGGCGAATGCTTGAGCTTTAGGCAGTTTAGGTTCCTTAGATTCGGTGGTTGGTTTGAGTCTTCCGACCTTGTCAAGTGCAGGCACTGTTAAGTTCATAATCACTAGCGCGACGAACGAGGCTCCGAAGAACTGGAAGTACGTGATCATCAGTACCGTCAGTATTGCCGTGCCAACTCCGAAGATTATCTGTCCCATGTACGTAAGCGGGGTTGTTGCAGGATCTGTCGCCATAAAGAACGCTAAGAATATCGAGCTTCCAATGAACAGCAGGAAGAGCAGTCGAACCAGATAGTCTGTGTCGCCGTACGCAGCAGAAAAGATTATTGACATTATCGCAACGGTTACTATGTAGCTGCCTGTTATTCTCCATTTAATGTAGTTGCGTGCCACGATAAAGAAGGCGATGCCGACCACAATAACTGCGATTGTTGATGCGCCGCCTGGCCACCCGTGGAATTTGTCCAGAAGCATCGCTGAAAGCAAATTGTTAGTTGTTGCTGCAGGAGCCGCATGGCTGGCGTTTGAGAAGCAACTGATTACGTAGGAACCAAATCCAGCAGATTCGCCGGCCTTCCCCGGATAACCGTTGGTTCCAACGACGCTGGCTAAGCCGATTGGACCTGAAAGCGAAGGCACTTCGAGCAGAGAGCTTTTCAAGTGGTCAATTGCGATTAGTAACGTGCCAATGAAAGGTATCATGACAACAACTTTTGCCGCTGCGGCAGGGTTGACGTATTTTCTGCCTGAAAGACCTACAAGCTTCTTGAAAACAATCAAGCCTATTAGACTCATCCCGGCGACAAACGCGAAGCACTGGGGTGCCTCCAGAGGGAACAGCTCAACTGTACGCATGACGGGAACGCCGAGCGTGTAGCAGTCTGTAACGATTAAGCCGAAAACAGCAGCCGACATCAGGTTAAGTGGACTATCAACCGCAACTTTGTGTAGAAGAGCGTCAAGCCCTACTGCGATACCGACAGAGATTATTGCGTTAATGGCTAATGTAAGCCCCAAATTCCAGCCTGAGGGGGTTTTCTCTTGTGACCAGATAGCAGCCGTGACGATTGTGAGAATAAGCAAAGAAAAGAATGTGTAAGTCATTAGTTTGTCTTTAGTCATCCATGAATATTCCTTAGGTTTAGACATTATTTTTCACTTTCTCCTTGATTTCTCAGTTCAATTTAGCGCTAGTTAGTTTAATAAGACTTTCCCATAAGACAATGAAAGCGCCATATTTTTACAAGAAAAAAAGAAGTGAGAGAATACGATTTTTGATCGATTCAAGCGTTGGTCGAGAAAAATCAGGGACAAAAAGGATCAGAGACTTTTCCAGCGGGTAAAAAAGACTGCAAAAAGACACTTGCTTTTGAATAAAGCTAATACGGGTAAACCTGCACTTTCATCTTATTCAGGGACTAACCATGGCTAAGGACAATAACGACGAGTTGGAAGGCATAACTCTAGACGTGTACTTGCACGTTCTGAAGAAAGGCAAACCCGTCGGTCCGCGCGAAGTAATGAAAGAAGCCAATCTTAGCAGTCCCAGCGTGGCGTATAGGCACCTGCAAAGGCTCGAAGACCTTGGATATTTGCAAAAAAACGAGTACGGAGAGTACGTAACAAAAAACAAAGCCCACGTTTCAGGGTATGTTTGGATAGGCAACCGCTTAATGCCTAAAATGTGGCGTTACTCCATCATTTTCCTTGCCATTCTGGCACTTGAAGCCATAGTTTTGTACATCCATTACGAAGTTGAAACTTACGAATTCAAAGTCTTCTTCTTGCTGTTAATCCTTATAACAGGGTTCGCACTGGCAGTTTTCACCGTCGAGGGGCTTCTTCAAATTAGGCAAAGACGCATCAGATACAAACATCCAAAAATCAGCCTCGGAAACGATCACGATTCAAAAACAGAAAAGGAAGACCGCGATGGCGCAACGGCTAGATTGCTCCTGCAACCTTTTGCAATCTAAACAAAAATGAGTTTTAGGAGTAAGTTTTATATCGTATCGGCGAATCTATTTCCACTCGGGAATATCTGATGGCTTCATCTAAGTCACCATTATACATGGTCGTTTGGCGCTGTACAAGAAACTGCGTCGGCAACTGCATGTACTGCAGCTACACTAAAGACTACGCTGCCGACACCGAACTTGACACCGAAGGCGCCAAAAAAATGGTTGACGAAATTCACGATTTCGGCTCGCCGTGGTTTGGCATCAGCGGCGGAGAACCTTTGGTTCGAAAGGACATTTTTGACGTTATCGCCTATGCTGAAGAAAAATATGACATGAAAGTTAGCCTAATAACAAGCGGCTTTGCGTGGGACGAAGAACGATACGATATGCTTAGGAAGTACAATGTTCACACAGCCATCAGTCTTGATGGAAACAAAGAATCGAATGAAATTATTCGTCGTAAAGGCAGCTATGACAAAGCAGTACACGCAATGAAGAAACTTTCTGAAGTTGGATTACTTGACTGCATAGTCACAACCATGACCAAATACAACATCAAACACATGGCACATCCCGCGGCGCTCGCAGAGGAATACAAGGCGCGCATGGTGGTTTACCACAATCTAGTTCCCGTCGGCAGAGCAGGAAGCAACATGCCAGATTTAGCTCCAACGCCTGAACAGTACGAGGAAGCTTTCGACGAGATTTATGATATTCAACGAAAATTGTACGGCAAAGTTAAAGTCAATGTTTACTCGCCTTTCTACGCCAGAATCGTACGCCAGAAAAACCCAGTTGACTTCTGGGATTGGTACCATGAAGGCTACCTTGGCAGATGCACCATCGGCGGCAACTACATTGGCATAACCGAAAACGGCGACTACCGAAGCTGCGGTTTCCACGAAGGGTACCGCTTAGGCAACGTCAAAGACAAGAAACTGACGAACGTTTGGAATGACCTGCAAAAAAGCGAACTTCACCTCAAGCTGAGAGACAAAAGCAACATCAAAGGCAGATGCGGAATCTGCGAGTACCGAGAAATCTGCGGCGGATGCAGAACACGCGCTGAATACTACACGGGCGACCTGTTCGAATCAGACCCAGCCTGCAAATACATACCTAAAGTTCTACAAGAAGACCCGAACTACTTCAAAAAACAGTAAAACACCTGCCCCTCTTCTTTTCTGTTTAATCTAATCGATTAGCGCACAAAACTGTCTAAGCGCCGGAGTTTTCTAACTGCTAAGTCTGGTTGTAATTGCTCAAGACTTTAAAGATCACGTATCGGTCGTTCGAGTAGATCTGCTGCAGGAATTTGCATCGCGAGATGTTAGGGTCAAGCTGGTTCTTGTCGTAAACGATGAATCCTATGTTGTTTTCTGCGATGTAATCTTTGAAGTCTCGGGTCGACACTGTGAACTGACCTGGATTGTAGCTGAGGAGGCTTTCAAGAATGTTTGGCTGCAACGTTGGAAAATTGTTTTTTGACAGGCAAAGAACTTGGTACTGCCGTGTAACTGTCTGGTTGGCGTTGATTTCGCTAAATTGGTATTCAAACCTCACGGCATCTATTTGCCTGTTTGCCAAGGCACCGATGTTTCCCCAATCAGGCAAATCTGTAAAGTTAAGCGCGTAACCAATTTGATTCTTATCATCGTAAACACCGATATACTTGTCCGTCAACGCTGAACCTGAAAAACTGACGGCTGCCCATAGTGTTCCGTCAGTGGTTTTCGAAGGCATGTCCCAAGGGTTAGCCCAGTTCGTGAATTGAGGTATCTGCGCCTTATCAAAATCAAACTGCCCGTCAAAATAGTTAGTTATGTAGAGGGTGACGTTCGATATGCCGCTGGTTAAGGGGGACAGACCCCAAGAAACGTTGGTTGCATAACTGTCGTTTTGAACAAGCAGCGTCTCTGTTAATGCCACATAATTATTTGAGAACACAGTTTCTAACTGGGTGGAACTACTATTGTCGTTGAAGTTTGTGTCTCGCGCTAAGTCGGAAAGGGGAAAGTCGTAGTACGTGCCATTTTGAGTGAATGAGACAAAATCCCCCGCTGTCGAAGAATAGGACACCCGATACCAAACTTGATTAATAGAAACATAATTCTCTTCGCTGATATCTCCATATGCGTCGTAAACTTTCAACAAGTTTTGAGGAGTCTGAATTTGATAAGACAGACTTAAAACTGACCCGGCAATGTCGTTCGTGTTCACCGTCGCCGCAGTTTCCGCAATAACGTTTTTGCCGGAAAAAGCAGAGAACCAAAAACCAGGAACCTCTGTATCAACTACCGTGGCGTTATTCGGGTAGTTTTGCTTAAGCCAAACGCCCGCGTCATACGCCTTGATGTCGGTTGTCGAATAGAAAACGCTGGCTTGTAATATCTTCCCGTAAACTACGTCCGAACGGAAAACGAGCACAACAACCATCAACACAACAAGAGAAACCGTCAGTATCTTGAGCCAGTTTTTGCGAACGGGGTCAATCAGGCGACGCCTAAGAGCGGCTTGAAAGCCGCCGAGAAACTTGTATCCATGAACTCCAAATGCTCCAGACTGGAGAGGGACCCCGTATGCAATGGTTTTTTGTCTATTTTTTGCGTAATATGACAGAAACTTTTCTTCAAAAAACACGACGGAAACAGCAGCGAAGATAGCCAGCGGAGGCGTCAAGTAATACATAAACCATTGGAAAGGCATGAAGAAACCAAAAAGATAAGACTCGGCGAAGAAAAGCGGAACAAAGAAACTGAGCATCAATATCACATATGAAATTAACTTCTGTTCTTTTCTCAGTAAAAAGTATGAGATAGCAATACCTGCCACGCCTAAGAAGAAGATGAAGCCGAAATTGTACATGAAAGCGTTAAAGCTGACGTACGGAATCTGGTAAGCGTAGGTTTTCACGGCAAAAAACACGTATTCAACGACAAGCCCGATGTAGCCAATCATGGCTTGGAAATAGTAGAGGAAGAAAGCTATGCCGCCGCCCAGAATCAACGCCACTACGACTTTAAGGTAGGCACCTTTAGATTTTACAAGCATGTAAAGCAGGATCGGCGGCAGCATTATAACGGCTAAGAAAGCAGCAAGCTGATGGGACAAAACAACTGCAAAAGCCGCAAGAAAAGTAACCACGAGGTAACCGAACTGCTCTATTGCCTTTGTTAAGTAAAGAAGCAGAAAAACGATAAACGTTATACCCAGCACCGTAGTGTAGCCGCCAAACTGGTTAGCTTCATACACTGGAAAACACATCAGCAACAAAACAACACTCACAGCCCCAACTTTCTTGCTAAAAAACCTGCTAGCAATCAAATAAACACCCATGAAAAGCAGCCAATCAACAATTGCCGCCAAAGCTTTCACTAAAAAAATCATCTGCCCCACACCCGTTGCGCCGCTAAAAGAAATCAGCATCGCAAGCAAAAGCTCGTAAAGAGGCGGCGTCCAACCCAAGTTAGCCAAGGGAATGTTACCAGTCTGCAGGAAAATCTGGGCTTTAACTAAGTGAACGGCCGGATCATTCCCAAGCACTACACCATTCATGGATATGACGGTGTAGAAGATGAGCAAGACAAGCACAGAGAAAACAGTGAGGAAACCGATTTCAAGCTGCCTTTCTCTAAGTTTACTCATCAAGGAGTTACTTATCCCCCGATCTGATTGATGTCCGATCTAACCTTAAAAATGGCAACTTCATTGTTAATAAATACAAGGCTAAACTCGGGGTCACACGCAAATTTGGCGTTTACGCCAAAATCTCGGTTTGCAACGTAGGAAATCGAGTTCGCCTGCAAAGCCTCTTTATAATCAAACGTGGTGATAGGCAAAGTTTCAACTGGTTTCTGCGCGTTTTGAACGTTATCCATCAACGTCTTGTTAAGGCTCGCCGGGTTCACAACATCATTTTCCGTGACCTGGTAGACTCCAACCAAAATCTGTATTTCCGCAGAAGACTTCCCCTGCAAATTGTAAGAGAGCTGTGTGACACATGGGTTTGCCGCGTTAAACGAGGAGATTAAGGGCTGATTTTTCACGAAAATTAGTTGACCGACCTCTTTCAATCCTGGATCCAACATCGCAATGGTGTTGTTGAACGGCTGCAGAAATTCGCCTTGGGCATTCATCACGAAATTGATCCAGTCTAAGGAGACATTCTGGTTGATGCTTTGAACCACTATGGTCATGTTTGCGAAGGCAACGCCCTGGGAAACCGTCAGGATTTCTGAGTAACTGAAGTCGCTGTTCGCCTTCTCAACCACGATTGACGGGCTGCTACTCTGCGCGCCTACCATTTGCATGTTGGTTACAGGGACCTGTGTTATGTCAGTGGACTGCACAGACCCAGCATTCTGCGAAAGCAACGTGATTTCGCTATCGTTAAACTGAAAGAACGGAAACGGGAAATAAGTCCAGTTAAGGTCTGCCAGAAACTCAGGATTATGTCTCCCAACGTAACCGCCATCTTCTCTAACTTGAACGTAACCGTTATCGATAACATAATCCGTGTCAAGCAGGTTAGATGCAACAGTCGCTGGGGCTAACTCGCTGTTAACCGTTAAGTACTGCGGTTGAACCGCGCTTAAGGTTGGCCGCTGTGCAAAACCGCCAAGCCACCACCCGTAAAGAGCGTCAGACACAAACACCGAGCCGGGCGGAGTGTTTTGCTGGGCCCATTGAATGGCTTGGTAACCAGGATTGTCCATCACTTGATAGAAACTTTGAATTGTAACGCCTTGCCACGGCGTAAGAAAGATCGGGAGAGTTAGTAGAAAAATAAGAATGAAGCCTAATGCGAACAGTGAATAAACTCTCTTACCTGTTAAACCGGCTGAGATACGCGATGCCCACTTGTTCGCGTTCCGCTTTGTCTTCTGAATTTGGCTGGTAAGAGCGCGGTAAGTGTCTGTCAGGTGTGAAAAGTACGCTGCGCCGTGGTCTATCATGACGGCGAAAACTATTATGACAGGCAAGACCAAAAAGTAAAGAAACCGATTGTAATCAACGTAGAGCCCAAACATGAAGCCCTGCGTAAGCACCAAGGGAACGAAAAGCCACATGATCAGCAGGAAACTTGGAAGCGAAAGGAATCGGCGTTTGTATTTTTTGGACAACAAGAAGAGCGGCAAAAGACAAGCGAAGAGAGCTAACACTTCATCGAGAGGAAGCACCCTCGTCGAAAGAATCGCTTGATTAATAGCGTTAACAGCGGAAAATGAAGAGTTAGCGCTCAAATAAGCTGGAACTGCACTTGCCAAGAAAGGCGAAACAAGAAGGGCTCCGCCTAACAGCGGGAGCAGCCAAAAGGAAACGTTTTTTCTCGTTGTCCCGAAAGTTTTAGGAAAAAGCAGCCCAAAAAGAACTGTAGAGACAGTGATGCCGACAAAAACGACGGCGCTCAAGGAGTGCGTCAGGAAAATTGAACCCACCAGAATTGAGGTTGAAACAAGAAACGGCGCAGACGACAACTTTTCTCTACGGAGAAACAAGTAGAAGGTCACAGGAATCAAAAGCAGAGTTATTACGTTGGGGTAGCCTGCCCACATAAGCATCTCAATATCGAAGCGGGAGACCGCGACCAAAAAAGCAACAATGAAAGCCGCTGATTCACTCCACACCGCCCGAGTTATCAAGAAAGCAGCTAAAACAATAAACGAGGAAAAGAAAGCTACAGTGACCGCTTGCGCCACGTAGTCGGACATGCCAGTCACGAGGATTACGCCTGAAGTGAAAATGTGGAAACCAGGGAACGTTAACGATTGCCCTCCCCCCATCTGGTAGTAATCATACAGAAAATTGGTGTGCCCCGACGGATTGATCGAGTTAATGACGCTGGCATGCAAGCCTATGTCGGCACCAGGCGGAAAACCCTGCCAAAACATTAGAACTACGCGGTAAATGAACGCGAAAACGAGGATTAAGGGCAGTAGCACATATTTTTTTTCTTTGAACATTTGCTTCCTTCTCTTTCCGTAGTCTGCTTTTGTGTTTAACCGAAATCCTTAGTCAAAGCTTAAATATGGAACTCGAGTATAAAAAGCCCAGAGTAATAAAAAGGAAAAAAGGTGTTTAAATGTCTTGGCTTAAATCTATGATGGAGAAAGAGCCTCCAGAACCAGAGAATCCAATCGGCGTTGTCGTTATTGGCAATATCGAACCGGACATGCATGACACAGCAAAAGAAGCAGTCAGAAGGTCACTAAAACGCGCTGGGTTTAAAACAATCGACGTTGGCAAAAGCGTTGCCCCGCAAGTCTTCGTTGACAAGGCAAGAGAGAACAACGCAGACCTTATCGCAATTTCGGTGAACACGGTGCCAGCTAAGAACAATCTGCCGAAGCTTGATGAAGCGTTAAAGGCCGCCGGACTCAAAGGCAAAGTCGCCATAATCATGGGCGGTGCCGCCGTCAAAAAAGAAGACGCTGACGCTATGGGTGCACTCTTTGGCAAAAACAAGGAAGAGGCTCCTGAACTCGCAAAGAAAGCAATAGGCAAAAAATAATTCTTCAGATGAGGAAAAATGTCCTTTAAATTCAACACGGAACAAAAGATATACACTGTCGGACGGGCTAAAGTAGGCGGTCAGCCAGGAGAACTACCGACTTTCCTGATTGGCTCCATCTTTTGGCTTGGCCAGAAAATGGTTCAAGACGCAAACAAGGGTATTTTTGATGCGAAGGCAGCTGAGGACATAATCAACACGATGCAGACTCAAAGTGACATTACGGGTGTGCAGTTCGCTTTTGACATTGTTGGAACTACTGATATGGCCTTTGAGAAGTACATTGACTTCGTTGCAAAACACAGTGAAGCACCGTTGATGCTTGATGCCATGAGTCCAAAGACACGTATGATGGCGGCTACTACCGCGAAGAAGATGGGTCTTGCAGACAGATGTCTCTACAACTCAGTTTACAAAGGTGTAACTGATGTTGAATTGGCGAATTTGAAAGAAAGCGGCGTCAAAATGTCCATAGTGCTTGCTGATGACCCTAAAGATACCACCATGGAGGGTAAAATGAAGGTTATCCAGGAAGCATTAGCGTTGGCAGAAAAAGGTGGAATCACGAAGCCTTTGATTGACACAGCTATTCCCGCGTTCGCTCCAGACATGGGCACTGCCGTTAGAACTATACCGATCATGAAAGAGAAGTATGGTCACCCAGTAGGCTTGGGCAGCGGAAACGTTGTCACAACCATGGGTTGGGTTAAAGCTAACGTTGCTAAAGAATTTCGCCCCGGATGCAGAACCTCAACCAACTCGATAATGCAGACAGCAGGCGCAAACTGGCTAATGATTGGACCCGCAGAGCAGGCAGAATGGATTTTCCCAGCCGTTGCAGTAACTGACACGTATATTGCTTCAGCCGCAGGCGACCTTGGAACGAGACCAATAGACGAGACTCACCCGATCTACAAGATGTTCATGTAAAAACCCCTTTCCTTATTTTTTATTGTTAAAGTTTTGAAGCGCGGAAAATCTGAAGCCTCTTAGATGGTTTGAAATTATCGTTGCCTTCACGGTTCTAACGTTAGCTGTGACTTACTTTATTCCCGGCAACTCGTTTTTTGCGGTTTTGCGTTATGTTTTCGGTTTTGTCTTTGTCGTTTTTCTTCCCGGTTACTGTTTGATTAATGCTTTGTTTACGGGCAAGAACAGGCTTGATTCTGTCGAGCAGCTTGTGTTGTCGGTGGCGTTGAGTTTTGGTTTAGATGGTTTGATAGGTTTGTTTCTGGGTCTTTCGCCCATAGGCATCAATTTTACTTCGATAACGGTTTCGCTTAGCGCTGTGGTGCTGGTTTTTGCGGCTGTCGCGTTGGCGAGAATGCTACGAGAGCCTGATGTGCAGAGCTCTGAGCAGGTAAGCGCCTGAAGTTTTCACCGCTGACTTCCCGTATGTTCCGCCCCTGCGCATCATGTGAAGAACGTATCCTGGGCGCAGGTAGAATTGCTGGTAGGCTTTGTAGCGGATTTCCGAGAGTTTCTCCATGGTCAGCCACGGGGTTTCAAAGGTTGGTCCCGCCGTGTCGTATTTGTCGAAGTCTGTGACCCGTAGCCAACCGTTCTTCTTAACTTGCTCGTACATGGGCGTTCCTGGGTAAGGCGTAGCAACGTAGAAGCCGACGTCATCGAGTTTAAGTTCCTTAACAAAGCGAATCGTTTCTTTTGCTGTCTGCTCCGTTTCGCCTGGGAAACCCAACACAACGTTCCCAATCGTCATTAACCCAACTTCAGTTGCTGTCTTAAATGCTGTGCGTGTTTGGTCAAGCTTGATTTTCTTGTTCATCTTACCCAAAATCACTTCGGAACCTGACTCGACGCCCATCCAAACAGCTATGCAGCCTGCTTCATGCATGGTTTTGAGCATTTCTCGGTCAACCATGTCGACGCGTGTGCCGCAGTCCCACGTCATGTCGAGTTTTCGGGCGTGGAGTTCCTCGCAGATTTTGAGGACTCGGTCGCGGTTAACTGAGAAGGCGTCGTCGTAGAAGGTGACTTGGTCTACGCCGTACTTGTCGTGGACTAGCTGCATTTCGTCGACGACGTTTTTGGGGCTTCTGAAACGGTAGCCTCTGCCGAACAT
>JBEKWR010000014.1:0-46946 GCA_049512935.1 Bathyarchaeia archaeon
GGTTGCGTTTTGGGTTGCTTTTTTGGTTTAGGGCTTGAAGGCGTTTGCGAGATGCGACTTTGCTATGGGCGGAATGCGACTTTCCATGTTGACTCCATGTTGACGTTATTGTCGGTTATGGGAGCGGCGGCTTTTTGTGTTTTCCTCATTTCCCGGGCTTTCAGCCAAAGCGTTCAGCTGCCGACTTGTCCGTTTGTGTCGTAATTTAAAGAAGCCTGCGTTCCATTGCTCTTGGGTTGAATGTTAAATAGGAGGGTTAGAGAGTGTGCGAACGCAGGTCGATGACCGTTGTGCCCGCGAACTTGTCAAAGTAGCGGATGAACGTGCTGTTTTTTATTCGCCACCAGCCCCAAAGCAGGTCGAAGGGAAGCAGCACTAGGATTTTTCCAAAGTTTCTTACCGCTGCGTGGTCATAGGACATTTTTTTGCCGTCTGTTCTAACAACCTTCAATCCTGTAATGCGTTTGCCTATGCTTTGGCCGTTGAAGCCTTCCAGCAGAGTTGAGTATAGCCAGAGAAGACCCACGGTTATGAACAGCGCCGCGCTTATTCCTCCGTTGACGAAGGTTTTGAATGACAAAGAAAGAACTTCTGGCAGGAAAATGATTGCCACGGTGATTGCTAATATTATGGCGAAGTCAATTACGAAGGCTAAGGCTCTTTTTTTGAATGAGGCAAGGGGAAGTTGGCTTTCTTTCCTCTGTACGTCGGCAACTTCTGCCCATCCTTCGATGTCATAAATGATTCTAACGGCGTTTTCTCCAGCCCTGCTTAGCCTGTATTTGCCCGTGGGCGTTTGCTCTATGAAAGCTTCTAGTGACCGCAGGTGGAAACTGAGCTTGCCAGTGTCGACTTTTAGGAGATTCAGTAGTTCAGTGAAGGATGATTCTCCTTTTTCGCTGAGGTTAAGTAGTATTTCTCTCCGTAATGGGTGAGAAAGGATTGAAAGTATCTTTGAAACGCTTTCTTGTTCTACTGCCATGTTTCAAAACCAAACGTTATAATGCTGTTTAGAGCGGTTTTGGCATACGTTTCCATAATCATGCAGGTACTCCCATATAAGTCCAACTCAAAGAGACCCTTTTTTGAAACGCATGAGATGTCGGGACGTAGGCTTTATAGTGCATAAGCTGCCCATAATACGGTGTATGTCGAGCGCAGATGCGTCTGTCAAGGTATTCCGTGAACTGGAAAGCGAAGATTTCAGGGTACTGCAGATTATTGAGTCTGCGATGAGCAAACGTGAGTTTGTACCCGTCGAGCAGATTCAAAAATATGCCAAACTGCCCATGGATCGCATACAATTCACGCTGGGCAAACTAAGCAAGTTGGGCTTGATTTACAGTTCCAGAGGCTCCTATGTGGGGCACAAGCTGAACTATGCAGGCTACGATACCCTTGCGATAAATGCGCTTGTGAAAGCCGGGGTAATCGAGTCTTTCGGTCAAATTTTAGGTGTTGGCAAAGAAGCTGATGTTTATGACGCCTTAACCCCCAGCGGCGAACGTATCGCTGTCAAGTTTCACAGGTTGGGACGCATAAGTTTTAGGCAGACCCGCAGGAAGCGTGGATATGCTCGGGAGCATTCGTCATGGCTTTTCCAGTCGCATCTTGCAGCGGAAAAGGAGTTTCAAGCTATGGAGCTTGTTTACAAGGTTGGGGTTTCGGTGCCCAAGCCAATTAGCCACAATAGGCATGTTATTGCGATGGGGATGATTGAAGGCGGCGAATTGGGTAAGTACAAGGATGTCGGCGACCCGAAAAAAGTCTTGAAGGAAATCTTGCGTAATGTCAGGAAGACCTACTTGAAGGCGCATGTTATTCATGGTGATCTGAGCGAATATAACATAATTCTCAAGCCCGACGGGCATGTTCTAATCATCGATTGGCCCCAATACGTCACGGTGGACCACGCTAACGCGGAGGATCTTCTGCAGCGTGACCTGAAAAATGTGCTTACCTTCTTCAGCCGCAGGTTCAATGTTGATTTGGCTGTTGCCGCCGCCTGCAGTTACGTGACTGGGGAAGTTAGAAGTTTGGTTTTTTAGCGTTTGTCTGCGTCTAGGACTATGTACAGGACGTTGTTTCCGCGTAGCAGCACGTTGCCGTAGTTTGTCATTAGTTGGTCGTCTTTGCATTCGTTTGCTCCTTCGAGCAGAATGTTCATGTGTCCGTCGCACTTTATCATTTTTCCCTTGTATTCGTAGCCGTTTTTGAGTACGACTTCGATGTTTCCGTGCAGTTGTTTTATGAGAACGTTTAAGGGTTTTTTACTTGGTTCCATCATCATTGTTTATCGTGTCCTTCTAAATTGCTTGTGTAATATCCATGAACCTATCACCAAATATAAAAGCCTTATGAAAGGGGGTTCTTTCAAGTCTTCGGTTGAAAGTGCATCCATGTCAAAAATCGGTTGAAAATTAACTTTTTAATAGATACTGTAAAACTGGTACTAAAAACTTATTTTGTCATTGCGCTAAAAACTTATTAGCAGAACATCAAATATTGCAATAAACGGAGAAAAAAGTGATAATATGCCCTGTAGACCCAAACATGAAGAATTTGACCGATTTTTAGCTAAAAAAAGCGTTCTTCTTCCTGATGGGCAATATGGAGAAGTTCACACCTTCATGGATCAAGGCGTTGAAACTTTTGGTCGTAAACATCGTGAACTTGACGAATACCATAAAGAAAGAGGGTTGCGGCGATGGCTTAATGGAAAATATAACGTAATTGGACAATATCGTGCTACCGATTGGTTGCGTGCTGGTCTCGGTCATATTTGCCTTGACGAAAAAGAAAGTTTCCTTAATGAAGATTATTCATGGGCAGACGTGTTTGATTCTGCGTATCGGTTAATGGCTCAGAGAAAATGGACTAAAGCACGCTTCATATCAAGGTGAAATTTCTATCGGATATGAAAAATTGCCCAGTCACATTTTTAAGCCTCTAAATAGCTAGATAATTTGTTACCGAGAAAAGGGGATAACTATGGTAAAATGGTATTCATCAGGAAAATTAGTTCCCTCTTCCCAGATGAACTTACAATAGTTCTGAATTTGGGTTTTTTAGTTGTAACTTTGAAATGGGTAAGAAATAGTTAATTTTCAAAAATTTTCTTACCTTTTTTCTTTTGAGGCTGAATAGTAGTGAGTAATCGGCTTTTCTCAGAAAAAACAATTGACAGAAAATCGATAGAATTTAAAATCAACCGTTTTTTGACAGCCAAAACGAAAGGTCACGGTTCAACCGAAGACTTGAAGGAACCCTAAAACTTGGCTCTCCCAAATCTTCGGTTGAAACATACTTTTTCGGTTTCTCTATCAAAAATCGGTTGATAAAATGTTACCCGCAACTTACCTAACAAAGCTTCAATATTTGATAAGCTTTTTTGCTCCAGAATTTAGGTAAATTAGGGTAACGGCTAAAAAGAAATTTGTGATCTTCAAGGTCTAAAAACGCATTTACCCCAAGAAGCTCCCTTAAAAGTTCAATTGTTATGTTTATTTTCGATGCTGGGTCAAAGAATTTAATACCTTGTAAGGTTGAAAGGGTCCTATCCCAAAAGTCAGCCAATATTAAGTGCGATTCTCTTAAAACCATACGCTCGCCTTCATTTAATCCACTATGTTCATAGACATCCAGAACATTTGGTAAAGAGAGTAAGCAAGTTAATTTAAATTCAGATTCATCTCCAAATCGAGATGTGTATTCTTTTAGATCTGTTGTATCGAAAAACATGGGCTTAAAGAGTTTATTTATGATGTTTTGTTTGGCAAGTTCTTGATTTATTGAAAAGTCCCAAATACCGTTCGAGAAGGTACTGTAAAATTCATTATTACGCAAAATAGGTTTTATTGGTAAATTTTTTGTCCTAAATGGAAAATAGCCTATTTCTTGAAAAAGCCTCTGTTCCTTTGCGTGACCTGTTTCATGACAGATACAATAACGTAGCACCGAACTAAAGTCAACGTTATATTTTTGACACAGTATTTCAATGCCTTTATAATAAATTTTGTTGGCATCATTATACCAAAGATGCTCTGCTAATTTTTGACCTCTGAGTAAAATATGTTCGTTTGAGATTGTCTCATCGAGAATAAACGGAACTTTTATTCCCCAAATTCTCTCAGCTTCTTCTTGTCCTTTAAGCAACTCTAAATACAACTCTTTAGGGATTGCCATAACCAATTCTTACAAGGGCTTAGTATTTGAATTTTCAATATTCTGTGAAAAATAATGTGTTTTTCTATTGAGATAAATGTTCGAGAATTTAGATGCTAACGGAAAACTGCTTTTGTATTCAAACTCTAAAAGTGCTCAATGGTTCTGCGTCTTTTTCTTATTCTGGAACGAAGATTTGACAGAGAGCCAAATCCAAAAATTTTGATTCAAAACGGACACATTGTAGTAGGGGAGTAAGCGCATGGTAAGAATAATAATAGAAGATGATGGTAGTAGAAGAAGGACATGCCCACAATGCAATGGTTCTGGAAAGTGTCCAATATGCAAAAGTGTAGGAACTGTTTGGAGTCGAACAAACTTTTTTGGTGACACATGCCCAAGATGCCAAGGAAAGCTAATGTGTCCTACATGTAATGGGAAAGGCCACGTATAATGAAACCTCTCTTTCAATAACATTAACTTTTAATTCAATGCGATCATCCAGACCATCACAAGGCTAAGGTTGCTTTAACTTCATACATAATGGAAAAAGCTGTTAACTTGCCGGGTGATAGTTCTCTTTTACGAAAATAATAAATCCGCAAGTTCTCTAGTTTATGACTGGGTGTATAACTATGTCAGAAGAACTGAAGGGATTCTGTGATGCTTCGGGCGAGATTCTTAAACGCAAAGTATCGCTTTGCACAGAAAAAGGAATTGTGATATACAAGGGAGAAAGAGACCAGTGGTACCTGAATTTCCCAGACGATACAAAACGAATAGGTGTTACGACAATTGGACTCATAAATTTGCTTTATTATTTGAATGAAACAGACGGAAATCTTGACAGAAGCAGAAAACTAGCTGGATGGGAATAGAAACTAATCACTTTTTCTTTGCTGGCATTCTGTATCGGCGTTTTCCAATTGTCATTTCCTTCAATTACGATTCCGCATACTCCCGCTGGGGTGCAACCCACGCATCAGTAGCAAAACTTGTTAGCGCCCAATGCCAACCTCTCTGCTCTGCAACGGGCTCTCCAAATTCTTTCTCAAGTCGCTTATTCATTCTCAAGAGCCGTCTGCTAATCTGGTGTCGCTTGACCTTGAATCGCTCAAGCTTAATGGCTAAGTCCTTTGGTAACAAGCCGGATGATTCCGTTTCAAAGAGTAACCGCAGAATTTTTCAGGGGTTTCCATATTAGAATGCGCACTCCCTGAATTCTATTCCATCAACTGATGGCAAAACTAACAGTGAGTTATCAGGACCGACTAATTGCAGAAAAGACACTTTTTGCGGATGCTTTCTTGGCACATTTATAAATGACCAGTGAAAGGCGCCTGAATCGCGGTCAGACTTTAATCTTCGCCCTAATCTTAGGCAAAACTTCCCTCTGCGCCTGCACAATGCCAAACGCGGTTATCCTGAACTTGTCATCCGCGGTTTTCGCCACCACACCGTTCTTCGCCAGCTCCCCAAGCCGCGTGCTCACGATTTTGGCGCTTTTGCCCAGCCGCGTCTGCAACTCCTCCTTCGACAAGGCGTCCCCGCTGAGCATGCCAAGCTCGTGCCCGAGATGCTGTGCCGTCAACCAAACCGACAGCGCCTCGAAATCCGTGAACTTGTTCTTAGGCGGCAGCAGGCTAGTTCCTTCACTTGAAAAAGCCACTACTCCGTTCAGGTCTCTGGCGAGCTGCCCAAGGTCAACGCTGAGCCAAAGCTTCCTTGCAATCTCAAAGCTGGGAATGAACTCTTTGAAAAACTGGTTAACCAGCAGCCAAGCCTCCTGCGGCTCAGCTGAAAACTCCTGCGCGACGTCGCCGTACTTGATTTGGACGTGGATTTTCTCGGGTTTATCTGTCAAGCCATCTTTCCTCGAAGCTTCGTCAGAACCTCATCTTCAACCCATTTCTCGCCCTGCATCGTCAGCTTAAAGTCGGGTTTGCTGGGGTCAGGCTTGAAAACTTGCCCACGCTTCGTCATCTCGTTAAGCCGCGCGGGAACCATGCTTTTTATTCCGCTTGACTCCAAAAGCTTCTGGATCATCGCCGCCGTGTTCTTCCTCTCCCCTGAAGCGTACAAAACCAAACCCACCGCTTCATAATGGGTTAGGTTTTCCCGTGTCACAATGACTGGGCCCTCAGTTGTAGGCTCAACAATGCCTTTCAGCTGCGCCCCAGATGGCGTTAACCTGTCAGAAACAAAATCGGAAAGCTTCTCCACAAAGTTTTCAGGGATAAGCCCCAGCATGTCAAGAATTTCCTGCGGGTTCTCCCCCTCAATTATGACTTCTCCGAAGGGAGTTTTAATACGTGCTTCAATGCGCTTCATTATGATTTAAGCCTCTTTTATCCTAATAGCCAGTGAGCCCTTTTAGGATTTGCGGCTAAGCAAGCTTTCCAAGAAACAAAAGGTCGCAAATAGCATGCAAGTTATTGGCAGTTATTTAATATCTAAGTGGTTCCAAGCCAAATAAGGAAAAAGTTGGATTTAGAGTAAAATTGCCCATGCATCTGGGTTCAAATTCCTGTTCTACCACAAATCCTTTATATTTTAACCTTATTTCTAATATTCAGGTGACCACCAATGGAAGTGGAGATAAAAACGGTTGATAACCAAGGGCGCATAATACTACCAAAAATTTGGAGAGACAGGTATCTCACGAACAAAAAGGCGATTGTCACCTTAAAAGGCGATTTGGTAGAAATAAGACCTTTCGAAAGCACAGACCTCACAAAGTTCTTTGACACAATGGAAGCAGACGTAAAATCAGACCTGTCTGATTGGCATAAGGTTCGGGAAGAACTGCGGGGGAAATAATCTGTCAACAGCATACGTTGACGCCAACGTGTTTGTGTTTGCTTTCCTAAAGCCCAAGCGCCAACTCCAACCTCACGAAGTAGCCATAAAGGAAGCCGCGAAAAAAATTGTGGCTAAAATCAGTAAAGGCGAACAGGTCTCCTGTTCAGTGGTCCACTTCAGCGAAATCTGTAACATCCTTGAGTATCATATGCCTCGCGAAGAAGCCCTTGCAATTGAGCAGAGTTTGCTATTTCGAGAAAACATCCATTTCCACGAAGTTTCTAAAGATGATTACCTCACCGCTTTATCAATTGCCCAGCAAGACCCCGTTGGAATCAACGACGCGGTGGCGTATGTCCTCATGAACAAGACCGAGACCGTGAAAATCTACTCTTTTGATAAACACTTCGATCGCTTCTCCGACATAGAACGTCTGACGGAGTAAGCCCTCTTTTTTGAGGCGATTAAGCAAAGGTATTAATCAGAAAGTCTCAACATGGAAGTGGGAAATACAGCTAACCAAAAATTGCTCAGGCAAGTTCGACTGGTGAGCTAATGAAAGATGTTCACAAAGCGTTGACCATTGCGTTAGCCTCGCGAGTCTTGATCATCGTCGTTATGGTAGCATGCAGTTTTCTGTTCGCGTATGCGACAACCGAGCACCTGAATGTAGCCGAAATGAAAACGCCGTTCGTCGGATTGTTCATGCGGTGGGACTCGGAGTTTTATCTGAGCATCGCGCAGCACGGTTACCCGTTGGGTTACCCGAACATTGCCACTTTTCCAACGATGACGGCGACTGGCAGCCCGATGCCTTCCTCCATAGCTTACCCGACATGGTCGTTCTTCCCATTCTACCCTGCGGTCATGTCGGCTTTGGCATCGCTGTTCAGGCGCTTTCTCAGCGTAACTCCTTCATCACTGATGCTTTCAGGCGTGATTGTAAGCAACGTAGCGTTTTTCGTCAGCGCCTATTTCTTCTACAAGCTAACCCAGAAACTCTTCAACCCGCGCGTAGCCCTGATTTCAACCGCGTTCTATTCCTTTTGGGTTGGCGGAGTATTCTTTTCAGAAATATACAGTGAAGCGCTGTTCATGGCGCTGGCGCTGTGCGCGTTCTACTTTCTCGAAGAAAAGAACCTTCCCGCAGCGGTTTTCTTAGGCTTCTTGGCTTCTTTTACGCGAAGCGACGGCTTCCTCATTTTCATACCGTTCTTCATATACGGGTCACTGCAATTCGGAACAAGCAGAATTCAATCGCTCAAGCTCTTTGTTTCTTCGGCGATTGTGGCTTCTCCCTATTTGCTTTTTAACATTGTAGGCTACTTCTTAGCTGGCGGCGTTTTTCCCGTACAACTCATCGCGCGCGACTCAAACTGGGGAACCTACCCGCTGCTGATAAATCAGTTTGTTGCTCCTTACTGTTCCGTTCCCAGTTTCCAAGCGTTCGAAATAGCGGGCTTAATCTTGGTGCTGCTGCCCGTGGCTTACGCCTTTTCCAACTACAAAAAGATATTCGCTGAAGAAGAAAGAACGTTAGGGTACTGGGCTTTCTACGCTGCGATGGTTTGGGTTTTGTTCACCAACTCCGTGATTAGCAACGTTTTGCGGTACGCGGTACCCATGTTGCCTATTTACTGGGTTCTAGCCAAAATCTACCTGAAAAACCGCCTAGCTGGCGCCGTGCTCTTCGGAGTTTCGACGGCGATGCTGATAATAGCAGCGTACCTACTAGAAACTGCTAACCCAAACTTCATGTGACCTTATTTTTTAACAATTGCTGAGAAGGGAAAAACGGGAAGCCCGTGGGATGAAAGGAGCGGTTCTCTCGAAACTGGCTTATTTGAGGCGTTCCCGTAGGAGTTTGGCAACCATTTCAGGGTTGGCTTTTCCGCGCACTTCCTTCATGACGGAGCCCATGAGCATGCCGTAAGCGCCTTTGCCGAGCTTATCAACCTGCTGCTTGTTTGCCGCAACCACGCGGTCAACGATCGGCGCCAGCTCAGCTTCGGTGAACATCTTCAAGCCCAAGGCAGTTATCGCGTCCCGCACGGTTTTGCCCTCGTTCTTTGAGAGCCAAGTGAAAACCTCCGCCAACGCTTCCTTAGCAAGTTCCCCTGACCCGACGGCTTGGAAGATGCCTTTGATTTGCTCTTCGCTGACGGCTTCAACTTGGACGCCGTCGCGTCTGAGAGCTTTCAATGTTTCAGTCAAGAACGCCGCCGCAGTTGAGGCTTGAACCCCAGTGTCCTTCACGATTTCTTCGAAGAGGAAGTTGAATTCGGAGTCGGCTAGCTGCCTCACCAATTTCTCGTTCAGCCCATACTGCTTCGTCATTCGGGCAACTTTCTTTTCGGCTGGCTCAGGCAAGTTGCTGCGGATTTTCTCGATTAGCTCGTCGGTTATCGGTTGCGGCGGGATGTCGGTTTCAGGGTACATTCTTGCGGCGCCAGGTCTCGGACGCATGTACCGCGTTGTCCCATCATCCTTCGCGGTGCGCGTCTCAGCAGGAACACCTGTGACTAGTTCTTGTGCACGCTCAACCACGGCTTTCAGGGCGTCTGAAACGTTTTCCGCCGTGTCAGCGACAAAGACAAAGGCGTCCGCCTCGCCTGCACACACGGCTTTCCGCACGGCGTCTACTTCTTCGGGTGTGATGCCGTAGTTGGGCATTTCGTCGCTGTGGAAGATGCCGCCGACCCGTCCCCAGAACTTTGCCCTGTCCGAAAGCTCGGTTCCAACTCGAAAGTCAGGCATGAGCTCCCGCTTGAGCAGTCCAGCGAAGCTGGGCAACTTGACAGCCATGACCTTCTGGTTGCGGTCGACGGCTTTGCGGATGACCTTGCACGCTGTCCCCTTAAAGACGCCCGTGACGTCAAAGAACTCCTGTTTTATGTCGCTTGGCTTGACGCTTCGTTTGGCAAGCTCCTCTTTCACGTCTATGAGTCCCAGCTGGCGTTGAACCTCGTACTCGATGACCTTGGAGATCAACTCAAGCTCTTGGACGCCTTTAATCTCGATTAAGGCGCCGTTCGGCAATGAAACGTTCAGGTCTTGCCTTATCGTTCCTAAGCCCCGCATGGCTTTGCCCGTGTCGCGAAGAATCCTCCCGATGGCTAAGGCGACTTCCTGCGCTTCCATCGGCGAGTAGATGACGGGTCCCGTGGCGATTTCAATAAGCGGGATGCCGAGGCGGTCGATGCGGTAACGGATGGTTTTGCCCTCATCCTGCGTTCCCGTCTTGCGCGCGGCGTCCTCCTCCAAGAACAGAGCCTGAATCGGGATGACTTTTTCGCCGACTTTGATCCAGCCGTCGCTGGCGATGGTGCATGTCCGCTGGAAACCGCCTGTGTTGGAGCCGTCTATGACTGTTTTACGCATCACATGAACCTCGTCCACGGGCGCAGCGTTCATCATCAACGACACGGTCAAAACGATTTCCACGGCTTCCAGGTTAATCGGGTGCGGCGGCTCCTCGTCCATCTCCACGAGGCAAGAGCTGGCTTTGTTAGCTTCGTAGAGGATTCTGACGCCCTTCTGGAACTCAAAGTAGGCTGCGGGGTCAACCTGCCCAAGCTCGCTCTGGGTCGGCCTTAGTCGCCGCAGGAAAGTGATTTCTGGCTCATCTTTGAACAGTTCAAGCGGGCAACTGCAGAACAGCTTGGTTTTCGCGTTCAGCTGCTGATGAATTTCCAACCCAACTTTCAACCCGACCTTCGCGTAGTCAACCGTCAATTTAGTTGCCTCCTTCGACGATTGCGTCTTGCGGAAGCGTTCTCGGCGAAAATTCCTCTGCAACGTTGGTTTTCAGCAGCTTGGCGGCTTCCTGCGGGTCGTCGGTTTGCCCAAGCGACCACATGAGCTTGACTAGCGCGGTTTCTGGGAACATGTCGTCCGTGGGGATGACGCCGAAGCTCAGCAGGTCTCTGCCCGTGTCGTACACGTTCATGTTTACCCTGCCCCAGATGCACTGCGAAGCCAACGCGACCACGACGCCCTTCGCGACAGCGTTCTTGATGCTGCCGAAGCAGAACTTGCTCACGTGACCAAGCCCTGAACCCTCAAGCAAAATGCCTTTGACGCCTCGGTCAACGTGCCAGTCGATGACGGCGGGGTCAAGCCCGATGTAAAACTTTACCAACGCGACTTTGTCGCTGAAGTTGGGCTTCAAAACCAGCTTTCTCTTGGGGTCGCGGCGCTGGTACCTGTCCGTCAGCATGGATACCTGCTGGTTGTTCACTCTTACGATGGGGAACCCGTTGATGGATTTGAAAGTGTCCCGTCGGCTCGTGTGGCACTTGCGAACCTTAGTGCCCCTATGAACGATGATGCCCGTGTCCGAAACCTTCTCATGCATGGCTAACCCGACCTCGGCGAAGGGAGCTTCACCAGCGGCTTTCACGGCGCCTATCAGGTTCGTTGCCGCGTCGCTGCTTGGGCGGTCACTGCTGCGCTGCGCGCCGACGACGATGACTGGGACAGGCAGGTTCTGCAATGCGAAGCTGAGAGCCGCCGAAGTGTAAGCCATCGTGTCCGTGCCATGCGCAATCACCACCCCGTCCACGCCCGCCTCTATCCGAGCTGCAACCTTCTCCGCCAGCTCTTTCCAGTGCTGCTGCGTTATGTTTTCGCTGTACAGGCTGAAGACGATTTCCGTGTCCACGCGGGCAACGTCGGAGAGCTCGGGAACGACGCCGTAGAGGTCGCTTGCCGACAAGGCTGAACGCACGGCGCCTGTTCGGTAGTCAACTCGGCTGGCGATGGTTCCGCCCGTGCTCATGATGACGACGTGCGGCAGGGCTGGGTTCTGCTTCGGCTGGGGCGGCGAGGCAAAAGCGGGTTTTGCGCCTTTCCCAACTTTTTCGATTTTCACGTCGCCTGTGACTCGGATGCCGATGTTGTAGCCGCTTTTGATTTTGATTATCACGGCGGTGCCTTCGCCGAGTTCTGGGCGGGGGATGAGGATGCCCTCGTAGGTTTTGCCTTTCCTCGTGACCCGTATGATGTCGCCGACTTCGACGTCCGCAGCCTTCAGCGCTTCCAACGCGCTGCCACGGTAACCCGAATTTTCAAGTTGACTCATGCATTATTCACCAATTTTTTGGAAACGTAGACTCCATCGCGCTCGTAACCGAAACGCATGTAGTACCTTCTTGTTCCTAACGCACTGATGACTAAAAGCTTTTTGAGGCAGAAATCGTCACGTGCCATGCGCTCGGCTTCCCTGAGCAGGTCGGCGCCGAAACCCCTGTGCTGCCACGCCGAGGCGGAGTGTTTCCCGACGGGCACGAGGGGTCCGTAAACGTGGAGTTCCCGAACAATCGCGGACGGCGCGGAGGTGACTTCGGGTCTGTGAGCTTTGGCGCTGGGGACGCGCAGGCGCAGGTACCCGAGCAAAACGTCGTTGTCTTTGTCCTCTGCTGAAATGAACACTTCTTTGCCTTCCGAAGCGTCGTAACAGAACGATTGAATCCCCACTTTTTCAGGGTCAGGCTTAACGTTGTCAACCGCCAAGCGGTGCCCAACCTCTCGGCAGCGGATGCACTGGCACCTTCCGCCCTGTTGCTTGAGCCGTTCATTGGCGAGTTGGCGCAGGTTGCTTTTTTTGACGCCTGCCAAAATCAACCCAGACGGAATGTCCCTTTGAACCCTCATGACCCGAACCCAAGGCGGAATAAACCTTTTCACCTCGGCGACGAGTTCGGCGGCTTCCTCGGTCGTGTACGGCTTGTAAACGCCTTTCTGGTACCATTCATGCGCTTTTGTGCCCGCGATGCAGAGGCAAGGGTAAATCTTAACCATGTCAGGCTTAAACGCTGGGTCGGTGAAGACTCGCTTGAACGCGGCAAGGTCTTTTTCCTTGTTGGAGCCGGGCATCCCAGGCATCAGGTGATAAACGATTTTGAGCCCTGCGTCCTTGGCTATGCGCGTCGCCTCCTGCACGTCGGAGACGGTGTGGGTTCTGCCGACTAAACGGTAAATTTCGTCGTCGGGGTTCTGTACGCCAAGCTCGATGCGGGTAACGCCCATGTCAAGCATCGCGTCGACGTGCTGCTGTTTTGCCCAGTCGGGGCGCGTCTCCACGGTTATGCCTACGTTGCGCACGGTGCTGGTTTCCGCGTTGGTTTTTGCTTCTTCCAGGCTCTCTGAGGTTTTGCCCGTTATCGCGTCGAGGCAGCGCTGGATGAACCATGTTTGGTACTCCGGGGGCGTCGCTGGGAAGGTGCCGCCCATGACGATGAGTTCGACCTTGTCAACTTTGTGCCCGATTGCGGTGAGCTGTTCGATGCGGCTTGTCACCTGCAGGTACGGGTCGAAGCTGTTTTGGGCTCCGCGCATCGCCGCTGGCTCATGACCTGTGTAGCTTTGCGGGCTCCCTACGGCTGGTCCGCCTGGGCAGTACGCGCAGGGTTCAGGCTGCGGGCACGGGTAAGGCTTAGTCATGACCGCCACGACAGTGACGCCTGAGATGGTGCGGGTTGTTTTCCTGCGCAAAATTGGCAAAAGCCGCTTTGATTCCTGCGGGGTTAAAAGAGCAATTAACTCAGAATTTGACGGTACCTCGCCAAGCGCGTATTTTCCAGCCGTTTTTATTTTCAGTCGATTAACATCTTCACAAGCGGGCTTAGGCATTTCCATTAGCGTCTCGATGATTTCTCGCAGGGCTAAGGCTTTATCCGTCAAAGTCAAGTGAACCAATTATGGTTTAGCCCAGTGATAAATAAACTACACTAACGATAAAGCTCGTTTAAAGATAAAAAATTGTTTTACGTTAATCATCTAGGTCTTTAAAATGGAAAAGCGACTTTTTCGCTTCTTCAATATCTTCTTCGGTTATCTCTACGCCCTTAAGAATGCCTTCAAGTTTTGCGATTTTTCGAGGCAACCCTGCGCTTACATCCAGTTTTGCCCGGCTTTCCGCTGCAGAATCGTGCGTTTCTCGTAGTTGCGTCTGTTTCGGTTTCTTGGGCTTGGCGATGTTTTGGGTGTCGCCTGGATTTTCGGCGTTTGAGAGCGGACTTTTCCAGCTTTCGATAAGCTTCCGTGAGTTGGCATTTAATACACCTTGCACCATTAAGCATGAAGAGTCACACTTAAATCTTTACCCGCCGAAGCTGGAAAGGCATTCTGCAGCCGAATGGATTTAGTAGAACTTGAAAGCCGCCTTCCACGGTGCCAAAGCTAAAGAGGCGCGAGCCTACGGAAGCAAATTTTCCTCAGCGAATCTTGCCAGCGAAACTGATGAGGAATTAACAAGTTTTATATTCATAGCGTTTACACCTCGTAAGAACCATAGCTGAACCAAAGGTTATTTGGCGCTTAGGTAAAGGGTGAAACTGAAAAATGAAAGTTACAGATTTATTGTTTAAGAAAGGCAAGATGGCCACTTTAGTGGTTTGCGTTGTTTTATTGTCTGCTTCGCTGGTTACGCCGCTGTTTGCTCAAGTTACCTCCGAAACTTCAGACAGCACGTCGGTGGGCGCCCAAATTTGGAATTTGACAAACGACGACGGGCAGGTCGCAACCGTGATAGTTGAACCGTTCACGAACAGCGGATCGTTCAGCGAAACAAGCAGCAGTTCTGGCTGGTGGATGCTGGATAATGTGGGTAACCACGCTTTCCGCTTCAACGTAGGCGGAAACATTTTTCATGCCAGCGGAGGCGACAACTGGGATTTTGTCAATTTCGGAGGCTCAGGCAACGGCTACCAATCAATGGGAACTGCAACGGGCACGGCAAACGGCAATTTCCCGTACGCAACCTCAGTCAGCGGGACATACACCTTGACGACCAATTCGGGTTACGGAACCGCCTCAGGATCGGGCACTTGGAGCGGCGTACTGGTAAGCGGTGCACCTTCAGGTACTCAAGGCGCTACCCCAACCCCGTCAGGTCAGCTAGCAGCCCGTTACTACGGCGGTGTTGGATCCGTTAAAGGTCAAGCAACGGATGCCAATGGAAACACGCCTCTTTCGACGGGTCAAATAGTCAGCGGCACCGAAATTCAAACAGGCAGCAACGGGATTGTAGGTTTTGAGCCTCCTAATCAGGGCGGAGAAGTGTATTTGGGCGCGAACAGCGATGCAGGCTGGGTTGGGCTCACTTCAGAGCCTGCTCCAGACAACGGAATCACATACATGATTTATCCTCTTGTGTCAAGCGGAACAATTTTCCCCAACGGCAATGAACAGTTAAGTGACTTGAAGTATTCCATACCGTTAGACATTGCACTTGCAGTTCTGGTTTTCAGTCATCCTCTTGGACAAGCCGCAGCCGTCGGCCTGTTTGTAGAGGGCGGCGCCTTTCTAATACCCAACGGAGTCGCCTACATCAAGGAAACCGTGTCGCATCTGATAGCTGTGCCTCAGGGCGCGCTTGCAGGCGAAAACACCGAGTACACCGTGAACGTTTCCTCCGACGGGACAACCGCGGTTCAGGTCATTGCTGGCCCAGTCATCTTCATGGATCCCATCTCGAATAACACCATAACCGTGAACACGAATCAGGTGTTGACGCTTCCGTCCGCGCAGCAAAACGGCTTCACCGCGAACGAGTTGCAGTCCTACGTTTCCTCGTTGACCCCGTCTTCGGTGAATCAATGGTGGACGCAAGCATCAGCCAGCACGTTTTCCCTGAACGACCTTATGAGCCAAAATGTAATCATAGCAATCGTTGCCGTCGTGGTGATAGTTGCATTAGCCGCAGTAGTTGCTACCGTTGTGCGCAAGAGAAAAGTGATAAAACAGATACATGAGAGCGAAGCATCAATCAACGCGACGCAATAGCGGTATGATGACCAAAGCGAAGAAAAGCTTAGCCTGTGAAGTTCAGTACGTAGATGCTTCTTGGCGGTTGGCCGAAGGTCTGCTCAGGTGTTATTTGGGTGAAATTGTGTGAGCTTGACAGTTGAGCGTAGATGTCCATTAGGGTGACGTTTGAGTTGAAGTACGCTACGTTGTTGCCTCCGAACTCGGTGGTGAACAGGAATTTCACGTTGTATTCCCTGCAGCGGCTGATTATGACGGTCACGTTGAACGTGGGGTCTATGATTCTTGACCAAGGGTAACTGTACAGTAGAATTTGGCGTCCCCCATCTTTGAGCAGGTAAAATTCTATTATGCCCTGGCTGAAGTAGTTGTCGGGCAAAAGCACCATTATCGACTGGTTCTGGCTGCAACGGGCAATCGCCCAGTCAACCGCTTGTTCCAAGTTGAACGTCGCATTTTCAGACTTTGTCCAAGTAACCGCGTCGTTTACACTGTAAACCATGGAGACGCACGTTAAGGCGATCAGCAGGGCTGCGCCGATTTTGGCGAGGTTTTTTCTTTTGAGGCTTCGCAGTTTCGTGAACGCAACCACAAGCAAAACCGCAGCCGCGATAGCTAAGACTGGGAAAAGCGGAAGCAAGTACCGCCAGTTCTTGTTGTTAACCAGCGTGAAGAAAACGTAAACCGTGATGAACCATATCAAGAGGAGCTTATCCGCCTTTTGCCTTCTAACTACGAATGCAGCCAAGCCGAGAAAGCCCAAGACGTACATCAACAGCGAGATGGGGTGGATGGTGGGGTAGATGCTGTACATTTCAGTCAGGTAGTACGCTGGCGTCACGGTTTGGCTTCCCGTACTGTTCATTCCGATAGCGCTAAGCCACATTCCCAAGTACGACTGAAAACTGTAGATTAGATAAGCCGCCGCTGCAAGCAACAACGCGATGACTGCAATGTAGATTTTCCTTGAAAAAGGTCTTTTAAGTTGACTTCTGGAGAAGACCGCTGTGGCAAAAAACATTACAAGAACAGCCACGACAACTTGGTATTTGGCTAAGAAACCTGCGATTAAGGTTAGCGCCGTGAAGACTAGCATTCTGTCTTTGTAGGTTTGCAGCCACAGGTAAAAGAAGAAGATTGAAAGGACAAAAAAGAACGTCATCATGATATCCAGCATGGCTGCGTGGGAAGCTTCAAAGTAGCCTGGCATCACGCTTAAAAAAACCGAGGCTAACAACGCGGTTTTGCCGTCGTAGGCTTTGTAGGTGAATTCGAAAACTGCCCAAAGAAGCAGCACCGAGAAGAGGGCGTCGATTATCCTTGCTGAAACCACGCTTACCCCCAGAACGTTGTAGGATAGGTAGGTTAGGGCATCGTACAGGGGCGGGTAAAACAGGTTGCCGCTGAATTGCTTGTACATCCCCAGCTTCAGGAATAGTCCGTTGTCTAGGTGCGCGGCTTCGTCCCATTGAATCGGCATGTTTGAAAGGTTCAAGACCAAAAAGCCGACGAGGATGCAGAGGTAGCAAACGGCAAAAATCAAGAAGGCTAATCGGAAGTTAAACTTGCTTTTCAAGAGCTACAACCCTCTCTTGTACGCAACATGAAAACCGTTTCCTTCCTTGGGGCTAAAGTCTGTTTGGTCAAAATATAAGGGTTTGTCAGAATGAGGCTTGACGCTTACGCAGGTCAATCTGCGGAGAAACACGCTTTTAGAGGTTAAGCTTTACGCTCAGAAGGTTTTTTACAGCAACATTTAACCAACACCCTTACGCCTATTTTATTTGCCTCGCCGATATTGAGCACCCATAACGACGGACTCAACAGAGGTACGCAAGAAACACAAATCTTGCACCCATGACAATTTGGGTTCTACCCAATTATGGAACAGGCGGGGCGCGGGCGAAAACAAAGTCCCATGCCGAGAGAACTTAGCCAAGCAAAAGGCAACGCCCAGCTATGCGGTTAAGCGTTAGGTTACATGGGAGACAAATAGCCCGTAAGAACAGTTCTTTTTCTGTGACGTGCTTAGAATCGCAAGCCCCTTATCACTGCCATTTACAATCAATCTCGTCAAGTAAATAGTGCACGAACCCAAGCGCCAAAGGAAAAAGCAGGTAAACCTAGTTTTTAAGTAAAATCTTAAATGGCTAATCATGATTAGGCTATGAAGAATCGAGCTGAGGATAATTTGGATATAGAAAAGAAGATTGAGCTTATCTGCCGACCGCCAACGGAAGAGGTAATCACGCCAGAGGATCTGCGGGGGCTTTTGGAGGCGGAAGAGCATCCTGTTGCGTATAACGGTTGGGAGCCGTCTGGGTTGGCGCATTTGGGTACAGGTGTTATTTGCGCTTACAAAATGAAGGACTTCGCCGAGGCAGGCGTGCATTTCAAGGCGTATTTGTCTACTTGGCACGCGTGGCTGAACAACAAGTTGGGCGGCGATTTGGCTCTTATCCGCAAAGCCGCTGACCTTTTTAGGCATTCATGGCTCTCTCTTGGCGTCCCCGCTGACAAGGTTGAATTCGTCTACTCCGACGAATTGTACAGGGACATCGATTACTGGGCTAAGACCGTCATAATTGCGAAGAACCTGACTATTGCGCGGACCACCCGAACGCTGGAAATAGCTGGCAGGAAAGAAGCCGAAGCCCATTACGTTTCAGATTACCTCTACACGCCCATGCAAGTCGCAGATATCTTCCAGTTGAAGGTGAAAATTTGCCAACTTGGGATGGATCAGCGGAAAGCAAACGTCGTAGCAAGAGAAATCGGCGAGAAAATCGGCTGTTGGAAACCCGTCTGCGTACACCACCACCTGCTGCAGGGTTTGGAGAAGCCTAATATTTGGCCGATTCCTGAGGGGCAGGAGAAGGAGGCGGTGGCTTCGGCGAAGATGTCTAAGAGCAAGCCGCAGACATGCATCTTCATCTATGACACGCCTGAGGAGATACGGCAGAAGATGGCGAGGGCTTTCTGTCCCGAGAAAACCGTCAAGTTCAACCCAGTGCTTGACATCTGCAAGTACATCATTTTCCGTGAGAAACCAGTATTATCCATAGAGCGCCCAGCGAAGTTCGGCGGAAACGTCGATTTCCAGAGTTTCCAAGAGTTAGAATCAGCTTACGCGGAGGGCAAATTGCACCCGATGGACCTGAAAAACGGCGTTGCATCCGAGCTTGCAGACATTTTGGAGCCTGTCCGACGCTACTTCGCAAACAACAAGGAAGCCAAGGACTGCTTGGAAACCGTGCGGCAAGCCAAAATAACAAGGTAAACGCGTTGTCGACAAGGCTTAGAGAAAAACAGGAAAAAATTGAACAACTCATAAACAGATTGGCGGAAGAGGCGGCGAAGGGTAAGCCGATAGTTGTGGAAGGCAAAAAAGACGCTCAAGCCCTTCAAGAGTTAGGCGTTAACGGCGCAGTCTTGACGGTGAAAACTGGCGGCAAATCCTTCTTGGAAGCAACCGTTGAAATAGAAAACCTGGGCGTCGGCGCTGTTATTCTTCTGCTTGATTTTGACAGACGAGGCAAGCAAGGTACGGCGCGGCTGAAGCATGATTTGGAGCGCGGGAAAATAAAAGCTGATACGCAGTTTTGGCGGGAGCTGCAGGCTTTGGTCGGTCGAGAAATCCAATGCATCGAAGGCTTGCCAGCTTTTTTAAGTACCCTTCGCCAAAAAGCAGGTTAGGCTCTCTGCATCGCAGTTTGTGGCAGAACCCTTTTTATAAACCGCGAATATCCCTGTTTATGGCGAAAGTCTTATGCCTAAAAACGATATTTTGGAAGCAATAAAATCGAGACGGGCAATCCGCAGCTACGAAGACAAACCCGTTCCCGAATCAGCAATCAAAACGATGCTGGAAGCGGCAACTTACGCGCCTTCAGCCATCAACATTCAACCTTGGAAATTCACGATAATAACAAGCAAAGCGGAAATGAAGCGTCTATCCGACATGGCGAAGCCTGCGCTTCTTCGAACGATTCCTGACGTCGGCAACGAGGCTTTGTCCAGCTTAAGAAAACGGCTAGCAGACCCGTTGTACAACATTTTCTATGACGCGCCTTTGCTCATTTTTGTCTGCGGCTTGAAAGGTCGCTATGACATTTACGACTGTTCCATGGCAGCGCAAAACATGATGCTTGCCGCCTACTCGCTTGGCATCGGCAGCTGCTGGATAGGCACTGCAGCCGCTTTGGCAAAGGACCCGGAAGTCAAGGCTGAACTCGGCGTCCCCGAAGACCATGAGGTTCACGCCGCAATCATCTTCGGCTACCCAAAGAACGGGTTCCCCCAAGCTCCACCTAAGCATCCAGCTCAGGTTCTTAAACGCATCAGTTAAGGCGGTCTTCATGGAAGTCAAAGGCAAAGTCGCAGTTGTCACAGGCGCGTCGGGCGGCATCGGGTTAGCCACCGCGAAACTACTATCCAGCAAAGGAGCCAAGCTGGCACTTGTCGCCCGTTCGAAAGAAAAACTTGAGAAGCTTGCAAAGGAACTGCCTGAAGCCGTTGCGGTTCCCGCGGACATGACAAAAATAGCTGACGTTAAAAGCATGATTAGCAAGGTCGTCGAGCATTTTGGAAGAATTGACGTTTTGGTCAACAATGCTGGGCAAGGATACGACACGCCAGTTGAAAAAACGGACATTGAAGTTTTCCACTACATTTTTGATTTAGACGTTGTCGGCCCCTTGGCAGCCATGAAAGAAGCCATCCCAATCATGCGTAAGCAGGGCGGCGGATCAATAGTCAACGTTAGCTCGGGAACAGCCTTGATGATTCTCCCAAATAACGGACCGTACTCGGGGCTGAAGAAGGCGTTGGCTCACATAAGCCTAACAGCCAGGGCAGAGCTTGCCGAAGACAAGATTGTTGTAAGCGTTGTTTACCCATTTATCACTCTGACCGACTTCGAAAAGAACACGATTAAAGAAGCATCCTTGCAGACCGAGGAAGAATCACCTGGAGCAAAGGAAGCCTTCAGCAGGGCTGACACGCCAGAATACACGGCACAGCGAATAGTTGCGGCCATTGAAAGCGGGGACGCAGAAGTCTTCGCGCACGACTGGATGAAGCCAGCTCCGAAATCATAAACTAAACCAAGAATCTTCTTCTCACATGGGGCAGCGACAGGTAGACGATCACGATTATGCTGTAACCTATTTCAGTTGGCGCAGCAAACGTTGGAATCCCAGGGATGCTGGGCAAACCCAAAACCGTCAACGAATCTACCAATATTACAAACAGCAAAACCGCGCAGGTGCCGATCCACCCTGCCTTTTTCCCTTGCCAAATGTATGCGGTGAAAACCAGAATTAGGCTGCCGAAGGCTACTGTGTAAACGTCGTAGGCTAGGCTTCCTTGGCGGTTCAGTATTTCAGCGGCAAGAAGAGTTAACCCGACGAGGAGATGGATGACTCCGATTAGCAGTTGCGCAACTGTTAAGGTAATGATGCCTAAGCTTCTGCCTTTGTAAGTGATTGGCGCACGTTTGCCGCTCATGCAGGTCACCGTTCAGTTAATAGACGTAATACCGCCATAGAAGTCTTATAACCTTCGTTGCTGAAGGGTAAACCTGTTCGTTGCTTGGTACGCGTTTAAGCGGTCACAAGTACTAGAATAGGAAATGCTCAGCCGCCCATTATCTTGCCCAATGTCGAAATCAGCACAGCGATGCGTTCCCTTGTCCTGCCATAATCCGCCATTGCGGTGATGGTGGTCACGGGCGTCTCTGCCGTGACGGTCATTCTCGTGGTTTTTTCATCTATTGCTGCCAAGTCAATCTCCATGTAGGAGCCGTAAGACAGGAAGGCGCCTTTAGTCTTGATTTTGGCGTGGTGCTTAGCCTGGTCCACATCCTCTATTTTCCATTCAAGTTTTGCGAGCGCCTTCGGGATTGCTTCCCAGATAACGTCAAGCGGGTAGGAGACTTCAAAGGTTTCTTTTCCTTCGCGTGTGTAAGCCATTCATGTTCGCCCGTTCGCCTATTGTAGTTGTCTGCTTTTATTAAAGCCGCATGGTTCCGATTTTAAACTGCCACCTGTCTTTTATGCTTCAACCTGCTGATTCCTATCGAAACCGCCAACGCAACCAGTATGACGGCGACGGCAACCTCAACGGTTGTAACAATTTCTTGATTCCCGCTGTGATTTGCCGCGATGCCAACCAAAGCCCAAACAATCACCAGACCATAAGCTACGTCTCGGCGAGCAACTACAATTATCAATGTGACTGCCAAAGCAGCAAGCAACATCGCCTCCGCCCACACGTTAGGGCTTAAGCCGTTCCAATGCCCGTACACCAGCGCCGCAGCAACGTCGGCGATTGTCGCCACGGTTATCCAACCGAAATATACGCTGAAAGGCAAATGGATAAACAGCTTCTCTCTCCATGAAACCTTCGAGAACCCGATGCCTAAGCGCAAGTAAATTGCAATCAGAGTGGCTAGGAGCGCGAGTATTGCACTGACTGACAGGGAAATGAAATTGTACTGCCAAAGAAAAATCCAGGCACAGTTAAAGAGGCTGCTTAAAATGAATAGCCCGCTGATTTGTTTTTGGAACGCCTTGTCTTTTTGGGTTGGCAACGCTTGGTAAATTATGAAAATGAAGAGCAGAGCGTAAATTATGCCCCAAATTGCGAAGACATAGCCTGCGGGCGTGACGAGGTTTGAGTACAAGTTTGAAACCTGCGCGGTTGTTCTTCCGTTAAGAAACCCCACGCCTGCTAAACCGTTGATTATAAGCGTTATGACGAATGCGACGATGTTTCCAAACCGAATTAAATTGGTTATTGATTGAGTCAAAAGGCGACACCCAGTAAGGAATACTTACCAGAACAAATAAACATTAACTTTCTTATGCGAAATTGCAAGCCCATACTTTTGCAGGGCTCGTCGGCAAGCTGCCTGAAAAGCTAAGCATAAAAAACTGCGTAGAGGAGAAAACCCAGAATTAACGACGTAAGCCAAAGCGGGAGGACAGCCAGCATTAGCTTCTTGCTCAAAGAGCCGCAGCACTGCATTCAAGTCCGAAAAAAGGGTTTTGTCAGGTATATTTCCCGATTAGCTCCATCAGTTTCGGCATCAATTCGTATCCGTGGTCCAACGTTCCCAAGCTTCCTTTTGCGCAGTTCCTTTCAGAAAACTTGAAGGTTTTGCCGTCGCCCAGCGTTTTGCCTGAAATCAAAATGGGAACTGGGGTGTCGCTGTGCACTTTTAGCGCGCAAGGTGTTGAGTGGTCAGCCGTTATGCAGATTAGGTTGTCTTTCAGGGAAATCTGCTGTAGCAGCGGGCCGAAGAAGTACTTGTCGATGGCTGAGATAATCTGCGTTTTCAGCACGCAGTTGCCGTCGTGCCCCGGCTCGTCGGGACCTTTAAGGTGAATGTAGAAGCAGTCATGCTTAGGCAGCACCTCCAGCAATGTTTTGACCCTTATTTCGCAGTCCTTCTGAAGGTTGCCTGAAGGCGGCGGCAAAAGCGTTGCGTCCATGCCCGCCAACTGCGCGATGCCCCGTTCAGTGTGCATGTCAGCCAAAGCCGCGAAGTCAACGTGGTACCGCTCGTTTATGTTGAAGAACTTGGGAAGAGCGTCGCCTGCGTCTCGGGTTAAAACGACGTTTGCTTTAAGTTTTCCTTCAGCTGCGCGTTTCACATTTATCGGGTGATTCTCCCAAAGCTCATGTGTTTTCTCGATGAACTCGTTAACCAGCCCCGCGGAAACTTTGGCTGCCTCGGTGTCTTCGATGGGTTCACAGGTTTTCAGCTCCATGTCCACCATAGCCTTAGCCGTGCCGATGCCGTTAACTATTATGTAGGCGGGGTCGCTGTTGGTGATTTTGCCTGAAAGAGGCTTAGCTTTGCTTTTTATCAGCAGAACAGCCCTGTGCCCCAACGTGTTTTTGAACTCGAAAGTCGCAGGGTAAGATTCCAGCTTAACCTGTTCGTTGGCGTCTTTGCTGAGCTGAGCGGCTTCTTCTGTGCTTAGGCTTCGTGCGACTCGGCGGTCAATTATGGTTTTTCCTTGGCCTAAGGTTGCGAAGTTGCATCTTAAGGCCAAATCGCCATCCTTCATTTTTAAGCCTGCGCCCGTGACGTCGATGACGCCTCTGCCAGTGCTGTACTTGAACGGGTCGTACCCCAAAAGCGAGATTACAGCGACGTCGCTTTCAGGCGCAACTCCCTTCCCCACCGTGTACATCAAACCCGTTGTGCCGCCTGCTGCAAGTGCATCCATGTTTTTTGTCTCAGCCGCCTCAAGTGGCGTCTTGTTGCCTAACTCTTTGATCGGCAAGTCTCCCATGCCGTCTATCGCGACGTAAATCAGCTTCAACCAGACTTTTCCTCCTAAACATTGCTAACTTGATGACTGAGCTTTAATAGTTTTTTTTAATATTTAACCTATCGTTTCTCAGATGAAGCGGGCTTCAACGTGGTTTTGCAGAGAACTGAACACTTCAAGGTTTGATCTGTCCCTCAAAGGTTTCGCGTAAAGAGAAAATGCGTTCAGAAGACCGCTTTTAGCTTTTCAGAGTTGCCAAGAATCCTCTTGTCACATCCTTTACTGATTGAATCAACGGATGCCGCATTTTGTCAGGCGTAAGTTTCTCGAGTCGGTCTACTCTGAAGTAGATGGGCGGGTGTGGGTCTAAGCCGAGCCATTCTTGGAAGCGGAAGGACGGCGTGCGCTCGTAGAGTAACCGTTGGAACCCGATTTTCTCCAGCGAACCAGCCAGAACCAGCGGTGTGCCCAGCATGATGGCGGACACAAGGTCGGCTCGCGCTTCGAAGAATTTGGCGATGAAGAATATTAGCACCATGATTGCCCAGAAATAGACGAAGAACAGCAGGGTTGTGAAGATTATGGGGAAGAACGTGAAGAGCACGTAGAAGCGGAACATAAATTCAGCTGACACCAATCCGTAAAGAATCAGCGGATCCCTGCCTTTCAGGTGCCCGAACTCGTGTCCCAGCACGCTGCGGATTTCTTCCTCGTCAAGCTGAACAAGCAGCCCCGTGGTTATCAAAACCATTCCGCGGCTTGGGCTTGGCCCGCTTGCTGCGGCGTTGGGCACCTGAGTGTTTGAAACGACGATCTGCGGCGTGGGAAAGCTGAATCGGTCGGCGATTCCCTTCACCAGCTCGTAAACGTTGATTTTTTTGGTCTTCAAATTTTCAAGTTCGCATGGAACGCCGTGTTTAAGGAAAACCTGTTTGGCTGCTTCGCAATCAACTTCGCCTTTTTCCGCGAGGACTTCGTCGTAGATCTCCTTTTTTATCGCGAAGAGTTGTGCTTGCGTGTACTTCTTTTTGAAGTCGGCTTCCTCGTTTATCGGCAAATAGAACTCTAGGAAGTGAATTGTGGGGTTGTCCTCTGTGATTTTCCAGTCTGCTGTTCTGGCGATGAACCTGTTGGAGTAAAAAACGAAGATGAATTGGATGCCGATGAGGATTAAGGGTGCAAGCCAGAACCATGCGGGGTAGAATACTATGACGGCGATGAAGATTGCCATTCCGAAAACGATGAAAACCACGAAGAACAGCACTTGGGTTTCTAAGAAGAGGCGGTTGAAGGATTTTTCAGGTTTCTGGTATGCTTCTGGAACTACCTGTTCGCCTTGTCTCCATGCGAAGTAAACGGTTGCTTTTCGGCAGTTTTCCCTGAATATCTGCGTGGATATTATGACGTCTTGTTTTGCTTCTTCAATGGTTTCTGGTGTAACCGCTGTGTCGATGGGTGTGAGTTTGATTTGGATGGGTTCGCCGCTTTTGATTTCGACTCTTAAGAGCTGTTTTCCCTGTGGGTCTATGACTGTGTATTTGAGGCTGTCGCCTTGGTTTGAGGTTTCGCGTGTGATGTCGGTGAATCGTTGTTTCTGCGGGACTAAGTATTGGCTGTACATGTAGTCGAAGAGTTTAGGCATGTAGCTGAGCGGTACTTCCGCGTTGATGCTGTAAGAAACTGTTTGGCTCATGTTGACGTTTCAAAACCTAAACGGCGTTCATACGTTAAGAGCTTTATCCTTTTTTATAACTTTATTGATGCACAAAACTTGGGGTATTTTTTTGTTGCGACTTTTGCCCTGGTGAAAGTTGCGACTTTCGCGGGTGACAGGTTGCGTTCCATGTTGTTTTTTGGGTTTTGGCTTAGATTCTGATTGAACGTTGCGACTTTGGGATGGGCGGGTTGCGACTTTCAATGTTGACTCCATGTTGACGGTATTGTCGGTTATGGGCGCGTGAATCTTTATTTTAGGTTGCAACTTTGCCTATTTGTCTTCCTTGTTGTTTGCCCGTCTGTGGGAGCCGTTTCGGGTTTAAACATCAACGGTTCTTGTTTTTCCATCTTTGTCTATGACGTACAGTTGGAACTCGTATTCTCTGCAGAAGTTCTTAAAGTCCCGGTAGTTCGCCTTGTCACCTGCAAAATCCTTCTCATTCACAATCTGGCAAATACGTTTCAGGCAACCCTTATGCGCCACAACGTCAGGCACGACGCCGGCGACCTCCGAGGGCTTATCCCAGCCTTCAGCGTTCGCCTTCACCAGCCAATTGTCCTTCTTGAGGTCTTCCGCAATTGTTCTCACGCATTCATCATGAACCTTTGACCCTTCAGGTTTTTTCTCCGCCGCCTCTGCAGGCTCATGAAAATTCTTTATCAACATGTTGATTTCTTCTGCCGATTTAGCCCTGAGCTTGTTTTCGCCCTTGACGGCTACGAAATACCCGTCTTTATCTGTGGTGATTTTGAACCCGTCGGTATAATCCGTGTTTGGGCAAGATTCTTTTTGATTCATGCTTCATCACTCGCTGCTAAAACCTTAAGTAGTTATTGGCAAGCGGTTTTTATAAATGCTTTTGGGAAACTCAGGCATGTAAATTGCTCAAAGTCTCCAACGAAGGAATATCTTACTTGCTTTAGCCTTTATTCTTTTCACAGTCGGATTTAGCGGTATGTCATTCATCTTCATAATAAAAACGGTTAAGCAACAAGTATAAAAGTAGAAAATTACACTCTTACACTTGGATACCAAATGACCGTGACAATAAAAATTGACGATGCCAAAAAACAAAAACTCGACCGCTTCTTAGCCCAGATTCTGCTTCGCGAAGGCAAAAAAGTAACGCTGCAGGAGGCGGTAGGGCTAATGATTGACCATGCCTTGGAAAACGAGGATGAGTTTGTACAAAGCCTAAAAGTGTTGCCTCCGCTTGAGGAAGACCCTGCTTGGAAAATGTTGGAAAAACCAAAGCATTGGGGCGTTAAGGATGCGTCAGAGCGCATTGACGAATTTCTGTATGGAAGCGAAGCAAAGTGACTGTGTTTATTGACGCCGGTATATTTGTAGCCTTGAGAAACGCTGAAGACAACTATCACTATAGAAGCAAGGGGCTCATAAGAGATGGTTTAAACGGAAAACTTGGTCGGATGTATACCTCAGACTATATTGTAGACGAGGCTGTAACAGCTGCCTTAGCGCGAACTAGAAGACATGATGTTGCAGTTGACGTAGGCGCGTACGTGTTGGAGTCCCCCCGATTCATCAAACTGGCAGTTGACCAAGAGATCTTTAATTTAGCTTGGAAGAAATTCAAAATCTTGGAAGATAAAAGTCTAAGCTTTACGGATTGCACTTCCTTAATGCTCGCAGAGAAGCATGGGATAAAACAAATAATGAGCTTTGACTGCGGATTCGATGGTCTAATTCAGAGGATCTGCTAACTTGACGCGCACATAATCGACAGAAGTTTTTAGGGATAACTGCTGAGGGAATTTGTAGGAGGGTGAAAATAGAAAGGTAGTTGCCTGCGAAGTTAGATTCTCAGTAGGACGTTCTTAGTGTATTTGCGGATGACCTCTGCGAACTCGCCGACTGTTTCCTACGGTAAAGTTTGAACGTGTGATATTTTTCGTTAAGTGAATGCCGTGAAACACCGCGGTGCGATATCGACTGATTTCAGAGCGCAAAAAGAGAAAACTATGTTGTTTGCTTAGCATTCTTGTACCTGAATGAATAAACAATCAAGAAGCCGAAGACCGCGAGTGCAGTGATTGTGCCTGCCAAGATAATAGTTTGAGTTGTTCCGTTTAAAATGGCGGTAGGCGCGTTGCCCGCCTGGGTTACAGGCTTGATGGTTACTTGGTGGGTGCTGTGGTGGTAAGTGAACGTTACAATCCAGTAGGAACCGTTTGAATCTTCGCTCGAGCTTATTGGGTTTCCGTCCATGTAGACTTGTAGGTTGCCATTAGGCATCAATGTTTTAGCGATCGTTACCTTAGCGAACCCCGTTGTCCCAGTTGGTCCGCTGACTGTGAAGCTTAACTCTGAGTCGGTGGAGTTAAAGAAGAGGTTAGACACGGTGCTGTTTGATTCTATCGAGAAATAAGTGGTTGACGTGATTTGTGTGGGTTGGGTGGAGTTGCTTCCGCCGGAGGTCTGTGTTGGCTGTGTTGTGGTGACTGGGTAAATGATGGCGGCGTCTGGGTTAGGGTACGCTTGAGGATTCGGCTCTGTTAGGCAGGGGTCAATGGTTACCGTGCCTATTGTAGGGTCAGATGCGTGGTCGTATATTGTTTGGGAGATTGCTTGCAAGTTTGTGGTTCCCCACCAGTTGTAGGTTGCGTTGAGGTCCATGTTGGATTGGTAGTAAATGTTGTATTTGCTGCTGTTGAGGATGTTGTTGCCCGTGACTGTAGGAAGTGTTGGCGTGGGAAATGAGGGGCCCGAATAAAAGTTGAAAATAAACATGCCTATGTTGTTGTTGATTAACGTGTTATTTTCAACGACCGCTGTGGAGGAAATAGCCATGCCGTCTCTTGTGCAGTTTTCCACCAAGTTGTTTTCGATAAGGGCGGTTGTTGTGTCGCCTTCACCCGCACCGATGCCGTTAAGTCCACAGGTTACGATGTTGCCAGTTACGACTGCGTTAACTGGATGATACGCTTCGGCGGGTCCAACATCGATTGCGTCGCATAGAGACTGAGGATATGTTGTCCCGTTGAATACTTCGGCGCCTTCGATGCCAGCCACAACGTTTCCGGTTATTACAGGTGACCCCTCAGGAATGTATATGCTGCCTACGACGGAGTTGTTTGATATTAGGGGTGACTGTATGCTTTCGTTGCCGCCGATTTGTCCCGTAACGTTGTTGCCGCTGATGACTGGGGAGCCGCCGCCTAAGTAGATGCCATCGTTTATGGTGTTGTTGTTGATTTCGGCGGAGTTGCAGACCGTGAACCAGTAGAGACTCAAGACGGCGTTTTCAATTATGCTGCCTGAACTTGTTTGGGGGTTCCATCCGGGGCTGTTGGCGGTTAATATGAGGCTTCCACGACCAAGCATTTGGATGTTTTCCGTGTCGGTGCCCTTGGCTACTAGGGTGCCATCAATCTGCAGGGTAGCGCCTTGCGCTATGTTTACAGTAACGCCTGGCTGAATGGTCAGTGTTGCGTCTTGGGCAACCGTTACTGTGCTCGTAAGGGTATATGGGCTGTTGGCCGCCGTCCAGGTTGCATTTGAACTGATGACGTTGCCCGCGCTTTCCCCGTGTACGGGCAGGTAGGCGAACAAAAATCCGCAAAGCAGCAACGCGATTGCACATGCGGTTGTTAGTTTTTGCGTATTTCTTCATCCCTTGAACGGATAGGGCTTGGTGGCTCTAATACGCCTTTCTAATTCCATGGCAAAAAGATGGGGGCTCCCAAAAAACGAGAGCCTGGGAAGGTTAAGTTCTCAGTAGAACGCTTTCTGTATATTGCGCGATTATTTTTCCGAATTCCTGAATTGTCTCGGGTGCATATGGCTTGATGGCTTGGTATTTCTTGTCAAGCGTGTCATCGGGGACGAATTGCTGTAGCGCATGCATCTTTGAGCCTTTAACTAGTTCGCCGATGCATGTGGCGTCTTGGGCTGTAACCAGCTGCGGCACCACGGTTGTCCGGAACTCGTAGGGTACCTTGCCCGTCTTGAGGATTTCCAGCGTTCGCATTAGGTCAGAGGTATCCTTTGCGCCTAGCAGAGCGTATTTTTCCCTGCAGGTCTTCACGTCCACAGCTACGTAGTCCACGCTTCCGAGGCATTCCTCAAGCACGTCGGGAAAGAAACCGTTCGTGTCCAACTTGACCGTGAAACCGCGTTCCTTGAGTTTAGCGAGGAATTTCGGCAGCTCCTTATGCATGCACGGTTCACCGCCTGTCACTACAACCGCGTCAACGTATTTTTTGCGGTTCTCCAAGATTTCTAAGGCGGCGGCTTCCTGCAGAAACGGCGGCTGCGGATCAACGGCGATGCGCCAGTTATGGCAGAAGGGGCAGCGGAGGTTGCAGCCTGGCGTGAACAGCACGCTGGCTACTTTATCGGGGTAATCGACCAAACTTGTTTTCTGTAATCCGCTGAACTTCATTTTGGGTTATTCCTCTTTAACTTGTTAAGGGCGCTGAAGCCATGACGGTTGATCGATCGAAGGTTTTGCGTATGGCGAACTCCGCCTGTTTTCCATCGTTCCACTGGTCAACTGGTCGCAGGTAACCGACTACTCGTGAGTAGACTTCGCAGTTTGCTCCGCAGGTTGGGCAAACTCTGTGTTCGCCATTTGTGTAGCCGTGGGTTGGGCAAACGCTGAAAGTCGGCGTTAGGGTGAAGTACGGCAGCTTTGAGTTCCAAGCAACTTTCTTGATGAGTTCGGCAGCAGCTTTCCAAGAGTTAAGCCTCTCGCCGAGGAAAATGTGGAAAACTGTGCCTCCAGTGTAAAGCGTCTGGAGGGTTTCTTGGTGTTCTAAGGCTTCGAAGAGGTCGCCTGCAAAGTCCACGGGCAACTGGGAAGAGTTCGTGTAGAACGGTTCCGCGTGGTCCATGGTTACTTGCTTCTGGTTGGCGAATATGATGTCTTTGTACCTGCGTTTGTCTATGCGGGCAAGCCTGTAAGACGTGCCTTCAGCAGGGGTTGCTTCAAGGTTGTAGATGCTGCCTGTTTCCTCTTGATAATCTGCTAAACGGGTGCGCATGAAATCTAACATTTTAACGGCGAAGGCTTGTCCGTCACGCGACGCAATGTTTTGACCAAGCAGGTTTATGATTGCTTCGTTGACCCCGACGATGCCTATTGTGGAGAAGTGGTTCTTCCAGAACTTGCCATACCCCTCTTTCACGTGCTTTAGGTAACGGCGTGAATACGGGTACAAGCCGTTGTCCGTGAATGCCTCAAGCACTTTGCGCTTTATTTCCAAACTTGCTTTTGCAGTTTCCATTAGGGTTTCTAGTCGCTCAAAGAATTCGTCCTCATCCTTGGATAAGTAGCCGATTCTGGGAATGTTAAGCGTCACGACGCCTATGCTGCCTGTCAGGGGGTTGGCGCCGAAGAATCCTCCGCCCCGCTTGCGTAGTTCGCGGTTGTCTATGCGTAGGCGGCAGCACATGCTGCGGACGTCTTCGGGTTTCATGTCGCTGTTGACGAAGTTGGAGAAGTATGGGACGCCGTACTTGGCGGTTACTTCGAAGATGGCTTGGGCTACTGGCGAATCCCACTTGAAGTCTTTTGTGATGTTGTAGGTGGGGATTGGGAAGGTGAAGACTCTGCCTTTCGAGTCGCCTTGCCGCATGACTTCAGCGAAGGCTAAGTTGAACATCTCCATTTCCTTAGTCATGTCGCCGTACGTGTCTTGAGTGACCTTGCCGTTGAACAGCACAGCCTCGTTCTTCATGAAGTCTGGCACGTCCAAATCCAAAGTTAAGTTTGTGAACGGCGTCTGGAAACCCACACGGGTCGGCACGTTCATGTTGAAGAAGAACTCTTGAAGCCCCTGCTCCACCTCCTTCTGGCTAAGGTCGTCGTATCGTATGAACGGGGCAAGGTAAGTGTCAAAGTTGCTGAATGCCTGCGCTCCCGCCGCTTCACCCTGCAACGTGTAGAAGAAGTTCACGACTTGACCCAGCGCGGTGCGGAAGTGTTTTGCGGGTTTGCTTTCAATTTTGCCTGGAACGCCTCCGAAACCTGCAAGCAGCAGTTCGCTTACGTCCCAGCCGACGCAGTAAGCGCCAAGGACGCCTAAGTCGTGGATGTGCATGTCGCCTGAAAAGTGCGCGTCCGCGATGTTTTGCGGGTAAATTCTTGAGATCCAGTACTTGGCAATGACGGTGGATGACAGGTAATTGTTCAGCCCCTGAAGCGAATAGCTCATGTTGCTGTTCTCTTTAACACGCCAATCCTCAACCTCAAGGTACTGATCCACCATGTCTGAAGAGCTCAAGAGAGCGGCTAACTCACGCATGTCGCTGTGCTGTTTGCGGTACAGAATGTAGGCTTTCGCCGTCTGCGCATGCCCGTTTTCGATCAAACGTTTTTCAACGACATCCTGTATTTCCTCAACCGTGGGTACGCCATCGTCCCCGTAGGTCTTCTGGAGCTCCGCTACTACCTCGTCGCTGACGCGTTTCGCTTGCTCTTTGTCCTTTCCGCCGCACGCTTTAGCTGCTTTCCAGATGGCGGTGGTTATGCGCTCTTGATCGAATGGTTCTAATTTACTATCACGTTTTAACACGAATTTCATTATTTTTTCACCTCAAGGAGTAATCGCCTGAAATCTTCAGGCTCCTCAAACTGCTTGTAAACTGACGCAAACCGAATGTACGCAATTCGGTCGACCTTTTTCAGGTGCTTCATGACTAAATCACCGATTTCCTGCGATGCCACTTCTTCCGTATTCTTAAGCATAAGATCCTGCCTTACCTGCTCGGCTAACTCGTTGATTTGGCTCATGACAGGTCTTTTCTCACACGCCTTCTGCAAGCCACGGATTACCTTGTTGACGTCGAATCGTTCAAGCCTCCCGTCTTTTTTTCTGACCATAAGCTCGACGGTTTCAACGTACTCGTAGGTTGTGAAGCGTTTTCCACAGCTGACGCATTCCCTACGCCTGCGTGTGGTGTTCTCTGGGGAATCGCGCGTTTCCAAGGTTTTGGAGTTTTCAGAGTTGCAGTATGGGCATCTCATTCGTTACATGTCCCTTGCTTTTTCCTGTGTATAGTGCCGATAAGCTTGCGGACACACTATATTTAGCGCGCGTATATAAGGAATTTCGTCATTAATCTCGCAATATATCGTGAAATCCGAAAGCCTATATCATGAAAAGTAAACAAAAAATTTCATATTAAAAAATCCGAAAACGTCCCTGTTTTGGAAAAAAAGCCGTTTTTGCCTAAATAATAGTTGGGTTAAAGCTTGCGCCTAAAAGTGCAATCAAAACATGAATATACGTCCATAGCCACTTTTTATCTTAGCCGGCGCGAAAGAAATTCAAGGTTGATTATATGAAGGCAAGAATTGTGAAGGCTAAAAGCTTAACAGAGGCTCCGACGTTGGAGCGGTGCTCCATAGCTGAAAACTTCAGCACCGAAGAACTCTCCGTTGCGCAGGCGCGGGTGAAGCCTGGTGTCACAACCTTGTCGCATCGTCTCGAGGGCGTTAACGAAATATACCTGATTATCAGCGGGAAAGGCCAGGTGGATGTTGGCGACTTGAAGCCGACCAAAGTAACCAAGGGAGACCTGATTGTTATTCCCGCAGGCGCTAGTCAGAGGATAAGTAACATTGGGAAAACCGACTTGGTGTTCTACTGCATCTGTACGCCCAAGTTCACTGCTGAATGCTACCGCGGCGAGGAAGAATCAGCAGGCAAGCAGCAGTGAAGCCCAAGCCGACATATGTCGAATGTTAGAATAGCGCTTTATAAGCTGAAGTGACAATTGGTTGTTTGAGGAGAGGGGTCGAGGAGAAAGGAGGAGAGGCTTCCAATGCCTCTCAAGGAAGGCAACCAAACCTGTTGCAGAAGAAATTCTTCTGAGAAACCATGGTTGCACTATTTTTGTGAAGCCGTTTTCCTTAGCTTGTTTTTAAGTCGTCCATGAACTCGCTTAGGTCAACCGTCGCTGCGCCGTTTTCGTCTTTGAGCTGCTGCTTGGCAGGCGGGTTCTGCATGTAGAAAGGTATCCGCTTGGTTATGCGGTCTTGGAAGGTTGATTCCAGCGGGTTCTGGTAGAAGACGCCTACTGGAATTCTGTCGCCCCACTCGTGTGCTTTTTCCATGCCTGCGACCTTCTTCTTGAAGTCCTCGTTCCAGTTGTGCACGACGGGGTCGAAGCCTTCACTCTCCAGCTTGTAGAGTCTCGGCTGCGGCTTGCCTGCTGCGTCTTTTCGGTCTTCGCCAGCGTACCACTCTTTAGTGTTAATGTCGTTGTACGTGGGGCAAGGCTGCAGGCACTCGACTATTGCCATTCCCTTGTGCTGTATCCCCTGCTGAATCATCTTGCTCAAGTGGACCACGTCGAAGGCGTACCCTCTGGCGACGAACGTGTAGCCTGAGGCGATTGCCAACGTAACCACGTTGATTGCCTCGTTAATGTTGGGGTTTGGAAGCGCCTTGGTTTTGACGCCGAGCGGAAGCGTCGGTGAAGCCTGCCCCTTAGTCAACCCGTAAACGCCGTTGTTGAAGAGGAGGTAGGTCATGTCGATATTTCTTCTTCCAGCGTTAACAAAATGCCCCGCGCCTATGCCTAAACCGTCGCCGTCTCCTCCCACGCCGATTACCTCCAAGTTGGGGTTCGCCACTTTGATGCCCATGGCAAACGGCAGCAATCTTCCGTGAAGCGTGTGGACACCGTTGACTTTTATGAAGTGAGGCGTTTTAGCCGCGTTGCCGACGCCTGAAACTATCACGACTTTGTGAGGCTCCAAGTTAAGCTCAGCCAGCGCCATTTGAATAGCGCTTGAAATGCCAAAGTCGCCGCAGCCTGGACACCAGTCCATGTAAACGCTTGTTTTGTAGTCTGCTGGTTTATGCGCCAAGCATCAGCACCTCCCGTTCCTGGGCTTTGTCTGTCAGTATCGCTTTGAGGGCTTGGTAAACCTCGGTTGTCATCATTGGTCTGCCCGTGTACTTGAGCACGTAGTAGTTGGGTTTTATCGTTGTGCGCTCGGTTATTACGCCGCCGAGCTGAGCGGTGTAGTTGTCTTCCACGTCGATTACGCGTTTCTTGCCTTGAAGCATCTGTTTCATGTAGGCAGAGGGAAGCGGATGGATCATTCGCACCTGAATGAATCCTAAGCTGAACCCTTCCTCTTTCAGCTGGTTGAGCGATTCGATTATGGCTCCTTTAGGTGAACCCCAGCTGACCACGATGTTCTCCGAGTCTTTGTCGCCGTAAAAGTTGACTTTCAAATCCAGTGGCACTTCCTTGTCGATTAAATCCAGCTTCTTCATTCTTTTCTCCATCATTTGCCTTCGAACCCAGGGCTCCTCGTTTATGTTTCCCGCTTCGTTGTGCTCGTCGCCGCTGCACCATTGGATGGCGCCTTTTGTTCCAAGAAATGCTCTGGGGGAAACTCCTGTTTCAGTGAATCTGAAGCGTTTGTACTCTTTGCCTTCGAGTTCTTTCTCTCCGACGATTAAGCCGCGGTCAACCTTGACGTTGCCGTATTCGAACACTGGGTACGTTTGTGAGCAGTTAGCCATGGCTTTGTCAAGCAGGTGGATGACGGGCACCTGGTATTTCTCAGCCAAGTTGAAAACTTCAGCGGCGTCGTAGAAGCATTCTTTGATGTCGCCTGAAGCAAGGATGATTCTTGCGAATTCTCCGTGAGCAGCGTGCATGGCAAACCGCAGGTCTTGTTGGCTGTGCCTGGTGGGCTGCCCAGTTGAAGGACCGCCGCGCTGATAGTACGTTACGACCACGGGCACTTCGTTGTTTCCCGCCCAGCCTATGCCTTCCGCCATAAGCGAAAAGCCTGGGCCAGACGTGCTGGTTGCTGCCCTTGCGCCCGTTAAGCATGCGCCTGAAGCCGAATTTACCGCTGCGATCTCATCTTCGGTTTGGATAACGATTATTGCTTCTTGCCCTTCTTTGGCTTTAAGGATTTCATGAGCTTCCAGATACTCGCTTTCGTCAGCCGCTGGGGTGATGGGGTAGTACGTTTGTACTCTGCAGCCGCCCAGCACTTTGCCCATGGCTACGGCTTGGTTTCCCGTCAGGAAAATTCTCGGTTCTTTTGTGCCTATGTTCTCCAGTTTATGCTTGAAGCCGTTCACGTCAAAGTTTTTTTCAGCGTAATCGTAAGCGTAGTCCACAGCTGTGACGTTCATGTCGACGATTTTTTCGTGGAAGGTGGCTCTGATTGCGTCTTCTACGAGTTTCTTGTCGTACTTGAACAGGGCAAATGATACTCCTATCGTGAGAACATTTATCATTCTTGTAAGAGTGCTGACTTTATCCATCTTGATGGCTTTGCCGATCTCCGTAAGCAAGTCCATGTAAGGAACAGGGTAGACCTGGATGTTTTTCTTTTTGGCGTAGCTTAAGAAGTCGTTTATGGTTTCGCCAATTATGCCGTTTTCTTTCATGAAAGCGCGAACTTGACTCCTGTATTCCTCTGAAAAAGTCGGTATTCCCGTTAACACGTTGACGCCTAAGTCGCGTGAATCAACAATTATGCCGCCTTCACTCACGACCTCGCCGATATGCCTCACAATGGTTTCAGCGTCAAAAGCCGCAAGCAAATCCACGTCGCTTATGTTCGCCAACGTCGGCTCCTTGGAAACGCGCTGATGGAAGTAGCTGTGCATGGTTTTGATGTTTGAATGGTATTCTCTTCTGCCGAAAACCCATAGGCCACCGTAGCCGCATGCTCTGCCAAATATGTTGGAGGCTGTGTCGACGCCGCTGCCTTGTGGACCACCTGCCATCCAGTTTACACTTTCAGTTACCAATTTTTGTTTTCACCTTGCCTCAAATAACTCTGATTTCTTTACTGATTGCGGTTACCCGCCGCCTGAAGCCTTGTCAGTGCCTATGCAGCAAGTGCATTTTGCAGTTTCTCCGCAGTATGGGCACACGCATTTGCAGTCGTCGATAAAATTTCCGCAGTTTACGCAACGAGGCAAATTTTCTTCTGTCATTGCTTCGCCTCTGCCACATCTATTTTGCTCGGGGTTCGGAATTAAGCTTTCGGATAGCCACTGTTCACTCTCAGTTTTGCCTTAAGGATAAAGAGGGAAAAAGGGGTTTTATCTGACGTAGTCGTCGAATGTCCAGTAGTGGTCTTCTTCTTGCAGAACGATGTCTTCGAAGATTCTTCTTGTCGTGGTGTCGCCGCGTTTCATGGCTTCAGCGATGATTTGCCTGTACAGAGCGATGGTGTCGGCTTCAAGCTTGTGGTCTAACCGTAGAATTTCAAGTGTGGTTTTGCCGACGACTGGAAGTGGAGATGGCTTGGTGACTGCTTCGCCGTCGACTAGGTAGATGCGTTCGCTTATTTTTTCAAGATGCTGCATTTCTTGCATGAAGGTGTCTTTGAGGATTTTGCTGACGACGCCTTGGTAGTTTGTGCCTTGAACGGTTTCCAGCGGGGTCTTCTTCATTCTGAGCTCTAGAAGCGCGGCTTTTTCATGCTGATTGGTGTACTGGATTATCCCGCAGATTTCCGCGGCAACCGCTTTGTTCAGCAGCTCGTAATAGTCGGGTGTGAAGATTTTGCGCCACTCTGACAGGGGCACCTTGTCAGGTCCTTCCTTCTCGTCCTGGAAAGCCGTGTACTCTTGGAATTTGAAGAGGTGTTCTTCTTCCTCGCCGTAGATTTTTTCAAACATCTCCCGCGTTTCCCAGTCGCCCAATTGCCCAGCGGCATCAATGATCTTGCGGTACAAGACTAAGGCTTCTTCCTCCGCCTTTACGCCGAGCTTGGCAAACTCGCTAATGGTGCCGCCGATAACTACCTTGCCGGCTTTGGTGGTTGCTTCTCCGCCGAGGTAGTAAATTCTCTCCATAATGGAGGCGGCGTGCTTCATCTCTTGGATTGCGATTTCGTGAAGGATCTTTCCGACGGCGTCATAAGTCGTTTTGTCTAGTAGGATGTTTTCCGGGATTTGTTTTTTGATGATTTTCTCCATTTTGGCGTGCTGCAGAAAATACTGCACCGCAACTTGGAATTCGCGTTCAACCCCTTGGTTTAACAGTTCAATATACTCTGGTGTTGTTTTAACAGCCATAAGGAATCACAACTTCTACTCGGAAAAGAGCAACCACACAGATATAAAATTTGTTATCCTGACAAATTCAGGGGGAAGCAGCGGCATTTTAGTTAACGTTAACATACCTAATAAACTACTGAGAACATAGTGGCTGGGCAGGGACGAGAGATGACTGAGAAAGCAAGCACCACGCCCAACTTTGGAAATTGGGTTTCGACCCGTTTAATCTACATCTTCGGCGTTTTAGGGGTCGTTCTTTTGGCATTAACATTTCTGTTTTGGGTTGCACTTATCCCCGCGATAGTTTTCTTTGTAGTGGCAGCGTATTTTGCCTATGCACGTTACTTGTTTTCGCCCCGGGGCGGGAACGTTCAAGACAAAATTTGGGATACGGCAATTTCGAACCTGAACTGGAACGGCGAAGGAAAAGCTCTCGACATAGGCTGCGGAAACGGCGCGTTAACGATAAAGCTTGCCCGCAAATTCACCTCGGCGCAGGTAACTGGCATAGACTTTTGGGGTGAACGATGGGAATACTCAAAAGGCGCCTGTGAAGCAAACGCGAAGGATGCGGGCGTTGGAGAAAGGACGGTGTTTCAGAAAGCGAGTGCTTCCAAACTGCCTTTTGCCGACGGTTATTTTGATGCTGCTGTTAGCAACCTGTGTTTCCATGAAGTCGCCGACGAAAAAGACAAGCGCGAATTGATTCGTGAAGCCCTGCGGGTGGTTAAGAAGGGTGGAAAATTCGCTTTCCAAGACCTGTTTTTGCTCAAGCCCGTTTACGGCGACATGGACGCGTTGGTTGCGACGATAAAGGGCTGGGGGATAGACAAAGTTGAGTTTGTGGAAACGAGGAATGAACCCTTTATCTCGGCGGCTTTGAAGCTGCCGTTCATGGTTGGCAGGATAGGCATAATCAAAGGGCAAAAATAACTACTTTTTCCATTGCCCCGCTGCCCATTTGCCGTAGCCTGTGGGTGTAATCTTGATGATGGGTATGTCGCCTTCTTTCCAGCCGCCATCGTCAGTTCGGTACTCGGGATACTTCTCTTCAAGAAGACTGTGCGCGTAACGGTACTCTTCGCCTTCCCACATGATTTCTGCCTCGCCTTGGATTCGGATTCCCTTCACGTTAGCCCAGTTGTTCCTGTCGTAATCGTCAAGAACCAGGGAAACCATGGGGTTCTCCTCGATGTGTTCAAGCTTGGGCATGTCAGGGTCAGATGCGAAGTAGATGAACACGCTGTCAAAAACAGGCCAGACAGGCCGCACCACGGGTTCGCAGTCTTTAGTTACCGTGGCAAGTCGACCGACTGGAAGCTTCTGGATAAAATCAACGTCGGATTTAGATAGTTTCTCAACCATACTTGACGACCTCAAAACCTAATATTAATCAGTCACGCTCACGTATTTCTGTTTTCGCCTTTTCCCTTAAATCTTTTCCGCTTGCACGACTTCTAGATCAGCGAAAAAAGGGCTTTCGCATGTTGGCAAGTCTTGCGTTGAGTTTTTAGGCGGTTTGGTTCCAGTAGGTGACGTGCAGGTACCTTTCCGCCACTGGGTAAGCTGGGTCATCGTAGACTATGTCGAGTTTTGATCCGTATTTAGAAAGCGAAGCCTGCAGGGCATTCCAAACCTGCTGCGAATTGTTGTCTGGTTGCCATAGGCCCCAAATTGTGTCCTGTTGGTTTCTCATTCCCCATCCGTAATCGCTGGGCAAAACTAACGCGTCTTGTCCAGTCACGTTGTTGGTGTCTCTGGGGTTTTGAACCACATCCGTCCAGAACTTCTGAATCGCCGCGAACTGCGGATTCTGCAAAAGCCCGGTGCCGTTGCCGTTGGGTGAGTAGTTGAAGGCAACAACGTATTCGGCGCCGCTCTGATAGGACTGCTTCATTTCACTGTAGATTTGGTTTTCGCTTTGAAGGACAATCGGGGACAGATTCTGCCAGTCAATCATTGCGCCCCAACTTTTGCCTTGCATGTCGGCAGCGCCGCGTACCAGTGCGATGTTTTGCGTGGTTGATTGGTTCCAGCCTAACTCGGTGAGTACCACGTTGTAGCCTCCTTGATAGTCCCACCAGTAAAGCCCATAGTCTGAAGTGAAAAGTTCCACGTCTGATTGGTTACCGATTGAGCTTAGGGTTTGTTGCTCTGTGCTCACAAAGGTGTCTGCTGCTTCAGTGTAGTTTTGGACTGGATTTGAATCCCAAAGTTCCTGATATGGTTCAAACTGGGAAATTTTGCCTGGGTCGCTTATAGGTTGGTTATATTTGGTGACGTAAGTGCCGTTTGGATATCTAGTCATTACGGTTTCGGTTCCGTTGATGACTTCTCCATTCGGCTGGTAAGTTATCTGATCTTCGTAAACATATACGATTGTGCCGTTAGGGTAGTTTGAAGTTTGGTTTGGTGAACTGGTGATTGTGCCGTTTGGATAGTAATTGATAGAAGCGTTCTTGTTGACAGTTACATTGCTGATGCCGTTGACTGTCTCGTTAGTGGTTGAACCAATCGAAGTCATTATTTGTCCTGAAGGCCAGTACGTCACGAAATCGGTAGAATTGTCGTAATTAACCGTCAAAGGCGTACCCATTTGCTGCTTTGTTATCCTCTCGTTGTTAATGTAAAGGTTCACTGTGGAGTCAAGCATTTTCCCGCCTGGTTCATCGTCGTAGTATACTCCTAAGAAGTGGCTTCCCCATCGTGCAGTTGCATTATCGAGGAAAGAAGGTACATTGATTGTGGGGATGTTATTAGCGAAAGACACTATGATGTTTAATCCTGCGTTGACGGCGTAATCGCATATCTGGTCCAAGGCGGCGCCGTCATCCATTAACGGCCCAGATGTCACTACAAACAGGTTAGTGTAAGTCTTAACCCTGTCAATTAACTGCTCAGCTTCAGTGACGTTATCGCCACCGTAGGTGACCCCGACGTAAAACGGCTTCTTACTTGCCACAGGCGCTGAAAAATCAGAAATTTCTATGGCGGCAAACGCTGACACAACAATAACAACAATTATGGCGACTGCCAAAACTATTGCCAAGCGTTTTTTCATACTGCTAAACCTCGCGCCCTTGGAATTCTATCCTTTGTGTGTTGCCATTGCACATGTGGCTCGGAGATAAATATCTTGAGCCAAATTGCATCCAAAAGGCAAGCGAGCGAAAAAAGCTACGCTTTGCCTTTCAGATAGCGCTCTATTTCTTTCTCTGCGTTGTCTGCTTTGATGAATATGGGCACGTTCTCCATGCCCGTCGCGATGTAGCTGCTTAGGAGCCATTCGCCAGGCGCGAACTCCAGCGTTTTCTCCAAGATGCCCTTGTCAATCATGAAAGTCTCGCTCACCAAGGCTCTGTCGTACGGGCGAGGCAGGGTTCCGACGAAGTACGTGTGCAGTTGCTGAAGAGCGTTCGTGTTCAGGTACGCGATGCGCTGCGTGGCGATGCAGACGCCTAAACCGTACTTGCGTCCTTGGCGAAGCAGGGTTTCCACGTGTTGGCTGCACTTGCCGTCTATGCCGCCTTCCTTGCTGCTGATGAACTCTTGCGCCTCGTCGAAGACAAGGAGAATTTGGGGTTTCACCATGAAGCGTCGTTTGCGGCGGATAAGAAGGTCTTGTGTTAAGGCTATAGCGAGTTCTTTGATGGTGTATGGGTCGCTGATTGAGATAATCACAAGGTTAGTGCTTGGTTCCTCAAGTAGTTGCCTGATGCCTTCAACCGTTAAACCTGCCGCGGCTTTATCGGTGTTTTGCGCCCGCTTCTTAAAAAGGTCCAGAATCGTGCTTCGGGTAGTTGCCCAAGCGTATAGCCCCGCCTTGTCGTTTACTTTGAAGGTTTCCATAGCGTTCTGTGAGACCTCAGCGATGTGAACGACGAAATCTTGGCTGACTTCTTGGTTTTCGCTTAACCCGTTCTTCTCTACCCATTCGCGAATTGCATCATGAATTACGTCGATTGCGTTAATGTAGTGTGGACGGCCAACTGAATCCTTGCGCTGGTCCTCTAACTCTGCCATCATTTCGCCATAATTGGGGATTTTCTGCTTAGGCTTAGTGTAAAACGTCAGCTTGCCCTGATCCATTATTGCTTGTAAACCAGCTTTTGTCCGCTGGTCTGTCTCGTATTCCCTTGGTTTTACAACGCTGTTAAAGAATTGTTCTAAAGAGTCAATTCTGTGTTCCAAAATCAGCTTGGCTTTCACGGCTGGGTCAGCAAGCAAATCGAGCAAAAGAAACGTGTATTCGCAGCTGATGTCGAAGATGACGACTTTGGTGCTGTCTTTCTCGGCGTGAAGCAGGATACGCCTGAGCACGTTGGACATGAGGTTGCTTTTTCCGCCGCCTGTGAACGCGAAGACTCCGAAGTGGTATCGAATCAGCTTTTCGAAGTCAACGTAAATGGGAATTTTGGCTTTGGCGGCTTCGAACATTTTAATCGTGCCAAGCCGCGGGTCAATGTGGGCGTCTGCAACGGTGTTGGCTGTGTCGATGCCCAGTTGCGCGGCGATTTTCTGGTTGTACATGCGGTTAATCATCTCGCTGTTCAAGAGTAGCACGCTGCTTCCTACCACGGGGTAGGAGAAGCCTTTAACAAACTCGAACGTGCAGTCGTTCTTGACGATTAAGTCGTAGTTGATGGGGATGGCGTCGATTTGAATCATCATCGTTGACTTGTCATCTGTCTGCCAGTCCTCCTCCGACTGCTCGATGATCTCGAACTGCATCGGGTAGTACCCGTGGTCGCTGAGCCCGCGCAGCCCGAAATGTTCAGGCCAAACACGGCTAATCTCCATAAGCGTGAACCGCTCAGTATCCGCAACCGCAGGCTTAAAATTCTTCACAGCCATCAGCATGCCCTCCTCCAGCAGCCCCATCAGGTCCTTCTGGTACTCGATTTTCACTCGGCACTGGTAACGCGCGCTTGTGCCCGTGACTTTCGAGTCGCCTGAGTCGCCGCCCGCGTAACGGGGCATGACTGCGGCTAAACGCGCGTGGAATTTATCTTCGAAGCTTGTGAAGCATTCCTGGTTAACGGTTTTCTCTTCTTGCTTGTTCAATACCTGCTCGCCTCTCTCGGAAAGTGCTCATATAGAATATGAACTTGCGCAATTTACGGTTATTCATCATCCAACCCGCCGTTGAGTCCGCCACACATTTGAACTGGCTGTAATTCCACTTGGCAATCTTATCTGCCACAAACAACGGCTTGTTATGCCCAAACGCTTCAGGAATGTTCGCTGGCGCCATCGCCACAAGCATAGCCATAACCATGTTCTGCATCCTGTTGGGCACGGTCTTGTCCTTGTAAAGCAGGACTTCGACGGGTTCCTTGGTGCCGTCGCTCATTTCATCCAGCAAAGCCAAGCGGCACTCGGGTTTATAGTCGAATTCAGGGTAGGCTAAACGGTCAATCAGCAAAACGTTGCTTCTCAGAAGCGGGTCAGAGCGGGCTTGGCTAAGCTGTACGTAAGTCTTCAAGAAAGCCTTTTCCAACCCCACCTTGTTCCTGATTAATCCGCAAATGTAGCCTCTTCCCCTCTCGGAGTCAGCCTTCATGGTTCTGAAAGCCGAGTCATACTCGATCAGGCTCCAAGGAGGAACGATTTTTTCAGGGTTAAAAACGCTTGCTGACTGAAGAATCATGCGGTCAGTGTTAGGCAGCGCAGCAAACGCCTCATTCTGCACGGCAACGGCAAGCAAGCCTTCGTTTTGCATGATTGGAACAAGCTGGCGCTTGAAATCCCGTGCGGACGTGTCTTTCGTGATGCCGACAAGCAAGATGTGTCTGCGCCAGCATTCATCCATAAGCATCTGCAGGGCATAAAGCGTTAGAAGCATAACGTCAAGGGTTGTCAGCCAATGTTCCTTGCCGTCTTTGAGGATTTTCATGCAGCTTGAAGTTTCCGCGTCGACGCTCCCTGAAAGGAAAATTTGGTCGCCTAACTCAACCGTGACCCGCCGCATGCGCTCCCAGCAGTCAACGTACCGCTCGTTAAGCTGGTAAACGCCGTTGTCAAAGGTCAAAACGTTCGCTTTGACTAACTTGGCTAAGGACCTGTTTACGCGCTTTAATCGTTTCGCTTCGGTGATGCCGAACGCCTCGCAGACCTCTACTTCCGTCACCGTGCCCTTCTCCCGTGCCAAGTTGATGATGGCGTAGCGGAGGTAGTCGGCTCTTGGCGCAGGCAACCCTAACTGCCCGTTGCATACGTGCTGGCGAGCTATGGCTAAATCGTTCTTGTCAACCTGCCTTCCGCCGCTGACGTAGCCGATAAGCGCGCTCTTGGCATCCCAAAACTCCGTTTTCCTCGTCTCGTAAAGCAGGCTTGCCCGCTCCGTAGACAGGCTTCTATCCATCAAGAGCACCCTGAAGTTCTGGGTTGGGTCAACGGCGAGTTTGTAGGCTAAGTAGAACTCTGAAAAAGTCATGATGGCGTTGGCTATCAACGAGTTGCTGGCGATTTCCCAGTCCGTCGCAGGCTTGGACGGGTCAACCTCGGCGGGTTGCTCCTGAGCCGCGAAGGAGTGGTCAACATCGGGAATCTCGTTGACGTAGATTGGGACGACGCTGGATACGCCGATGTTCTGCCCAAGCGTCTTAGAGTCATATTCAACATGCGGTTCAGATGCTTCCCGAAACGTCACGGTGCCCGTTGAAGCGTAGGAGCCGCCGAAGAAAATAACCAAGTCAAACATGGGTCGCGAGTACATCGTGCCGTCGACGCCTGCAAAACGGACGCTGTCTTTGCCGAAGAATTCCTCAGCGGTTTCCCACGCCTCCTTCGGGTTGAACCCTTGCCGTATCAGGTTGACCAGCAAGCCGTCGTAGGCGTCTTTTAAGATTGAGAAGCGCTGCTCGTAGTCGGTGACTTGGCTGGTTGCCCCTCTCCGAAGGTTATCGCATGCGCGCTTTGTTGCTTCGCTCAGGGAGGGCGTCGTCACCTGTTTCACTCTCTAATGGCTGAGTGATTGCTTACTATTAAAAAGCATTGTTGACAAGTAAACGCCTAAAACATCCGTCGGTCTCCCCATGTTTGCATGCTTTTTACCTATTGGCGTGGCTGTAAATAGTAAGGAGAGGGGAGTCGGCTTTGTGATACCATTTTTACGTTGGAATTTTGATGTAAATAATAGGTGCCCTCCCGCGGTAGGCGGTTTCTGCTCGGGGCTCATTTCGGGTTGGTTTTTTGGTTTAGAGCCCGAATCAAGCAGAGGGCAACTTTGTCCAGCACGGTAAACAAAGTTTCAACTGATTTTTCAGGTATAAACCAATTGATACCTGTTCTCCTCGACGTTTTTCGCCGACAACCGCTCACCTAAAGAACGGTTTGCCCATTTGAAAACAGGCAGCCCCCAAACCCAAACCCTCCCATCCAAAAAGGATACAGCGAAGCCAAGTTGGTGTCCAAGAGGGCACATTCCTTTTAGGCTACTTCCCCCTCTCATGGTACATGGAACACAAGCTAAGTTTCAATGGATAAGTGGATTAAGGGTAAGGGTTAGTAGCTGCTCATAAGAAATTTGATATTTTAGCTCTTACAAGATACGGTGTCGCTTCAGCCAGCTGTAAACAAGTACTGTATTTCTGAGCATTTCTCTTTGTTTATGGGGTGTTTTATTGGAAACTGTGCTGGTCAGCAAGAATATTTATCGCATATTTTCTAAGCTGAAGCAGATTAAGCCTGCCTGGCGTGTTGACCAGATGAAAACGCAACCATGTTAAATTTTACTTCTTTATGGTTTTTGTAGGTCATTTTTTTTATCAGGCAAATGTTTTTTCTGGGTTGCAAAGTCCCACTGTTAGATTGAAATAGTCTTTGAGTTGATGACCAATATAGATCGCCATGTCGTCATAAGTAAATCTTGATGATGTAATCCACAGGTCATTGCCGATGTGGATTATCTCTATCATTGTTATCTCAACTGGTGTGTACATGAATGAATTGATTAGCAAAGGAATTATGATAACACAGGTTTTGCTTATGAGACTTTTCTTGTCATCACTATCTTTTAATTTCCCTTTTAGGTTTTCCAGTTCCTTCTTGCCTAAATTTTCTAAAGGCATACAATAGATGAGTTTGCATTCTACTCCTCCTTCTGGAATGAGGTGCTCAATGGATTGTTTGACTTTATCAGCAATTAATTCTTCTTGCTGGCTGTAAGATAGCGAAGTCTCTTTGACTTGAGAAGGAAAAACCTGTCTGGAGGTTTGAGGAGATGAAAAATATTGCTTATTTGGATCAAAAGTTGAAGAGGCTTTAATCTTGGAATTTAGTAGCATCGCTCCACCAGCCAACACCAGAATAACACCGATCAGTAGTACAGAATAAAACAACAACTGCACAGAACTCGACATGTTATCTGTGTCAGCCAAGAGACCAGGTGGACTTGGATTTGATATAAAACCATATTCAGCACCAAACAGTATGTCCGAAACGGAAAATGTAATTAACCCAATAATGCCGATCCAGACTCCATTTGAGCGCCTTAAGCCCTTCTTAGTAGATAACTCGCTTGCCATGCAACCTGCCCCTTTTAAGCCCACTATTTGAACTCTTGTGGCTCAAATATTTTTCCTATTTTCATGAATTCAGCTAACGCCAGACGCTCCAAAATTAGTTCTTAATGGTCTTTATATCAGAAGTTGACCACTCTGGGGTCCCAATCCTAAGAATGTGGTAAAACGAGAATAATACGTAACGTCTGCAAGCAAGAAGGTTATCTTCAACAGTTAGGCAACTATTCAGAGTCAGGCACTATCAAGGCAAAGCTGAGTATGGCAAGAGCAAATTCTCCTATCACCCAACAGTCTGAAGAGTACGCAGAACTGCAGCTTAGCAAGGGCAGTGGTTTAAATGTTCAGAAAACTTTAATTAAATTACCTCATACTGAAATGGCTGAGACTGACCACTCAGGCGTTCAAATTGAGCATCTGAATAAGTCTAAATCAGGCTTGGAACAACAAAACATCGCTGTGCGGGATTGCCCTAGCCTGGTAGGGGGCAGGCCTGCTAAGTCTGTGGTCGAAAGGCCGCGTGGGTTCAAATCCCACATCCCGCGCCACTTCTCTTATTAACTTAATACACGCGAGAAGCGCTCTAGGTCGCAGTTCAATTGTCTGATTTAATGACTCAAAAAGGTTCTTCTTGCGTTCATCCTTATCTTGCAGAGGACTTATTGGG
>JBEKWR010000015.1:0-42974 GCA_049512935.1 Bathyarchaeia archaeon
CATCATAAAGCAAGTATGACTCAGATGGATGAAAAATTTACAAAACCTAGCCAGCAAGCACCCTTGAGTTAGTCTTTTAAGCTGTAGTCGACAAGTAGAAAGTGCCGAGCGTCCTCTAATGTTTAATGGATTTGAACAGTAATGGTTCAATGTGAAGTGTGTGGAAAACAAGTAGATTTACCGTTCAGGTGCAACTATTGCGGAGGTCTATTTTGTGCTGAACATAGGCTCCCTGAAAGTCATCAATGTCTCCACTTACCCAAAGAATCCCCTGAGTATCTGAAGGAAAGATTACCCGAAAAAAATCAAGATGCACCTCGAAAGCAACCTCTGCCTCTCAACAAAGACGTTGAATATGTCAGCCAAGGTCCTCTTCACTTCGAAAAAGGAGGGGGTTGGGAAAAAAAGCGAAAAGAAAAAGCAAGAAAAAGAAACATTGCTTTTGCATGTTTCTTGACAGCAATAATCTTTGTTGCTATATTTTTTCTTTTTATAAATCCAAACATCTTAAACCAAAATAACATTTCAACTAAGAACCCAATTACCTCGCCTTCTGCGGTTCCATCGTTTACGACTGGACCACAAGCCACACCGAATACAGACGCCTATTCAGATTTAGTAAATTACGCTCTTTCATTAATCAATTCTGATAGGCAATCAAAGGGACTCCAAAATGTTACCCTCAGCAGCATTGACTCAGCACAGCTTCACGCTGAGGATATGCTCAAAAACGGTTATTTCAGCCATTGGGACATGAACGGCTACAAACCCTATATGAGGTACACTTTAGCGGGCGGTGAAGGTGCAGTTTCTGAAAACTGTGCTTGGCAAGGGGAAACTGGTAATATTGTTGGCATTAATGTCGAGTCAGCTCTTAAGAGCATGGAATACAGTATGATGTATAATGATTTGGCTTCAAATTGGGGTCACAGAGACAACATATTAAACCCGTTGCATAACGAAGTGAGCATTGGAATTGCATATGATAACAATAACGTGTATTTCGTTGAAGATTTTATAAATGACTATATTTCATGGAACCAACTGAGCGTTAATGGTAACGAAGTGACTATGCAAGGAACTATACAGACACAGCCAAGTAACATTCAACAAATTGGTATTTTTTATGACAACCCTTCACCTTTGACTGTAAACCAATTAGAACAAGCACCATATCAAGACGGGTATGACGCAGGAACTTATGTTGGGTCAGTTTTGCCTCCAAATTGGCAAGCAACTGGAGGAATCACAATAGCAGCCGATAACTGGAACCAAAATGGAAATAGCTTTCAGATTAGCTTCTCGTTGTCACAAGCTATAGCGGTTTATGGAAACGGTATATATACTCTTTACCTTGAGACAGGGAGTAGTACGGCTGATTCCCTTACCACTTATTCTGTTTGGATAAATTAGTGCACACAACAACGCTATAAACTTAGAATGCGGTCTAACTTTTCATGGTGATAATTTTAAATCTTGATAGCGTAGAAATACTCAAACATGGTTGTCATCGAGCTTGGCAAAAACTTAAAACAGCTATCAGAAAATAATTAAGTTCCTGAAGATAGTAAACAGAGAAAGAGGAAATATCAATGGTTTACAACCGCAGGCGAGGTACTGCTATAGTCGAGTTTCCCGAGGGCATTTTAGTTGTTAGTCAAGGCAGTGAAACTTTTATGCTTCCAGGTGGTGGAGCAAACAAAGGTGAAAGCCGAAAAAGTGCGGCAATGCGAGAACTTCAGGAAGAAACAGGTCTAAAGCCAGTAGAGTCTATATTATTGTTTCCTCATGAAGGCCGACTCCATAAAACTTATAATGGTAAAGGGCATTTCCGAGATTACCACAAGGTCTTTTTGATTACGGTTAATGGCACTCCAAAGCCTCAAGGAGAAGTCAAACATATAGCTTTCTTCAAAAATGGTTCAGATCTAAAGTTGTCATACTCTACGAGGGAAATAATTGAAAGGTTCTTAGCTATGAAAGGTGCGGGGCTTATACCCTTGGTGTGTGATCATTGTGGAGGGATTGATTTTCATCCCTCAACAAAAATCCCTAATGCACTCGAATGTGACCATTGTGGAAAAAATTTTACAAAAAGCTGAATTAGAATAAGCCTCGCATCGCAAGTTTTCCTATGGTAAAAAGTCTTAAATCTGCATCGCGCAGAAATAGCCTAAACATGGCAGATAAGGAAAATAACGATGTAACTAAGAGATTAGATGAAAGAGAATTTCAGTTAGAAATGATGAAAGTTCAAATCTGCGCCGACTATGTTCATGCAACATTCACAACATTTTCGTCTTTTTTCTTGGTTCTTCTTGCTGGCGGTATTGTATTAGCATTGACAATCCGTTATTCAACTATTCCTTTTGCTGACATTGTGTCCATATCTCTGTTTGTTATATTTTTGGTTATGTCTATTAGCGGATTGATTTTGGTCGTGCAAAATTACGATAAGGGCTTTAAAGAAATCTCAAAAATGATGGAATCGGTAAAAAAAGGAAAAGAGTTACCACCATTAAATGAGATAGAACTTCTGAAAAGTAACCTAACAAAATTAAGAAAATAGTCAAAAGCTGAGAGACGCAAAAACTAAAAAGGTACATAGGTTAAAGTAGAATCGAGTCGAAATGAACAAAGCAATACTCACTGGTCTGGGAATATTGCTATTATTGATAGGTTTAATTATAGCTTACTTTGCTGGAAGGGAATTAATAACCAATATAACTGTAACAAACATGTTTTCTCATGTCTACAGTTACTTGATAGAGGCTGCTATTGCGATTGCTTTTATGGTCGCTGGTGGACTCTTGGTTTATTTCGGAGTCAACAAATCTTAAATCTATACCCAAAGTGAAAACCAAGTAAAGAGCAGAATAGGCGCATATGGAATGCCACAATTTAAGAGAAAGGTAAATTGGCTCGAGGTTTTTTATTCCATTTTTGACATAAGATTATACAATAGATTTATGATAGCCAGTCTTTTTTTCTTGGCTTTTGGCTTTACTATTCCCTCTTTCATATTTTACATTTTGGCAACTAGAACTTCTATTGGGTGGTTGCCCTTTGCTATGTACATTTTTGTTTTTTTGTCAGCGATAATATCTTCAGCAATATTCAGCAAAAATTTGTCTTTTTCTAAAAAACCACATGAATTCCAAGCTCTCAACAATTGGATTAGCTACTTTTTCTTAGTATCAAGCTGCCTTGCGTTTACATTCACTTTTATTGTGCTCTATCAGAAAAACGCGTTAGGGATACTTCAATTCAGTTTGGTATATGCCGTTTCTACTCTTACGCTAATCATTTCAATAATTGAAATATCAGTAGCTAGTCAAAGATATTCAGTCAGAAGAAACTTGGGCTTAACACAGGAAGCCCTCAATAAGCAAATGAAAATATGGAAAGAAAGTTTGGTTGATTTTCCAAATCACCAAGAACTAATAAGTAGTGTTGACGATTGCCGTTACGTTATCACCTTATTCGATAGAGGTTCATTCAATCTTGCGGTTCTATGGTTATGCAATACAATGGAACAAACTATAGATGCAGCCACTAAAGGAATTATCTCTGAAAATATCCAACGAAGAGACGTTTTTAGAAAAGAAGGAAAACCTAAGGCATACAGCACTCAACTAGAAACTTTTGGCTTTAAAATTAACAAGAGCAACGAAATTTCTATTGGAACACTATGGCATGAAATTAGAGTTAATGTTGCTCATCACAATTTTTCGCCTGATTTTAAGCAAACTTGTGGTGCAATAAACATTCTCCTTGCCTTCGTAACAGAGATGCCTGGAATATTGCAAGCTTGGCGATGAAAACTTTTTAGCACTATTCTAAGTTGAGTGCAATTAGTAAAGCAAGGTTTTTTATTCATCTGAATCCCAAATCTATATTTTCGGGTTTTTATTCCGATGCTATTTATAACTTGGCAAATTAATAGTTGGAGGTCAATATTTTCGAGACCTATGAAGGCACGATAATGACTGACACTCATGCGGTAACAATCTTGCGAATACTAAAAGGCGCCCTAGCGATGCCGAGGCTGGTTAAGCCAAAAGTTGACCCGTTCGAAACCTTGATTGTAACGATTATTTCACAGAACACCGCTGACACCAACACTGAGCGAGCCTTCGAAGCCCTGTCGAAGCAGTTCGAAATAACCCCTTCAGCGCTGGCTAATGCTGAAACAGAAAGAATTGAAGCTTGCCTTCACGTTGCAGGCTTATACCAAGCAAAATCCAAAGCAATACAGGCAACCTCAAAAATCATTATTGAAAAATTCGGTGGCTCTCTTGCGCCTGTTTTGTCTTTGCCTTTGGACGAGGCGAGAAAAACGCTTATGGAGTTGCCTGGTGTTGGACCGAAAACAGCCGATGTTGTCTTGCTCTTCTCAGCAAACCAGCCCACCATCCCCGTGGATACGCACGTGAACCGCGTGTCTAAACGGCTTGGCTTGGCACCCGCAAACGGCGATTACGAGGCTGTTCGCCTCAGCCTTCAGTCGTTTTTCGAGCCGAAGGATTACCTCGCGGTTCATCTGCTTCTGATTGCTCACGGTAGAAAAACCTGCAAGGCACAGCGCCCACGCTGCCACGAATGCCCAGTTTACGATTACTGCCCGTCAAACTGTTTGGGGGATAAGGTTTGATTAAGCTGCCGAGCCAAGTGTCCGAGTTCTTCCCCTACAGCAGCGTGCGACCGCACCAAGACGAGTTCGTCAGCACCGTCTACAACGCCGTGCACGAGCGTCGTTCGGTTCTGATTGAAGGCAGCAACGGACTGGGAAAAACCATTTCGGCTCTTTCCGCTTGCGTTCCAGTAGCCGTAGAGAAGAACTTGAAGATTCTTTACGTTGCAAGGACGCATCGGCAGCATGACCGCGTCATCGAGGAGCTGCGGGCGATCTACAACAAGCACCGTGTCTCAGGCGTTTCAATACGCGGACGCAACGAAATGTGCCTCAACGTGTTCGCGCAGAGAGGCGCGTTTGACTCGAAGTCCCTTATGGAGGTCTGCGAGCTTCTTAAAGCCAAAGGCAGATGCCCCTACTATAGGAGCGTGGACGAGCGAGGATACGATTACCTTGTGCTTCAGCAGCAAGTCGCAACCCGACCGTACATGGCGTCGGAGATCATCAGTGTGTGCAAGAAAAAACAGGTCTGCCCCTACGAGCTGGTCAAGTCGGCGTTGTCAGACGCCAAAGTAATCGCGTTAAGCTACCTCTACGTCTTCGACCCCCAAATCCGAACCGCCTTCCTCAAGAATTTGGAGACTGAGCTTGGGAAAATCATCTTGGTCGTTGATGAAGCACACAACTTGCCTGAGACAGCCATCGACATTTCAAGCGTGAGCCTGTCGCTTTTCGTGATGAAACAGGCGGAGCTGGAAGCCAACAGGTTCCACAACAAGGACGCTGAGGAGTTTGCCCTATTCTTCAGAACCGAAGTGGAGAAGCTACTTGAACATGTCAACAGAGAAGAAATCATTCCCGCCGAATCCATCATTGGAATCATCGAAAAGCAAGGCATCAAGGATCCACGCGAGTTTTTTGAGCAGCTGCATGATGCGGGCGGCGCAATCAGAAAGAGTTTGTTGGCTGAAGGGAAGAATCCGCGTTCTTATATTCATGCGATGAGCGAGTTTTTGCTTAAATGCCTCGACACTTTGGGAGACGACTCGTACATTACCGTCGCAAGCTGCTACCTAAATAAGGAAAGGAACAGGACGGCGAAGCTGCAGATCGTCGCGTTGGACCCGTCGAAAATCACAGAGCCCGTTTTCTCATCGACCTACGCCAACGTGATAATGTCAGGTACGCTTCAGCCGCTGGACGCGTTTAAGCGGATAACGAGGCTGCCGCAGAACACAGTTGAATGCGTTGTGCCGTCGCCGTTTCCAAGGGAACACGTTTTTTCAGCGGTCTGCTGTGGCGTCAGCACGTCTTTGGAGAAAAGAACCCCAGCCATGTACCAGACAATGATTCAGCGGATAGATGAGGTGGTTGAGAACACTCCGACTAACACTGGGGTTTTTGCCGCCTCATTTGGAGTGCTAAACTCGCTGATTACCGAAGGCTTAGAGAATACGCTGCAAAAACCGCTTTTTCATGAACGAAGAGACATGACGTCAAAAGCCAACGAGAAGTTGGTTCAGGATTTTAAGGCGTGCGGCGGCAAAGGCGGCGCCGTTTTCCTCGGCGTGCAAGGCGGGAGAACCTCTGAGGGCGTGGATTTCCCAGGCAACCAAATGAACTCTGTGGTGGTTGTGGGTGTCCCGTATGCTGAGCCGACCCCCCGTGTGAAGGCGCAGATTGAATATTATGAGAAGCGTTTTCCAGGATTGGGTCGCGAGTACGGTTATGTTTTGCCCGCCATGAAGAAGGCGTCTCAGGCGGCAGGAAGACCGATAAGAACGCTGGATGACATGGGAGCCATAGTCTTCTTGGACTACCGCTTTTCCACAAGTTACTGCCGAAGCTTCTTGCCATGTTGGATAACCGACGGCATGAAGACGCTGCCGAATGAAAAAGGGGTTTTAGCGCAGGAAATAAGCGGCTTTTTCAAAGATCAGTCTTGAATTTCCCTCAATTTCTCGTCTAAAAGAACCTTGCCTATCACAATCCTTGCGGGTTTGGCTGAAACGGCGGTTTGCACCTTCAGTTCTTTTCTTTTTTGGTTGATTTCACGCAGAACGCCTATTCCTAAAAATTTGTTTCTAGAACCGTACAGCCCGACAAGCACGCCTTTTTCTGGGGTTTGATCCTTCGGAATAGCCTTGAGCGTTTCGATAGCTAACTGGCTCATTGGGTAACATTGAAGTTTTGCATGCTTCAAGTACCTTGCGTAGGTCATTTCCCTGAGGATTTTGCGTTTTTCCGCGGTTCGCTGGCTCAAAGAGGAAGAAAGCTCAACTGTAAGCACCGTTTGTTCCATGTCAGCGATCAACTCGTCAAGTTCATCCGCGACTTGAACGCCCACTATGACGTCGGGTTTTAGCTCTTTCACCATGTCCGCCTTGTAACGGATTGCGATGTCACCCGTAACCAAACCGTCCGTGTTGACCACCACAAAATCAACCGATTTCTGGGAGATTTCAGCCTTCAAAGCAGCCAAGCCCTCAATTATTCTGGGTAAGGCGGTAATCGGCGATGTGACGCCCATGAAAAAGGCGTTCTCAAGCTTCAAATCGTACAGTTCCGCAACGGGCTTATGGGTCAAGGCGTAGCCGACGGTGCCTGATGACCCGATGTCTGATTGTCCTAAATCGCCGTCTAAGACAGCGACCCTGCACTTGCCGTCTACTAACCTGTTAAGCAAGTAGGTGCAAAAGCTGCTTTTCCCAGAATCACTTTTCCCTAAAACCATAACAACCGCGGGCTTCTTCGGCAAATTCAAAATTGCTTCAAGAGGCTTATCCCATGAGCTCGGTATGGTGGTGCCCTCGGCTTCTCCAACGCTAGCGTTTGCGCCAAGCGATACGTCGAAGACGGCTTTTTCGAGAACAAAGAAAGGAAGCCGCTTGCCTTCCCGCACCACGACCCTTTGAGTCTGCTTAAGTGGGCAGCCGAAAACTTCAGCCTTGCCGCTGACAACCTTCACAGATGCGGGACCGTCAACTATCAGTGTCCTATTGGATTCGACCGTTTGTTGCAATCTTCTTTCTCCTCTGAACAATATAGCCTGTTCTTGCAGCTATGCTTATGGCGGAGGAAATGTGCCTGATTTTTCGGCTTCGCTTGTTCTCTGCTAAGGGTCGGTTCGTACCCGCTTCACCTACGACTTCCAGCGCAACTTCAGGCGGAAGCGCCTCGTCCAAGTTTTCAACCATTTCCTTGTAGACTGGAACCCCGTTGCCGATTTTAACGGAGACGTTTGTTACTGAAAAATTTACGTTTCTAACCATGCGGCTTATGCTGTTGATTAGTTCCTGTGTGCTGAAACAGTTGCTTTCTTCAATCACTTCGCCGTCCGCAATTATCGCAAGCCCGATTGCTCCGCCCGGGTCGATGCCGACGGTTATTTTTTCGTAAGATTCTTTGCCTGAAAGCGTGCGTTTTACCGCGTTAATTAAGGTGTCAAGCTCGGTGTCGTCGCTGAGGACCAATATTTTTTCGTGTTTTATCAGGTGGCGTTCCCGCTCGGTTGTTATAACCACTTTCACTTCGGAGGGCACTGGCTCGCCTGGAACCACACTTACGAAAGGGATGCGTTGTTCTCGTAACTCGTTAACGATTAGAAAGTAAGCTTTTCCCTTTACCGTTGCGACCGCAACTTTTTCTTTCAATAAATCAACCTTATAGTATACGTTTAAGTGCAAAAACATTACTAGATTCAAGTTTAATAAAACTTGGGTATAAAAATGGCTACAATCAGCACAGGCTGCGTATGCATCGACAGCAAAATCGGGGGAGGCATCTCGCCCGAGAGCGTTACCTTAGTCTATGGTGAACCAGAAACTGGAAAAACAACGCTTGCCATGCAATGCGCCGTCAGCTGTGCGGTTCTAAACTTCAAGGTTTTGTTTGTCGACTGCGATAACACTTTCTCAACGAAGAGGCTTTCTCAACTTTCAGGTGACAAGTTTGACCAGGTGGCTACGCAGATTATTTTGATTAAGCCTAAAGATTTCCGTGAGCAAACCGTGCTTGTAGATCACATTCAAGATTACACGGAAAAGAATTTTGGGTTAATAGTCGTCGACACGTTAACGTCCCTGTACGGGGCAGAAGTCTCCCAATACTCGGGTAAAGCCTTCAGCGTAAACCGCGAGTTAAACAGGCAATTAGCCATTTTAGCTCAAACCGCAAAGATCCGGAAAATTCCAGTTATAATAACAAGTCAGGTCAGAAGCGTTTTTGACAACCCGAATGTCAGTGTTGCTCCAGTCGCTAACCGAGTCTTGAAATTTTGGGCGGACACGATAATAGCTTTGAAGCCGACGGATTATCCTCAAATCCTAAAAGCGGTTGTGGAGAAAACACGGGAAAATTCTCAAGAAGTTAACTGTTATGTACAAATAGTCGAATCTGGAATACAAGATACTAAATTCCAAGAATAATGACGGTTGAACACATGGACATAGCCCTACTGGTAGTTGACGCGTTAAAGTTTATTTTCCCAGCCTACTGCGCAAACGCCACGCCCGTGCTCGCTGGCGGAGGAGCCAAAATGGATTTTGGAAGAAACTTTTTCGATGGCAAACGAATTTTCGGAAACAACAAGACTTTCAGAGGCTTCTTTTTCGGCTTAGCCATAGGCATGCTGGTTGGGTTCATGGAAGTTGTCGCTTTTCATTTTCCCGCTCTGTTCCTCCTCTTGATTCCTTTAGGGGCGCTTTTAGGCGATTTGGCAGGGGCATTTCTTAAGAGGCGAGTGGGGATTGCGCCTGGAGGTTTACTGCCTATCGTTGACCAAGTGGACTTTGTGATTGGGGCAATCGTGTTCTCGATTCCTTTAGCCATCGTGAGCTGGCAACTGGCAGTTACGGTTCTGCTGATTACGCCGCCTATCCACCTTTTCACAAATTTTGTCGCTTACAAGTTGAAGCTGAAAAAAAACCCATGGTAGAAAATGGCGCCGCTACACTGAAGATTTCAAGAAAGATTATGAACGCTGCGGCTTTTCACCACAGAAAAACTTGAAGAAATAATTCTCAAAATGGGATGCGCAAACCAGTGGGAGAGGTGGGGTTTAGGCTCCGCCTGAGTTTTTGAAAGCGATTGAGCCTTCCAAGAATATGTATGACAGAAACAGAAACGTCACGCCTATAATGAGCAGCATGTAAGCTTGCCTCGGTTTGTAGGCGCTCTTGGTGCTTTGGTAAATCGCGAGAAGACCGACGAAGCCGAAAGCGTACAGTATGCACGCGATGATGGTGTCCGAAACGAACTGTCCACTGATGCTCGGATAAAGGAAGTAAATTGTGGAGGTGCCTAAATAGGCTGGAAGGGGATGCGTGATTAGAGTGTATAAGCCGCCGCCGAAAAGGAACACGGTGTAACCGATTCCAAGGATGGTGAGTATAAGCGTCGTATGGGGGGTTGCTTGGATTCTTCGAAACCATCGACTCAGCCCAAAGGACAGGTCTGAAGACCGCTTCTTTATTTTATCTGACATTTCCGTTCCCTTCCTTGATTAAGTGCTTTACCACATCTTTAGCCCATTCTCCAGTTAATGAATTTTTCTGAATCTCAACCAAATACTCCATCCAAACTACCTCAGATGCCCTCTTCCATACGTCAAATTTCTCCAAAACGTTCTGGTAGGCCTTCAAATGCAACGCGCAAAAATCGTTCTCCTCCGCTTCCCTGCCGCAAATTTTACATTTCAACGGTTTTGTTCGCTCCTTTCGAAGGACAATTAGGGTTCAAGCATAGTTTCCAAGGCTGCTTCCTCTTCAGCCAAACGCTTACCACCGGGCACCCACAGCTTCTGCAGGCGCTCTTCAACGGCTTTATTTCGCCTCTCTGGGGCAACGGAAAAGTCAGGTTGCATTTCCCTTCGAAATAGTTTGTGCAGCCGACAAAACGTTTGCCAGAGGTTTTGGACCGCAAAATAACCAGTTTCCCTTCATGGCATTTTGGGCACACACCGAGTGTTCTTTGGTCAACCCACGCGTTTTTCAAAGCTTGACTCAACCGTTGACCTATGACCTGCTCTTTTGCCTTAAGCTCAGAAATAACGGGCTTTAGAACCGAAACGGCGTTCTGCAGCACGGCTTCCTTTGTTTCTATGCCCTGTTGGACTTCATCCATTTCCCGCTCAAGACTTCTGGTTAATTCAGGCAAAACAACCGTTGGACAGCAACTTGACAGTATTTCAGTGACTTCAAAGCCAAGCTCAGAAACGCCGAAAGCATCAGTTCCAAAGAGGTATTTGCGGTCGAGGAGCGTCTGTATAGTCGCCGCCCTCGTGGCCTTCGTGCCTATGTTTTCTTGCTCCATTTTCAAAAGCAAACTGCGCGGATTATAACGGGAAGGCGGCTTAGTAAAATCGTCCTTAAGAACCACCCGTTTGACGGCCACTTTTTGTCCCACGGTTACCGGCGGCAAAAAGTCGTCTTTCACTTGATGGTAGGGCTTGTAAAGTCCAAGCCACCCTTCACTCAAGGTTCGCGCACCGTTCAAGCTGAAACGGTTCCCGTTAAGGCTCAGCGTCACTTTCACGGCTTGCCGTCGGGCGGGTTCGCCGAAAACAGCCATGAACCGGCGCACGACAAGGTCGAAAATGTTTTTTTCAGGAACGCCGAGAGGTTTTTGAGGCAGGTTACCAGTCGGGTAAATTGCCGGGTGCGCCGAATCAACTTTTCCGCCCTCGCTAGGCTTCAGAATTGGTTTTGACAGCAGCTCAGACGCCTGCTCTGCGTAAACCTGCACCTTAGCCAGCTTTCTCAGTATGGTTTTGTAGCCGATCGTCGGCAAAAGTTTTTGGCTGCTTGTCCGCGGGTAAGAAATCAAGGCGTCTAAGTACAGGCGTTGAGCTACGCTTGAGGTGCGCATAGGCGTGTACCTGAAGATTCGGTACGCTTCACTCTGTAAAGCGCCCAAGTCGAAAGGGAACGGCGGGTTCAAAGCAAACTCCTCCACCGCCACAGCTTCCACCACTCCTTCTTTGGCTTTGCAAGCTGCCATGACCTGAGTTGCTTCCTGCTTTGTCTGAAGGATCTTTTCGTATTCAGCCACGCACGCCACGCCGGAAATGTCAATTTTAGCTGTTATGGTCCAGTAGGGCGTGGGCACGAAGCTTCTCACGGCTTTTTCTCGCTCCTCCAGAAACTTGAGGGTTGGACCCTGCACGCGTCCAGTGCTGATGGTAGCGTACCGTCCGCCAGCGCCTTGTGCAGCCGACGTTAATGCTCTTGAGAGGTTTATGCCGTAGAGCCAATCTACTTCGTGCCTAGTCAAACCCGCTTGAACCAAGGAAAAATCCAAGTGAGACAACAGGTGATCGTAGGATTCTTGCAGTTCCTCTTTTGTGAGCGTGGAGTACTTCATGCGTTTGGCAGTTTGCTCCTTGCCGCCGCAGGCAAATTTGAGTATGCAGTAGCCTATGATGCTGCCTTCAACGTCGAAGTCGCAGGCGTCAACGAACACATCAGCGTCCTCCGCCAACTTAGAAATCACTTCCAACCAAACACGAATCCTCGACGCTTTCCTTTCAGCCACGTACCTTGGAACCCACCGATAACTGAAAACTGGATAATCCCGCTTCCCTTTCTTCTCCTCGGCAAGCGTGTACAAGTGCCCAAGAGCTGGAACAATAACCACGTCTCCGTTTCGGCAAACCTGATAGTATGGAACCCCGTGGGCAACGGTTTTTTTCACGTTTCCACCCAAATCCAAAGCAGCAGCTATTCTGCTGGCAGCGTCAGGTTTTTCAGTTATGATTAAAGTGTACTTTCCCAAAGACTCTTAACCCACTGCTTCAACGTCACAAAACAATCACTCTTGAAATAAAGGTTTGCAGTACCACAGCGCCAAACCCGAACAGGGAAGAGCTAGTTTTAGCAACCAATAAATACGCCATGACCATGTTACTACTCGGAGAATGGGGATGCCGCAAAGGGTTATTTGCCATGGTTGCAATTACGTCTTGTACGAAGGATCTGAGCTTAAACCGCCTGACGAGATTATTTCTCAGAACGGCGGAAAATGCCCCAAGTGCAGTCGGAAACTTTCATTGTTGCCTATTGAGGTTGAAGTTAAACCACTAAGCAGACACTGAAAAACGCGGAAAAGAAACTGAACCGTCGCCTGCGGTTGAAACATCATTAATGCCAAACAAAAAAGCCGCACTTTTCCGAAAAGAAGACTGAAAACGGCATCTGCGCGTTAATTGCCCTTGGTTGTTGCGCCAATTTTTTGCTGCTTAAACGACAGCTTATGGACGCGTGGTTAAGAAGCAGCGGCATAACCTTGCCATTTGTTTAACTGGAGCCCATGGCACTAACCAGCCTTCCTTCGCAGATGGCTTCGGCTCATTTTGGAAAGCCATAAATAAACGTCCTATGTGTATAAATTGAGAATTAACGCAAATAGGCAATCGCGAAATTAATGAAATGATGAAGGATGGCTTAACGTGGGGGAAGGAATTAAAGACAGACTCAGTAAAAGGCTAGAACCTTTCAGCAGATTGCGGCTCGAAGTAAGTCACGGCACAATAATAGCGTATTCAGCTTTGGCTCTTATACTTTTTATCGCGTTCGTTGTACGCATTCTGCCGTTGCGATGGGAAAACCTCGCAGCTGGAACAACCACGCTGAACGAGTTTGACCCCTACTACCAGCTTACCGTGACACAGTACATGGTAAATCACGGTTTGCTCTCACCCTACTTTCCAACACACTGGATTAACATGCAATTATGGTACCCACACGGGCTTGACATGTCCACAGCCCTGCCCTCGATACCCATAACAGGAGCGGCAATCTACGACGTTATCCGAGCTTTTGGCGCAAACGTCGACATAACCACATTGTGCGCGTTGATCCCACCCGTTGTAGGTGTAATTACAGTTTTCATTATGTACTTGTTAGGCAAAGACATCGGAGGAAGAACAGTTGGTTTGCTCTCTGCACTGTTCATTTCTTTGGCGCCGTCAATCATCGAAAGAACCAGCCTCGGATTCTACGACACGGAAGTCCCAGGCACGCTCGGGCTGATACTGTTTATCTTCCTGTTCCTAAGATCTATTGACAACCGAAGATCCCTGCGCACATCCGTCTTTTACTCCATAGGCGCGGCAGCCACCTTAGCTTACTTTATTGCAGGGTGGGGAGGAGCGTACTACATGATTGACGCCACGGTCCTGTTTATTTTCGTGCTGCTCGCGATGAGAAGGTACAATCAACGCCTGCTAATTAGTTACACAGTGACCTTCGGGTTAGGACTGATGATCGCGACAAAGGTTCCCTACATGGGACTCGTCTACCTGACTTCAGGCGCAGTGCTCCCAGTTGCCGCTGGGTTTGTCCTGCTTCTAATAGCAGAGCTCTTACGCAACAACATATCTTTGAAGTCCAAGCTGACCATGGCGATAGGCGCACTCGTCATAATTGTCGGGGGCTTCGCAGGGCTAGTCGTAAGTGGACTCATCAGTGGCAGCGGCATCACAGGAAAATTCGAAACAGTGCTTGACCCCTTCATCAGGGCTTCATCGCCCATCATTAACTCGGTGGCTGAACAGCAAATTACGGCTTGGGGAAACATCTACATTGAACTAGGCATCGGCTTACTATTCTTCCTGATCGGCATTTACTTCATACTTCAGAACCCAAGCACCAAATACATCTTCCTAATGGTCTTCGCTGTAACATCTCTCTTCTTCGCAGCCTCCATGATCCGTCTACTGGCAATATTTGATCCAGCCTTCGCCATCATCGCGGGAATAGGCATAGTGAGCCTGCTCAAACCCTTTTACAATCTGCTGAAAGAGGCACCTCGCACCCTCGCCAAATCGAAACGAAGACTGGCACGCGTCAGCAAAGAATACAGCGGAATCGCAATCTTCCTGATATTCCTCATCCTCGTAATGAACCTCGCATTCTCGCCGCAAACTGGCGGAATTCCAAGACCCATCGAGTCTGCTTATGTGCCAACCGCGATCAGCGGGTCAAGCCTTCCGTTAGGAGGCGCATCCCTCACTCAACCAGTCAGCGCATGGCTAGACGCGTTAACTTGGATTCAGAGCAATATTCCTTCAAACAACGTGGTGGTCGCTTGGTGGGACTACGGCGATTGGCTAAGCGACATTGGGAACGTCACCACGCTCTGCGACAACACGACTTACAACGCCACACAAATAGGCAACGTGGGCTTCATAATGATGGGCAACGAAAACCAGTCGATGCACATGCTGAACTTCTTCGACAACTACAACAACCCTGGACGCGTCACCTACATACTCGTATTCACCACAATCGCGGTTCAGTCATCATCTAACGGCGCCACATACGCATACCCTGCTGGATACGGAGACGAAGGCAAATTCGTTTGGATGGCAAGAATTTCAGGAACCTACGAGCAATACTACTTAAACAACGGCTTCATGGGCACAGGCGCAGGCTTAACTGAATGGAAGGATGAAACCTCCTTCGGCAATTACAGCTCAACAACCGGGCAGTGGCAGTGGAATTCGCAAGGACAGAACTGCACCATAGCCGAACTAATGTACGACGCCGCTTACCAGTACTGCCAAGCTGCGAGCTCATCATCAGGAACCACCATCACGCCAACCTGGACAGCCTCGATGCCAAAGTACTTTACACCAGTGGAGATCTTCGGCGTAAATACACCGCCGACCCAATACGGCGGACTGGTGCCATTAGTTGCCCTGTACAAAATCGACTACTCGGCTTACTACGCCGCAACTGGCGCAACAGGCACAGGCTAAAAGCGCATGACAACAAAAAGCCGCGCGGTGTTCCCAAAGGTTCCTGACCAACATAAACCTGGAAAACCACTGGTACCCAACGGCTTAGGCGTCGCCTACGTCCTGTTCACCACAGTCTACCTTTTTGTTCTTTACTTTTCAGGATTGATAAAGAACCCGTCCAACGTTTCAGCGCCCATCTCAGCGCCCTTGATCCTGGCGGCATGCATTCTTTTCGGCGGCTTCATGGGTTTACTTGACGATTGGATGGATCTTAAATGGCGGTACAAGGCGTTCATGCCCCTGATCGCGGCTTTGCCCCTCATTTACTACGCGAAAGAAATAGGGGCAAGAACAACCCTGTTCATACCTTACATCACGACGCTTCATCTGGGTCCAATTTACTTTTACGTGATCCTTCCAGTCATCGTGATGATAGTTACAAACACGGTTAACATGCTCGGCGGGCTCAACGGGTTAGAAACAATATGCCCAGCCATCGTCATAATCGGATTAATGATCATCTCATCCTCTTACATCCTGATGGTCGGACCGATACTGTTCTGGCTGGTACTGGCGTACTTCAACTTCAGAGGAAAGATTTTCGTCGGCAACTCAGGCTCTTTCGCCATAGGAATGACCATAGCCGCGTTCGCGGTGATTTCAGACTTAAAAGCAAGCCTGTTCATCGCAATTCTGCCCTACATCTTCAACTCATCATTGATACTGCTAACAGTTTTCTTCACGCGCCAAAAAGCCCAAGTTAACTTCGACGGCGACAAATTGTGCTCCGACCACAGAAGAAGCCTAATCACGTTGATAACTTTCCATCACCCGATGAGTGAAAAACAGGTCGTCAGGATAATCGCTTTGATAGTTGCGGTTTTCACCGCGTTAGCTGTCATTAGCCAACTGATATGATTAGGCAAGGAAACTTTCAAGCTTCGTTAACCCGATAATTTCCTCAAAACTCAACCCCAACGCATCAAGGACCTGGTCAAAAGTTGACTGCAAGTAAGCAACGTACTTGTCAACGTCCACCTCGTTTCTCGACGTTAACTCAACGGGTTTCACGCCAGAGTTGACATCATCCAAGGAGCCACGTGAAGACGATTTAAGCACTTTGACAAAACTAATCTGGTCGCCTGCCCTCAGTTCCTTGCCGCTTTTCTGCAGGATCCGCGCAGCCTTAACGTGCTGAGGAGTAGTTTTCGTATAACTGGACAACTCGTCACCTAACACCATGTGGAACGCAAGCTCATTAATGTCAGCCCATTCTCTCCGTTTAAGCCGCTGGTAACGCTCACGGATTATTCCCGCTATTTCTTTTTTGGCTTTTTCGAAGTCCTCGGGGTTCTTGACTTTTGCAAGTTTTTCCTTCATTTCGTTAAATGAGTCTTTGATGAAGATGGGGATGTGTTTTTTCTTGCCTGTTAAGCCTTTAACGTCAACTGTGCCATCCTCTAGGACTCCAAGGTAATTCTTTTTGCGTGCGCTGAAGACAGCGTATCGATAGACTTTGTCAACGTCTATGCCCATGTGCAATTCATGTTCTGTGAAGCTGACGACATCTTCAATCTGTTCTTTGGTGGGGTTCTTGAGGAAGAGGCTGTCTGTGTCGCCGTAGAGAACCTTGATGCCCACAGACTCGGCGTGTTTGAGTATCTGGGTGATCGAGTATCTGCCGATGGCTGCCGTCGCTTCAGCAACGGGCGGGCAGTAGAGGTCGAAGCTGTCGGCGCCGAATACTCCGTAACTTGCGTTTAAGATGACTTTGAGCGCTCCTTGAGTGATGTTGTACCAGCTTCTGAGTTCAGGAGGCAAAGTTTTGTCTTTTGCTCGGCTCTTGTACCAATTTACGCGTAAATCTCTAAGTGAGCCTATAAGCAAGCTTTCGAGTGCCCGTTTTTCAGTGCAGACCCAATGCTGAGTGTCAGGAATGCTGTGTCCTTTGCATCCAGGATGGTTACAGCGGATAGATTGGTAGCCTAAATTCCAAACCTTGATGATTGAAGGGTACAGACTTGGAAAATCCATGACTGCAACGTTAAAGTGGACGCCAGGGGTTGGCTCGACGACTATGGCGCCCTTGTATTTCTTGCCCTTAATGACGGCGGTTGTTGACGTTTTTCCTTTCTTTGTAAGGATGTCTGCTGCGTTTGGAATCAGTATGTTGTGTTTGCGGTGTTCCCGATGCATAAAATTGCGTATCCATCGGCTCACTCCTTGGCGGCTGACATCCTCCATAGGCATGCTCGCGATGCGGGCCAGAACAAGGATTAGTTTCATGGCTGAATCGTTGTCAAAACTGGTTAGTTTGTAGGTGATTTCTGAGTCCCGCAGGCAGTAAGCGGCAAGTTCAGAGTAGTTCAGTTCCCCGAAGGCTTTTTCTAAATGAATTTTCTGTTCGCCTAAGAGAGCGTTGCCGACGTCGTCAAGGCTCACGTCTTTGTATCGGTTGCCATAGGCGTAGATTTGCACGGAACGGTTAAAGAAGAACTTGTAGAGGTCAATGTGGATGCCGTACTTAAGTAAGCAAACCCTATCGAGTACTTGTATTGGGATTTCACTTGGCTTCATACCCAATTTTAGCGCTCGATTACTGAGGTAACGTAAGTCAAAATCGTCACCGTTAAAAGTCAGAATGAAGGGGTAATCCCAAAGCACGTCGAAGGTTTTCTTGAGCAGTTCCTCCTCTGTCTCGTAATATTCTACCTTGATGTCCTGTGTGAGGCGTGGGATGCCTTCTCTCATGCCTTCGCGTCTTAGAACAAGAACTCTCTTTTCCCCGTCTGAACTGTACACGGATACGGCGATAACTTGTCCTTCCGCTACATCCGGGTTAGGCATCCTTGTCGCTATCGAAGACAAAACTTCAATGTCTATGGCTGCCCTGCGGAACTTAGGCGCTGGGTACTCCAGCAGTTTCGCCCACATTTCAGCGTAACTACGTTCTTCTTCAGAACAGCCCTTGAACAACGCCCGTATCGTGTTTAAGCTATTCGCGGCTTCTTCAACCACTTTTTCAACAAGAGCACCGTCTTTGACCTCGTAAATCATCCCCGGCAGCAGTTGGCGGTCGTAAATGTATGATTGATAATATTTGATGCTTGACTCCCAGACCTTGACATCTTCCCTTGCAACTGGCATGTCCGAGACTTTCGGAAAATCCTCAGGAATAATGTCTCTTATGGTGCCGTATGGTTTGCCACCGATGGCTAACGGATCGTTAGTCACTATTTTTGTTACTTCAATTTCTTGATCTGAAAAAGGATCTAATTTCTTGCATGTTTCGATATGGTCAAAGCCAGGGTGTTTAACAACGCGCTCGATTTTTTCCAAGTCAACCCTTGACAAATTAGTCAGGCAGTAGGGTTTGTGTCCAGTGTTGTCGTACCAAAAATAGATTTGCCCCGACTCAGGCTCGTAAAGTTTGATGACGGCTTTCTTTAGGCGTCCATCATACGATGCCGATACAAAGTAGGATGCTGGAAGATTGGCGGGCGCAACAGGCGGAAACTCGCGGGGCTTCCTCTCCCGCTTTATTTCTTGAACTTTCTCCAGCTCAGGCGTCGGCGTAGATTCCGCTTTAGGCTCAGCTTTCGGCAGGGGCTTAGCTGGTTCACTGATGCAATAATCTAAGAGGGTGCGCGCCATCCCATTCTGACCTACCCTGTCTATGCTCAGTGGCTACTAAAATCTTTAGTGACCCAAAAACGGCTTTTTACCCGTTAAGGCTAAAGACCAAAAACTGGCTGAAAAATGGCTTAATATTCATGGAAGCATCCATGCATGCCTCTCTCGTATGGTTCATGCTTCAGGTAAATGTGTTTATCAACTGATTTTTTGTCCTCGAAGATTTCACCGCACTCGGGGCACATGTACTGACCTGCCTTTGTTTCAGGAGTGCTTCGGCGCTTGACTACCTGGCTCATTAACTCACCTCGCTTAACCAACTAAAAACAAAAGTGAAATAAACCGCTGTGTGCAGATTCCAAGTTACACACTCAGCCAACCCCCTCTTTTTCTTCACGAAAACTCGGCTCCATTTTTGTGATGGTTTTGGTCACAAATACTAGACCCCTCTCCCTCTCGGGTAGGTCAGGGCTTGTTTCTGGCGGATTTTTTGATTTAGAGCTTGAATCTGGTTTAGGTTAGAATGCAAAAATAGAAGAAAGAAAGAGAAGATAAAAAGACGCTTGCCTGCAAAGGGTCTAAAATGAAAATTGCAACTGAATGTGAGGATCAAACTTGAATTCTTATTTAGAAGCGCTGCATCTTCTTTAGGCGTGAACTGATTTGTTGAAGGATGCTTGGACAGTCGCCATTGAAACCCTAAGCTGGATGGAAATGCAGAAGCTAAGCGAACACTTAGCCCTCGCCAAAACCATAAAGCAGCTCGGCGTAAAAGACCCAAACGCCATACGCTTCGCCTACGGCCTCATCGTTGAAACCACCCGGCGCCGAAACCTCATAGACAAACTCGTCAATATCGTCGTGGCTCCAAAAAAAATCGGCGATTACAACCTCGGCGTCCAATCCTTCCTTCGACTCTACGTTTACCAAACTCGCATCGCGAAGAACTGGGGAAAAATCAACCTTCAAGAAGCACAGCACATCGCCAGCATGGGCAGAGCAATCCTCGGGTGGCAAACCCTGCGGGAAGTCGAGCCTTACCTTGGGTTTCTTCTCACGCGTCAACTCGCGCCGATCTTGGAGGGCGCTGATGACGAGGAGCGGGTCAGCCTGGAAACTTTTCACCCATCATGGTTCGTCAAGTACTGCATCAACCTCATGGGGCGCAACGAAGCCATAGCCTTCCTTCAGGGAAGCATGAACCCGCCGCCCACATATATCCGCCTCAACACCTTGGCAGATACAGAAGAAGGAATCCTGCAAAAAATCGACGCTGAAGAGATAAAGCTGGAAAAGGTGGAGCTGCTGAAGCATACATACAAGGTTTTGGAGACAAAGCAGCCTCTAAACTCGTTTCCAAGCTACAGGGAAGGCTTATTCTACGTGCAGGATAAGGCAAGCTGCTTCGCCACACAAGCCGCCGAACCCAAAGAGGGAAGCATGGTCTTCGACGTCTGCGCAGCACCAGGCGCCAAAACTACCTACTTGGCCCAGCTCATGCAGAACCATGGCGCCATCTACTCGGTAGATTTTTCAGCGCGCAGAATGCAGACTTGGAAACGGGAAACAAGCCGAATGGGAAACGAAATCGCTGAGCCAATAATCGCCGACGCACGCGTTAGCCTGCCCTTTTCAGGCGAAGCCGACCTGATTGTGTTGGACCCGCCCTGCACGGGCACAGGCATCTTCGCCAAGCAACCCTCAGCCAAATGGCGCATCACTCAAAAATCAATCAACAAAATGGCGGATATTCAATGGCAAATGATCAACAGCTGCGCCGAAAAAGTGGCGGCTGGCGGCGTCATGATTTACTCAACGTGCAGCATAACCGTGGAAGAAAACGAGATGATAATCGAACGGTTCTTGAAAGAGCATGCGGAATTCCGCTTGACTGAGATAGAGCCAATAATCGGTTTGCCAGGGCTGCAAGGGTTAACCCTGTGCCAGCGGCTTTACCCACACATTCACCAGTGCAACGGCTTCTTCATAGCTAAACTGCGAAAAGAATAGCGCGTTGCATGGTCAGAAGTTCTTTAGTGGAAAAATTCTCCGAGACGAGATTGAACTGCTTTGTGTCCGTGGCTTTCTGGATTTGCTGGTTCGTTTGGTAAATGTTGTAAGCATGTAAGCCCTCGTCTCTTGATGCTGGTTCGTGTTGGGCTTGTTGAGAACGTTTAAAAGTATGACAACCGTCATAAACACTAGAGAGCTGAAGGATTTTGATAAAAAAGAAATCTATTCACACTTACCTTTTTCTAACAATAATAGGACTGCTTCTAATCGCGCCAGTAGCACAAGTTTCAGCCCAGACGGAATGGAACCTACAGGTAACCAACTTGGGAGACACAACCGCCAACTACGCCTACAACCAACTCTTGGCGATGCCACAAACCACCGTTTACGCCAACGAGCTTTGCTACGGCGGCTCCGTAGCCAGCGGCAACTGGGTCGGAGTCAGCCTTAGCTATCTACTTCAGCAAGCAGGACTAACCCCAGCAGTCGCTTCGATTGATTTCCAAGCTCAAGACGGGTACGCAGTTATCCTCCCAGTTCAGGAGGCTATGCAGTCTGACGTGATCATTGCTTACGAATTAAACGGGTCACCTTTACCTGAAACGCTACGTCTGGTGGTTCCTGAAGAAAACGGCAACATTTGGATAGCACTGATTACTTCAATAACAATGAGCACAAACGTAGTTCAATCAGCGTCTGGCGGTGGAGGAACAGAAGGCGCAATCCCTTCATCCAGCCCAACTGTGCAATCTTCAACTCCACCCGTACAGCAACCATCAACAACGCCACAAAACCAGACCCAAACTGAAACAGGCGTACTTTCATCAAACACCACTCAACCCGAACAAAAAACAACTGCGCCTCAAACTCCCCTGAGTTCAAGTTTTCCATCCGTCGCTTTATACGCCATAGCAGTTGCCGCGGCTGCAGGGTTTGCGGCGGCAGGCTTTACAGCTTATAAGCGCAAGCGCGCAAACCAAAGCGTCAGCCTGCCCTAGGGGTTTAGAAAAGATGCGAAAAGAGGGCCAAGTCTCAAATTTCCTAATTTTTTAGCTACTTAGCTAAGCAGCCTGCTAAGTGAATGAGGTAAGTGCGGAGGCAGGTAAGTGCACCATTTCGATGGTGATTCTTTTGGTTTAGCTGGGAATGTTTAAAAGTATGACGCGCGTCATAAATACTGTAGAGATGTGAGATTTGACAGAAAAAAAAATTCTCCAAACCTTCCTTTTCCTAACACTATTCGGGTTGCTGCTGATAACCCCGATAGGAAAAGCGGCAGCTCAAACAGATAACAGCTTACAAGTAACCAACACAGAAAACGCGACCGCCAGCTACACCGACAATCAACTCTTAGCGATGCCACAAACCACCGTTTACGACGATTGCTACTGCACAGGCGGTTCGATAACCAGCGTGGAGTGGGTCGGAGTAAGCCTCTACTATCTGCTTCAGCAAGCAGGACTGGATTCAACGGTCGCTTCTGTTGATTTTCAAGCTTCAGACGGAAACTCAGCAAGCCTTCCACTGCAGGAGGCCATACAGGCCAACGTGATTGTCGCCTACGAAGTAGACGGTTCACCTCTATCTGGGCTACGCTTGGTGGTTCCTGGAGAAAACGAAAACGTTTGGTTAGCGCCTCTTACTTCAATAACCATGAGCACCACCGTAACTCAATCCGCAACTTACAGTTCAAAAACAGCGGTAGTTGTGCCGTCACCCCCTCCAATCGGGCAATCTTCAACCCAGCAAACGCCCGTTCAATCACAACCCACTGCCACCCCACAAAACCAGAATAGCCCTGAACCAGCTGCATCTCCATCAAACGTCACCCAACCCGGACAGAAAGCAGCTGAGCCTAAAGTTTCCGCAGGAACAGGTTTTCCTTCCGCAGCGCTCTACGTGTTGGCAGCTGTAGCAGCAGTTGCATTGGCGGCGGCAGGCTACACGGCTTATAAGCGCAAGAGCAAGACAAAAACCACACAGTCAACCTGAAAAGAGACCGAGAAGAAATCTTCAGGCTATTCGGTTCCGAAGTCGCCTAGAGTTCTCTGAGGTGTTTCTTTGCTGAATAAAGGGTACGTTATTCTTGTTCCTTCCACCTTCGCCGTCTCGTTTAGCTCATGGTTGATGCAGCTTGCCGCGCTTATGATGTGCTGCACTTTAACGTGTCGCACGACGAGCGCGTCAGAGATGAGGCTTCGGTGGCACCGCCACGGCAAGGCTTCAGCGCACATCAGCCCAAGGCAGTTTTCCCGCGCGAGGGCGACGATTTTCAGCAGGTTTTCGGTGAACTCTTTGGTCTGCATGTAGTCGGCGTAGCCGCGGAACCCCGTGTTTTTCCAAGCAAGGTTTACCGAGTCGTGTTTGGGTCTGCGCAAGCCGCCGATTTCTGGCATGTGAATGTACCGAACGCCGCTGGGTTTGAGGCTGCCGGGCAGGGTTTCCTTGTTGAACTGGGGGTTGTGCCTGCTGCGGGGAACCGTCCGCACGTCAACCACAAGGCTGATGCCGTATGCTTGAAGCAAACCGATGAACTCGTCAAGCGTCCGGGTCGAGTGACCGATAGTGAAGACAGTTAATTCTGAGTCCTTAGCCAAACACGTCGCCTTCATCATGATGAACTGTGTAAAGACAAAATATAAGCGTGAAATTCTTATGCAACTTAGGATTAAGATTTCGGTTTAAGTACTCTTATATTTGTGACTTCATTTGCGTTAGTGCAAAGTTTTTGGTCCGCAGTGTAAAGTGTCCCATTCATTCTTTCTGAAGCTGCAACATAGAGAGCGTCATATATGCTCAAGTTACGGCTCAAAGCAATCTGCATTGATTCCGCTGCAAGATCCCGACTTGCAATGACGTTTAACCCATCGTATATTCTGGTAAGGTCTTCTATCGTCGAGTTTACCTCTTCCAACTCCAAATCCTTAATCAACCTTGCATGTTTCCAAATTACGTTTAAGGTTTCGATCAAAGCAAGATCTATCGTGTAGAGTGCATATCCCTTTTTTAGGAAGGCTGCAACCGTATTTCGAGCCTCTTTTGAGCCAGGCTCGCTAATTATGAGTTTCGAAATTATGTTGGAGTCAAGGATTAAATTTGGCGTTCTCTGTCCTCCCTTATCAACGCGGTTGAATCTATCTTTGTTTTTCTCTTGTCTGCCCGCTTCTCAACTTCCTGAAGAGTTTTCAACATTTCAACCTGCTTGATTCTTTCTTCTAGGAAGGCTCTAACTTCTTGGCTCCATTGAGCGGGGTTCTTGTCCATTTTCTCTTTAAGTTCCCGAGGTATTCGTACAGTTATGGTTGTAGACATAACGCATCCCGTCTAGCTCATTTGTTTGAAATGTCTTAAAAATGTTGTGTTGCAAAATGTTTACAATTCTGTGCACAGGCAGCATTAGAACAAATCAAAAAAATCCGAGCCTGCAATAATCATCAGTCCCATTTCTGACGAAAAAATAAAGTTAAGAGAAGTGGCTATGTTGGGACTTTTCTAATTGGCACAGCATTTCAAAAACAACTTTTGCGGCTGCAATCGCCGAGATTCCTTGGTCGAAGATTGGCACGATCTCCATCACGTCAAAGCCGAGCACGCGCTTGTCGCACAGGCTGCAGGCAAGGTCGATGAGGTCGGTGGTTGAGATGCCTTCGGGCTCTGGGTTCTGCACGGCTGGCGCGTACGCTGGGTCAAGCACGTCCATGTCCACCGTCAAGTACAGGTTGTCGTAGGGCAACAGTTTCTCTTTGAGCTGTTCGCCGATAAGCAGGGAGCCTTGCCTTGCGATTTCTTGGGCGGTGAAGTATTCGACGCCCGCCTTCTTTGCGTAAGCCAACTCTTCCTTGCAGGCTGAACGGGTGCCGACCTCGACGATTTTGGCTGGCTTAACCTCCTCGCTGATAAGCTGCATAAACGTCGTGTGGGAAAGCGTTGAACCCATGAATTCGCAGCGCAGATCCAGATGCGCGTCGAAACTTACAACCGCCGTTTTAGCCGCTCTGCCGCCCAAACCCTTCGCCGCGCCTAAGGTAACCGTGTGTTCGCCGCCTAAAGCAACGGGCACTTTGCCAGCTGCCAAGAGCTCCTCAACCACGAGGCGGGTCATTTCAAGGGTTTTCTGCGCGTCCATCGATACGTCTAAGTCGCCAGCGTCATGCAACGCCAAATCCTCAACGTCGACGCCGCTGCGGAAACTGTACGTTTCAATGTTCAGAGACGCCTGCCTAATCGCGGCTGGAGCAAACCTTGCGCCGCTTCGGTAAGTGCTGGTTGCGTCGAACGGCACGCCGAAGACAACGTATTTCGCCTTTTCAAACGGCTTCTGCACTCCGCTGAAAACGTTGGTTTGCGAAGAGAACAACTCAAGATAAGTCATGCAGAGGTTCCTGTCCTTCTCTTGGTATTCACTTAAGCTTCTTCTAAACTTTTTCGCTAACTTATATGCATTAAATTTATTAATTAAACCTCCACTGCATAGGGTAAAGGCGAACACAAGTGTCCTTAGCGACTTTAACGTCTAAACTCAAAAACCTCAACCGCATAGAACTGGCAGCGTTAGCGTTCTACATCGTCAGCGGAGTAATCCTTCTGGTCTTCCTGCCCTTAACCAGCTATGCACCCCAGCTTGGGCTCCTAGGAATCCTGAGCTTGATAGTGGCTTACGGCATCTTCACAAAACGCGGTTGGGCTCAATGGCCGATTTTCATCCTGTTCGTTGCCGCCTCAACCTTCTCGCTCTACACGCTGGTCGTAGTGGGATTCAGCAGCGCACTTTTGGGTTTAAGCATGGTTGGCTACGTGGTGCTCACCTGGATATTCGCAATTTATCTGCTGCTGATAAGAAGAAAACCCTAAACCCTTACCTTTTGAAGATCACGGAACAGAGTCGTGCTGAATATTTCCATTTTCGAAATATTACCTAGCTGAAACAAGCAATTTATAAAAAAGCGCCATTCTCAGATGCAGGGGAGAACACGGAAACACAAAAAGTCAACTGGCTGGAGTTAACCGATTCTCAAAGAGCCAGCGTACTTGAGCAAGTTAGAACTTATGTACATGAGCAAATGGAAGAAGCGAAGATTTCTAAGACCGTGATTAAAGTTCTTGACAAACACGGCCTCATGTAAAAAAGAAAAAAGCCTTTCTTAAGCAAGCCTAAGCTTTGCCTGGCTGGTTGCGGAAAAGTGAAACCGCGACTTCTTCATTTGCATCCACAAACTGCTCGTTTTCAGGAATCTCCACGAACCCGTCAGCCTTAGCCAACGTGGTGATCGCTCCTGACGCGCCAGACTCAACGGGTTCAGCAATCAAACGGCAGCTTTCATCAAACATCAACTTCACCATGACAAACGTTCGCCTGCCCTTAGCGCTGAACATTCGGGAGCCAGCGACGGCTCTGACCGTTTTCATAGGTACGACAGGCCTGCCCGCCAACTGCTGAATCAAGGGTCTAGCAAGCAGATAAAAAATCAGCAGCGCCGAGGTTGGGTGACCCGGCAGGGAGAAAACGGGTTTGTCCCCGACGAACCCCACGGTGGTTGGTTTGCCAGGCTTAACGGCGATGCCGTACACGATTATTCCAGGCTTGCCCAGTGAATCCACGATTTGCGGGGTGTAGTCCCGCGGACCCACGGATACGCCGCCTGAAGTAATCACCATGTCAGCAGAAGCCAAAGCCGCATGCAAAGACTTAGACAAAGCCGCCTTGTCGTCGGCTACGACGCCGAAATAGACGGGTTTGCCGCCACTCTCAACCACCGCCGTGCTTATGCTGTAAGCGTTGATGTCGTAGATTTTTCCAGCAGGCAAAGGCTTGCCAGGCTCGGTTACCTCGCCGCCCGTGGACAAAACCGCAACCATCGGGATCTTTGAAACCCAAACTTTCGTCAAGCCCAAGGCTGCCAAAACGCCGATCTCCGATGAACCTAAAACCTGCCCCTTCTTGAGCACCACCTCGCCCTTCTTTATGTCTGAGCCGCGTTTCATAACGTTCTCGTTTGGGGTGACAGGTGTGAAAACATGCAACTCTTCGTTTTCCCGCTCGGTGTCTTCAACCATGACTGCAGAATCCGCGCCTTCAGGAATCGGTGCTCCCGTGACGATTTCCGCCGCTTCGCCCTTGCCGACCTTAACCTGAGGCTGCTCCCCAACGCTTACGACGCCGCTGACTCTGAGAGTTGCAGGCTGGTTTTCGTCTGCGCCGAAAGTGTCCTGCGCTTGGACGGCGTAACCGTCGACTGTGGAGCGGTTAAACGGGGGAATATCAAGAGTTGAAACCACGTCTTGGCTGAGAACGCGGTTGTAAGCCTCAAGAAGCACCGCTTCTTCTTCGCCTAAAGCTGGGGGTTTAAACTGGGATTCGATCGCTTTCTGCGCTTCGTTAAACGTCATGAGTTTACGGAACACTACGATGCAGCCTCCACGACTCCAAACATGTGCACCATCACAGTTTCGCCTTCGCTCACGCCTTCACGGTTCTCGGGAACCACAAGAAAACCGTTGCTCTGCGTCATGGTGGAGATTGAGCCTGAACCTTTCGTGCTGACCGGCTCAGCAATAAACTCGCCCTGCTTCGACGTCACGCGGACCCGAACGTAGGTTTTTCTTCCGAGAGCGCTTGCCACCCGCCTCGACAGAGTTGCCTTCAACATTGGCCTCGGCTCCGTTTCAGTCATGCCTAGCATTCGGCAAACCATTGGGCGCCCGAAAACTTCGAAACCGATGATTGCTGCGACTGGGTTGCCTGACAGAATCAAGACAGGCTTATCTTTCAGAATGGCGAGAGCCGTCGGCATCGCAGGTCTAACTGCTACCCCGTGAACCAACACGCCCGGCTTTCCCAGCTTCTTGACGGCGTCAGGAACCAAGTCTAAACCGCCTACGCTTGTGCCGCCCGTGGTGACCACGGCATCCATGGTTTTTAGGGCTGTTCCTATTTTTTCGGCGATTTCGTCAACGTCGTCTTTTGCGATGCCGTAGTCGGTTGTTTCTGCGCCGAGCTCTCTGCACACGGCGGAAATCATGACTTTGTTCGAGTCGTAAATCAGGCTGCCGCTCAGCTTTGACCCCGCCTCGGCAAGCTCGTTTCCCGTGGCTAAGATGCCGATCTTCGGTTTCACGGCGACTTTAAGCTGGTTTAAGCCTAAGGCAGCGGCTAAGCCGAGGTGGTAGGGGTTCAAGCGTGCGCCAGCCTTAGCGATGAGGGCGCCTTTCTTGAGGTCTTCCCCAATCTTAGCAATGTTCTCGCCCGGGGCAAGTTGGCTCCAAACCTCCAGTTTCCCCTTGACTTCTTCGGTGTTTTCAAGCATGATGACCGCGTCAGCGCCTTTCGGAATGGGGTTTCCAGTCCAAATCTGCTTGGCTTGCTTGGCGCCCACTTCTTGGCTGTCGACTAACTGGAAGCTTACGGGTTTTGACTGGGACGCGCCCGCGGAATCCGACGAGTTCAAAGCGTACCCGTCCATGGCTGACCTGTCAAACCTCGGCAGGCTCTCCTCTGCGACAAGGTCTTCGGCTAAAACACGTCCTAACGATTCCTGCAAAGACGCCAGTTCACATTTGGGCTTCCCAATCTTGAGGGTTGCAAGCCACGTTTGCAGGGCTTTGTCGGTTAACGTTAATTTTTGGAACCCCTTAAGTTTCACCAAAACAATCCCACACAGAGCACTAAGCGACGTTATGTAAAAAACGTATCGAAACAAAAAACGCCGAATTAAGCGTTGACTAACCCGTGACCTTGGTTTTTGGCTGTGCCTCTTCCGTCATTTTTTTGAGGAACGCCTTGAGACCTTCCTGTTGGCCGTAAACGACCAGCCGTCCATCCTTCTGCTTGTTCACTGAAAGGCTGTTTTCCTTGGCGATCTGCGTCAGCTTTTCCGCAGGCAGGTTGGGGATCGGCTCGATTCTTATCCACTTCTGGTCTCTGGGCACACCGGTGATGAAGCCCTTTTCGCTTTCCGCGCGCATTTCGCAGGTTGGCAGGCTGGCTTCGTCCAGACGCTTAAGCCATAAATCAACTTCTTTTTCGGCCAAAACGTTCTGCGCTTCTGTGATGAGGTCTGATTCGACGCTTGCAAGGATGGTTTCCAGCTTCATTGTTGCGTCTCCGCTGCCTTCCCCTGCCTCGCCGATTTTGATCATCAGCTTGGCGCTTCGAAAATCGCTAATGACGTTTGAGGGAGTTTCGAACCCTTTTTTGCGAAGCTCAATCATCAGGTCCTCAAGGACTTTCCACTTGGCTGTGTAACCCATGAGTTTCCACGTGTGTCTAGTTTAAACGTGAGCCTTTAAACCTTGCTTTGCGCCTGTTGGAAAGAAATAAATTCCTAAACTTTTTTGATATACCTGTAGAGGTAACGTTTCTTGTCGGAGGATAAAAAGTCTCAGATTAAAGCGCAGTTGCCGACGCCCACCAATTTGCCGCTCAAAAATATCCGCTTATTCTTCTTTTTCCTTAACAATTGCCTTTGCCATTCGGCTAAGCTTATCCTTAGGCTCTAATAGTTCCTGAACAAGGTTGAACTGGCGTTTGTAGATGTGGCAGTTTTTTGAGTGGAAAATCAGTTTGCCCGTTTTCAACGAAAGGTTTCCCCGCTCATTAATTTCCGCCACGAAAGCCTCGTTGAAGAGCTGAAGCCCCGCGATGTTTGCAGGTAGCCCAGCGAAGGCGTCCCATGAACGGAAATAGCAGGTTAAATGCATTTGCCCGTCAAGAATCTCTGTGTCGATTAGGCTTAGGCAGGGAGGTTCATGGCGTTCCTTTGTTTTGGGATTAATCTTGTAGATGTCCTCGGGCAGCCTTACAACCATTGTCACTTGCCTGTCCCGTTGCTCTTTCACGTAGTTTTTGATGGCTTCTTCAACCTGGTCAACGGGTTCCCGAAGCCTGCTGCCGTACGTGTAAGTCTCGTCCTGTTTTCCTTCGCCGCACCACAGGTAGGTTAACGCGTACCATTGAACATACTTCATGTCGCAGGGGGCTTTGTCGCTGATGAGCGGGCGATTCTCGGGATGAAGTATCTCTATTGATAAATTGAGCTTTTTTGTCTCGGTGATCTCAGAGCCGTAACCCACTTGGAAATCGTCCCCCTCATGCCAAATGGCGTTTAACCCTTTGAAGTAAGCATCGGGACAGTCGAAGGCTGTAATCTTAACGTGTTTCAACCGCGAGTTATTCTCCAAGTTCCAACTAAACCCTACAAGCAAATATAAGTTTACTTAGAAAAACCTAAACTTGCAACCAAAAACAAGAATTCACCGATGAAAGCCTGATCAAAAATTAAAAAAGATAAAAGAAGGGGCTTTTTAGTAGGGCATTCCGCCCATACCGCCCATGCCACCCATTCCACCCATGCCGCCGCCCATTCCGCCTGGAGGCATCGGAGGCATTTTTCCGCCGCCTTTGACGCTGATTAGGTCGTCGATTTTGAGTATCATGTTTGTGGCTTCGGTGGCTGATTTTATGACCTGCTGCTTCACCCGCAGTGGCTCAATGACGAGTAGGTCTAGCATGTTTTTGATTTTCCCTGTTGTGACTTCTATGCCCATGTATTTGCTGTCTGCTTTTTCGTGTGCTGATCTGAGTGCCACCATGACGTCGATGGGGTCTAACCCTGCGTTCTCAGCCAACGTAAGCGGAATCGATTCGACCGCTTCAGCGTAAGCTTCAACCGCGAGCTGTTCTCTGCCGCCGACTTTAACCGCATACGCGCGTAAACCTTTGGCTAGTTCCGCTTCGGGTGCGCCGCCGCCTGCAACGATTTTGCCGTCTTCAATCGCGTTTCTCACAACACATAAGCCGTCATGCAGTGAACGTTCTGCCTCGTCGATAACATGGTTGGATGCGCCTCGGATGACGATTGTTACGGCTTTGGGGTTCTTGCATTCGCGTATGTAGATGAGTTTGTCATCGCCGATTTTTACTTCTTCGACACGCTTTGCTTTGCCAAGTGTGTCAGCGCCCAAGTCTTTTACGTTTGCAACTATTGTGGCGCCTGTTGCTTTGGATAGTTTTTCTATGTCGCTGCTGCTTACGCTTTTAACTGCTAAGACTCCTGCTTTGCCGAGGAAGTGTAGTACCATGTCGTCAATGCCTTTTTCGCAGAAAACAACGTTTGCACCGGATTTCGTAACTGACGTAACCATTTCTTTGAGCATGCGTTCTTCTTCGTCGAGGAAAAGTTGCATTTGGTTGGGGCTTTCAATGTTGATTTTAGCGTCGAATTCTGTTTTTTCAATCTCCATCTTTGTATCTAACAGGGCGATTTTGGCGCCGTCGATCACTTTGGGCATCCCTGAGCTTGCGACTTCCTTGTCGATAACCATTCCTTTGACAAGTTCTGTTTCGTCTAGGCTTTTGCCGTGTTTTTTGACTACTTTTATTAGGTCAATGTCAGCTTTGTATTTGCCGTCGACTTTTTCAGAAACCTGTTTAACCGCCTCAACGATGATTTTTGCAAAGTGCTCTTCAGCAACATTGATACCTTTGCTAGCCAGGGATGTGATTGCTACATCCTTCAGGGTTTTATCATCATCTATGGAAACAGGAATGGCTATTTGATCCAAAATTTCTTGAGCTTTCTCACTTGCCTTCTTGTAACCTTCAATTATAACTGTGGGATGCACGTTTTTGTCAAGCAAGCCTTCAGCCTTTGAAAGCAGCTCTCCAGCTAAAATCACCGCTGTTGTTGTTCCGTCGCCTACCTCGTTGTCCTGAGCCTTGGCAACTTCAACCAGCATTTTTGCCGCTGGATGCTGAATGTCAAGTTCTTTCATGATGGTTGCGCCGTCGTTAGTTATGGCTACGTCGCCCATGCTGTTAACGAGCATTTTGTCCATGCCGCATGGACCAAGCGTGCTTTTCACTGCTTCAGCCACTATTTTTGCAGCCATGATGTTGTTTTTTTGTGCTTCGCGACCTGTTGTTCGGCCTGTTCCTTCTTTCAGTACTAGGATTGGGACTGTTCCTCCACCTTGAGACATAATTTTCACCAAGTTTTAATCTTTTAATATAAACGGAATTCAACAATCAGGTATTTAAATATAAATTTTTCTAAGCAAACATTGAACACGGCTACCTAATTGATGCTCATTTGCGAGTAGCACGTTCACTTTCAGGGTTGCCGCCGTTTACTTTTTGGTGTGGCACCGTGAGTTTGCGGCTTGCAGCGCAATGTGGTTAAGAACCCATTAGGCTTTGATGATGTGGTAGCCTGACGCTTTGCGCAGCCTGTTCATGACGGCTAACCCGAGACCTTCAGAGGGGACGCCTTCAGCTATTATCACGTCAACGCCTTGGCTGTCAACCTCCCGCAGCAAACGGAAAAGGTTTCTGGCGACAATCGCCAAGTTAAAGCGGCTGCCTAAGGATTCAACCACGTCCGCGGTGTAGCTGGCTTGTGTTTCGTCAGTGGCTAAGACTCCTATTTTTGCGCCCTTAAGCCTGTACGATTCGGTCAGCTGCTTCACTTTAGCCACAACCGCTGGAACATCACCTTCCACAAGGATAACATCCGCCCTTGGCGCGTAATGCTTATGCTTCATTCCAGGAGACCGAATCTTCTCCAGAGGCAACTCAGCCTCAGCCTCAACAAACGGGTGAAGCCTAATGTCGCTGAAAACCTGCTTTAACGCTTCAAAAGAGGTTCCGCCTGGCCGAAGAACCATCGGCGGATCAACGCTTAAGTCCACAACGGTGGATTCAACCCCGATGCTTGTGGCACCGCCGTCCAAGATAACGTCGATTCTTCCGTTTAAGTCATCATAAACGTGCTGGGCAGTGGTCGGGCTGGGTTTCCCCGCGAGGTTTGCGCTTGGAGCGGCTATGGGGCAACCGCTTTGCCTAATCAACGCCAACGCGACCTTATGCTTTGGCATGCGAATCGCAACCGTGTCTAAACCCGCAACTGTCACGCTGGGCACAGCACTTGAACGTTTGAAAACCAGCGTCAAAGGCCCCGGCCAAAACCGCTCCATCAGCACTTCAGCCTTCTTCGGCACCGCGTCCACAAGCCTGCGGACTTCACCTTCGTCAGCGACGTGAACGATCGGCGGGTTATCCAGAGGACGCCTCTTAGCTTCAAAAAGCGCCAGAACAGCGTCAGCGTTCAGTGCGTCTGCTCCTAAACCGTAAACTGTCTCTGTGGGAAAAGCCACCAGCCCCCCTTTGCGGATGACCTGTGCAGCGACCTCTATTTTTGAGAGGTCTGGGTTTTCTGAGTCGACTTTTAGCACGAGTGTTTCTTTCATTCAGGATTGCCTTTTCAGTTTGAGTACTGGTTAATCATTGGGTTTCACTGTTTTTCGGTTGTCAGGTTGCCGTCGGCTCCTTTTGGCCTTCACCCTTAATAATTTTGTCAATGAGGTGCATGAAGAATCCTTGGGCTTGAATTTCGGTCACCGTATCCAGGTAAACTGAGACAAGGGCGATTTTGCCTTTTTTGGAAGCCACATACTCAGCGAACATTCGCGCCGAAATGACGTCCTTGTCTCCTAAAAGCACGGACGACGTGACGGGGGCAAGCGCGTCTTTGGCTCTGGGAACAGCGATAGCCAGGGTTCCAAGCTTATCTTCTTTTTCGCTTAGCATCACCATGCACGAGTTTTTTGATTCAACGTAAACCGCCAGGAAACGGGTGTCCTGTTGAGTAACCTCTTCCTTCGTGACTTTGGCGCGTTCCAATTTCGTTTCTCTCCTTTTTCAATGCTGGTTAATGATTGGACTCCTTAAAAAACTTCACAAGCCGCCAGCGCAGCATTTCTTGGAAGAGCCGCATCTGCATTTCCGAGAGCCCACGACTAAAACGGGATTTTACAGCAAGACATTAAGGGCGGAACACTTTAACAGTCAAACGTAAGGTCTGTGCCATGAGCGGAGCCAAACAGGTCAGAAAGTATCTGCTTCCGACCTTACTCATCGTCGTGCTGCTGGTTTCCGTAGGGGCGTACACTTCTTACTCGATTGGAAACCAGCCTAAGCCGAATCCGAACGTTTACGTCGGGGTGGCTTTCGGGGGAAACACCACCGAGGAAGCCAAAGTTTTGATTGACAAGGTGAAAAGCTACACGAACCTTTTCATATTGGCCACTGGGCGCAATTCAATTACGCAGAACGAAACGGCGGTTGAGGAGATTTGCAATTACGCCGTCGCGAACGGTTTAAGCGTCATCGTGGACATTGGTGTTAAGGATCATCTTGACGCCAGCCGCTACTGGTTTTGGAAGCAGCCGCTTAACGTCACTGAGAGGTGGGAGGCGATGTGGGGTGACAAGTTCTTGGGAATGTACTATAACGACGAGCCAGGCGGAATCCAGCTTGACGGGAACTGGTCAGAGTGGTTTAGCACTTACGGTCAACATTACCTTCAGCAGAACACTTCCAAAACAGCCAGAGACCTCGACCAAATCTACCTGAAGATGCTTGGGTACATGGGAAACGGGACGAGCCCTCCAAACTACAATTTGGAAGCCAACTTTTTCGTCCAAGACATCCTTGGAGGGGACAGCGGATTTAACGCTTTGAAAGCCGCCAACGTCACAACGTTCACCTCTGATTATTGCCTGTACTGGTTCGATTACAAGGGAGGATACAACGTCATGTTCGCCGAGTTAGGGTGGAACTGCAGCGCAGCCGAGCAGATCGACCTTGTGAAGGGAGCGGCAAGAATGCAGGGTAAAGAGTTTGGCACGATGATCACTTGGAAGTACTATGAGCCACCTTACCTTGAGAACGCATCCCAAATCTACGACCAAATGCTAACTTCCTACGAGGCTGGAGCAAAATACATCGCTGTTTTCGATTACCCCTACAATGGGACCGGTCAGTACGGCGTGCTAACCAATGACCAGTTAAACGCGATGCAGAGCTTCTGGAACGACATTCACCAGAAAACTTTTCCCAACCTGAGCGCGTCAGACGCAGTGTTGGTGCTGCCTCAGAACTACGGTTGGGGCATGCGTGACCCGAACGACACAATTTGGGGTTTCTGGCCGCCCGACAACAAAACCGTGCAGGTAGCCACAGCCATGAGCACGCTTCTGAAGCAGTACGGGGTTAGCCTTGACATAGTTTACGTTGACCCGCAGTTCCCAGTTGCCGACGTGGGGTACAAAAGCGTTTACTACTGGAACCAAACGGGCATTTAGCGAGCCTACGAGCGTTTGCGCTTGTTGGAAATACTTAATTAATAGCTTCTCTTATTGCTGGGTACGGAAGGATAAAATTTGAGTGATGAACTTTCAAGGTTACCGCCTAACGTGCAAGAAAGACTTCTTAGACTGCAACAGCTGCAGCAGACACTACAGTCGATTCTTGCGCAGAAACAGCAGGTTGACATGGAAAAATCAGAGGTTGAACAGACCATAACTGAACTTCAGAAAAGCGCCGACGACGCGGTCATCTACAAGGCTGCGGGTTCACTGCTGATTAAAGCGGAGAAGCCGAAAGTGACCGAGGAGCTTGTTGAACGCAAAGAGCTGCTGGACACGAGAAGCACGGTTCTGAACAGGCAAGAAGAACGGATGCGCAGCCAAATAAAAGAGTCACAGACGAAGCTCCAAGAAGACCTAAACCCCGTTAATCAGGCGCCGTCATCTTAGGTGAACGCCCGTTGGATGAGCTGGGGATACCAGAGCTATCCACCGAGCAGATAGAAACTTTATGCGAGACGGCTGAGAACGCAGCCAGAAAACACGTTCTCTCCAAAGTTTCTTCTAAAGCTGTTGACAGGCTGAACATCAGCGTGGAAGCCGAAGGCTCAAAGCCTGTGAACGTTACTGTGGAGATAGACCTCAACTTGAAGGCTGAAGCTAAAGACGTGGATGCGCAGGCGCTCACCAGTGAAGCAGCAGGAGCGGCGCACAGAGCAGTTGAAAACTACTTGAGAAAACTAAAATGAACGATTTCCAAAAACTTCTTCAAATTCTTCAGGATAGCAAGGCGTCTTTTGTTCTTTTACTGTGTCACCGTAGCGCTGACGCCGACGCTATCTGTTCAGCCTACGCTTTGCAAGGGCTGCTGAAGCGGTTTTTGCCCGACGTGGTGTTTGAGGTCGGTTGCCCACAAGGCGTCAATAAGCCGTCTAAGCTGCTTTTGGAGCGCATGCCGATAACGGTTAACTTGAAGCCGAACATCGAGTCTGCGGAAGTTATTGTTTTTCTGGATTTAAACACGGTTGACCAGCTTGACCAGGTGGCTGAAACCATAAGAAAGTCGCCTGCGCCGAAAATAATCGTTGACCACCATTACCCAAGCTCTGAAACCGTCAGAATCTGCGGGCTATGCATCATAGACGACAAGGCAGGCGCAAACTGCGAAATAGTCTACAGGCTTTTTAAGCAGGCGAAAACCAAACCCGACTTCAACGAAGCCAAAGCACTGTTTCTCGGCATAGCCTTTGACACGCGGCATTTCTCCTTGGCAAGCGCTTCGACTTTTGGGATCTTGGCTAAACTGGTCAGCGAGGGCATAGATGTGCAGGCGACGCTGCAGGAGTTTGCCTTGCCCATCGACACGTCTGAGCGCCTGGCGAAGTTGAAGGCTTGCAAAAGAGCCAAAATCGTAAGGGTCAACGGCTGGATAATCGCCCTATCACACGTCAGCGCCTACCAAGCAGCAGCAGCGAAATCTCTGGTTGACTTAGGCGCCCATGCCTCGGCTGTGGCAGGGCTTAAAAACGGGAAAATCGAGGTAAGCCTACGCTGCACACGCCAGTTCGCTGAGGAAGCAGGCGTCAACTTGGGAAAGGACATTGCGGCGCCCCTTGGGGAGTTTCTGAAGGGAGTCGGCGGAGGACACGCGATGGCGGCGGGTGTCAGCGGTACAGGAGAAATAGAACCAACACTAAAAGAGTGTCTTGCGCTTCTGAGGCGAAGAATAGCCAAAGTTGGGTAGCTACGCTTAAATGAGCAGTCGTTAACGCTTAAGGATGCAGGCACAAAACCATGGCTATAATCGAAACCAAAAACCTCACTTACACTTATCCAGGCGCAACTAAACCGTCGATTCTTGACGTCTCCATCAGGGTGGAGAAGGGCGAGTTCGTGCTCGTCACGGGTCCAAGCGGCTGTGGAAAAACAACTTTGTGCCGATGCTTCAACGGGCTCATCCCGCATTTTTACCAGGGCGAACTGAAAGGCGAAATCACGGTTGCAGGCGAAGACGTGCTGAAACGCCACACCTACGAAATGGCGCGGCACGTGGGGTTAGTGTTCCAGAACCCTGAAAACCAGCTTTTCGCCCTCTCCGTTGAGAAAGACGTGGCTTTCGGGCTGGAAAACTTCGGAGTTCCCCGAGAAGAAATGAGAAGAAAAGTTGATTGGGCGCTAAACCAGACAGGCATTTACGACCTGCGTGAACGTTCTCCTCATGAAATTTCAGGGGGGCAGCAGCAGCGGGTGGCGATCGCGGCGGTTTTAGCCATGGAACCCGAAATCATCGTGCTTGATGAGCCGACTTCTTTTCTTGACCCGTTGAGCGCCGAGAAAATTTTTGATGTGATCTATGATTTGAACAGGAAGCAGGGTATAACCGTGGTTCTGGTTGAGCACAGGCTGGACTTGACGGCAAAGTACGCGAACCACCTGGTCGTCATGGATGAGGGGAAAGTGCGTTACGAGGGCGACCCGAGAGAAATCCTCAGCACAGAGGAAACGCGACTAATCGGCGTCGGGATTCCCAAGGCAACCCTGCTTTACCAGATGCTCAAGAAAGACGGGTTAAACCTCGGCGGCAACACGCCCCTGTCCAGCGATGAGTTGGCTGACCAGCTGTTGGAGGCGCTCAAAGCCAAATGATCGAGGCAAGAGACGTCCGTTTCAGCTACGCTAACAGGGTGGAAGCCCTCAAAGGCGTCTCGTTGACCGTGAAGGATGGCGAGTTCCTCGCGGTAATGGGGCAGAACGGCGCTGGAAAATCAACGTTCGTCAAGCATTTTAACGGTCTCCTGAAACCCTCGTCGGGAACCGTGCTTGTGGACGGGGTGGAAACAACCAAGACAAGCGTTGCGGCGCTGGCGCGGAACGTGGGTTTCGTCTTTCAGAACCCTGACCATCAACTCTTCAGTGAAACGGTCGAGGAGGAAATCGCTTTTGCCCTCAAAAACTTCGGGTTCCAGCCAGACGTGGTTGAGGATCGGGTAACGTGGGCTCTGGAGCTGCTTTCGCTTAGCCAGTACCGCAAGACTTCGCCTTTCCTCTTAAGCGGGGGCGAGCGGAAACGTGTCGCGTTGGCTTCCGTCCTAGCGTGGGATCCGAAGATGCTGATTTTGGATGAACCCACCATCGGGCAGGACCATGAGCAGAAGGAGAAGTTGAACCAGTTTATCATGCAGATGCAGCAGCAGGGGAAAACCGTGGTCATCGTCACGCATGACGTCGAGTTCGTGGCGGAATGCAACCCCAGAGTTGTTCTGATGAAGGATGGCAGAATCCTCGCGGAAGGCGAGGGAAAAGAAATCTTGACTAACCCGCAGGTTTTGGCTGAGTCGTCGATTGTGCTGCCGCAGATAGCGCAGGTGTTCGCGAAGCTGTCGCCTCTGGGTTTCCCCAAGGGTGTGATTGACATTTACGAGGCGGAAAAGATAATCTTGGACGCTAAGGAGAGCAGGCGCCTGCCATGAGCGTTTTTGACGGGTTAAAGTTCAGGAAGGTTCACTCGCCTATCCATGATTTAGACCCGAGAGTAAAATTCGCCTATGTCATATCGGTCTTCGCCGTCGCCATCATCTTTTACCAAATCATCCCGCTTCTTTTCCTGTTCGTGCTTCAGGTGCCGTTCGTGCTGCTGGCGCGTGTGCAGCGGCAGTGGCTCAGGTCTCTTCGAGGAGCGGCTTTTTTGGCGGCAGTTATCTTCATCGTTAACGTCGGAACCTCCTACTTCTACTCAGGCTACAAAGTAACCCCGCCTGCCGTGGAAAGCGCCCTTGCTTTAACCCTGCGTTTCGTGGTGCTCGTTGAATCTTTCTCAGTTTTCTTCCTAACCACTTCGCCAGACCATCTTGGCTTAGCGCTGGAAGAGTCCCACGTGCCCTACGAGTTCGCCTTCGCCTTCACCACCGCCGTGCGCTTCGTACCAGTCCTCGCCGAAGAATCCCAGACCATCATGGATGCCCAAAAGGCAAGGGGGCTGGAGCTGGAGAAGGGCGGCTTCATGAAACGCATCAGAAACTACATCCCCGTGCTAATCCCCCTCATCGTCAGCGCCATTCGAAGAAGCTTGGAGTTGGCGGAGGCGATGGAGAGCCGAGCGTGGGGAGCCAGCAAGAAACGCACCAACCTCTACGCGCTGAAACTGCACAAGGGAGACTACACCTTGATAGCAATCACCGTCGGAATCTTGATTGCGTCTATTTATGTGCGCTTGTACGTGCCTATCCCGACCGTAGTGCACCTGCTTAAGTTGTAGAAGCGCCCATTTTTGCATGCATAAATGATTTTGCATGGAAAACCTTAATGGCTTACAACCGAAAAGAAAAAGAGGGATTTGATGGCTGAGCGTACCCGTTTTGGACCCGCAGGCGTGCCGCCGATGTTTAGGCTTATGGGAGCCGACTTGCCTGATGTTCCGCGGCTGCTGCGTGAAGAAGGCTTGGATGCTTTTGAGTACGAGGCGGTCCGTTGGGGTCCGAAGCCGCAGATTTCTAAGGACCTTGCTGAAAAGCTGGGTGCTGCCGCGAGAGAAAATGATGTGCGGCTAAGCCTTCACGGCTCCTACTACATTAACTTGAGTGGCAAACGGGAAGTGGTGGAAGCAAGCAAACGGCGGCTCATCGCGTCCGCCACCGCAGCCGACTGGATGGGAGCCTACGTCATGGTGTTCCACACTGGGTTCTACGGACGCTTTGAGAAGGACTTCGCCTTCAAAACGTGCCTAAACGCACTGAAAGAGGTCAGCGCGGAAATGCGAAGCCTTGGACTTCGGGTTAAGCTTGGACCTGAAACTATGGGAAGAAAATTTCAGGTAGGTAGCTTAGACGAAATCCTCAGGCTCAACCAAGAGATTGAAGGCACACAGCTCGTCGTTGACTGGGCACACCTGCACGCCCTGCACCAGGGAAGCCTCAGGAAAACCGAGGATTTCAGGGCAATCGCCGAAAAAGTCGAACAGACTCTTGGCACTGAAGCGATGCGGAGCATGCACTGCCACTTCTCAAAAATCGAGTTCACCGCCCAAGGCGAAAAACGGCACCACACTCTCGACGAGGAAAGGTTTGGACCAGACTTCCGCATGCTCGCCGAAGTCATCGCCGACTTCCAAATGCACCCCACAATGATATGCGAATCGCCAATCCTGGATGTGGACGCACGAAAAATGAAAGCAACGCTGGAAGAAATTCTTGAAAAAAGGCATAAGTCTTCTGGTCAAACTGCTTAAGAATAAAACTGGGCATCAACTACTTTTTGTTTTGTTGACTTATCAAGCGTTCAGCCAGTTGCAGTTCCTGTACCGTGTTGATGTTTACAGCGAGTTCGTCTAGGTCTATTAGGCAGATGTCTTGGTCGAGCCATTCGTCGCCGTACCGCTTGCGCCCGTCGATAACGTTGATGCCAACAGGAACCACATCCTTGTCGTCCATCTTGAACGAGTACTCAACGCACATGCCAAGCTTCGTCTTCGTGCTTAACGGAACAGCCACGGTTAACGCTGGCTTGCCGCAGCGCTCATAACGTTCCACAATGGAGTCCAACACCTCAGCCGTCACGAGAGGCAAGTCCGCCGCGATGGCAAGGAAAACGCCCAGTCTCAGGTTTTGGCTGGCGTAGCCCATGTCGGAAACGTAGTCTTTCCCAGGCGTCTCAACCACTTTGACGGGGAAGCCGCTCATGTACTTGGCGGTTTTCGGAGTGCAAGCGCTTGTGGCAACAATGATGCCGTCGATTTTCTTGGCGTTCCGCAGCGCCGCAATCACGTATTCAATGACGGGTTTCCCGCAGACGTTAATGAGGGGTTTTTCCTCGCGGATTTGCATGCGGGTTCCTTTTCCGCCCGCCATCACAAGCGCAGTTACGCCCAAGCAACCACCGCCAACAAAACAATCACGCAAACCATTCGGGTTATCTCGTTAGTTGCTCCGAACACGTCGCCCGTAACCCCGCCGAAATGCCTGTGCGCAACAGCAGTCATCACCAAACTCGTAAGGACGCCTGCAAAAACAACTAAAACGCCCGCCCAACGGAGCAGAGGCAAAGCAACCGCCAGAGAAAGCAACAGCGCAACAATCAAGCGCAGATCTCCTTTTCCGCCGTGCATGGCTTCAAGGAAAGGCGAATTCATGCCCTGATGCACGGATTTCCCAGCCCAAGCCATAACAACCATCGAAAGTTTCGCCGAAGCTTCAACGGCTATTACGCCGCCGACGATTAAACCGATTTTCAGTTGCCCAAGAGCTAAGGCGCTGATGAGAAGGGTCATCATCCCCAAGGCTAAGCCGCCTGCGCCTGTCAACTGGTCATGCATAACCTCGATCTTGTGCTCGGGTGTGCCGTGAGCCATGACGCCGTCGCCGAAATCCAGCAAGCCGTCGGTGTGGTGAAGCCCAGTTATGAGCAGCAGCACCGCCAAGACCAAGCCGCCGACCACTATGCCTGGCACAAAATGGTAAGCCACCCAGCCGAAGACTCCAGCAATTAAACCGATAAAAGCGCCGATCAGCGGGAAAGCCCACATGCCTTTGGCGCAGTCAGTAAGCATGTCTTTGTCCATTGCTACGGGAAAGATTGTGAGGAAAGACAGCAGGTTCTTTAGCTCTTTAATAACCATCTCACTTCAAACCCATAAGCAAACCATAATTGCGCTCTATCTCTTTAAGCAATAGGTCAGCCGTGACCGCGCCGCCAAGCTTCGCCATCGCAGCAATAGAAGCGCCGCCCGCGCCCACACCCTCCTTGACCAGCCCAGTCTCGTAAATCTGCAAGCCTGGGAACCGTGATTTGCTAAAGTTCAAGTCTGCCGCCAAGATCGGGGCGTCGCAGAACTGGGTAACTATGCCTTTAAGGTCAGACGACTTGTCCTTCGCAACCCACCTTGTAGTGCCCACCGCCACGTTACAGAGAACGCCAGGCTCCAACGCGTTCACCACGGCTAAGACTGCGCTCATCTGCGTTCCACCAGCCATCAGCACAGGCACCTGAGACGCGGCGCCAATGACTAATCCTGAGAAAGCAGCCATCATCGGGTCGCCAACACAGGAAATGGCTCGAACAGGGTCCTTCGCCAAACTGCCGAAGCTTTCGCCCGCCGCCGCCAAGCCTGCCCTAACCGCCTCAGCCTTCAAACCATGGGGGTTTTGGGGCAGTGTGCTGCTCACTTTCCCCTCCGCCTTCACGCCTAAAGCCGAAAGCACGCCAAGCGCGGTTGTTGTCCCGCCTGGAATGCTCTCGCCAATCAAAAGATAATCGGCTGTCTTAGCCAACTGCAATCCAGCGACCTTGGAGCGTTCAATGACTTCTGCGACGTTGTCAACTGCGCTACCGCTTCGAATGTCCCTGCCTGGGCTGCCGCCTAAATCTAAAAAGGGAATCTGCGGTTTCACCCTAACGCCGCCGTTGGCTACTAGCACGGGAATGTCAGCTAACTGCAGGGCCGACCTGGTGATTAACCCTGGCGTTGGGATTCCGTCTGGAGTAATTGGAACACCCGCGATTGACTTGCATCTGCCTAAAAGAAGCAGTTCAGCGTCAGCGGGCGGAGTGTAATCCGTGAACTCCGGGTTTGCTCCAGCCGCAGATATGCCGGGAATTTTGCCCGTTTCCGTGGTGCCGATTGTGCAGATGAAAAGCGGGTTTTTCCCCGTGATTTCGTCGAGGAAAGCTTTCGCTTTAAGCTCGTTGTTAGCGATTAATACGTCAAGTGTCTGGTCCATTCTACGGTTTTACCTTGCCTTTCGGCTTGACTTCGAACTTTTTGATTTCAAGGTACCCGAAGCCGCCGTCTAGCTTGTGCTTTGCCGTTTCTAGACT
>JBEKWR010000016.1:0-42279 GCA_049512935.1 Bathyarchaeia archaeon
AAAGCGGTCGGAGCCCTAAAAGACAGGCGGTACCTTGAGTTCACAGCTCATCCGCACTGCGGCATGGCAACGTACCTTCTGATCGAAAACGGCAAAATCGTTCCCATCACAAAGTACGGCAACATCCCCAAGTTCATCGGAGTGATGAACAAGGTCTACGAGACAGCTTCGAAGGGAAGCAAGAACAAAGCCAAACTGCGCCTAATCAGCTCGGCGCGTTACATAAAGGTAGGTTTCCTGAGAAAGTACGTTTTAGGCGTGATAACGAAGGGCGACTACGACTCGCTCGGCGACCTGCAGCGACAATCCATTCTGCTTTCGTCGATGCATTTCATGGATCCCTACAACTTTGACCTTGAAAGAGTGCAACGCTGCCTAATCCACTACGCCGTGCCAGACGGGCGCATAATTCCTTTCTGCACCATGAACAGCATCCACAGAGCTGAAGTTGAGAAGAAACTTGGCGTACCCATCAAAGAGTGGAAAGAGCAACATAAGGTTGAAATAAGCCAGCCATTCTAGATGTTGAGAACAAAACATTCAAGGTGAAAAAACTTATGGGTGGAAAAAAGAAACTCGGCATAAAGCAGATGGAAAAGCAGCAGGTCACTCAAGACGAAGCTAAGGCACAGGACAAGAAGAAAGAAAAAGCAGGTCCTCCGAAAGAGCGGAAAGCCGCAAGCATAATGGCGCCAGACGTGAAGGACAGCAAAGTCATCGCTGAAGTCAAGAAAATGAACGTTTTAACACCGTACGCCGTTGCGACACGCTACAACATGCGAATCAGCACAGCAAAAGACTTTCTGGAACAGCTCGAAACATGCGGCGCGATTCAACTCGTATCTGGAAGCCACAACCTCAAGATCTACAAGCCAGCAGCTTAAGTCTGCTAAGGCATTACCCTTTTAGTTTTCTTGAAAAAAATCGGAGAGTTTTTGTTTGACAGATTTCCCAGAAAGAGTTTACACTGCTGAAGAAGTGAAAACCGCTAAAGAACTAGTCGACCAAGGGTACAAGCATAACCTCACAGTTGAAGGCTCAACTGGTTTTAAAGAAAAAATCAACCAGACACTCGACCTGATCGAGACAGCGGGTTACTATGACTTCTTGAGAGCGTACATCCGAAAAATAATGGAAATTGACGGCTTAACGCAGCTACGGGAAACCGAAGTCGCCATTTGGGCAAACAAGTTCGCCGTTGACAACCCAGTTGACGCCGCCAGCCTGTTTGTGCAGAAGGCTTACAGCATGAAAGAATACCTGGAAGGCGAACTCTACTACGGCGGCAACGCAGAGAAACGTTCAGTCGCCAAACGCGTCGAGTTCCTGCGGGACCTCAAAGACAAAAGCGCTGATGGAAACGTCAAAGAAGAGTGCGAACGGCTGCTTCAAATGTGGAAGGAAAGCTCGTTAGCGTTTTAGCTGGTAAGCAGTTCAACGCGTATTGTTATTCCGCTTTTAATTTCCTTGAAAACCTCCAAGTTGCTCGTTATCTTGCCCAGTATGCTCACGGGGCTGTAAGGCTGCGACTTGCCATAGAAGACGCACAAAGCGCCGCCCATAGGCCAAAAAGCGATGGTGCCCGCTTCAACGGTAGGCTTGGCTTTTTCTTCACCCATCTTAATCGGGATTTCAAAGTAAACCTCCTCCTTCCAAAGCGCGGCTCTGCCTTCAATTGGGAGCTTACGGGTCAGGTAGTCAATGGTTCTTGGCGCTAAAAACCTGACAAGTTCACCTTCGGCGTGACCTAAACCTTCGATTACAAACTTCACTTTTATCCGTGAAACGTCCCCCGATTCAGTGCTCAATTGCTTTCATGCTCCTTCAAACAAAATCCAAGTAAATTAAGGGTTCTGGCTATTCATAATGCAACGTTCGATTTAACTGTTACAGTTACTCACGTCGCCGAGAGCGAAGGGGGTCCAGAAGCAGCCACGCTACAGTAGGCTTAGCAATGTTTTTCCTATGTAATCAACCTGTTCAGAGGTGACTGCTGGATGGATGGGCAGGGAGAAAACTTGTTTTGACGCACTGTCCGTTTCAGGCAGCTTTGCGCTTTTGAAGTTTTCACGGTAGAACGGCATCTGATGCACGGGGTTGACGTAGTAGGCTTCGGCGCCGATTCCCTGTTTCTTTAACGCATCCAAAATGCCGTTGCGTTCTGTTTCTGTTCCGTTCTTCAATCTAGCAGTGTAGAGGTACCAACTGTGCTGGCGGTCCTTGGATTCGTAGGGCAAGATGAGCCTGCTGCTTTGCTCAAGTATCTTTGTCAGTTGCTGCGCGTTTCGGCGGCGTTTAGCCACAAAAGAGGGCAGTTTATCCAGCTGCACGTTGCCTATCGCAGCCTGCATTTCCGACATGCGGTAATTGTTGCCAAGAATCAGCGAGGCGTACTTGGCTTTTTCTCCATGCGTCCTGATCATCCGTAGCGTCTCGTCCAATTGATCGTTGCTTGTCGTGACTAAGCCGCCTTCGCCAGTTGTCATGTTTTTGCTTGCGTACAGGCTCCAGCAGGCGGCGTCAGCGTAGCTTCCAGCTGGTTTTCCAGCGTAAGTTGCCCCGTGCGCTTGGGCAGCATCCTCAACCAACGCTAAACCGTGCTTCTCGGCAATTTCTCTTAAGGGATCCATGTCGGCTGAGAAACCGTAGAGATCAACGGGCAGAATAGCCTTGGTTTTTTTGGTTACCGCCTTTTCAGCCGCGCTGGGCGACAGATTGTAAGTTGCAGGGTCGATGTCGGCGAAAACGGGTTTCCCGCCTGCCAAAACGACGGCTTCCGCAGTGGCTACGAAAGTGAAGCTGGGCAGGATGACTTCGTCGCCTTGTTTTACGCCGCAAGCCATTACAGCCGAGTGCAACGCTGCGGTGCCTGTGTTGACGGCTACGGCGTGTTTTGCGCCTGCGAGTTTCGCGAAGTTTTGCTCCAGCCTCGTTACTTCTGGGCCTGCTCCAAGCCCGCTTGTCAGCATTCCACTTCGCAGAACTTTAACCACTTCTTGGATCTCTTCTTCGCCTATTTGCGGCATATTAATGGGTATCAAAGGTTAAGCCTCAACTTACGGAATAGGTATGGCTGTGTGGTATATTTCGATTTTCCAAAATCTTTAACCGCAGGCTACTCGACGCTGATGTTCTGTACGATCTTGTAGTCGGTCACAACCCTAACGCCGCGCGCTCGAAACTCTTCATCAAGTTCCGCGTCGCCAGTGTCAACCCTCAAACTCTTGAGCCTGTCCAACTTGCTTTTAGTCGCAACCACAACAATCTTGTCTAAGCCGACCTGGCGGATAACTTTGGCGCTTATCTGCTGGTTTCCCCTTCCGAAAATGAAGCCCTGACCGCCAATCGGCGTAACAATAATTTGGGCAGTTTTTCCCTTTATGGTTTCAAGTATTTGCCGCTCGTTTGCATCACGCTGGATTATTTTCTTGTTTTGGAAGAGGTCCACGCCGAGAAGGGTTTTCTTCTCATCTAAAAGGTCGCTTATGGTGCGGGTTGTGGTTCCCGGTCCCACAATGTAAATGATTTCTGGTTTCATTTCCTCTATGATGTAAACGGCTATTGCCGCTTGGTTGCGTACCTCGCTTTCGGTCATTGGGCTTTCAAGCTTGTTTCCTTGGATCAAATGCGGCTCGTAGGGGCTAAGCATGTAACCGTAAAGCTCCGCGGAAAGATGACCTGCCCTGAAGGCTTCCTCATCGATGTCCATTACCTCTGCTTCCCGCAGCGGCAAGCCATCCCAAAGGAACACGAGGGCAACTCTTGCGGCGGCTTGAGGAGTCACGGCGAATAGGGCGCTGTGCATTTTGACGCCTGTCGGAACCCCAAGCACGGGAACTTTCAAGCCGACGGCTTTCAGTACATCACGGGCTGTCCCGTCGCCGCCGCAGAAAACCAGCAAATCAACCCCAGAAGCCAGTATTCGTTTAGCGATGATTTCGGTGTCCTCACAGGAAGTTTCCTCTTTGGTTTCGCCCTCTACCTTGAAGGTAAAGCCGCATTTCCTTGCTTCACCCTCGCCCATCTTGCCAGCGCCAACAATCAATCGCAGGCTCTCTTTTGCCGCAACGATTGCGGCGAGAAACGTTTCTGCCTTATGCGACGCTATCGGTTTCGCGCCAAGGGATATGGCTTTGTCAAGGATTGTTTTGCCGTCTGTTCCTTTTAACCCGACGGCACCGCCCATTCCTGCGACTGGGTTAACGATGAAACCGACGGTTTTGGTCGGCAATTGCTGGGGTTCCGTCAACTGGGTTAACCTAAGTTGGTATTGGGCTGCTAGGATAAAAAGAAAATGCGACGTTAACTGACGTATTTGGATCCAAATAGGGTTCTATTTGGAACATCTAGAAAACCGTAGGGGTAGGCTGAACGAAAAAAGAAAATCGACGGGAAGGCTAGACCAAGCGGTCAGTGAAGTTGTTGATGATGAAGAAGAAGATGATGGAGTATTTTCCTTCTTTTCAGAAAGAAAAAGGGCACTATCGGACTAAAAACAGTCTTGAACGCAAAAAAGAAAAATAAAATAGGAAAAGGGGGAAAGAGCGTTGATTTAGAGTGTTTCGCAGCTTATGTATTTCTTGTTGACTTCGTCGAGCCACGGGTACAGGTTGTGAAGCTTCTTCATCGACTCTTCAACTCTCTCGGTCGGGTACTCGTAAGGCTGCAGGTTACCGCTGAAGTACTCGTCGTACGCCGCCATGTCAAAGTAGCCGTGACCGCAGAGCACGAACAAGATGGTTTTCGCCTCGCCCGTCTTCTTGCAGCGCAAAGCCTCGTCAATGGCGCCTTTGATCGCGTGGGACGGCTCAGGTGCCGGAATGATGCCTTCGGTTTGGATGAACAGTTTCGCCGCGTCGAAGACTTCCAACTGGTTGAACGCTTCCGTCGTCATCTTCTTCTCTTGAACAAGAACGCTAATCGTCGGAGCAATGCCGTGGTAGCGGAGCCCGCCTGCGTGGATGGGCGCGGGTATAAAGTCGTGGCCTATCGTGTGCATGGGCACAAGAGGCGTCAGTTTCGCGGTGTCGCCGTGGTCATACTGGTAATATCCCTTTGTAACTTTTGGGCATGCGGTGGCTTCAGTTGCAACAAATTTGGTTTCTTTGGGCGCTTTTTTTGCGACCTTGTCGTGGTAGAAGGGCCACATGAGTCCTGAGAAACTGCTGCCTCCACCTATGCACCCGTAAATCACATCGGGGTAATCATCAACCATTTCAAGCTGTTTCTTGGCTTCTAAACCTTCAACAGTCTGATGCAAGCAAACGTGGTTGAAGACGCTGCCTATGGCATAGTTGGTTTCCTCTTCGTTCACGAGGGCATCTTCGACCGCTTCACTGATGGCTATGCCGAGACTGCCAGTGCTATCTGGGTCTTCAGCAAGGATTTTCCTGCCTGCTTCTGTCTTGTTACTTGGGCTAGCAATGCATTCTGCGCCGAAGGCTTTCATCATCATCTTTCGGTACGGTTTCTGATCATAGCTTGCACGCACCATGTAAACGGTGGCTTTGAGCCCGAACATCATGGTTGCAAACGCCAAGGCTGAACCCCACTGACCCGCCCCGGTTTCTGTTGATAGGCGTTTGGTGCCTTCTTTCATGTTGTAGTATGCTTGGGGTACGGCGGTGTTGGGTTTGTGGCTTCCAGCTGGGCTTACGCCTTCGTACTTGTAATAGATTTTTGCGGGCGTTTTTAGCGCTTTTTCCAGCCCGATGGCTCTGAAAAGTGGTGACGGTCTCCAGATTCGGTAGACCTCTCTGACTTCTTCAGGTATGTCTATCCATCGTTCTTGGCTGATTTCTTGACCGATAATTGCTTTTGGGAATATTCTTGGAACGATTCCGACGCCTGGCTGCTTTGTGGCTGCATCGATGAATGGTGGGAGCGGCTTAGGCAAATCGGGGACGATGTTATACCACTGTTTGGGTATGTCGCCTTCTTTAAGTAAGATTTTTCTGTCTGGCATTTTTTTCGCCTTTTTTACTTTAAGCTATGAAATGTACGTTTCAGTTTTATTTAAGGCTTTTGTGTACATATTTGTACGTTGAAAACGTAGCAACACCTAAACAACACATTTATACAGAAACGAACAGAAACATACAGAAGCGAAGCAAAATGTGGAACATGATTAAAGATCAATTACAGGAATACCCCGAACGCCTCAAAGTTGCACGCGTCCTAATAGAAAACGGACTAAGCGTACAAGGAAACAAGGTATGCCTAAACCAAATCGAAATCCCGCCCGTGCGCATAGCAAGAGCCGCGGGGGTAGATCGACGAACCGTAAACGAAACGTTACGTACAATAGAGGCTGACCCTGAACTCAAACTAATCTTTGAAGAAATACGTCCCGCAGGACACTCGCTCAAAGAAATAGCCAAGCACCTCAATCTGGGAGTCTTAGAGATTACGCCTGTGAACGCGATGTCGCCGGGAATCCTGTCCAACGCAGCCATGATCCTCAACAGGGCGGGACTAAGCATCAGGCAGGCGATCGTGGATGACCCTGAACTCTCGCCTGAGCCTAAGCTTACCCTGATAGTTGAGAAGAAAATTCCAGGAGAACTAATCTCCGAGCTGCTAAAGACACCTGGAATAGCTAAAGTCTCTGTCTATTAAAGCCGTGGCAACAATGAAAAAAAGAAGAACCGAAAAACTGGCAAAATGATGCAAAAAGCGCTCGCATAGGCTTTAGTCGTCAATCCTCGCCTAGAAAAACTTATATTGCTAGTAATATTTGTTGTTGTTCGCATTATAAGTGGAGGTTACTTGATTTGTCATCATTTCCAACGCAGGCGGGAGGAATACCTGTTCTTGTTCTGAAAGAAGGCTCAAACAGGTCCCGTGGGAAAGAAGCACTGCACGGTAACATAACTGCCGCTAAAGTTGTGGCTGAAAGCGTCAAGAGCGCTTTGGGTCCGAAAGGCATGGATAAAATGTTGGTTGACAACTTTGGAGACACTACGATAACGAGTGATGGCCGCACGATTTTGGATGAGATGGATGTTCAGCATCCAGCCGCCAAAATGCTTGTTGAGGTCGCCAAGACCCAGGATAACGAAGCTGGCGACGGAACAACATCCGCCGTTATAATTGCAGGCGAACTTCTAAGCAGAGCAGAAGAGTTAATCGACAAAAATGTGCACCCAACAGTAATAATTGACGGTTACAGGAAGGCAGCTGAAAAAGCGCTTAAAACCCTTGAGAAAATAGCTCTGCCAGTAGACTTGAAATCACAGGACTTTCTGAAAAAAGCCGCCACAACTTCCATGGGAAGCAAAATCGTCGCTGAACACAAGGATTACTTAGCTGATTTGGCCGTTAAGGCGATGCTTGCAGTCGCGGAAAAGCAAGGGCGCGTTTACAAGGTTGATGTTGACGACGTAAAGGTTGAGAAGAAGACAGGCGAGTCACTTAATGATACAACACTTATTAACGGCATAATTTTAGATAAGGAAATTGTTCAGTCGGGCATGCCTAAGCGGGTGGAGAAAGCGAAGATTGCATTAATAGACGTTTCTTTGGAGATTGAGAAAACCGAGTTAGATTCTAAGATAAACATTGAAAGCCCAGACATGATTGAAGCCTTCCTCAAAGAAGAAGAAACGATGCTCAGAGACATGACAAACAAAATCTTGGCTTCAGGAGCAAACGTAGTCATATGCCAAAAAGGCATAGACGACATGGTTCAGCATTTCCTTTCAAGAAAAGGGGTAATAGCGATTAGGCGAGCCAAGAAGTCAGACATGGAGAAACTCGCGAGAGCCACAGGTGCAAAAATAGTTTCAAGCATAGACGATATTTCACCGTCAGACCTTGGATACGCTGCTTTGGTTGAGGAGCGCAGGATCGGCGACGACAAGATGACTTTCATCGAAGGCTGCAAGAACCCTAAGGCAGTAACCATCCTAATCAGGGCCGCGACGCAACGCATGACCGCCGAGGCAGAACGCTCAATCCACGACGCACTTTGTGTTGTCAGAGACTTAATTCAAGAGCCTAAAATTGTCGCTGGAGGAGGCGCCCCAGAAATGGAAATGGCAAGCGTACTGAGGAAGTATGCTGAGACGGTGCCAGGAAGAGAGCAGCTTGCAGTTAGAGTGTTCGCAGAAGCCCTCGAATCTATACCTGTAACGCTGGCTGAAAACGCTGGCTTAGACCCAGTTGACATACTTATAGAACTTAGAACCAGACATGAAAAAGGAGAAACATGGGCTGGCATCGAGGTTTTGGAGGGCAAAGTTCAAGACATGTCAAAAGTAAACATTTTCGAGCCGTTATCAGTTAAAAAACAAATAATAAAATCCGCAAACGAAGCAGCATCCATGATACTCAAAATCGACGACGTTATCGCTTCAGGCAAGATGAAGGGACCACCGACACCGCCAGGCGGAATGGGCGGCGGCATGGGAGGCATGGGTGGAATGGGCGGCATGGGCGGATATCCAGGCGCTGGAGAGTACTAAAATACGTCAGAAAGAAAAATAACAGTTGGACCACCAAAAATCACTCGTTTCGAGAAGGCAAGGATAGTTGGAGCTAGAGCACTTCAAATCTCGATGGGAGCACCGATCTTGGTGGATGCAAACGAAAAGACTAACCCCATCGACATAGCGTTAAAAGAACTTGAGGCTGCGATACTGCCGATAACTATCAGGCGCACTTTGCCAGACGGAACCTACCAAGACATACCGTTAAAATGGCTGCTAACTTAAGCTTCAATTTTTTTCCTTCAGTTCTTCCAGTTCCGCTTGCGCTTCACTAAGGGTGTTGCTGATCTGTTTCCAGTGGGCTCCTTGCCAGTAGATTTGCCCGCAGTTTGGGCACTTCCAGAAATTATCATAGTATGTGTACGTGTTCTTCTGCAATTCACCCGAAAGCTGCTCTTTCGGAGTAGCCTTAAGCTTTGTGTTGCAAACTGGGCAGTTGGACTTTTCCATATCAATCTCCAGCGCTAAACCATATCGGTTGGCAACTTCCGCGAGCCTTGCAGATTCTGATGTTCCTTCAACGAAGAAAGCGTCAATGCCCTTGGCGGCGGCGCGTTGGAAAAGCTCCAAATCTTTAGTCAGTAAAACACGACTTTCCTTCTTCGCCAAGTCGAGAAGCTCATTATCGTTTAGCTCAACATTGTACGTTACGTCTTGACCCAGCATGCGTAGCCAACGTGCCATTTTTCCCAGCATGCTATCCGCTAAGAACTTCACTGGTTGACTCTCCGAGCAATTGAGCCGCTGCCCGGCTTTGCAACTATTTCTCCTTCGTCAAAGACTAGCAAGCCGTTAACGTATGTTTTCACTGGTTTGCCCTGCACTTCCCACCCGTCATACGGGGAAAATTTGGCTTTAGACTTGAACTTTGAAGCGTCAATCTTAAATTTACTGTTAAAATCCACAACCGTCAAATCCGCGTTTTTACCATACTCCAAGCGACCCCGATCTTTCAAACTGTAGATTTCCGCGGGTTTCTCGGCGAGAAGCGAAACCGCTTGGTTTATGGATAAACGGTTCTTTCTAACCTGCGTCAATATGAGAGGCAGAGTCGTTTCCAGACCTGGAACCCCGATTTTGACGTCCCAAACGCTGCTCGCAGACTTTTCGCTTAAAGCGTGCGGCGCATGGTCGGAGCCTAAAGCGTCAACCCAGCCCTGCTCCAAGCCTTTCCATAAAGCGTCAACTTGGTCCTTGCTGCGAATCGGAGGCGCCATAATCGCCAGTTGCCCGTAACGTTCCAGATCAGCCGTTGATAGCAGAAGATGGTTAGCGGTAACTTCGCAGGTTACTTGTCTTCCCGTTTTTCTTGCCTCTGAGATGGCGTTTAAGCCTTTTTCTGTTGACACATGGCAGAAATGCAAGTGAACATCCGTTCGGGCACTTATTTTCAGCAGGCGTTCAACGGCTTTCACTTCGACCTCTTCGGAATGTGCCTGTTGAAAAGCCGTGGTGCCGCTTTTTTTGGCTTGCCTGAGTTTTTCCTCGTTTGCTGCAAGCAAGGCTCTGTCTTCAGCGTGCAAAGCCACGGGCACGTTCAACGGTGCCACCTCCGTGAAGGCGTCAAGCAACTCCTCATCTTCGTCGATGTTTAGTCCCCCGATCTGGGAGCCCATGAAAAGCTTAAAGCCAACTGCACCTTCAGAAACGATGTCTTGGGTTTCAGCGATTTTCTTGGGGAATTCCGAGTAGAACCCAACGTTAACCAGAATCCTTCTCTGAGCCAACGCTATTCGATCTCTAAGCGTGACGGCGCTCATCGTGACGGGTTCGTTGTTGGGCATGTCCAAGACGGTGGCGAAGCCTCCTGCGGCTGCGGCGGCGGTTCCCGTTTGGAAATCTTCCTTGTAGGCTTTCCCCTCGTCTCGAAGGTGCACGTGCTCGTCTATCAAGCCGGGCAGCACGAGCAGGCTCTTAAGGTTGGTTTTTTCGTCGGCGCTTGGCATCTGGGTTTCTTTTCCGATCTTGAAGATTTTGCCTTCTTCAACTGCGATGCTGCAGTCAACGATTTGCCCGTTGAGGTAGGCTTTGGCGTTTGTGAGGACAGAATCAACGATCACTTCAGTTCACGGTTTATTGATTAGCGGCTGGTTAGGTTAAAAGTTTATCTTAGCCAGTCTGGGATAAGAGAAAGAAAACGATGGTTGACCCGCAAATGGTTCGGCGTTTGAAAAAGTCTGGTTTCAAGAGAGCGCTGGTTGTTGTTGATGTTGTTGATGATACAGTTGTTTTCACTCTGCCCCAAAAAGACCAGAGTGTAACTGTCAAAGGAAGCAAAACCCTTAACTTTTCTGACGCCGAGTTAATTGCACATGAAAGGGGAATGACGATTTTTTCACGAAAGCAGGATGACGTGTTCTCAAAACTGTTTCTTTTTATTTTAAGGCTGGCTGTTTACTCAAAATCTACGTTCTTGACCATGACAGCCCTTTCTTTGTTCGGTTTAATCCACGGTGTCGCATGTGTTCCAAGAAAAAGAGCAAGCGCAGTGAAAAGCCTCCTGCGTTACGGCGTTGCGGTGCTCCAGCACGCGTTAGGCGCATCAGCCCACAGCTCGCTGTGAGGATAATTGGCGAGTTTACTTTTCTTGTTCCAACTCTACGCGGCATTCGTCGCAGATGTTTTGTCCGTTACGTTCTTTGAGGCTTTCAGAGTAAACGTTGCAGCGGTCACAGTACCCTGAAAGAGGAGTTTCTTCAGACTCATCCGCTCTTGAAGCGCCTTCAATGCGTGACCTCTCCTGAATGATCTCGATGAGTTCAGGCATTACGCCTAAAACGTCTTTGGCAGTGATTATGCCGACGAGGTTGCCCCTGTAGATAACGCCGAGCCTCCTAATGTCAAGCCTGTTCATTCTTCTCGCCGCTTCACTTATGGTCGCTTCAGGTTCAATGGTGACCAGGGGAGTCGTCATGATTTCCTCGACCTTCACAGTGTCAGGCTTTAGGTTTTTAGCTAAAACCCTAACGACCAAGTCCCGCTCCGTGATTATTCCGATCGATTTGCCAGCTTTGTTGGTGACTATTACGCAGCCTAAATCGTTCTTGTCCATGGCGGCGGCAGCTAGGTCAGAAGTGGAAGTTTCATCCATAGTTACCACGGGGCTGCTCATCACGTCTCGCACTAGCATCTTTGTTCTCAATCCGATTTCAGACATTGAAAGTTCACTTCGAACAATTATTAGGAGACTTAACTCCAATGCAACAATAAAGAAACGCATAATTTAAGATTTGCTTAGACAAGAATCTGCGCCCGTGAAGTTTTATTAGACTCTTTACCGTTAGGACAATATGCCCAACGGAGAACTATTTATGCTGACGACAAACGCTGAAAAACTCATAAAAATGTCAGTTATGGGCGAAATAGCCAGCCCAACCATCAGGTCAGTCTACAACGTTTCTGCAACGGGGCAGCCGCTAGTGTTGCCAGGTGTAGGCGGCATAACCTACAACCTGAGGGTCGGGGATCCAGCGTGCGATTGGGAAGCTGACCATGTGGAGCCAGGGGTTAGCGTGGAAAACAAGGAAAACGATGCGCGGTCTGGACAGGCTGCTAACACCGCTTTCAACGTGCTGTCATGTATCGGGAACACCGCGACAGTGGCTAATGGCGACGCTAAAGGCGCTATGGGAACCGTAACGGGCAAGCATGGCGGAATCGAGCATGTGCTCGTTGATTTTCCCTCAGGGATTCTGGAAAAGCTTCTGATAGGCGACAGGATTCTTGTGAAGGCTTTCGGCGTGGGCTTAAAACTGCTTGACTTTCCAGAAATTAAAGTCCTGAATATGGACCCAGCTTTGCTTGAGGTTTGGGATCCGCAGCCAAGGGGGGACAAGCTTGAGGTGCCTGTCACACATGTTGTTCCAGCAGCCATAATGGGTTCAGGCTTGGGCGCAAACCAGGTTAACTCGGGAGACTACGACATTCAACTGTTCGACAAAGCGGTTGTTGACCAATACGGGCTGGAAAGCTTAAGGCTTGGCGACCTGGTAGCCATCGTTGACGCTGACCACTCGTTTGGAAGAATATACCGCCAAGGCGCAATGTCGGTTGGCGTAGTCATCCATTCTAACTGTGTTACCGCTGGCCATGGACCTGGAGTTACAACTTTGATGACGTCGCCTGAAGGAAGAATTGTTCCGCTCATCAAACGGGAAGCAAACATTGCTTCTCTGTTAAAGTTAAGGGCAGATATATAAGATAGATTAAAGCATAAGTTGGAAAATAGAAGAGAAAGAGGTTAAAAATAATTGCCATCTAAGCGAAAAAGCCGAGGAAGATCAAAAGGAAGCAAAGGAAGCAGCAGCCTTGTTCAATGCGCTAATTGTGGGGCAATGGTGCCGCGTGATAAGGCAAAGAGGTCTACTCGCCGTGTGTCGTTTGTTGAGCCGCAGTTAGCTAAGGAGCTTAGGCAAAAAGGCACGTTTCTTGCTTCATGGGTGGACACGAAATACTACTGCATATCATGTGCTGTTCACCGTGGAATAGTTAACGTTAGAGCCGAAAGCGAGCGCCACTCACGAGCCCGAAGAAGATACTAAACAACTGATACTACTTTTTTCTTTAATTCCTTGTAAACGTAAAGTGCTCTTTGTACAACTGTAAAGTTTGAAAGCACCGCCAGTAAGGCTACGCCATAACCCAAGGCGGGCAGCCAGAAAAACGCAACCACGCTGACCACAGCCAGAATTAGCATGCGTTCTGCCCGTTCAGCCAGACCTACCGACTCCATTTTTAACCCTGCAGCTTCAGCTCTTGCTCTGCTGTAACTTACCAACAAAGAACCTGCTAGAGCCGCCAAGGCCCAAACGGGACCCCAAAATACGCCCCAAGCGGGGTTACAGAGCCCAGCGATTATTATGGCGGCAAAAACTATTGCATCCGCGTACCTGTCGAGGACAGAGTCGAAGAAGCCGCCGAAAACAGTTACTTGCTGGAAGGTTCTGGCTATGATTCCGTCAAGCGTGTCGCAGAATCCTGAAGCCAAAAGAAACGCCGTCGCTAAGAGTAAAAGCCAACGGTGAGTTGAAGCTAGCCCGTATGAGACCGCTGAGGCGAAAGCGAGAATGAACCCGATTAGGCTTACTTTGTTAGGGGTTAAACCTATTTTATGCGCCGCTTGAGCCTGCGAAGTTAGCATTTGCTGAATTTGCTTCTTGAGTTTCGTTAGCAAGGGTAATTCTCAACTTTGTAATGGTGTTAAAGCTCATTATGGGGTAGGTGTAGAAAAGCCTTCCCGTTAAGCGGCGGCAAAAACTGACCTTGTATCATTTTTTGCTTGATTAAGCGTCTATTCAATGGACTTATAAGGAAGTAATCGTAATTAGTTGGGAAGTAACGTTTCCATTGCAAAGCAACCGCTAAGCAACAGTAACGTTACACATGGGCAAACAACAAAAAAGGAGTAAAAGAAAATGACTGAAAACGCAGATGTTATCTTTGTGGGAAACAAACCTCCAATGAGCTATGTTCTGGCAATCATAACAAGCCTATCCCAAAGCAACCTGAAAGAAATCACACTGAAAGCACGAGGCCAAGCCATAACCACCGCTGTTGACGTCGCTGAGATCACAAGAAACCGTTTCGTCAAAGACCTTAAAGTAACAAAGATCGCCATTGGAACAGTCGAGATGCCGCCACGTGAGGGAGAAAGCAAGTCCAGAATGGTTTCCACAATGGAGATAACGCTAAGCAAAAAGTAAAACTGGACGCGCAAACAAGAAACCAAATTCAAATCTTCTTCCATTTTTTGGTTAACAATCTTACTTTTTGAAAAATCTAAAATGTGAGAAACCGTTCTAAGTTTACCCTTCCACAAGAGTGTCTCTAGTTTGACTCGTTTGTTTCTGCATTAGAATCTGGTTCTTTTGATTCCTCTTTTTTCTGTTCACGTTTGGATGGCTTCGGCAGACGCGAAAACAGAATGGCTGCTCTTGCCCGAATTATCTTTCTGGTTTCAAGAGTTACAGGAGATTTTGCGATCAAACTGTCCAGTTCCCTTTTGCTTTCTTCGAGTCTTTCAGTGAATTCTTGATTGGAAATTTTTCCTTCTGACCTCAACCTGTGAGCCTCTTCAATGACTGAGGATATACGCACGAATTGCTCGTCAAGCTCGGTTTTCTTGAAGGCTTCAGATTCAGGCATTTCTCTCTTGGCGTAGCGAAACAGGAGAGGCACCTGAACCATGATTGAAATGAAGGCGACTCCGAACACCATGGTGTTTATGGTGTGAAGGTCCTTTTCCGATATGAGAGCCGAGGTTGTGATGGTTGCTGCAAGCGCGATTGAAAGGGCGCCTCTTACACCGCTCAACATAGCTATGTTGCTCCAAACAGATCTCATTTTTCCGCTTATTTTTCTGTAGAAAGCAAGTATCGGGTAAACCGTCGCAGCTCTAGAAACTGTTACCGCGGCAAACGCCACCAGAATTATGACTATCGATTGGGGAAAAGTTACGATGTTTGCTTCGAAGCCGATAAGGAGAAAAGCCGCTGAGTTACCTATGAACGCGGCGATCTGCCAAAAAATCGCAACTGCTTCCTTCGTTGCAGGCTCCATTGCGGTTCGAACGGTAAAGTTACCAAAGTATAATCCCGCAACGGCAACCGCGATGAGTCCAGAGGCGCCGATTCCAGAAGCAAACGCGAAGGACCCGTACACAACTGCGATTGTCAGAATGGTTTCCGCAACTCTGTCCTCGATTAAGCTTGAAAGGATCTCTCCTGCAAAAGCAACGCCCAGCCCGATTAAAACCCCAGCGCCAAGCGTAAACCCGAAACCCAGCAGTGAACTGGTGACGTTTATTTTTTGAAGCCCTATTGATGAAAGTATTATGGTGAAAACTATGATGGCTGTTGCATCGTTGAAGGTTGCCTCAGTGTCCAATAGGGTTGATAGCTTCGATGGAACCCTAACGTGCCGAAAAACTTCCAGCACTGTTACGACGTCCGTCGGTGCAATTAGAGCCGCAAACAAAAACGAAACATAAATGGATAGACCAATGATTTGCCACAAGATCAGACCCGTAACAACAGTTGCTATCAGAACACCAATTGTGGCAAGGACTAATGAGGGCTTAATTACACTTCTCAAATCACTGCCACGGATATGAATCATGGCTTCAAAAATGAGTGGAGGAACGATGAGACCAACGTAGAGACCACCTCCGCCGCCTTGGATTAACAAGCCATAAATGGACCGAATCTGCACAGTTACGTTCTGCATCAGCCCTTGAATCGGGCTTCCGTGAAGCGACAATAAGCCTACAATTACAGTGATTAAGACGCCTGTAAGAACCAAAACCAAAGTGTAAGGAGCCTTAACTCGCCTTGAAATAAGCGCGGCTACGAAAGTCAAAAGTAAGAATGCTGAAAGGACCAGTTCTATGCTTGCCATTGAATGCTTTCACCGTCAGCGCTAAGCAATTTGGGAGTTAAGTCTTTTTGTTGTTGGGGCTTAATCAATCTCTCGCTTTGATATCCCCCATGAATATCCGTTTTAGGCTTTCTTTTGGCATCGCAAGGTTAAATAGCTGAATTCCTTAAGTTAGGAATTTGCGTGTGAAGTCAATGTTAGATATCAAGCTTATCCGAGAAAGCCCTGAACTCGTAAAAAACAATCTTGCAAAACGCGGCAACCCCGAATGCACACAGATGCTAGACGACTTAATCGTTGTTGATAAGGAATGGCGACTAAACCTAACAAAACTAAACGATTTGCGTCACCAGCGAAAACTGGTAACTATAGAAATCGCTAAACTGAAAAAGGCGGGCAAGGAAGCGGACGATGAAGTTTATAGGGCGCAGGATATTGATGAAAAAATCGGGAACATCGAAAAGCAGGTCACACAGCAAGAACTGAAGACTCATGACTACCTCATGCGATTGCCAAACCTGCTAGATGACAGCGTCCCGTTTGGCAAAGACGACAAAGACAACGTAGAGGTTAAAAGTTGGGGGACAATTCCAAATTTTGCTTTTCCTGTAAAGAACCATATTGATCTGGCTTTGACGTTAGACCAGATTGACATGGAGAGAGCGGGGAAAATTTCTGGAGCAAGGTTCTTCTACCTCAAAAACGAGGTCGCAATGTTGGACATGGCTTTGATGAGCTTCGCCATAGAAGAACTGGCGAAAAAGGGTTACACCCCGGTGATACCGCCTTACTTGATGAAGCGGGAAGCCTACGAGGGAGTAACAGCATTAGCCGACTTCGCTGATGTTCTCTACAAGGCTGAAAACGAAGACCTCTACTTAATCGCCACTTCCGAGCATCCGATGGCTGCAATGTACATGGACGAAGTGCTCAAGGAACAAGAGATGCCCATAAAACTCGCTGGAATAAGCACCTGCTTCAGAAAGGAAGCGGGAGCCCACGGCAAAGACACAAGAGGGATTTTCCGCACTCACCAGTTTAACAAAATCGAGCAGTTCATCTTCTGCAAGCCGGAAGACTCAGCCAAGCTGCATGAGGAACTGCTTATGAACGCCGAGGACCTGCTTCAGAAGCTTGAGTTACCCTACCGTGTCGTCAACGTTTGCACGGGCGACATCGGAACCGTCGCAGCCAAGAAATACGATATTGAAGCTTGGATGCCGGCGCAAAACGGTTACCGAGAGGTTGTTTCATGCAGCAACTGCACAGATTACCAAGCCAGACGCTTAGGCATCCGTTACCGAGAAAAAGAAGGCGCCGCACCGAAAGGGTTTGTTCACACGTTAAACTCGACGGCTATAGCCACGGGCAGAACCATAGTTGCGGTGCTGGAGAACAACCAGCAAGAAGACGGTACCATAATGATTCCCAGCGTCTTGCGTAAATACATGGGTGGCAGAGAAAAAATAGTCAAAAAACCATAAAGCTTTTAATATTTCTATGAGAATCTTTGTGCGCGTTTGGAGAAATATCTTTGTCTTCAAAAACTAAACATGTTCGTGACAAGTGGCGTGGGAAAGGATGGTACATGGTTATTGCGCCGTCCTTCTTTGGAAACATCGAGTTAGGTTCCATTCCAGCTGAAGAACCTGAAAAGCTTATTGGAAGAGTTGTTGAAGCCACACTGTACGATATAACGGGCGATTTTTCGCATCACTACTTGAAAATGTTCTTCCAAGTTAACGAGATCGACGCGAAAACCGCTAAGACACTGTTTAAAGGTCATGAATACTCAAGGGATTACCTTCGAAGCCTAGTGAGAAGAAGAACCACCAAGGTTGACTCGTTGATCAACCTGACCACCAAAGACGGGTACAAACTTAGAATTGCGGTTTCAGCGTTGACGCTTTCAAGGATAAAAACGTCCCAGGAAAAGATAATCCGCAAGATAATGGACAAAACAATCCATGAAAAAGCCGACGCGTTATCGCTTGACCAGTTCGTTCAAGAAATGGTTCTCGGCAAAATCGCTTCAGACATATACAACCAAGCTAAAGAAGTTGCACCGCTTAGGCATGTTGGCATAAGAAAGTCCAAGCTTATAGGGCAGCCTGAAAGTCAGCCGAAAACGCAGGAAGTCAAAGCGGAGCCAGAGGCGCCTCAAGTAGCGGAAGCTGAGGCATAAGCACCCTTATTTTCAAACTTGTTTTAGCGGCAGTTCCGTAAGTCGCTTGACCCGCTTTATTGAGTTCTGAGAGCAATTGCGGGTTTCTTCTATTCGAAGCGTGCATCAACGAAGCGTAAATGCGTTCCATAAATGCAATTTTGACCCATAGCGGCGACGAGTCTACACACGCAAATTGTGTTATGTCGCCTACAGCCAAGAGCCCCTGCGGAAGCTTTTTAGGGCAAAATACTTTAGAGGCGGCAGACTAAAAAATTCCCAAACAGATCTTAAGGAGCATTGTTCTTGTCAGTTAAGGCAGGAGTTCATGAAAAAGGAACCTTCACCGTCCAAGACGCCCTCGACAACATCAGAAAAGACCCCAACTTCCACAAAGCTGGAGCCATAGGGCTATTTATCGGGGTGGTACGGGGTGAAACTTTCGAGGGACAAAACGTTGAGAAACTTCATCTTGAAGCCTACGAGGAAAAAGCCAACCAAGTCTTGGGGAAAATATGCGATGATTTAACCCGGAAGCCTGGAGTATTTAACGTTCAAATCCACCATTTGCTGGGCGAATTCAACGTTGGCGACGATTTGGTTTACGTTGCTGTTGCTGGTTCCCATCGACCAGAAGTGTTCACGGCACTCCGGGAAGCCGTTGAGAGGTACAAGAGCGAAGCACCAATCTTTAAGAAGGAACGAGCGGTCGACGAAAAAGGCTCCTCCGCCGAGTACTGGGTCTCTGAAAAACGCAGCCATTGACTTGACGATGAGGAAGGGTCATGATTACAGCTTTGGCAGGCGGAGTCGGCGCGGCAAGATTCCTAACTGGGCTAACTAAGATTGTGAAGGAGGAAGACTTGTCGGTGATTGTAAACACTGGGGACGACATGGACATGTTTGGTTTACACATTTCTCCAGACATCGACATAGTGTCGTACACTTTAGCGGGAGTTGTTGATGAAGAGAAAGGCTGGGGGATACGAAACGACACCTTCCAATGCCTCGAAAATCTCAGGAAAATGGGCTTGGAAACGTGGTTCAGCATAGGCGACAGAGATTTCGCAACTCACATTTTTAGGACAGACTTGTTACGCAAGGGCTACACGCTTTCAGAAGTGACCAAGGAAATCTGCAGGCGCTTAGGACTCAAAGTTGACGTAGTGCCGATGACGGACGATAAATTTGAGACGTGGATAAAAATCGAAGAAGGATTAGTTCATTTTGAAGAGTACTTCGTGAAGAGGCAAGCAAGAGACGAGGTCTTAGGCGTTAAGTTCGTCGGCTCCGCCACCGCGAAACCCGCACTTAAAGCCGTTAGCTCAATCTTGAACGCGGAAATGATCATTATTTGCCCCAGCAACCCGATAGTTAGCATTGGCAGCATTCTGTCGGTTAACGGCGTCAGAGACGCCTTGAAGAAGACAAACGCCAAAATCGTCGGGGTAAGCCCGATAGTTGCCGGCGCACCCATCAAGGGTCCAGCGGACAAACTTTTGCGCGGTTTAGGCTTGGAGGTTTCGGCGTTTTCGGTTGCGAAGCTTTACTCAGAATTTCTTGATTCTTTCGTGATCGACGTTAAAGACGCCGACGAAAAGAGTCGGATTGAGCAGCTTGGAATCGACGTGAAAGTGACGGATACGGTGATGAACAAGCTGGAAGACAAGGTCAGGTTGGCGAAGGCTGTTCTGGAAAACTGAATTTTTCTATATAGAATAAGTTATTCTCTATATACTATTTGCGCATGATAAATAAGGCGAAACAGAGGACGGGTTACTTGGAAAAGCCATGCAGAAAAAGAAATCTAAAAAACGTCAAATAGAACGTGAAATTCCATGGTACTTTAACCATGTTTAACGCATGGCTCAGCTTATTAAAATCGGGGGAGAAAATTGAAGGGAAACACAAGTGGCAAAAAGCAAGCTAAGGCTAAAAACGCTGATCTTATGGATTGGCTTTTAGCAATTGACGCATGCTTATCATGACACACCTAAAAGTAGCGTTGAGGAACAGAAAATATGTACGTTAGCATTTACCTCCAAGTGTGCCCTATGAGAAGGGTTATATCTGAAACTGAATCAATTATTAGGCGGTGTTGAGCGTGGAAAGAAAAAGTTACGATTGGTTTGAACAGCGCCGCAAAACCAGAGGATTAGAACTTGCTCACGATCAGATAACAAAAGCTTTTGACACGGTTACGTGGCTGCATAAAGCAACCAAGAGTTTTTCAGAAAAGAATTTTAAAGAAGCTCAAAAGTACATTGACAACCTCTACAAGACTGAGGAAGGCGTTGACTCGCTTAGAACAGACGTTTTCATGGAGTTATCAAAGGGAGCAGCGCTTGTAGCTGATTACCGCGAAGACCTGCTTCACCTGGTTAAGCGGCTAGACACCTTGGCTGACCACACGAAAGACGCCGCGCGGTGCCTTGAGATGCTTTCAGGCGCAGAAATCCCGCAGGAGCTAAGCGACAAAACCGTCGTCATGACTGGAAAACTTGTGGATACGGCTCAAACACTGAGAAGCAGCATAGAGAAAATCTCATCGAACCCCACAGAAGCCATCAACGAAGCGAAGAAGGTCGGCGAATTAGAGCACGCCATCGACGTTGAATATCTCAAGTGCAAGAGTCTATTCGTGAAGTATGGCGAAAGCATAAACTGCGGAGCCATGGTGATATTCGACGACTTAGTAGAGTTCATTGAACAAGCCGCAGACATGTGCGCTGACACGGCAGACTACATCCTTGTGCTCTCCAGCAGAGAATAAAACCCAAAAAAAACTCCATTTTAGTTTCGCAATGCTTCAACAGCGAAGCCGCCAAACCACTCTTTCCTAGAATTCAAACTTGACCTGATTTTCCTAAAATTCAACAGGTTATATATTGTTCCCTCGCATGTCAGTGCTTACAAGGATGACAATGAGAAAAAAGAAGTGGATGCTGCTTATCCTAATTCCACTTATCCTCATGCCCTGCTGCCTCTCGGCAGTTTCAGGCACCACTGCCAACGCGGGCGCCGACAACTGGGCAATGTTCCGTCAGAACCCAAGCCATACTGGCACTTCAGCCGATAACAGCCTAGCTAATTCCGCAAGGCTCTTGTGGAATTTCACGACAATGGAGGGAGTCGTGTCTTCCCCTGCGGTGGCTGACGGGTACGTTTTTGTAGGAGCTAACGAAGGCGCAGTTTACTGCCTGAACTCATCTAGCGGCAAGTTAGTGTGGGGTTTCTTAACTGACGATTTTGTGGGGTCGTCCCCCGCAGTCTACGATGGACGGGTTTACTTCGGGTGTTGTAACGGCTACGTGTACACTTTAAACGAGACGAACGGCGGGCAACTCTGGAATTACAGTGTCGGCGGCAGTTTTGTGCCTGGTCCTGAAAGCGCTTTTTCGTCTCCTACCTGTTTTGACGGCGTCGTCTACATAGGATCGTATGACGGCAATGTGTACGCTTTGAACGACTCAGACGGCGCGAAGCTCTGGAACTACGACACGGGCAATAGTGTTCAATCGTGTCCCGCCGTCTCGGAAGGCGTCGTCTACGCATCAGCTGGCTTTCTTGTTTACGCTTTAAACGCCACTTCAGGAAGCGAGATTTGGAGCCAACACACGGGAAGCACCGTTTCCTCGCCCTGCGTAAACGACGGTTACGTCTATATCGGTTCATCCGACGGCTACGCTTGTTGCTTAAACTCTTCCACAGGCGCCTTTATTTGGAAATATCAAACTCAAGATTCCGTGGTGTCTTCCCCAGCTTTAGCTTACGGGTGCGTCTACTTCGGCTCCGAAGACAACAACGTTTACTGCTTGAACGCTTATAGTGGCAAAGAAGTTTGGCAGAGCCAAACCGGCTACTGGGTCAAATCGTCGCCTGCGGTGGCAGACGGCAACGTCTACGTGGGCTCGGAAGACAACAGCATTTACTGTTTTAACGCTTCCACAGGGGCGAAAGAGTGGAGCTACGAGACTGGAAACTTTGTGGATTCTTCACCCGCAGTCGCTGACAACACCCTGTACGTCGGCTCCGACGACAACCACGTCTACGCCTTCGCCTTATCCTATTCAACCTCGAAAAACGCCGCCTCGCCCAGCAGCGCTCTCCCCTTGAACACGATCGGGTTTGACGCGATTTCGTTTGCCATAATAGCGGTGGCTGCTTTCGCCGTAGTTCGCTTTGTTCGCCAAACGAGAAGAAGCCGTCGAAGCGCGGAAGCCACGAAGGTTTCTGACGGGAAGGTTTCCTGGTTTTCGGCACATTGGGAAGCGCTTTGCGTTTTAGCGATCTTGGCTTTTTCACTGATATTCTATGTTAACCTTGGAAGCGGCGTGCTTTGGGTTGCCGATGAGCAGACGTACTCTCAGTGGGCGTTCCACATGGTTAAGACCGGAGACTACTTGACTCCTTGGGGTAACGGGGGATTACTGCTTTGGATAAGCAAGCCGCCGCTTGGCATATGGCTGATGGCTCTTTCCTACCAGTTCTTGGGCGTCAGCAACTTTGCAGCGAGGCTTTCCAGCGCCGTGTTCGGCAGCTTGTCGCTGGTGCTGGTGTTCTATTTGGGAAAGAAACTTTACAATCCAGCCGTGGGCTTTATGTCGGCGCTCATCTTGGGCAGTTTCACGACGTTTTACGAGTTTGCGAGGCGCGCCATGACGGATGTTCCCTTCGTCTTCTTCGTTTTGGCTAGCGTGTACTTTTTCTTGTTAAGCGACGAGAAAGAAGGTGCCAGCAAGTACGCGGTATTAGGCGGCTTGTTCTTCGGCTTGGCGTTGATGACAAAGCAGGTTCAAGCGCTCCTGATTCCCCTCATCATCTTCGCATATCTCCTGGCGACGAAGCGAAGTCTTAGGTTTCTCGTTACAAAACGGTTCACGCTGCTGTGGGCTGTGGCGCTGCTCATCTTTGGTCCCTGGCTGATTTACATGTGGAGCACCTATGGATCCATTTTCTGGCAAGCCTACTTCGGCTTCAGCTTTGTCTCTCGCACCGTGACCCCTATTGAGGGGCACGCCCACGGCTACCTCTACTACTTCACAGGTTTTGCCAGCACCGAAAACGTGGCTTACGTCGTGCTTACCGCTTTCTCCGCTGTGTTCTGCCTTTTCAACGCGGCGGTTAAACGGGTTAAACAGGACACGTTGGTTCTCGCGTGGATGATTGTTGTGCTCGCGGTGTTCACTCTTGCCCAGACAAAACTTTACTACTACATTCTGCCAGCGTTCCCGGCGTTCGCCATCGCCATAAGCAGCCTACTGTACCAGACGGCAAATAAGGGTTACAGCTTTTTGCGCGGCGTCTTCAAAACCAAGAAACAGCAAATTAGACCGTGAGATTTTGCGGGCTTGGTTTTGGGTTGCTTTTCCTGTTTGGGGTTTGAAGCGTTTGTAAGTCACGTCCCTACGCGTCCCTTTCCGACTCCTTCCGACCCTTCCCGTCTCTTTTCGACCCGAATTGCCCGCCCGTAAGCCGCAGTTGTGTTCTAACACTTTTCTGTGACATGCGTCCTCGGCATTCACCAAAAAGGAAGATTCCCTAATGGTCGTAGCAAATGAAAAAGGGAAGAAGTCTGAAGGGACTGATCTCCAATTGTAATGTTTTAATAATTAAACCTAAAACATCTCAGGTTAAGAGCTCCGCTATCTTCACCTGACCGTCTGAAGAAGAAGGGGAAAACATGAAAAAGATGAACCTAAAGCAAGTCTTAACCGTAATTTCCGTTTTCGGCCCCGCAGTCCTCGTCTCAGTAGAACTGTTTGATCCCGCCAGCATCGTCGCGGCAACGGCGGCGGGCGCAGCAGTTGGCTTTGCAGTATTATGGGCAGCCTTCTACTCAGGCGTCTTGCTGATCGGGATACAAGAGATTAGCGCTAGGTTGGGAGTTGTCACTGGAAAAACCTTAGCGGAAAACATACATCAAAGGTTTGGACCACGCTATTCACTTCCACTCTTCACGCTTTCGCTGTTTCTGAACCTCGCCACGCTAACCGCCGAAATAATGGGTCTAAGCCTCGCAGTATCGTTCCTGTTCAAAATAGCCTACCCTTTAGCAATAGCCATATCGATTCTGCTAAACATTATTCTGGTTTACTTAACTTCATACGACAAATTAGAAAAAATCTTGATAATCTTAGTCACTGCAATCTTCTTATCCTACTTATATTTTCTCTCCTCGCTCCACGCAAACCTTGGCACGATAGTTTACAATTCGCTGGTTCCTTCACTGAAGGCTAACTCTTTCTACTACGCCGAGGCGATAGTAGGGGCTTCTATTACACCCACCTACGTCATCCTTCACAGCGGACTAGTTTACGAAAAAGGATGGGCTCATCACCACGAGAAAGGAGTTGAAGACCTAATCAAGGAAGGCAAATCCGTGAGAAAAGAAAGAGTCGATTCCTTTGTAAGTATCCTAATGGGCACAATTCTCACTATTGTCATAATGGCCAGTGCTGCATTACTGATCGGGGGCAAATCGGTGGCTAGTTTCGCGGATATAGCAGCCCCTTTCAGCATTAAATTTGGATTAGCGGGAGTGGAAGTCTTCGCAGTCGCCTTTGCCTTCGCTGGAATATTAGCTGTGGTTACTGTAGGCTTGGGCACAGTTTACTCTGCCTTCGGATTTTTGGGCCTTGAGAGCCAGATTAAGGAAAGAAGGTTCAGGTTCGTATTCGTCTTGGCGCTCGTAATCTCTGCAATTTTCGCGCTCATACCAAACCAAATTGAAGTAATGGTCTTCACCCAATACTTAAACGGGCTCCTGCTACCGTTTATCCTCGTACCTCTCGTAATTATCACCCGAAACAAGGATTTAATGGGCAAATACAAACTCGGAAAAGCTACCTTAGCTTTAGCATTGGCAACGATCGTAATAACAACGATTCTCTTCCTCGCAAGCATAGCTTCAATGTTGTAGAGTTCGACGGATTAGCACTGAAAGAATACATGTTAAGCAAATCCTTGTTTTTCCTTGGAGAATGCTAAAAGTTTGGCGGGCCCGCTGGGATTTGAACCCAGGACCTCCGGCTCCGCAGGCCGGTGTCATAATCCGTACTAGACGACGAGCCCAAGGTTTTTGCGCCCAGAAAACTGGGGCAGAATAGTAAACACTTTGCTTAAACTTAAAAATAGTGGTGAAGCTGAAACGGGTTACGTTGTTTATTTGGGGTAAGTTATTTTGAACTGGGTTCCTTCGCCGACCTTGCTTTCAAAGCTTACAGTTGCGCCCTGCGCTTCCACCAATCGTTTGACAACGGCTAACCCGAAGCCTTGCCCTTTGGATTTGGTTGTCATCAACGGCTGGAAAAGCTTGGGCTTAAACTCGTCGGGGATGCCAACGCCCGTGTCCCCAACCGTGATGGCTATGCCGTCGCCTTCAGGTGAAGCTTTGATGGTCAGGGTTCCGCCGCTAGGCATAGCCTGAACAGCGTTAGTAACCAGGTTGACAAGAACCCGTTTGAGAAAAGTAGAATCTGCCTTTACCTGCAGGTGCCCATCGATTTCCTCAACAACTCTGACGTTGCCTGGGACATTGACTGTTGAGAGCATTTCGGGAATGGCAACGCTGAGGTCAACTTCCGCCATTTCAGGCTTAAGGACCCTCGCGTAATCTTGCAGGTCAGTTATAATCTTGTTGATGTAATCAACCTGCTCCTGGATGATTCGTAAACTCTCTCGAACGTCAATCTTAAACTGGGAATCAACTGAATCATCCACTTCTTGATTCATCAAGAACAGTTCCCCAGCGATAGCCTGCAGGGGGTTGCGTATGTCATGCCCAATCATGCCTGCAGTTTGCCCAATAGCGGCTAAGCGTTCAGCGTTCTGCAACTGCTTTGTCCGCTCCTCCACGATGCGCTCAAGATTTTTCGCGTAATCCTCAAGTTTTTGTTCTATCTGCCTGCGTTCAGTTACGTCCTGTTCTATACCAACTATCCTCGCGGGTTTGCCGTCTTCCCCGATTTCCCTGACGATTCGCTCGGAATGGATAGTCCTTACGGAGCCACCGCGCCTGACAATACGGTAATCAAAACTAGCCTTAGAAAGCAGCCTTGCGTTAAACAGCAGTTGCTCCATCTCTTGGTTAATTTTTTCTCGGTCTTCAGGATAAATATGGGAAACATACTCAGCCGTGTTGGGACCGTACTTTTGCGGTTCTAAGCCAAAAATTCGGAACAGCTCGTCAGACCAAATCGCCTTGTCATCTTTAGTATAATACTCCCAGTTGCCCACATGAGCGATTCTCTGCGCCATTTTTAGTCTGTCTTCGCTTTCCTGAAGCGCCTCTTGAGTTTTAACTCGTTCAGTCACGTCATCGAAAATGGTTACTGCTGCGTTAACTTTGCCTCCATTACCGTAAAGCGGCTTCGCGCTTACGTTGACAATAAAACGTTTCCCATCGGGGCGCTCGATAATTTCAGGCGAGTTGAGAACGGTCTCTTCATTATATAATGCCCGGTAAGTACAAAGTTGTTCAGTCGGACAAACTTTACCGTCCAACGTGTAAAACTTCAAAGCCTCAAAATGCTCTACTAATTTTAAGCCGCAAGGGTTTCCGCCGTACAGTTCAAAAGCCCTTTTGTTCGCAAAAGTCAAGATTCCACCAAACTTTTCCACGACAATCACGGCTGAGGGAATATTATCCAAAATATCTCGAAACCGTTCTGACTCCAAAGGTAAAGCGCAAGACGTAGAGATAGAGCTTAAAAGTTCGTCTTCGTCAACACGTTGTTGCCCATTCACTTTTTTTGCTTTCATCATTCGTAGGTCCTGTTCATTCTCACAGGAAGCCTAGACGACTGCTACCAAATATTATGGCTACATAACAGTTGAGTCTCTTGGCTTTCTATTTATGGCTGACTAATGGTAATCAAAAAGATACATAAAAAGTCACCGAAAAAGTCAGTTCAAAAGAAACATGCAAAAGCAAGATTGTTCGCTTTCTTGGCCATGATAAAGTCTGCAGATTCTTGCATCAGAATTTGATACGCAAAAAATATCAAGCGGACGGGGGGTTGCGGTTGCAGTCCTCTTTTTTTAATCCATCTTGATGTTTAGATTTTTGCGTAATCCTCTTGATTTGTTGCGTAAGATGTTTGAAGGGATTATGTTAGTTTTTGCTAACTGCCCTTTTTAGAGCGGCGATAACATTTTGTTTGCCCATCGCAAGCACATATGGACCCAAACGTGGACCCTGCGGCGCACCCATAAGAACGCGGTACAGAGTCTTAAAGAAGCTACCTGGGGACACGTTGTTGTTTTTTGCCGCGTTAAAGATGGCGTTTTGGATTTTGTCTGGGTCATCTTCAGTTTCAAGTTTAGCGACAAGCTCGGTTATCGCGTTTTTCTCTTCCTCTGTCAGGTTTACTTCTGTTTCGGTTATTTCTTCAAAGTCCCTTATCCAATTCAAAGCGTACTCAACGCGCCGCTTCAAGTTAGCGTCTAAGGCTTGACCCTTCGGAAGGTAACCGTAGCTTTGAAGCTTCTCAGCCACGTAGTCTTCCAAGCATTCCTTAGGCGCCATCTTGACAAGAAACGCCATCAAGTTGTAAGGCACATGAACGCTTAACTTGGCAGGCGGCTTCGCAACGCAGCAGTACTCAAACAAGCCCCTAAGCCTAACAGCCTCTTTTTCGCCAGCTTGCTTTTTGCCGAAGTAAACGTCTTCTAGGAAGTCAAGCTCGTTCATGTAAGCGGGAATATCCGACACATCCAAAGTTCGAGTGCCGACAAACCGCTTTAGCATGAGCAAGAGAAGCGATTGGGGGGAACCGTAATGGAACCACACCTGAGGCGTAAACACGTTGCCCGCCGACTTGGAGATTTTTTTTCCTCCTTTATCCAGAAACATCTCGTACCTCGCGTGTGAAGGCGGCTCAAAACAGAGGACTTCGCGGCAGATTCTATCGTTGATTTTGACTGAGTCAGCGATGTCTTTTCCGTAGGCTTCAAACCGAATGTCCAACGCTTTCCAGCGGGCGGCAAACTCGCCTTTCCAAGTTAGTTTTCCCTCGCCTCGGGTGATGTCTGCTTCGCCCTCGTGCCCGCAGCCCTTGATGAGCTTGCCACGGATTTCGAGACCTTCGCATTTGTAATGGACTTTGTCAGTTTTAGGGTCAAACGAGTAAGCCCGTGTCGTGTAGATGCGCCCACATTTTTCGCAGACGGCAAAGAAGGGCAAAACTTCAGTGTATGTTTCTTGGCCGACCTCTTCCTTAACTATTTGACCGACTTTTTTGGCGTTAGTGAGGATGACTCGGATTTCGTCAAGAAGCAGTCCTTTTTCATAAACTTCCTTCGCTGAATAGTAGCAGTATTCTATTCCGCATCTGTCCAGAGACTCGAGAAGAAGGGAACTCATGTGTTTGCCGTAGCTTTCATGGCAGCTGAACGGGTCAGGAATACTTGAAACTGGGAACCCAAGGTACTTTTCTAATCCTGCATCCGTTAACCCCGCGGGAACTTTCCGCAAACCGTCTTTGTCGTCACAGTAAGCGATGAGTTCTGAATTGACTTCTTGATTCTTCAGTGCAAGGGTAACTGTGTATGAGCGCGCGGCGTCGCCTAAGCTGCCGATGTGCGGGAACCCTGAAGCGCCAAGACCCATCTCCGTTCTAAGTTTGCCCATGCTTCTACCAAGCTCTCGTTCACGGTCGACCACTTTCTTAGCCATCATGTCATACCATGTGCCGCGCCCGATTGTTTCTTCACTCATAACATTGAGCCTTCTGCCATTGTGACTACACAAAGGGGTAGAAAAATGTTTAGAGCCGAAAAATGGCTCAAGGCTGGCTCAAGGCTGGCTTGCTTCTACGCATGGCTGAAGCGATGGCTATGACGCCGAGGGCAAGTAGCAGTATGGCTACCGTGTAAATCCAACTGTAGCCCCAGACGAACCATGCGACGCCCACAGCCATAAGAAGCACACCCATTTGAACGGTGCTGTATGGTGAGCGCTCGTACTTTTGAGGGCTTTGGGCTCTCATCGCCGCGAGTACCAGCATCCAGACGCCGAACAGAACGATGATTAATTGTAGAACGTTCCACCAATTTTTAACCACGCCCAGCGGGTTTAGCAGTATGGCTACTACTATGATTATGAAGAAAACGCCGATGGTTAGCAGCTGGCGCCTGCCGCTGTCAGACATTTACGTGCCACCCTGCGTTAAGGTCGTGCCGCATTCGGGACAGAACTTTGAATTTGCAGGGATTGGCTTACCGCATTTGGGACAGTTGATTGTGGCTTGGGATGGAGGCGTAAGAGAGGCTCCGCATTCGGGGCAGAACTTCGACGTTGCTGGAACACGCGCGCCGCATTTGGGACATATCAAAAGAGTCATTGCTTGTGCTGGCGCCTGAGCTGGAGGAGCCGCGGAGTTCATGACTTGCGGTATAAGAACCATTCCTGTGCCTAAACCCGCTCCGCCGCCACCGCCGCCGCCTGAGCCTAGAGATGCAGCCGCGTTCTGCACGGTTTCCATTCGCAGGACTGTGTCTGCAGATACGTTTCCAGTCTTAAGGTAGAACAGCCGTTGACGGTACTCTGGGGTGGTGTCGATACCTTCGAACCGCAGGTCGGTTAATTCGATGCCTAAACGTTTGAAGTAGTCTAAAACGGAGTTCTTAACAATCACCGAAGTTTCTTGAAGCCTGGTGAAGACGGTGACCAGGTCGTAATGGGAAATCTCCGCGATTATCTTTTCGTTAAGAAAGCCTCTGAGGAAGTTGTTGACGTCGTCCGTTGTGTAAGCGTTTTGTCCGCCCACAACCTCGTTGACGAACAGGGTTGCGTCTTCGATTTTGAATAGGAACTGACCGTAAACCTTCAGCGGAGCCAACTCGGTTGTCTGAGCACTTGTGCCCCATTTGCCGTTGAAAACCTTAGTGGCGATATAAATTACCATCGATGTGAACGGCTTGTCTTTTCCGTATCCTGCAATCCGCGTCAATGCGCCCGTTAGCAACGGCAAATTCAACGTGGTTAAGGTGTGCCTGCCAGGACCGAAAACATCGTAAGCCTTCCCGTCTCTGAAGAATACAGCTACCTCGTATTCATGCACAATAAGTTGAGCTCCCCAGGTTATAGCCTCAGATGCGTTTGTTCCTGGTGTTGCTCCTGATGGAGCCCATCTGTAGATTATTTCTTCTGCGTTTGCTTGTGAACTTGCCCATTCTATTACTTGTGGCATTTTAACTCACTCCCATCATGATTTCGTTACGTTGATCAAACGTGTTCTCTAAACTTTCAAGCTTATCTGTCACACTCTGAACATGGCTCTGGAGGTTTGACGTGGCACCGCTAGCTAAATCCGTCTTGAAGGCGTTGACCTCGGTGGTTAAGGCGTTTATGAGGTCTAAAAGCTTATTGTCGAAAGCTATCATGTCGTCAAGGTTCTGTTCTTTGACTTTCACAGCGTCAAAGAAGCCGCTGTACCCGTAGGAGGCATGATTGACCTTTTCAACCACACGGTCCATTTTAGCCAATAAACGATCCATGTCTGTTAAGACGTCGAAGTAGCGGCGGTCAGCCAAACTCTGCTCAATCGCCCTCAAATCTGTCTTTTCCACAGACAGCTTCATGTACAGGTGATTCCTAATCAGCCTGTCACTTTCCCGCCGTATTTCCTTTTCTTTATAGCCGCGGAAACCTGGAATAAAAGCAGCAATGCGCTCAGGAAGGTTCATTTGACCCTGAACTTTTGATAACATATCGTTTTGATCGCTCATTTTACAATACCGCCTTTTTTATTATCCGTTGATAATAAGAGGTCACTTTTAAAGGTTTTTAGGACATGCAAAGATCAGAACTTGGCAGGTGGGATATCACCTTCAGGACTGTTACGCCAGTTTCTACGCACCTAAGTGTTCACGTTTCAGTATTTCCCGCGCCACAATCACGCCTGAAGCTGAAGCCTGAATCAAGCCGCGCGTGACGCCTGCGCCGTCGCCGATTGTGAACATGTTTTGGATTTTACTTTCCAAAGCATTGCTGAGCTGCAGATGGGAAGAGTAGAACTTGACTTCTATGCCGTAGAGCAAAGTGTCCCGTGAATGGATTCCAGGCGCGATAACGTCGAGGGCTTGAAGCATCTCGCGGATGTCCACCAAGTAACGGTAGGGCAAAACGAAGCTTAAGTCGCCTGGGGTAGCGTTCTTCAAAGTGGGGGTAACCACGCTTCGCGATAAACGTTCAGGTGTCGAACGACGACCAACAACCAAATCGCCTAACCGCTGAACCATCACACCGCCGCTTAAAAGGTTCGAAAGCCTAGCAACATATTTGCCGTAAGCAATAGGCTCTTTGAACGGCTCCGTGAACGAGGTGCTGACGAGGATAGCGAAGTTGGTGTTATCAGTCCTTCTTTCCGCATAGCTTCCGCCGTTAACCGTTAACACGCCGTCGTATGATTCCGTGGTAACTTCCCCGTAGGGCGAGACACAGAAAGTGCGGACTTGGTCATCAAACTGCCGTGAGTAATAAACAAGCTTCGGCTCATAAAGCGCCTTAGTCAAGTTCTCCATAACAGAAGCCAAAACTTCAACGCGTACGCCGATGTCAACGGGGTTGTTCACGGTTTTTAACCCGCGAACCTGAGCTTCAGTTTGAAGCCATTCTGCGCCGCTCCTACCAGGCGCAATTATCACGTATTTGCCGAAGATTTTTTCGCCGTCAACCGTTTCCACGCCTTGGATCAGGTGGTTCTCGGTGATGAGCGCTTTGACCTCTGATTTTGGGCGGAAAGTGATTTTCCCGTTGAGTTCTTTGCGCATTCGCTGCAGGGTTTCTTTGCACTTGTCCGTGCCCATGTGACGGACCTCTTGCCTGATAAGCTTTAATCCTGCCAACGAAGCGGCACGCTCGATTTCATCTACTTTTTCATTATCGCCACCGTAAACTCGGTCGCTTGCCCCGAACTTCAGGTAGATGCTATCGACGTGTTTCACCAGTGCCTGGAGCTCCTTTGTTGAGACGTACTGGTTTAGCCAGCCGCCGACTTCTGTTGACAACGTGAGTTTTCCGTCACTGTACGCGCCTGCTCCGCCCCAGCCGGAGAGAACTGAGCATGGTTCACAGTGAACACATTCGAATCCTCGGCTTGATGGGCATTTGCGTTTGTCAATATCGGGTCCCCTGTCAAGGATGAGGACGCTTAAGTTTGTTTTCTCCGTTAGTTCTAGCGCTGAAAAGATGCCTGCTGGCCCTGCGCCCACGATTATCACGTCATACTTCATGGGGAACTCTCTCCTTGGAACCCAGAACTACATGCAACAGGTAGGATATATTTGTTCGCGAAAACCCGTGGAAAGAAAGATCGATGATTTTGACTGGCAGAAAAGCTCTTTTATGGATATATCTAAAGAACATTTATTATGGCAAACCGTCGCTTATGAATTAGCGAAAAAAATGCCTAACGAACCCCATTCTGAAAACAACTTTGATGAATTAATCAGCGACTTCTCACGCTTCTACATACTCACCATACTGTATGAGGGACCAGCGTATGGATACAGCATCATCAGCCGATTCAAGAAAAGAGTAAAAAAAGATGTAAGTCCCAGCCTGGTTTACCCGTTTCTTGGGCAGCTGGAAGAAAAAGGGTTGGTCACGCACACGATAAAACCCGTGGGCGAAAAAGAAAGAAAAATCTTCGAGTTAACCCAAGCAGGCAGAGAATTATGCACGGAGCTTTTCAAACGCTTCGCCGACCTAGTGTCAATCGCCATTGAGCCAAGCCTCTATGTCTGCGCCCACTGCGGATGCAAAGTCTACGAGGGCGGCTACAGAGAAGCCATAGACGGCAGGGAAACAGCGTTCTGCTGCATCCACTGCGCCATGTCATACAAGGAAGCAAAAAGGCTGGCTAAACAAAAAAGCTGATTCCGACAGCCACCAAGATTGCGATTGATTTATAGATAATTATACTCCACAAAAAATAGTTCGGAGCTGCTAGTCTTTTATGGCTTCTACAAAGTTAAAGTGACAAAATCCTTCGTTAGTCTCTTTTTTCTATTAAATACTTAATAGATAACCAATGGAGCCATCTCCCGCATACCCATTTTTTTATTTAAAAGGAAAAGATGAAAAAATTAACATTTGGCAACAAATTTGTAGAGGCTAGTCAGTGTTATTTGCCTTCACGATGTCTAGATATTTGTTGTAGTCTTCAGTAAGCAACATATCCTAAACTATTCCAACATATTATAAACTTATATGGCAGTTAATAGTAAACAGATAAAACGCTTAGCTTAATTGAGGAGATTAAATTTGGAAGAATGCCCAAAATGTGAAAAATGGACCTTTTCTTATAATCCTAAAGCTGAAATGAAGGTTTGCTTTAGTTGTGGCTATAACGTTAAGTTTCCTTTCGACCAATTTATTAATGAAAAAAACGTTATAAATTTTCTTAGTTATCCAAAGCATAAAAGAATTGAAGAAAACAATCAGATGGTTTGCAGAACAATCATAATGCAACCTTTAAAAAAATTTTCTATGTGCCCTTAACCTCATCTTCTTTTTTCCTCTGCCATGGTCCGAAGACTCTGAAATAGGCTTTGGCTTTGATTCCTTCAAACTTGTTAACTTTAACATCTGCTTCCTTGAGAAGCCTGATCGAATCTTCATCAGGATATGGCTCAACATAGACAACATTCTTAATTTTGCTAAATACTATTTTTTGAGAACATGTAAAGCATGGAAAGGTAGTGGTGTAGAGTGTGCATCCTTCTATGTTTCTGCTGCCTGCCGTCAAAATAGCTTTTTCTTCAGCATGTAAAGCAGTGCAACGATCCATAATTTTATCTTTAATAAAATATTTGCCTAAATCAAAATTGCAAGTGTGTCCATTGGGTAATTTGTTCTTGCAGAAGAAAGGGAATTTTACATCCTTAATTTTTTGTTCACATTTTGGGCAAACAGTTGCGTTACTCTCAAGTTCGGCCATACGTTTGTTTTTGCATATATCTCTGTAGCAACCAGCATACTTAATGAAGCAAGGTTTCATTGGATACGGATTCTCGTTATAACCGACCGAAAGTATGGCATCTTTTTTCTCGTCTACGATGACGGCACCAACCCTTCTTTTGATACATTGAGACATTAATGACGCTGAATATGCCATACCCATGTAAGATTCCACCGCTTCAGGTGGTCTAAGTTTGCCTTCAAATAATTCTATGTATGGATCTATTTTCGATTTAAGCTTCAAAACAGCTGTGGGTCTTGACGGAAATGTTTCATCATTATCAAGCATCATGTCAGCTTCATCAACGCAAAGCTGAACTTGCTGTCCGTGCTCAGTCCATTCTTCTAGTTTATCTCTTTTGTCATCCTCAAAAAATTGGTCTTCGCCCTGACCCAATTTTTTATAATCATCTTTTACCCGTTCCCATCTAATGCCAGTTGAACAGTCAACAGCTATTAGGAAAAAATTTCTGTATGAACTTCGGAGATATTCAACCTCGCCCAAATTTCTAATACTTGAAAATACCAATCGTTTGTTTTCTTTTGCTCGTTCATTGGCTTCATTGACCGCTAAGGATGCTAAATAACTATTTTCTTTGCTTTCTCTCAATTCATTGCCCATATTCTGGAGATCACTTTTTTTTGCCTCTTTTGAATCCTTTCCATTTTTCTGAGCCCAAGCTTCTTTAACATATTTAGAAAGCGAGAATTGCTCAAATCCTAGTTTTACGAGCGCCTCGCCAAGAGTGGAACAACCACTTCCGAATGATCCAGTTAACCCCAGAGCGAGCTTTTCTTTTACTTCCGTCATACTTGATCGCCGTATTTAGTCTTTAATTTTCTTTTTATCCGGAACATGCTTCACAACGGCACGCTCAACGGTGTCTACAGGCAGATACAACATCGCACCACTCCTGCGGAACTTTCCGCTCGCATCAAGAACCACGCATCGAGGTCCAGACTTTTTTTTCAGCATTTCAGCATCAAGAAAACTCTTAACTATAGAAAGGGCAGATTGCTCTTCGAAAGCCTCTTTGCACGCATAACTAAGTGCTATTCGAGTAACCTCTACACTATCCACCCAATCAACATCTCTCAACAATATAGGAACATCAACAGGTTCCATTTCGCCAGATTTTTCAGCCATTAACATCACGATGCTGCCTAGACTCAGAAGACCATCAGATTGCTTAGCTTCAGAAAAATCGTTTATTCCTTCCAAAGAGGTTAGTTTGTATTTGTCAATTATACGTTTCCAATGTTCGAAAACCGATGGTGATGTTCTCCAAAACTCGTCCATCAGAAACAATAATGTTGATTCTTTGACATCTGCCCACTGACCATTTTTGACTTCAATAAGGTCAATTGGCAATTTTGAAAGCTCACTTCTAACGAAATCCACATATTCACTCAGTTTATCGTAATGCTCGAGAAGGATTTCATTATCCTGACAAAGTTTTTGAATGCAAGAGCGTACGAAATCTGATTTATTGATTTGAATCATTTGAGCCACCGTATCAAATTGTTGAGATAATGTCTTCTCAATTCTGGCCGAAATGGTTGTTAATCTGACGAGGTCCGCCATTGTAATCACTTGTTTACTGCAAACTACTTATCTAAATCTGTAATACCTTGTATTACGCATTTAAACTTTGTGTACGCCTGATTCTCTTTCGTTCATAAGTAAAGAATAACTTCAATTTCGGGAGGACAAGCAAAGTTGGAAACGGTCAATATACGCTTAGAACGCTAAAGCGTGAAGGATTGGGCCTTTCTGAAGCCGAGATTGTAAGCCGAGGATTGATCCGTTTGCCAAACTGATGCCAAGACCTTAGAAACACACTAATCTACATTAACCTAGAAAAAGCACTCTTTCAAAATGCTGATGAAGAATACCATGTAAAAGTTGCCGAAAACTTACAAGAAGCATGCAAACTACTAGAAGTAGGCTTTGAATACGTTACTGATCTAACGGCGCTAAGCTGTTTAGGAAAAGAAAGTAGTCCTATATGCTCTAAACTAGTCTTTTATGGCTTCAATAAAGCTCATTACGTTCCAGAGCTTAACCCGCGTGTAGGGCGGCATGTTTGGGTCTTGAAGAATCTCGTCCAGAAGCGACACTGCGTTTGAAGCGCGCACGGCAACTGTGTACTCGCCGCTTTGTAGGGAGTTCATGGCGTCTTTGGCTGAGCGTCTTATGTTTCTAGGCGTTGTGCTGTCCTCGGAAACTTCTGCAAGCACCGCTAACGCTTGTTTAATTTTTGCATCGTATTCTTCAGCCTTTTTTTTGCGAACCATAATGGACCCTGCCCGCGCATTTTTGGAAGTGACCAAGTTATATAAGGATTGATACGTATTTACTTTGGGGTTGCTCTTGCAAGAAAACAAAGAAAATAACACACCTATTAAGCGTATGGCTGACCTGCTAAGGCAAGGCGCCGCTTTAACCGACCTGGCATGCCCCGCCTGCTCCTCGCCGCTCTTCAGGCTGCAAGACGGCACTTTGTGGTGTGCAAAAGACGAGAAAAAAGTCGTCATAGTTAAAGAAGGCGAAGAACCCGCCAAGCCGTCAGCTGGCACAGCATACGATAAGCTGGAATCCACCTTGCTCAGCAAAATTCAGGACTTGGAGGGCAAAATCGAAAAGACCGAGGACGCGGAAGAACTGCAGAAACTCAGCACCGCATTGTCCCAACTGCTTGACAGCCTCGGCAAAGTTCAGAAAATGAAGAAAGCCTAAGCGAGGAACGTTTTACGCTGGGTTTATTCGACAATTTTCCCCCTAACATCCACATGTATCAGGGTTTCAATTCGGCGATCCCCAGCGGGCAGCTTCAGCGAAGGCTGATCCAGACGTTTTATGAAGTGAACAAGAAAGAGTTCAGTTTCGAGGAAGCCGCTAACCCCACGATTCCTGGGTGCAAAATAATTTTTGAGTTCGGTTTGGCTGACGCTGAAAGCTTCAACTACATCGACGAGGAAGAAGTTGAAAAAGCGCTTAGTCTGCTGGAGAAGGAACACTTGGATATTATGGACTTTTTCTGTGCAATACGCTACTACAAGCGCGAGGAAGAGAAAAACAGAGCATTGAAATTCGATTACTACCTAATCAGAACGGTGTACAACAAGCGCATTTTTGAAATTCAAGTCTTCCACAAACAGGGTCTCAGGTACCTAACTGCTGAAGATCTAACGCTGTTTATCTTTAACAGAATAAACGAAGCCTCAAAGAGGAAAGTTCTAAAGAAAACACCTGAAAACCCAACGTAAAGCTATTGAGAGAGGCTCGAATCTATAGCCGAAAGTTATATTAAACCTGCTCTCAGCAAAAAACAGGATAATGCTTCTTATTAAGAGGCAGGAAATAGGGGCAAAAACCTGTTGAATCCCATTGAAGTTTCTTCCCTAAAAAAAAACTACGGAACCCTAAAAGCAGTAAATGACATTTCGTTCAACGTTAACAAGGGGGAAGTTTTCGGTCTCTTAGGTCCCAACGGCGCAGGCAAAACCACCACAATAGAAATTTTAGAAGGCTTGCGTGAAAGGGATGGCGGAGACGTCAAGGTTCTCGGTTTCGACCCGTGGAAAAACGGTTATGAGCTTCACAAGAAAATCGGCGTTATCCCTCAAGAATTCAACTTTATTGAGAAAGTAACCCCGAGAGAAGCAATAATTTACTATGCGGACCTCTTTGACATTAAAGTCAACCCTGATGAAATTCTGAAAGAGGTTTTGCTTGAAGACTCAGCTAAAACCAATTTTGACAGCCTTTCAGGCGGACAAAAACAAAAAATGGGACTTGCTCTTTCGCTTGTAGGCACTCCTGAACTGCTATTTCTTGACGAACCAACCACTGGACTAGACCCGAACGCTAGAAGAGCAATCTGGGAGGTCATCCGCGGGTTGAAAGCGAAAGGTAAAACAATCATTTTAACAACCCACTACCTCGATGAAGCACAGCAATTATCCGACAGGGTAGCCATCATGGACCATGGAAAAATTGTCGCGATGGGAACAAGCGACGAAATCATCGCCGAGCACGGCTCAGGAGAAAGGCTTGAAATCCGCGGGTCCGAACAGCTGGCAAGGTACATCAAAGCAAACACGGAATTGCACGTTGACTACGATGTCGCCAGAGGAGTAATCAGCATACCGATTAAAGAGAAAATTGATGCTCTCGCGGCTTTGGCGGCTGCTGAACAGTCGAAAATGGATTGGGGCGACATCCAGACGCGGCGCGACAGTTTAGACGACGTTTTCGTTAAACTCGTCAGCCGAAAGCTAAGTGAGCACGGCGAAATACTCGATGAGCATGAGCACGGCGAGGGAATGAAAGATGTCTAGTGGAAAAAGAATACTTGCTGATTTCAAAGTTTTCAGCCGCGGATACCTAAGGAACAGGTTTGGGCTTTTCTTCGGGCTCATATTCCCAGTCATTTTGATTTTGATTTTCGGCGCCATTTTCTCAAGCACTGGCTCAAGCGTAATCAACGTTTATGCCCAAAACAAAGACAATGGCCCAGTTTCTACCCAGTTTTTAAATGCACTCGACAGCTCAAGCACACTCAGGATAACAATGGTGAATCCTACAGAGGACTTTTCAAAGTACCTCGCTGCACATTCAGCCTCTGACGGTATCGTCATACCTGAAAACTTCTCCGCCGACTATATGGCTGGTCACCCAGTGAACGTGACGGTTTACGGGAACCCGACGTCAAGCACAAGCGGCATTGTAAGCGGAACCGTGGGCGGAGTCATCAACTACTTCAATCTCAACTATTACAAGCAGAACGCAGTGCCAATCGTAGGCATCACCTCGACCACTGTCAATCTTCATCAGACAAAATACATTGATTTTCTTGTTCCAGGCTTGATTGGTTTCGCCATACTTGTAAGTCCCATGTTCAGCCTCGTTAACATCTCCTCGGATTATAAGAAGACCAAGCTGTTCAAGCAGCTGTCGCTGACGCCGCTGACCAAGTTTGAGTGGCTGGCCTCGAAGATAATGTGGTACATTGCTTTAACCGCAATAAGCTTCGTGCTGATGGTTGTTGTGGGGATTTTGTTGTACGGCGCAAACATCACATTGACACCTTGGCTTATACCCTTCCTGCTTATCGGTCCAACACTCTTCGCCTCGCTGGGCATGCTTGTCGGAACAGTGACAAAGAACCCCGAGACTGCGGGCGTAATAGGCAACATCGTGACGTTTCCAATGATGTTCCTCTCAGGCACCTTCTTCCCAATCAGCATCATGCCGCAATACTTGCAGACCATCGCTCATGTGCTGCCGCTTTTCTACGTGATTCAAGGCTTAAACAACGTGATGGTTTACGCGAACTATACTGGTTCACAGGGTGCAATATTTGACTTGGTAGTCCTTGTAGTCATAACAGTAATCATATTTGCGGCTGCGGTCAGACTATTCAAGTGGAGAGAAGACTAAACCGCAAGAATTTCACACCTTTTTCCTAATCTTTTTCTTTTTCCCTTGGGCAAGTTCCCATTTTATTTGCATCATATTCGAATTAACAATAATTATTTGAAAGCTCTAAGCCTTTTATGGCATCGGAAACAATACATTTTCCATGATTAATCTGAAAGAACCGAATAATAATGAACTCCAGTTCTTTTCAGCTTCAGCTAATTTCCGTGACCGCAAAAATCTACGGAGTTCAAGATAGACACTTCTCGGAGTGAAACGGACAAAGCAGACTGATTGACCTTAAAGGAAAAAAATGCTTATGGAAGACAACAACAATACACCGCAAAGTGAAGAAAAACAAACAGGCAAGAACAGAGATTTGCCACGCTGGTTCGTCACTTTTGGTTTTGCGGTTATGGTTGTGCTCTTCGGCGTAAGATTCATCGCCATTCCAATCAGCAACAAGGGAATAGAGCCGTTTTGGGGAGGCGCTCTGCGTCTTGCATTGGCTGCGATAGTTCTTCTTTTCGTAGTGGCTGCGCGAAAACCAGCCTTCCCGAACGCGCGGGGGATGTTCTTCTCGCTGATTTACGGCTTCTTTTCGGTTGGTCTGAACATTGGTTTGATGTACTGGGGGCTTCTTCAAGTTAGCTCGGACATTGCAGCCATCGTTTACGCTGCGGTTCCATTAGCAGTCATAGTCTTGTCGATATGTTTCGGTCTTGAAAAATTCCGCCTCCGTCTAATAGTTGGGGCTTTATTGGGGCTGTACGGTGTCGAAGTGATGTTTGGGGTTGCCATGGGCTTCGGCATCAACCTTGTTTCACTAATAGCTGTCATAGGCGGCGCGTTCTTTAATGCGGTGGGGATGATTGCCGCGAAGAAGGCGCAGAAAGTCGACCCGATCGTGATGAACTGCGCTGGGTTCGCGTTGGGCGCCGCAATGCTCTTCGCTATGTCTCTTTTGACGAGTGAAGCCATCGCTTTGCCAGCTCAACAGGCGACTTGGCTTGCAATAGGCTTTCTCGTAGCGGTTTCCGTGATCGGGTACTCCTTAAACGTTTACATCATCCAGCAAAAGTCGGTTTCTTACGCTTCTTTCTCAAACGTCCTGACCCCGCTTGTGACGATTGCCGCAAGTTCAGTCATGTTTGGCGAGGAAGTAACGCCCGCGCTCCTTGTCGGGAGCGGATTGATTTTTGCAGGATTATTCTTCTCGGGACACCTCGTAATCAAGAAAAAGCCTGAGTAAGCCTTCGAGCGACGCACGCTTTTTTCGCATTTAGCCGTAACCCAAAAAAGCTTTTTCAAGCGGTTTTAAGCAGGCTTTGAACCTTAGAAAACAAGGTGTCTGCCACTTCATCTCGGGTTCCATCGCCGTCAACCAAAACAAGCTCACCCTTCTTCACAAAGCTCAGGTAGACTTCGCGGACGTTTCGCTGAATCTCCAACGTCTCCATCACAGACTTCTTTCTCTGCAAACGCTCCAGCACCAGCTCAGGCGGCACATCGATAAAAATTGCGTAATCAGGCTTGAGCGCGTAGGAATTAATTCTTTTAATCCAACCCAAATTCAGCCCAGCGCTGCCTTGGTAGGCATAAGACGAGTAAACGTATCGGTCGCAAATCACCACTTTGCCCTCGGCTAACGCGGGTTTAACCTCACTCTCAACGTGCTCCACCCGGTCAGCGGCAAAAAGCAAAGCTTCAACTGCGGTTGGCAAACGTTTTTCTTCGTAGAGGCAACATTCCCGTATGAAACTGCCCGTTTTGCCATGGCTTGGCTCAGCCGTGTAGACTGCCCTGCGGCTCTTGCTTAGCCGCTCCGTTAGGATTTGTGCCTGTGTGGTTTTTCCGCTACCGTCCAAGCCTTCAACGCAGATGAACACGCCTTTGTTACCCATTTTTTGAGCCCAGCTGGTCAGCGTTAACATTATAGGGAGACAAATAAATATAACTTGCAGTTGTGAGGTTTCCTTGTGCCTAAGGCTTACTGGGGAGAAATAAAGGATCCCGTACACGGGTACGTGTACATTTCTGAAGCGGAAAAGAACATCATTGATTCTTACCCGATGCAGCGGCTGAGGCGGCTGAGGCAGCTTGCGGGTTCAGAGTACGTTTACCCAGGCGCCAACCACACGCGGTTCGAACACTGCGTCGGCGTCATGTACCTGGCAGGCAAGGTGCTGGAGAACCCGAACATCGCTGGGCTTCTGGGCGAAGACGAAGCGGACATGTGCAGGCTCTCGGCTCTGCTCCACGACGCGGGACATGGACCCTTCTCACACGTGTTTGAGCAGCTCTTGATAAGGGACCTGGAAAAAACCCATGAAGACATCACGTCCTGGATCATTGAGAAAAGCGAAACAGCCGACAAACTGTCAAAAATGGGCTTCAAACCGAAAGAGGTGGCACATCTCGCCGTGGGCAAACTGCAAAAGCGTGGCAGGGCGTTTCTTGACCAGATAATAAGCAGCGCCGTGGACGTCGACAAGCAGGACTTCATCGTCAGGGACACTTACCACACGGGCGCCGAGTACGGGTTCATCGACGTCTACCGCCTCATACACGCGCTGGACGTTTTAGGCGAAAACTTGGCGGTGGAGCTTGGCGCACTCTCGGCGCTGGAAGCCTTCATGATTGCAAGGATTGAATCGTTCAAAAGCATCTATTTTCACCGCGTCGGCAGGGCAGCGCAGATCATGCTGGCAACCGCCATGGAGAAGGCAAACGACGAGTTGGGGTTGACGGCGTTTAAGACGCCTGAGGACTACTTGGCGCTGGATGACTACACGGTTTGGGCGGCGCTAAAGAAGTGCTCCGTGTCTAAGGGAATAATCGGCGACCTCGAGAGGCGCAG
>JBEKWR010000017.1:0-41092 GCA_049512935.1 Bathyarchaeia archaeon
CGTCACCGTGTTCGTGGCTGTGCTTATCACCGAGACCGAATCGCCGGCGCCATTTGTAACATAGGCATAGTTACCGTCGGGGGTTACAGCTACATCCATAGGATAGCTTCCAACGGTTACTGTCGCGTTCACTGTATTCGTAGCCGTGCTTATCACCGAGACCGAATCGCTTAAGGCATTTGCCACATAGGCGTATGCGCCATCGGGCGTTACAGCCACACCCCAAGGATAGGTTCCAACGTTTACCGTCGCCGTCACTGTATTCGTAGCCGTACTTATCACTGATACCGTATCGCTACCAAGATTTGTAACATAGGCATATGCGCCATCGGGCGTCACAGCCACATCCTCAGGCGAGTTTCCAACGTTTACCGTCGCCGTCACCGTATTCGTAGCCGTACTTATCACCGAAACCGTAGTGTCGTCCCAATTTGCAACATAGGCATATTCGCCGTCGGGCGTTACAGCCACACCACGAGGACCCTTTCCAACGTTTACCGTCGCCGTCACAGTGTTCGTAGCCGTACTTATCACCGAGACCGTATCGCTGTTTTGATTTGCAACATAGGCATATGCGCCATCGGGCGTCACAGCCACACGGTAAGGCTCGCTTCCAACGGTTACCGTCGCCGTCACCGTATTCACCGTATTCGTAGCTCGAACTGGCTGAGGCAATAATGCGAAAGAACAGAATAACATTAAGAAGATGATGAGAAGGACGCAGCCAGCTCTCAAATTCTTTGTTGCCCCATGCTTCATTCTTTCACCCCACCGACAAAACCCTTCGCTGACGTCAGAGGCATACCCGCAACGCGCTCAAAAATGAACAAGGTCAAACTGGAAAGAAAAACCATGTATACTGACGATTTCACTAAACGTGACGTACCCAAGGATGCAACCCCCAAACATGTTTCGGAGGATTATGTATTTATCACTTGCTATATGCACAAACAAGTTGACAATGTCTCAAATGTGCAAGCATTCGAAGACCAGATGATACTTATTCTCTAACTACAAGACTGAATTCTACTCAATCGAAAACTATTCATATCAAAATGCAAATGGTGGATTTCGAACCCTCTTCAAAGTGAACATGTCGCACTCCGCCCTTTCTTTTTTATGGAAAAAACATTGCTCAAATGCATCTAAAAGTTGAAAGCTTAAATCGATAGGCATTTAGGTTTGAAATTAAGTATTAAAGGAAACGGTTGATGCTGATGGCTTTCGTAAAAATTGGCGATGTATTAGAAGGGTCATGCAAGGATCAGAAGGTTGCCGTGCGCGGCTGGGTTTACCGTAAACGGGAAGGAAAAGAACTCATTTTCCTCGTTGTCCGCGACTCAACAGGTTTCATCCAGTGCACCGTGAAAAAAGCGTGCCCAGCCTGGGCTGAAGCTCAGCGACTAACCATCGAATCCAGCTTGACGCTTGAAGGCACCGCACGGGAAGACAAGCGGGCTCCAGGCGGATACGAAATCAGCGCGGAAAACATCGCGGTTATCGGGTTGGCAGAAACCTTTCCCATTGCTAAGGATAAGAGCGAGGAGTTCATCCGTGACATGCGGCACCTTTGGCTTCGTAGCCGAAAAATGAATTTGATGATGAAGGTTCGCGCCGATACGCTGGAGGCAACGCGCCAGTACTTCAAGAGCCAAGGCTACACGGAAGTTTCCCCGCCCATGTTCATTTCCGCGGCGGTTGAAGGCGGCTCCACGCTTTTCGGCTTGAAATACTTCGACCAGGACCTTTACTTGACGCAGAGCAGCCAGCTTTACCTTGAAATCCTCATCTACTCGCTGGAAAACGTGTACTGCATCGCGCCGTCGTTCCGCGCGGAGAAAAGCCGAACAATCAGGCACCTCACCGAGTACTGGCACATGGAGGCGGAGTGGCCCTTCGCCGACATGAACGACCTGATGCGGTTCGAGGAAGGCTTGATGGCGCACGTCTGCCACACCATCGGCGACACCTGCCAAAAAGAGTTCAAGGAACTGGGCGCCGACATCGAAAAGCTCAAGGCAGTGAAAACGCCGTTCCCCCGCATAACCTACGCTGAAGCCATCGACCGCCTGAAACCAAAGAACCCCGCTTTGAACTGGGGCGCTGACCTCGGCTACGAGGACGAGAAGGTCTTGGCTGAGGATTTCGGGAAACCGTTCTTCGTTTACGATTACCCTACTGCGATTAAGGCGTTTTACTGCAAGACGTACCGTGACCGCCCAGATGTTGCGATGTCGGTGGACATGATGGTGCCGCGCATCGGCGAAATCAGCACGGGCGGCGCAAGGGAAGAAGACAAAGACATTCTCATTCAACGCATGAAGGAGCAGGGGCTCAAACCCGAGGACTACGAGTGGTACCTTGACCTGAGGCGATACGGCACGGTTCCGCACGTCGGCTTCGGCATGGGCTTGGAGCGGCTTCTGACATGGATGCTTGATCTGGACAACATCATCGACGCCATCCCGTTCCCGAGGACAACCCGCAGATTCTACCCGTAAGCCGCTGAAAAGCAGCCTGAAACAGCCTGGTTGAACGGGAAACTGCACGGTAAACAGGTATCAATGGGTTTATACCTGTTTTTTTAGCTGCTTTTTGTTTGCCGCCAAAAATAACAGGAATGAACCGAGCAGATTTTGACTCTAAACCAAAAAACAACCTGAAGATGCCTTTTCGGAGAACCCACCTACACTGAGAGGGGGAGGGCGCCTAGTATTTACATCAAAAACCCAACACAAAAGATGGGTTCTGCCAGCCGACTGCAGGCGGCGCGCGACTTTGGAAAAAACATGCAAGACTTTAAATAGTTAAAAGCTCAAAGGCAAATTGGCGCTAATCACATGAACAGATTGCTATGGATAGGCTGCATTCTTCTCGCAGTCGTCTTTTTGTTCTATGTTATTGCATTATTGCCCCTGCCAGTTCGAGCACTTACATTGACTACGGCAATACCCGTTGGAAATGGTCCTTATGGCGTAGCTTTCACTCCCAACGGCGAATATGCCTATGTTACAAATCAAAACAGCCATACCGTTTCCGTGATAAGTACTGCTACGAATACGGTGGTGGCTACGGTGCCTTTGGGCACCTATCCTAACGCTGTGGCGGTTAACCCGAACGGTGAATACGTCTATGTTACAAATCTCGGCAACAATACAGTCTCGGTGATAAACACAGTCACGAACAGACTCACGGCAACAATAAACGTTGGAGCCCTACCTGAAGGTGTGGCCGTTACGCCCGACGGTAAATATGTCTATGTTGCAAATAATGATCCATTAAGCAACAACGATTCGGTCTCAGTAATAAGCACGGCTACGAACACCGTAACGGCAACGATAACTGTTGGGAGAAACACATCCAGTATAGCTTTGACACCTGATGGTCGATACGCCTATGTCACAACTTACGACAGCAACGGTTCACTCTCGGTGATAAACACAGCCACGAATACGTTGACAGCAACGGTTCCCGTTGGACTCTGGCCTCCGAGCGTGACTATATCGCCCAACGGCAAGTACGCCTATGTTACTCATGATATCGAAGCGGTCAATTATGTCTCGGTAATTAGTACGGCTACGAACGCGGAGACAGCAAGGATAACCGTTGGAAACGACACCGAACGTTTAGCTTTTACACCCAACGGTGAGTATGCCTACGCTACAGTCTTGCCACCAGAAACTCTAGGGCCAGCCCCTATTGGCAACGGCACACTTTCCGTGATAAATACAGCCAAGAACAAGATGACTGCGAGCCTAACTATTTTAGGTGAGCCTCTTGCTTTAGCTGTTTCACCCAACGGCGCATACGTTTATGTTACAACCATGACAAATGAAGGTGGCGCGGTCTTAGTGATTAACATATCAAATCCTGTAACTCCAGAGTTTTCCACCCAACCGTTAATAATGACGCTATTTGTCTTTATGATAATAACTTTTTCTGTGTTTATCATCGCAAAAAAGAAACAACTGCAGGATTTCCAGAAACGGCTTAATTCATAGTCGGTTCGGTTCAAAAAGCGGCTTTCAAAGAGCCTAAAAATTTTTTGGCGGGTCACTTTTTCTTAAAGAAGTCACCGAAGGCGCGTGTGTGTATCCTACCTTTTTTAAAAGCTGGGTGTTGGGCTGACTTTGCCGCACTTGCCACAGCGATTATAGTATTTTCCTTTCCGCTTAACATAATCAAAGCTCTCGGTGTCGTCGCCGCAAAAAGGACATTTTTCTGCTACGTGTGACATAAAAAAAGAAAAAGGGTTTAGGGCTTTTAAACCTTATTTCGCCGCTTCCGTTAGCATCTGCTCATATTCGGCGCGGGTTACTTTTCGGCTCTTATGGCATTTTGAACAGATTAGGAAAACGTCGTTACATTGCTATATGCACCTGAACCTTGCGGGTCTTCAATTATTGGTTGGGCGTCGGTTTCTTCGGTCATGCCTTTAAAACCTCTGCGACAAAGTCGATTAACTGTTGAACGCAAATCGTTTTATCTCTTGAATAGATGGCACTCCTAATGGCTGAAATTTGACAACTTCGACAAAGATAGAATCTTGCCTTTCCGAGTCTATGATATGGATTGTTTTCATGCTGCTACCCTCGGCAAATCCACTTTTCGCCCCGTCAACTGCTCATACCTTGCTGCGTACCGCTTAGTCAACTCAACAACAAAAAGCCGCCATGTCGCTGCTTGCTTCTTAACTTCAACCCCGCCGATTTCGCCCTTAATGTTTTCTGCGCTGCCGCCCCTGTAGAATTCCTTAAGCGTGTTCGGGTCGGTGCCTATGTAGTCGCTAATCGTGTCCATCCTAACCCCGTGTCCCGCACAACCGCCCCACAGAAAAACGCATTTCTAAGCCTAAACATGAAAAACAACCCAAAACGAGCCCTGACTGGTGGGCGCGGGAGGGGGGAGGGGGTCTAGTATTTGTGACTAAAAACCACCATAAAAATGGGTTCTGCAAACGGCTGCTAGTAGCCTGTGAAGTACTCCAGTTTCAGCTGCGCCTTCGGCAGCCCGATGGTGTCGATGAGTTTCTCCATCGCCGTCACCATGCCCGGCGGTCCGCAGCAGTAGAAGATGTAGTCTTTGTAGTCAGGCAACTCCTTCTGAATCATCTCAGCCGTGATAATGCCCACTGCGCCGTTCCAGTCGGGGGTAGGCTGGTTGACGACGAAGTGCAGCTTGAGGTTCGGGTTGGCTTGCTGCATGTTTTCCAGTTCATGCCTAAACGGAATGTCATTTGGGGTGCGGCAACCCAGAAAAAGCGTGATTTGCGAAGGCAGACGTTTGTCGGTGGCGTTTTTGCAGATGCTTATGAAGGGGGTTACGCCTATGCCGCCCGCGAGCAGAGCGATTTTGGGGTATTCGCCTTCGAAAGTGAAGTCGCCGTACGGCGCGTCGATTCGTGCCCAGTCGCCCACTTTGGCGGCTTTAAGAGCCATCGAGTACTCGTGGTCGGTGAGCTTCTTGGTGAACTCGATGAAGCCTGGCTCGGTTGGGCTGCTGCTGAAACTGAAATGCTTGGTCAGCTCCTTGCCGTCCTGCCTGAGGGCTACAAAGAAGAATTGACCAGGCTTGTAACTTAAGTCGGCAGGTCGCGGGAACCTGAAGCTGGTCACATCCGCGGTTCGAGGTATAATCTCCATTATTTTAGTTTCAAACTTCATTAACATCAAGCTCCGCAAAAATTGAAATATAATAAGATTATTTATGACAATAAACTTTGCGGCTGCAGGGTTTTCAACGTTGGAAAACGGGTTTAAGAAAGCCATCTGACGCAATTTAGCTCTTCTTAAAACGGAAATCTGTGCTTTTGAACGTCCGATCCGAATTCTTTGGCTAGCTGCTCGATGAGCGCTCGCTGCTGGCTTGTCAGTCTCTCAGGCACCGAAACGCCGATTCGCACATGCAGGTCGCCTTTGCCGTAGGCTCTGAACCGCGGCATACCTCTCCCCTTCAGCGTCAACACCTCTCCCGCCTGGGTTCCTGGATGAATCTTGACGGTTGTCGTTCCTTCAAGCGTTGGAATAGTTACGTCGGCTCCTAACGCTGCCTGCGGAAAAGTCACCATGGCAACGTACCATAAGTCGTCGCCTTCCCGCAGGAACTGCTGATTAGGCTTGATGTGGACAACAACGTAGAGGTCGCCTGCCTCGCCGCCGTTAGCTGCCATGTCGCCTTCGCCCCTTAACCTAAGCTGGTAGCCTTCATCTATGCCAGGCGGAACCCGAACGGTGATTTTTCTGCGTTTCCGCACCAGACCCGTACCGTGGCAGTTGGGGCAGGGTGTTTCAATGATTCTGCCTTTCCCCTTGCATTGTGGACAAACCGTAACCTGCACAAACGTGCCGAAAGCGCTTCTTTGCATGTTCTGAACCTGACCAGCGCCGCCGCACCTTGAGCAAACCTTCGCCTGAGTGCCAAGCTTCGCGCCTGAACCGCCGCACACGTCGCATCTTTCGGTTCTGGGAATCTCCACTTCCTTCTCCGCGCCGCTGGCAGCTTCCTCAAGAGTTATTTCAAGGTCGTAAGCCAAGTCTCGGCCCCTGTTGACTCGTTCGCCGCCGAATCCTCCGCCGCCGAAGAAGGTTCGGAAAATGTCGCCGAAGCCCATGTCCCTGAAGACGGAGTCGAAGTCGGCGCCCCTGAAAATGTCTTCTGAACTGTAACGTTGATCAAACCCGCTGTGCCCCAACGTGTCGTACTGCTGCCTCTTCTGGCTGTCGCTGAGCACCGCGTAAGCTTCGCTGATTTCCTTGAACCTTTCCTCCGCACCTGGATCCTTATTCCTGTCTGGGTGAAACTGCATGGCTAGTTTTCGGTAAGCGTCCTTGATTTCATCTTGTGAAGCGTCACGTTTAACGCCTAGAACCTCGTAGTAGTCTCTTTTTTCAGCCATCAGCCATTTACCGCTAAATCAACATTTTTTTTGTTAACTGAAAGTATGCATATAGACTTGGATTTATACCATTTCCCTGTTTAAAGCCTGTTTTTCGGGGTTTGAAAAGGTTGCCTGTTTTTTTTTGTTGCGACTTTCCCCCAGGAATAAGTTGAGACTTTCGCGGGTGGCAGGTTGCTTTTCTGGTTGCTTTTTTGGGTTGGAACTTGAAGGTGATTGCGGGTTGCGACTTTGCTATGGGCGGATTGCGACTTTCAATGTTGACGCTATGTTGGCGTTATTGTCGGATATGGGCGGATTATGGGCGGCCAGCTTTCCCGGCGGCAGGTTCGTTTTGCTTGGGTTTCGGCTGTCCAGCTTGGTAAGCTTGAGCTTTTGCATGCGGCAAGGGGATTTCGTTTTTAGGCGACTAAGCGTAGGGCCAGCCTTAAGCAAAAGCCATGTTCAGGCTTGTTTCGCATGCGGGTTCCGTGATGAGCCTTTTTCTTTTGCCTTTACTCTAACCCTGAACACAGCCACCGCTACCGCAGCGATTGCCAAGCCAGCCACCGCCTCATAAGATACCGCGAGCAAGCTTGATTTAGGCGTAGGGTTTGGCTTTGGCGTTCCTACGGCGATTGGGGTTCCTGTCAAGGCTGACGCGGGCATGGTGGCGGACACCGTGTCGGGCGCGGTGAACGTGGTGGCAGCTGAAACCCAAGCGCTCCCATTCCAGTATTCCATGGCACTGGAGTTGGAAAAGCTTAGATTAGAGATATTCACCGCTGCGGTTACATTTGAGCTTAAAGCACCGTTAAACGACACGATGCTAACGCTGTAGAAGACAGCTCCATTAACCGAAACAGCGCTAGTTTCCAAGGGCTGGTTGCCGCCATAATAAGTTGAAGTGACGTTTACTACTGTTCCATGCAGCGATGAACCGCTGACGGTAACGTTGACGCCTGAAGTTGCCGACATATCTACAATAACAGAATTACTGCTTGCCGTCTCCACATTTGGTGAATCCGAGATTACAAAGATCGTGTAAAAATTAGATACGAACAATTCCCCCCTAGCAGAATCGTAAACTGCGATAGATCCGCCGATTCCGTGGGCTGTCGTCGAATTCACCGTGTTTGTGCTGTCTGAAATAACTAAAACAGTACCGGATTCATAGTCGTTTACGAACATTGCGTTTTTGCTCGGATCATAAGCCAAAAATCCAGGCATGCCATTGATTGGTATGGTTGCAACCACAGTATCTGCGCTGTCTGATATGACTGATACCGTGTTGGATCCGGCATTAGATATGAAGATTTCTTCTCTCCCAGGATCATAAGCTAGGCATCCTGGAAGATCTCCCACAGCTATGATTGCGACCACACTGTTTGTGATATCCGATATTGCCCAGACCTTATCTTCAAGGGCATTGGTTACAAATAATTCGCTTTTGCCAGAATCATAAGTTATTTCTTCTGGAGAAGCTCCTAAGTATAATTTTGTGACTACGCTGTTCGTGGTGTCCGATATTGCCAATACCGAGGAAGTGCCAATGTTGACTACGAATATTTCACCTTTGCCTGAGTCATAAACTAAACCTCCGGGACCGCCGTCCATCGGTATGGTTGCAACAACCGTGTTTGTGCTATCTGATATGACCAAGATTTGGCTATCCCACCAGTCGGTTACGAATATTTCACCTTTCTCAGAATCATAAGCCAAGTTGGTGGGATCGGTCCCCGCGTTCACGGTTGCAACCACAGTATTATTGATGTCAGATATGACCGAGACCGTACCAGAAAAACCATTTGCTTCGAATACTTCATTCTTACCAGAATCATAAGCTAGGCCGTCGAGGTTTCCTTCCGGTTTTCCTCTCACCTGAATTTTTGCGATTACTCCGATCGCGTGGGCTGTGTTAGCTTCTGATGCGACAAGAAATAGCGTGATTAGGATTGAGGCAAGAAAGATTTTAGCAGAGTTCTTCATGAGAGTTGTTGAGACGCCGTTTGCCCTTTAAGCTTTCTAGTCAAGGAACCTTGACTAAGACCGAACTGGGTTTAGTCAAGAATTCTTGACTGAAAACCTTTAAAGAACCACGCAGAATCTATTCTTGGGTGCCTGAACCCATTAAAAACGGTGTGGCAAAGAAATGGCGAGAATCATGGGGCTTAAGGTCGTTTGGATCGTTTCAATGGTGTTGATGGTAATTCTTGCTTTGTCGGCGGTTAACGGAGTTGTTCGTGCCATCGGAGTTACAGGAACTATAACCCTTGGAGGCTTCGGACCAGTTTATGATTCGGGCAAAGGCGAGATATTCTTAAACTCTGGCGACCAAACTCTTGTTATATCTGACAGCACCAACAAGGTAATTGCAAGTATAGATACCGGTAGCGAAACCGGTTGCGGCATGGCATACGATTCTGGCAAGGATGAAATATTCCAGAGCGTGGCGGTTAATCCCGGTGTCTCGTCCGCCATCAATGTAATATCGGACAGCACCAACGGCGTGGTTACAACCATACCTATAGGATTTTATGCAGGCGCCATGACTTACGACTCAGGAAAGAACGAGATATTCGTAGCCTATGCCCCATCTCAATTACCTGAGGGTAACAACTCTATCTGGGTCATATCGGACACCAATAACTCAGTGGTTGCAAAAATACCTATACCTTATGCTCCCTCCGATATAGTCTACGATTCAGGCAAAGGCGAAATATTCACGGCCAACAACGGCGGGTACGGCGGTGACTCAGTTACAGTAATATCAGACAGCAACAACACGGTAGTCGCAAACATAATCGTTGGCGCTGACCCAGAATGCCTCACGTATGATTCAGGCAAAGGCGAAGTATTCGTCACAGACTACGGCGACAACACAGTTGGGGTAATATCAGACGCGACAGACTCGGTAGTGGCATATGTGACCGTGGGATACTACGCCATGGGCATAGCTTATGATTCCGGCAGGGGCGAAATATACGTTGGCGTGTGCAACTCCACCGTTGCCGACGGTTACGTGTCAGTTATATCGGACACCAACAACACCGTAATCGCGACAATACTTCACATGCCATGCCCATGCACCATAGCCTACGACTCTGGCGAAAGCGAACTCTTCGTAAGATTGCCGCTCAGCGATAAAATAGATGTAATATCGGACTGCCCCAGCTTGACGTCGCCCGCGATCTCCGCCGCCTCCACAAGCATACTGCAGGGACAAACCTCGACGCTAACACTTGCTCCGCTGACAACCGGCACCCCGCCATACACTTACCAATGGCTTGCTGAAGCCCCCAACGCAACCGCTTACACAACCATTGACAACGCAACCCTGCCCAGCTACAACTTCACAACCTCAACTTCAACAGCGGCCGGGAACTGGACGTTCATGCTGCAGGTCACCGACGCCACCGGAGCAACCGTGAACTCCACAGCCACTCAAATAACTGTTAATGTGCCGCCGCCTCCGCTTCCTGCCAAAAACATAAGCGAGTTAGGCATAAAAGATTTGGGAGCTGCTGCTGTCGCGATAATCCTTGCAGCCGCTGTTACTACGGTGCTATTGTTAAGGAAAAAGGGAACAGAAAAACGGAAAACAATGCAAAATCAAATTTGACCCATGTCCTGTGAAGCAAACATCGGGTTTACGGCTGTTTTTGCTTCTGTTGCCATCGCTGTTTTAGTTTGGGTGTTAAAACGGGCATAAAGATGTGAATTTCATTAGAAGATTTGTCTGATTTAATAAAGAAAAGCCCTCTTGCACCGGAAAGAAGTCTTGTGTTCTATAGACGAGATAATTATCGAAGCAGGCATTTACACGATAGAGCGATACTTCAAACTGTATGCGAGAAGTACCTTCGCGAGTAAATTACCGCATTTCCTTGACTGATGCGACTTTCCTTGTTGACGCCATGCATGCGGGCATTGTCGAGTACGGGCCGCACATTTCAAGAAACCTGACTAAAGCTGAATTGCGTGCCTGAATTGCCCAATTCAACCCCTTCGCCTTCATCGCGGTTGCCTTGGTTGCTGCCGCAGTTTCACTCGAACTCTGCTTACTAATCTATTCAAGAAAACGAAACAGAGTTTAGCTGACGGCGAATGTGAAGGAGCAAGTGAACGGGTAGGAACCCAATGTTGCGTTGGTTTTCACCTGGTAAGTGCCAGCGCTCATGCTGGGGGCGGCGGTTATCGTCAACGCATACATGTTTCCCGAAGTGTAGCCGAAAACGATGTTGGTCGGCGTGGCGGAAAACTGGGCGGTCAAACCCGCTGCAGGCGAGGCGCTGAGGCTTAAGGCATCCTGTGTGAGGCATCCGAAAATGACGATTGAGCTTTGTCCCGGAGCCAAGCTGACGGTTGGCGTAACGGGCAAGATGGTAGGTTCCTGAGTTTGGGAAAGTTCCTGTTCATTAACGAGGATGAGACAGGACGGAGTGAAGTTTGAAACTAGCAACGCTGGCATGCATATTGGTCCTCCCCCGATGTATGGAGCACTATCTTGCCTGTTTGTCTGAACACCGATTGTAGGCAGGTAGAACACTGAACTTGCATCTTTGTCAGCCGTTACAGTCAGAGTGCACGTTACTTGCTGCCTAGGGTTGACGGTGAAGTTTGCAGGCGAAACATTGAACTGCACACCTTGCGCCGCTGCACTTTTTGAGCCTGAGTAAACGCTCAACGACGCGGTAAAAGAAACGTTGGCACTGGAGTACACGGTGAACGGAATAGTGCCAGTTCCGCCAAGCGAAAGGACAAGCAGGGTGGAGGTGTTTGGTCCTGCGGCTAAGGTTGAAGAGATGAACCCTGCAGCGGAGGTTAATTCAATGTTGGACAAGACAGGCGTTTCATAAGAGGTCCCAGCTGACGTTTTTGGTGCGGCACCCGTGGAGGAAGCGTGAAATTCTGAAGCCACGATGACTGCTAAAACCGAAACGATCATCACTGCAGCAACAACCAGTGCAATAGTGATTTTCTTCCTCTTTCCGCTCATGATGCACCCCAACCCTTCTATGCGGACCCATGCCCCATGATTAATGGGTTAACCATCCTTTTAAGACTAAGCATAAAAAAGGGAGTTAGCCAACTGCGAACGTAATTGTCCAATCGAACAGGTGGGAACCCAAACTTGCTTGGCCTTTCACTTGGTAAGTGCCTGCGACAAGGCTAAGGCTTGCAGTCACGTTAACTGAATACATGCTTCCCGTGCCGCCCCAAACTATATCCATCGGCGTCGGCGAAAACTGGCAGGTCATCCCCTGCGACGTCGTCAAGTTCATGGTTAATTGGTCGGGTTTAGCCACGCTTAACTGTCCTGTTGCATTGAATGAACCAATTGAGAAGCAGCCGAAAAAGACTGTTGTCGTTTGCCCAGGCGAGAGATGGATTGTTGAAACATTGGGCAGCTGGTACGGGGCAGGAACGAACAGGGGCCATGTCGCGGGCTCACCTGGTGAAGGCGTGTTCATAACCAAGTTCGACGTGGGAATCTGCTGCTCGTTCACGATGTAAAGGCAGGCTGGAACATAGTTGGAAATCAGCAATGACGGTATAGCTACGGGTCCTCCTCCAACGTAGGGGTCGCCGGTTGCACTGCTTTGCCTGTTGGTTTCTATAGCAATCAGGGGCGAATAGTACGCTTGGGGTGCATCTTGATCCACTGTAATGGTTAAGGTTGAAGTTACTTGCTGCCCCGGGTTAACGGTGAAGTTTGCTGGAGAAATGTTGAAGTGGACGCCGTTGGCGGTTTCGTTTTCTGACCCGAGGTACATGCTCAATGAAACAGTGAAGGACACGTTGACTGGCGATGACAAAGTGAAAGGTATCGTACCTCCGCCGCCAGGAGGCAGCACAACCATGGGTGAACTGTTTTCCCCAGCCACCATAAACGAGGAGCCAAAGCCCTGGGACACGTTTAATTCAACATTGGACAGGACAGGCCACAGCATCGGTGTCATCGGGGGTGTAGGCGTCTGCGAGTTGGGTAAAAAAGCGAAATCGTGAATTTCAGCGAAGACAAGAAGCGTTAAGACCGAGGCTACTAGCAAGAGAGCGATAGCTGCAAGAACAATTTTCTTCTTCTTTTCGCTCAAGATTCAACCCTGCCTATGCTTCTCAAGGATGTATTCTTATTTGGCGAATTGCCCTTTTAAGACTAAGCTTTAGAAACGCTGTTTCACAGCTTAGAACAGTTCATGCAATTTTGCAGTGGGAAAAGAAAAGAAAGACAAAATGAAAAAGGGGAGCCGTCGACTGCGGCTATTTGACTTTGTAGTCTTCTGAATCCACGACTTTTTCTTCGCCTGGACCTTCTTGCTCACCTGTTGGCGGCATTTGTGATCCCTGACCTTCGCCAGGCGGCGCTTGACCGGGCTGCTGTTGTTGTCCTTGCTGCTTCGCGTATTCTTGGGCTGCTTGCTGGTAAACCTTTGTTCCAACTTCCTGCAGTACCTTCTGGAGTACGTCGGATTTTGCTTTCACCTGTGCCATGTCGTTGCTTGCCAACGCGTTTTTGAGTTCCGTTACGGCTGCATCGATTTTTCCCGTTTCTTCCTGAGAGATTTTTCCCGCCAAGTCAGTTTTTGTCCGCTCCGCCGTGTAGACTAAGCTGTCAGCGTTGTTGCGCAATTCAGCTTCTTCTCTTTTCTTTTTGTCCTGCTCTGCGTATTGGTCAGCATCTTTGATTAAACGCTCCTTTTCTTCTTTGGACAGCTTGGTGGACGCGGTGATTCGTATTTTTGATTCTTTTCCTGTGCCTAAGTCCTTGGCTGTTACGTTCATTATGCCGTTGGCGTCAATGTCGAATGTTACTTCTATCTGGGGGACGCCTCGCGGTGCTGGCGGCAAATCTACAAGGTTAAACATGCCGAGTGACACGTTGTCCCCTGCCATTGCGCGTTCGCCCTGCAATACGTGGATGGTGACTGCTGTTTGGAAGTCTGCTGCTGTGGTGAAGATTTGGCTGCGTTTGGTGGGTATGGTGGTGTTTTTCTCCATGACTTTGGTTGCGACGCCGCCCATGGTTTCTACGCCGAGGCTCAGCGGGGTCACGTCGAGCAACAATAGGTCGGTGACTTCTCCTGAAACGACTCCGCCTTGGATGGCTGCGCCGATGGCTACGCTCTCCATGGGGTCTATGCCGCGCTCCGGTGATTTGCCGACGATTTGCTCAACAAACCGTTGCACGAGGGGCATTCGGGTCATGCCGCCGATGAGGATGATTTTGTCGATTTGCTGTGGCGTAAGCTTCGCGTCTTCAAGCGCTTTCAGGATTGTCGGTTGGGTTCGCCGCACAATCGGCTCTGCTAAAGACTCAAGTTTCGTCCTTGTCAGCGTGAGAGTGAGGTGTTTTGCTCCACTGGCGTCTGCGGTGATGAAGGGCAAGTTGATATCCGTGCTCATGAGCGTTGAGAGTTCGATTTTCGCTTTTTCCGCAGCATCCTTCAACCTGGACATTGCCGCTTTGTCAGATGACAGGTCGATGCCGTTTTGCCGTTTGAATTCGCCCAATATATAGTCCATGACTGCTTTGTCAACGTCTGTTCCGCCGAGCTGCGTGTCGCCGCTGGTGCTGAGCACCTCGAAGACTCCCTTGCCGAAGTCCATGACGGTTACATCGTGGGTTCCGCCGCCGAAGCTGAAGATAAGGATCTTCATTTCCTGCGCCACCTTGTCAATGCCGTAGGCGAGGCACGCCGCAGTGGGCTCGTTGATAATCCTCATCACTTGGAAACCCGCGATTTCTCCCGCGTCTTTAGTGGCTTGCCGTTGGTTATCGTTGAAGTGTGCTGGAACGGTGATGACTGCTTTGCTAATGCTGCCGCCGAGATAGTTTTCCGCGTCCTTCTTGATTTTCTGAAGAATGAACGCTGAAATCTGCTGTGGACTGTACTCTTTTCCGTAGATGTTTACTTTGTAGTCGCTTCCCATCTTCCGTTTTATCTCAAAAACGGTTCCTTCCGGGTTGGTGGTGGCTTGCCGCTTCGCGGATTCACCGACCAGCAGTTGCCCGTCTTTTGTGAAGGCTACGACTGAAGGGAACATTTTTCCAGCCATTGTCGGGCCTTCAGCACTTGGAATAACAGTGGCGTGTCCGCCTTCGTAGATGGCGGCTGCTGAATTTGTTGTTCCCAAATCGATTCCTAATACTTTTTCATTTGTTTTTTGGTTACTCAATTTGTTTTTTCCTCCGTTTTATTACTTTGATTGTTTGTTTTTTTGACTGCTACCTTGACGATGGTGGGTCTGATGACCTTGCCCTTCATCATGTAGCCTTTCCTTATTTCCTCAAAGACCGTGCCGTCGGCAACATCACCGTTTTCCACGGCGACTACGGCGTGATGTTTGGCTGGGTCAAAAACTTTGCCTTCAGGGTTCTCAATTGCAGAGACGCCTTCTTGCTCAAGAACTTTTCTGAGCTTCTTCAGCGTCATCTCGACGCCTTCCAACAGGGCTTCAGGCGATGTTGAGATTTCACCGTTTTTGACCGCTAACTCCAACTCATCTACCACGTCCAAGAGTCCGATGACTAAGTGTTCGGTGCAGTGGTTTTTGATTTGTTCCGCTTCACGTTCTGAACGTTTCTTGAAGTTTTCAAGGTCCGCCTGCATGTAACGTAGCCTAGTCAAGTAGTCTTCGGAACGTTTCTTTTCGCATTCAAGTTGCCCCTCAAAATCAGGTGGCTGTGGCTGCTTGTCTTCGACCATTTTCAGACTTATCCTCTGCATGTTCTATTTTAGGCGATGTATTTTTCCTTTTTTGTCTCTTTAGCCTTTGGTTGTTCTGCAGGCAGCTCGGGGGTTTGGTACTTCTGGATTTCGTTGCAAGTCGCGACTAGTTTTCGGAATATTATTTCTGCTACTTGGTCTCCGACGGCTTCTTCTTTGAGTTCGGCGTCGAAGAAGTGTTTCTTGAAGGATTCAATTATCTCGTTTTTGTCGATGACTACGTTGAGGTTTTCGCTGTCTGTCCATGCTTGAGACATTAGTTTATGACCTAATTCTATGAATATGTTGACCATTGTTGTGTAGTCGATATCAAAGGGCGCGTCTCCGGTTAGGAATCGTCCCTTTGCAAGCAGGATTCTCTTGTCGTTTTCAGGGGTTACTGTTAAGCTTCTGCGCATATGATTCACCTACGCTTATGCTCTTCTGCACCGCTTCACCTTAAGCGCATCTGTGCATGCTCCCTTATAAGGTTTCTGCTGCCAGAAGCATAAAAATGCATCCACAAACCGAATTCTGCGCCATTCAACCGCCTGACCCACGACACTCTCCTTGCACTACATTTTTAGGCATGATAATGAAACCTCAAAGCTGCTAAGAACGGCTGATGCAATGGAACTGGCTTGTAGTTCAACCCCCGGTGCATCTTTGATGGGCACAATTACCCAAAAATTGAATCTGACGCTTTATTTTTCTGGTTGCCTGAAAAGCAAGCAAGCGGTATGACGCCATTAAATTTTTATGTGATTAAACGTTGAGAAGAATTGCGGGTTGAAAAGGAATAGAGGCTAACCTGAAGGCAAGCGAATAAATTCGGGAAGAGAGAGAGGGGGGAAGAATCAGTCCGCCTGCCTTTAAGTTAACCACTTTGATATTTATAACATGCCTCTTGAATCATAAATAATGATGTGACTGTGCTCAAACTACAACAAATTTTCGGCACGGAAATTCAGGGCTTCCGCTTCGCACAAACTGTCCTTTCGACTTGTGTTTCGCGGCGCCAAAAGCTCTATTTACCATGCACGTTGAAAATCTCTTTCGATATCAAGAAAAGAATACTGCGCATTTTTTTAGATTCTTGTATTGTTTGAACTACTGTTTCTCCTCTGAGCGTCAACTTGCAAATTCTTTTTCTTCCAACAGCCCTGCATTCAACAAGTCCTTGTCGTTCTAGCGAATAGAGGTTTGAGTACAGAGTGCCAGGGCTTACAGAAAGGTTAAGGTCCTTATTCAGTTCCAAGAGGAGATCGTAGCCGCTTGATTGCTCTTTTTTCAGGCGAGAGAGTATTATTCCACTAAGATAAGCTGTTATAATTTTTTCCTGTGCCTTCTTGAGCGCCCGTTCTTCTAACCTTCGGTTTTCTAAAGAAAGCATTTTTCTCTACAACTCTCAAGATTTGATAGGCGCTAACTTGCTATTTAATGGTTTATTCCCATTCGGAATATGACTAAGATGAGATAATTCTGACTATTAGCTTTTTTGAGCTTACTTGCTGGCAGCTTTTTGTTTACTCTAAGTTAGAAAAAACCTCTTGCGATATCAGAAAAAGTGTATGTCTCAACGATTTAGATTCTTGAACTGAATCAATTATAGTTTCTCCTTTGGGGGTCAACATGCAAACTCTTTTTCGTCCAGACGCACTGATTTTAACAAGTCCCAACCGTTCCAGTGCATAGAGGTTCGAATACAGCGTGCCCGGGCCAACACAGAGATTGAGTTCTTTATTCAACTTTACAAGCAGACCGTAACCACTCAACTGCTCTTTTTTCAACCGAGACAGTATTATGCCTCTAAGATAGGCTGCTACAAGTCTGTTATGCGCTCTTTTAAGAGCCTGTTCCTCCTCTTTTCGACTCCCTAAAGACTGCATTGTTCACCCTCAACTCTCAAAATTAATTACTGCATATAATGTATAAAAGATAATTTCCTGTTCGGAATACGACTAAAAATGCAACATTTCAAATACTGACCATAGTTGTAAATTAGGCAATCATCGTACTGCCATTTCCTTTACTGATAAACGTAGTTTGCATTTTTCAACGCCATCTTAAAACGGCGATGAATGCTTACGCGGTAGTTTCTAAAGGATGCTAGAACATGCCTTTATGAGGATGAACTTGTAGGTATCTTGAGCAAAAAATTCTTTGTTCATTAAGAGCAGAAAATCTTTTAGTTGCTTGGAATTTAAAATTACATCAATTGCGTTTTTTCCGTCTTCCGTTAACTGGTATACTCTTTTTCTTTCATCCGATAAGCATTCAATAAACCCTTGCCTCTCCAAGTAGTAGAGCGTGGAGTACATTGTGCCTGGGCTAATAAGGACGTTAAGCTTCTTGCTAAGTATTTTGAGCAGATCATAACCACTTGACTGATTATTTTTTAATTGGCAAAGTATTATTCCATCAAGATAGGCTGTGACGATTTGATTTTTTGCAATTTTAAGAACCCGGTCTTCAAAATGTTGCTTTTCCTGCGCCAACATATTTAGCCAATTCAATTGTAAAAAATTTAAAATTATGTGATTGTATAGGCACAGTCACAACTTGGCGCAAGGATTCGTATTTTACATTATGCGCGGACTCTGGGCGGTTAAACTATTAGGTAGTTTTCGGTTCAACCTTTCTTATTCATATACCCGGCATTATTCTGGATAAACGCCGATTATAAAAAAGTGACGGACCACCATATTTCTGGCGCTCAATGTTTCAGCTGTTTCGTAACCGTTTCTTCAGCAGTGTTTACAGCTTCCTTGAGTTTCTCAGGTTTTGTTCCGCCGCCTTGAGCAAAGTTTGGTCTGCCGCCTCCTCCGCCGCCGAAAATCGGCGCTGCCTCCTTGACCACGTTGCCTGCGTTGACGCCCTTCTGAACCGCGACATCGCCAGCCATGACCATGAGCCTGCAGGTTTTCCCGTCTGACCCGTAGAATAGCGTTACGGCTGCTGGGTTGTGTTTTATCGTTTCCGTGGCGGTTTGAACCATGCGGTTTACGTCGATGACATCGCCGAAATCCCGTTTGACAATGGCTACCCCGTCCGCTTCAACAGTTGCTTCAACTGCCTGCGCCTGCCCAGCAGCGCCCTCCTTCGCAGCCAACTCCTTGATTAGCCTGCGCTTCTCAACGTTGGCTTCCTTTAGGTCTTTAACGATTTTCTCCGCGGTCTTGTCAAGCTTGTCCACGGGTGCTGTCAGCACTTCTGAAACCTTCCAAAGCATGCTTTCCTGTTTCTGCACGGCTTTCACTGCTTCCAACCCGACTGCGTAGCCAAGCCGTTCAACCCCGTCCTGCACTCGTTCGGTGTAGACGATTTTTACGTAGCCGACTTCAAGTGTGCTTTTTAGGTGGGTTCCAGCGCAGGCTTCTACGTCCCAGTCGCCTGTTTTGACGACGCGGATGTCTTTGCCTGGGACCGCGCCGCCCTGATAGAGCCTGAACCCGTATTTGGATTCTGCCTCGTTGCGCGGGTACCAAGTTGTTGTGACAGTCATGTTGGCTTCAATCGCCTGGTTTGCAAGCTGCTCAATTTTATGGACTTCTTCTTGGGTTAGTCTGCGGTAGTGTGTGATGTCGAGGCGTGAAGTTTCCAAGCCCTTCTGGGTTCCTGATTGCCAAACATGCTCGCCCAAAACCCGCCTTGCCGCCCCGTTAACGAGATGCGTAACCGTGTGAGCCTTCATCAAGGAGTAGCGTCGCTCCCAGTTGAGTGTGCCGTGCACCGTACTGCCTTCCTTGAATGTTGACGCCGAGCCGAGTTTGTGCACGATGACTTTGCCGATTTTCTGGGTGTCAACCACATCGTATCTTGCGTCGCCAGCGGTTAGCCACCCATGGTCTGCTGGTTGACCGCCGCCTTCAGGATAAAAGCACGTGCGATCCAGCACAACATAGACGCCGTTGATTATCTTTAGGACTTTTGCGTCGAACTCGCGCATGTAAACGTCTGCATAGTAGAGGGGTTCCGTTGCGGGCAGCTGCTCGGTTTCTTTTATGAGGTTTTTTTCCGCTTGGGTTTCTTCCTCTTCCGCTGGCTTAGACGCCTGCATGTGGCGTTTAGCGATCAACGCGTAAAAATTTTCTGGAACCTCAACTAGCACGCCCTCTTTTTCAGCCGCTTGCTTCACGATTTCAGGCGGAAGCCCATGCGAGTCATAAAGCTCGGTGAGTGTTTCATCTGATATTTTGACTGCACCTTCTGCTTTGAGTTCGCCTGCTATTCGTTTAACCATGCCTTCGCCGCGTTGGAGGGTATCCTCGAACTTTTCCGTTTCTACCTTGAGCATTTCGATGATTTCGTTCTGCATTTCTTTTATGTGGGGGAAATCTTTCGACCAGAGGTCAACCTGCATGTCCACGATGTCGTAGAGTTTAGCGGGTTCAATGTTTAATGTTCGCAGCAAACGGTAAACTCGTCGGAACAAGAGCCGCGCCAAGTAGCCTTCTTGAATGTTGGATGGGACAACGCCTTCGCTCAGTATGAAACTCAAGGTTTTGGTGTGGTCCGTGATTGCCCAAGCGTTCTCAATGGGCACAAGCACCGTCTCCAGCGTTTTCAGGTCGATGCCTGAAAGCTCAGCCACGCGCCTTCTGGTAACCATCCTGTTCGCGGTTTTGTCAACGCTTACAAGCCCCGAATACTTCGCGATTTGAGCCAAAAAGTCGTTGTCAACGTTGGTTAAGCCCGCCATCGCGTAAATTTTGCCAAGCATTTTGCCGTAGATCGCCTCAAAAGCGCTCGGCACTCCCTGACTGATCCAAGCGAAACGGTCAATCCCGTATCCCGTGTCCACCGTTCGGATGGGCAACTGTACGAAGTCGTCGCCGACAACCTTGTACTGCATGAAAACCAGCGTGCCAACCTCCAAGCCGCGGACTATGCATTCCACGTCTGGACCTGCGTTGCCTCCGCCGACCCAAACGCCCTCCTTGTAGATGACTTCTTCGGATTTTATGCCAAGAGCCTCGGTTGCGAAACGGTGATGGAACCGCACGGTTTCGTCTTTCCAATAGACCTCCTTGTCGGGGTAGTTGAAGGCGTGGGCTCCGCCCATCTCGAAGATGGTCAGGTGCCTGCCAAACGTCGGCCCCGTATTGGAAATGTCTGTGAGCCTGATGGACGGCTGGGAAATCACCAGCGGATTAGCTGGCGGCGGCGCTATGCCCTCAGTCACGTAAGGTTGAAAATCGATTATGCTTGCGTGCGTCAGGTAAATGTCTTTGCGCCAGCGGGCAACCACAGGGTAAGGCTTAATGCGAGTATGCCCATTCTTCTCGAAGAAGCTGAGAAACGCCTCCCGCATCTGGGGCAGCGTGAAGCTTTTTTTGGTGGCGGGGTTGTTGATGAAAGTGTAGAAGCCGCATTCGTCTGAGCTGGATTCACCGCAGGTTTCCTGCTCCTTGTTCTGGGTCCAGTACCACTCGCCGCATTTTGGGCAGTGCTTCCTCACGAAGCCTTCCTGCTTGAAGAATGGAAGGGCATAGGCTTCCGCCGGGAACGTTTTTTCAACCATACACGTCTGCCTCTTTTCTTAACTGTTAGCTTGTTATGGCAGAGGGTTATGGGCTTCACTGATTTAAAGGATTTCAAAGGAGTAAGCCTGTTGAGGAAGGTAAAATCGGGCTAAAATAGTGGTCCATGGGGGATTATGTCGCCTGTTTGAGCATCAACGTAGTAGAGCCCGGGTGGCGGAATAAAAAAACCTTGACTGCGGTTTACTGTTATGTCCCAAATGTACCTGTAGGTCGTTGTGCTGTTGGCTTGGACGTCGGCGTACGACTGCGGCGGCTGCGTTACCTTGTTGATGATTTGGAAACCCGTTGAGTCGCTGGAGTTTGTGAACTGCATGTATTCGAGTGAAACCGTGACAGTCATGTTCTGCAGGGAAGTGGCATTCCAGCCATCGCTTTCCAACGCTATCTTGAGCGCGTGGTACATCGTTATTGGCGGCGAAAAATCGTAGCTGGGAGCAGTGACCAGGACGTTTGCAAACTCGTTTCTGAACGCCACCTCGTCGCTGCTCGGCGCGGCATTTTGGTATTGGGCATATAGGTAAACGTTTAAGGCAACTGAGCAGGCGAGAATAATCTCAAGTGCAACAGTGAAGTACTGGGTCCTATCCATGTTAGTCTTCTCCGCGCCTAAATCCAAAGCAACGTGCATATTAAATGCTAATGTTTAGAACACCAACCTCAGGGTTCATGCCAGCCGCTGATTAACGGCATCCGAGGAGCCCTATGCTTTTCCTGTCCAAAGCGTCGTGGGGGCTTAGTGAGGTGCCTCTGAGACCGCGTGGAAGTCACATACAGCCCAACCTTCAGAGACCGAGGCGCTATCAATTCGATTTTCTTCAAGCCAGCGAATTTGCCGCCGCATTTTTCGCAGCGGAATCCTTGGTTTCTGCCCATGGACTTTAGCCGTTTGCCGCAATTTGGGCAAAGCGGGTTCTCCGTCAGTTTTTTCTCGGCGAGGCTTAGAAGGTTGATTTTTTCAAGGTTGATTGTCAACGGCTTGGTCTTAGTAGCTTTGCGTGCAGCTCCGTAGACTTCGACGGCGTCGCCAACAATGAGTTCTCGGGCGATCTTGCGGAGGTCGCCCGTGGGCTCGTAGGCGGCGCAGTCCACTTCCGCCGAATCATCACGCAATGCAAAGATAACGTGGCGCAGGGGAACTATTCTCGGGTTTTGGGAAACGATACCTTTGGCGATGACTGAGCTGTACGGCTGGATGGCGTTTAACGCGGGAACACGCTGCAGGTGGGCATCTGTTCCCTGGTTTGAGCGGAAGATAACCCAGCGCCCCACGGGTTCAAGCGGCTTGACCAGCCCGTAAGCCTTCTTCACCACTTCGGGCGTTTCCCCCCTGATTCCGAAGAGGATCGGGTCTGGACCCCGAGGGGTGATGATGACTCTACGCTTCTCTGCGTCCACGTTGTTAAAAGTGTAGGGCGCCAGTTGCTTGTCCATCGCGAAGATCGACGCCACATCCACCTGCCGCTTTGAACCCCAGTTCTGCCTAGCTCTATAAGCAATCAACTCGTAAGTGTGGTCGCAGTTGAGGGTTTCACCTACGGCTGCCAAGGCGCCGATGATTCCCCTGCAAGAGTTAAACCCACATGCTTCACCCCCAAACTTCTTGATGAGCGACAAAGCTTCCTTGAGCGTCACGATACTTGTTTCAGCTCTCTTCGAAAAAGCCGTGAATTCCTCGGGGATTTCTTGTCTGCTAAAAAACACGATGCCTGGGTCGGTTCCTTTTTCTTGGAGGGCGGAGTTTTCTTCCCACAGCGTCAACGCAGTTTCTTTTATTTCCTGCTCAAAAGCTGCTGGGTACTTGAATCTTAGGCATAAGGCGCCGTTGCCTCTTGTCTTCCACGGCACGTTAGGGTTGAGCCTAATCAAGAGTGGGTAATCTATAAATTGAACTTGGAAAACGGAGAGTTTTTCGACGAGCAACGCGGCTAGGTATGTGGTGCAGCCTCCTTTGGCTGAGTCTGTATCGTCCAGCCCGACATGCATTACCTGCTGCTTAGTCAACGCCGCCATTCTTCAAAGCCGAACTAAGAATGAACAGTAAGGGTAAAAAAACGTTGTTAACAATGAGAAAAAAAGCAGGGTTTAGGCTAAATGACCAGCGCGTTCTCCATTTGGCTCTGTTCGAAAAACACTTGTTGCTCCGTTGTGGGCTGCGGCTTCTCCGTTACTATCATGGTTAGTTTAGAGTTTATTCTGCCGATTTTGCCTATTCTCTTAGTTATGATAAACTTTAGTTTCTCCACTGTCTCAGCTTGCACGTTTGCAATTATGTCGTACACTCCCCAGAGGTTATGAGCATCTTCGACGCCGTCAATTTTTTTCAGCGCCCCCAAAACTTGTTTTTCTGCTCCTATCTCGGTGTTTAAGAGTATGAATGCTGTTGGCATTTTTCTTTTTACACTCCTTTCATTTTCAAAGGGGTTGGCTTCAGAGATTTGGGAGCTCTTTCATGTTCAAGGGGAACGAAAAAGAGTGTAACATGTATCCAAATCTCTTTATCCAACCAATAAAAAATCTTATGCATCTGCCATGGGAGGCTTTCGCTACGGGTCTATTGCTACTTCTTGCCGCGTTACAGATTTCGTGATTTTTCAAGCTCTTGCCGCTCCCTTCTGCAAACGCATGGATGGTTATTTCTCGTGTAAAAAATTTAAAATTATGTGACTGTATAGGCACAGTCACAAGCTAGCGTTAACTTGACAGAGGATTAGCTTCGCCCTATTGGGTTTCTTACTCTAAACTGCACTTAGCATAATGCTCTCTTGCGTGTGCATCCAGGTCTTTTCCTTTTTGGAAGCCTGTTCCGCACCAAGGGCACTTGTATTCTGCTTTCATGTTCATCCACTTTAAATAAATTTTACAATCGTGATTTAAGCCTGTGTGCATGCGTAAAGTGACAGAAAAAGCAAATTACTTTAGATTAAGAGAAGGAGCTAAAATTCAGGTTATTTTTCTTCAACTACGATCATTGTTAGTGTTGACCGCACTTTGTCCAACCTGCGAATGCGCCACGTAACCAGTTCTTTCAGCTTGTCCATGGTGTCAGCTTTGACGCGTGCGACAATGTCGTAAACTCCGTAAACGGCAGATGCTTCCTCTATACCTTCGACTTTCTTTAGCTCTTTCAAAACGTCTGATTCTGAACCGATCTCAGTGTTTATCAGTACAAAGGCTGTTGGCATATCAATCCTTCCTACAATAACTGATTAGCTTAGGGTGCGTTAAAAAGTTTCCTAGCAGCCAGTCAAGCTGGCGCTTGCAAAGCCATGTTTACCCAGAAAACATCCAGTGAAAGCGAAGGGCCCGTTTACCTTTTACGCATGATTTTTATGCCTGCCCACTGCAGCGCGGCGTAAGAGACAACGAGGCGGAACCAAAGGCTCACCACCCTCGTCAGCAGAGTAACTGAAACGCTTAGCGCGGCGGGGATTCCGAGAGCCGTGAATGAAACGCTCATGATTAATTCGGGAAAGCCGAAGAAGGTTACGCCGACCGTTTGAAGCGTCCCTGTTAGGGTGAACACTATAAGCACTTTGTCCACGGGCACTGGGTAACCTAAAGCGATGAAAGTGATGAAGGTGACTGAAACTTCGAAAACAAAACTTGCCACGGAATAAATAATGGGCTTAACCAATTCCTTCGGGGTATCCCTCAATTGCTGTATCCCAACGTGAAACGTGCCTAAAAGCCGCTCCGATTTAACACGAAAACTCTGCGGGTTCCATTTTTTTCGGAAAAAGCAAATTATCTTTATCGCCCAGCCGAGCAAAGTTTTAGTTGCCGACGGCTTAATGCTTATGTAGTAAACCAGAACCAACGTTAAAATCGACAAACCCAAAACAAGCGAAATCAAAAAAGTCACAACAAACGGCAAAGAATAACTGATCAGCACCAATCCTAAACCGAGCGCCATGGCAACCACGGTTATTGTCATGTTAAAAATTTTCTGTCCAACAACGGAAGCGCCTGTTTTCCCAGCGTCCGCGCTTGAATCTTTAGTTAACATGTAAGTTTTTGAAACTTCTCCTGACCAGCCAAGCTGCGGAACTGTGGCTTCAAAGAAGAGGCCTACCCACGTGAAAAGCAACGCTTTGCGGGCGCTTATCTTCACGGAAAGGCTGCTTAGCAGGTTGCGCCAGACGAATGATGAAAAGAGAGCGTACAAGGAATAAGCTGCAAAGGCGCCTGCGTAGTAAGCCAGGTTTGTCTTTGAAAGTATGTCGACGACTTGTGCGGGGTTGATGAATAAGACAAAGTAGAGAACAAAGGCTGCTAAACCCAAAACCAGAACTGCAAGGATCACTTTATGACTCAGCGGTCTTCCAACGGTGTCCATGTTGAAGCTTCAAGCCTTGCCTAACTTTAGGCGGCTAAACTATTAAGCAATATGCAAAAGGCGCATGCGAAGGCAAACCCGATTTTAGGACGAAAAGGCAGTGCGGTTACGGAGTTTTTTAGATTTCTGGGTTCGGTTCGTTAACGGCCACCGAGTTGCTCTTGGTTCAGAAATCATGCGGGGGACGAAAAATCCTTTTTTTATTCTTCCATCATTATAAGCGTTAAGGTGGATCTGACTTTAAGTATTGTTCTCACTTTTTGGGTTACGGTTTCCCTGAGTTTTTCCATTGTTTCAGAGGTTATTTTGGCGATTATGTCGTACACGCCGTAGGAGTAGTATGCTTCGTTTACCCCTTCGACTTTCTTGACTTGCTCAAGAACTTCTTCTTCTGAGCCAGACTCAACATTTATCAACACAAAGGCTTTAGGCATTTTCGTCCCCACTCATACTAAGCGCGTTCTTAATTAAAGCATTTCTGAAGTTAAGGTTAACTTTTTTGGTCAGGTTGCAAGCGCCTGAAAAATATATCAGTTTTTATGTTGCAAAAGATTATTTTTGGCGAACAAACTAAGTTATTAAACACAATTCAGCATAACAACCGTGACGACGCCGATCATCGTCAACCGCAGATACGGGCGGCTAGAGCCTGTTTTCCTGCTTACTTTTTCAGCTTTAACCATCCCTGATTGCACGTTTTTACAGCTCCGCACACAAAAGAGTTATATTAAGATAGCTTGAAAGGTGTAGTTTATTGCGGGGAAGATTATGGTTAAGTACATTTTCGTAACGGGCGGCGTGTTAAGTTCCGTCGGCAAAGGCATTTTGACTTCTTCCATTGGAAAAATGCTTCAGGCAAGGGGATTAAAATGCACGGTTGTAAAAATCGACCCTTACGTGAACGTTGACGCTGGAACAATGAACCCGTACATGCATGGAGAAGTTTACGTCACGGACGACGGCGGCGAAACTGACCTTGACCTCGGCTGGTACGAGCGCTTCTTAGATTTAAGCCTTAAACAAGAAAACAACTTAACCACAGGCATGGTTTACAAAGCTGTAATTGAGAAGGAGCGGCGAGGCGACTTCTTAGGGCGTTGCGTCCAAATTGTGCCGCATATAACTAACGAAATCAAAAACCGCATCAGAAGCGTTGGCAAAGCATCAGGCGTCGATATCCTTCTCACTGAAGTAGGCGGCACGGTCGGCGACATTGAAGGGTTACCGTTTTTGGAAGCTATTCGCCAGATGCGTATGGAGGAAGGCTATGAGAATACGCTTTACGTGCATTTGGCTTTGGTGCCAATTTTAGATGTTACAGGTGAAATGAAAACTAAACCGTTGCAGCACAGCATTAACGAGTTAAGAGCCATCGGTATCCAACCTGATACCATAGTAGCCAGAAGCCCCAAAATGATTGATGCTGAAGCCCTCCGAAAAATAGCGTTATTCGGCACTATTCCTGAAAGCGCCGTCTTCTGCTCTTATAATGCGGAGTCCGTTTATCAGGTGCCGCTTATTCTGGATAAGCAGGGCATGGGCGACTTTATCTGCCAACGACTAGCCATCAAATGCGAAGGCAAAGATTTCGGCGCTTGGCAGCAATACGTCGACGGCTTAGTGAACCCCGAGCATGAAGTGAAAATAGCATTAGTCGGCAAATACGCTGGGTTAACTGACAGTTACGTGAGCATGACTGAGGCGCTTCGGCACGGCGGCGGAGCCTGCAAAACCAAAGTCTGCATCTCTTACCTTGAAGCAGAAAAACTCGAGCATGATCCTCAATGCGTGAAAGACCTCGCTAACTTCGACGGCATCTTCGTCGCATACGGCTTTGGACCACGCGGCACTGAAGGCAAAATTTTGGCTGTTCAGTTTGCCCGGGAAAACGACATCCCCTTCTTGGGCATCTGCTACGGTTTCCAGCTTGCAGTTATCGAATACGCAAGAAACGTCTGCAGCTTAAAAGATGCGAACAGCACAGAGATCAATCCTGAAACCCCCTACCCAGTCATCGACCTGATGCCTGAACAGCGAGGAATAGAAATTAAGGGTGCAACCATGCGTTTGGGGGCTCACAAAGTTGTTCTTCAAAAAGGCACCTTAGCCTACGGCATGTATGGGCAGGAAGAGATTTACGAGCGCCACAGACACCGCTTCGAAGTCAACCTTGACTACCAAGAAACGCTCAAAAACAACGGGTTATGCTTCAGCGGCAAAAGCAGCGATGGACGAAGAATGGAGACCTTAGAGTTGCCAAACAAATTCTTCTTCTTCGCCTCCCAGTTCCATGGAGAATTCAAAAGCCGACCTGGAAGACCAGAACCTGAATACGCCGGTTTCATCCAAGCATGCGTAGACAAAAAGCTTGGGAAACCCAAAGCTCCCATTTCTTGAGCGTCAAGCCGTGTTTACTAGAAAAAGCTATAATGACCAATTTACATGAAACGTTAGGATTTGATTTGAAATGGCTGAAGAAAAAAGTTGGGATTCAAAAGGTTTTGACAAACTCATGAAAAACAGCAAGAACGAGCTCTCAGAGTTGCAGAATGAACTGCAAGAGGTCATGGTTAAGTTTTGTATGCGTGCCCTGCGGGTTTACCAATCGACCCGTCCGGAACCGCTGCGACCAGGCGAAATCGCCCTGCTAATCAGAAACGAACTTAACAACGTCATCGCCGACTTAACGCCGCAGCCGAACTTGGACTGCATTACCAAACTCGTGAAGGAAGAGTGGGCTAAACAGCAAAAACCATAAGTTCCATTTTCTTACCCTGCCTCTCGAAGATCAACATAACCTAACTTTTTGGACGGAACAACAGGAAAAGAAACCTGAAAGTACTTTAGGTTAAGCAAACGTGAAACCAAAGTTTAGACTAAATTGCTTGAGATGGCCAAAATTGACTGTTACGGGTTAAAATTTCCTTAAAAACTCGTTGCAAACCCGAAATTCAGGATGCTTAGGATTTTTTCAAAAATTATAAAGGGATAAAAAAAGGTTTCCGCTGCGCCTTTATTTTGTTCGACAGAACTCTTCCATCGTAGACATCATAGACGGAACTGCGTAAACGATGTCCCTGTCGTTCACCATGCCTAAAAGGCAGCCGTTTTTGTCAACGATCGGTAAATGTTTGATTCGCCATTCTTTCATCAGTTTAGCTGCTTCTTCAACGGTTGCGTTCTCATCGATCGTGACCAGCGGGTTCGTGTAGACCATTCGCGCAATGATCGTGCTTAGTGGTGCGCCAAATTCTATTGCCCGTACAAGAAGGTCTTTGACGGTTATGATTCCAGTTGGTTTTCCGCTTTGCTCTACAAGGATTGCGTCTTTGTCGAATTTCGTCATTAATGCAATTACTTCTTTGACGGTTGTATCGTTGCGGACGGTTTTAACGTCTTTGGACATTATGTCTCTTACGAGAACATTGCTTGCCATTCAATTTTCACCTTAACGTCTATGACAAAAGCACTTGTCATTTATCAATTTTTTGTTTATACCGCTCTTCCCAAAATTCTTTCGTTTAGAGGGGACCATTTTTTTTTGAAATCAGGGTAAATTCTTAAATGCTGGTTTACCAGTAAACCTCTTAAGAGGTATAAACTTGACCAAGGTCAGCATCTACGTAAATGACGATGTGTGGCTTGCCTTCAAAGAAAAAGTCTTTCAAAAAAACGGAAACCTAAGATGCATAAGCAGAGAAGTTGAAAATCTTCTCGCCGCTGAAGCAATGGAAGACCAAGTTGTGTCAGGATTCCGAAAAATGGAAATCACGGTAAAAGGAACAATCACTTCACGGGAAATCAAGGAAAAAAGACCAAAACTCAAAGGACCCCCATCCGAAGAAATAATTAGGGAAATGAGGAGTAAGAGACATTGCTTAGATTCTACCTCGACACCAGCGCAATGCTAAAACACTATGTTACAGAACCCGGCACAGAAATCATGGACACAATCTATGATAAAGCTGAAACGGGAGACCTTAGCATAACAATTTCCCTCTGGAACATCGGGGAATTCTTAGGCGCTCTTGATCAAAAAAGAAGAAGAGGCTGGCTATCAGAAAAAGAGTTCGAGCGATTGGAGAAAAATTTCGCGGATGAACTGCTGAAATTTATTCGACTGAAATCGATTGAAATCATACCAGTTCAAACACAAATACTTACAGAAACATGGAACGTTTTGATGAACTACCATCTATACGAAGCAGATGCCCTACAAATAGCGACTTGCATAGAAAGCAAAAATGATGCCCTAATAAGCAGCGATGAAAAACTTGTGGATGCAAGCAGAAAAAACGGCTTAAAAGCTCTTCACATATCAAAGGACGAAAATGACTTAATAGCATTAATCAACAAAAGCTAAACTTTTGAGCGTAGTTACGCATTCTTTTCGGTAATACCTAAACTGGCGCGCCACTGGCTATAGGGGCATTTCTTGGAAGGGTGGTTTTTTCGTAGCCTTTGTAACGGTAGTAAGCCATGGCTACAAGCCATGAAACCAGAAAGATCGCTACGATCGCGTATCCCATGGTTTCAAAATCAAGGTTGCCAAGCCAGCCCCAGAAGCCGCTTGTCAAGCCAACCTCGCTTGCGACCACCTGCAGCAACTCGATTCCGCCAACGGCGAAGGCAACCAGAACGGAGATTATCGTGATTGTCAGGTTGTAGTATATCTTTCGTATGGGTTTGAGGAACGCCCAGCCGTAGGCGCACCGCATCGATATGCCGTCTGAAGAATCAATTGTAACCATCCCGGCGGTGAACAGAAGCGGCATGATAAGGACGTACCAGAAAGGCACGCTTCCGCTGACGCCGATGCTTATGGCGATTAGGGCAATCTGGGTTGCCGTGTCAAAACCCAACCCGAAAAGCACGCCGACAGGGTAGATCTGCCACGGTTCGTTAACGATTTTAAACAGCTTTCCAAAGGTTTTGCTCATGAAGCTGTTATTGTTCAAGGCGTCGTCCAGTTGAGCCTGGTTGAGTCTGCCCTCCTTCAGACCCTTGAACGTCCTGTACACGTCCAAAACTATGAGAACGTTGACGAGTCCGATGATGAAAAGGAACAAGCCGCTAATCGAGGTGCCTATCACGGCGCCGCCGCTCTCGAAAACGGGAACGGCGTTCACCACGGCTCTGGTTGCAAGCACTAAAGCGGCAGTTAAAGCAATCACGACGGTTGAATGCCCCAGAGAGAACCACATTCCGACGGTTACGGGTCTTTTTCCTTGCTGCAGGAGTTTTCGTGTGGTGTTGTCGATGGCTGCGATGTGGTCGGCGTCGACTGCGTGGCGTAGCCCAAGCACGTAGGAAACCATGCCGAGCCCCGCAAGGATGGCGTACTTGTACCCGATGATGGTTGAGACCAGTATGAGCACGGCTGTGACGGCGGCTAATGAGACGTAGATGGCGGCTATTTTTGCTTTTTCTTTGAGTGTTAAGCCGAGTCTGTCGCATTTTTCGTTTTCTTGTGCCATTTGGCTTGATGAACCCCTTAGTAACACGAATGCTTAAAAAAGTGCTACCGAGTCTATAAAAACTTTACCATCACAAAAACACGTTTCACAAGCGACATTCACCCACAATGTGGCGAGTCAGATTGATGCAAAAGGCAACGTTACAACGTTCAACCGTATTCTGTCAGGTTATGGCGCTGTACACCGTGTTAGCGATGATTTGTGCAGCGGCATCATTAGGGTGTTCCCCGTCGGGAAAATCACCAGAGTAGTTAGCCAAAGCCGAATACACGTTGATCGTCGGCAGACCAGTCTCGTTAGCCACTTGCCTGATGCCTGGAATTATGCTGTCATTGAAGTATCCAGGGTCTAACCTGCCCGATTGATTGCTGAAGATCGGCGGCGGAAACACAAGCCAAATTTTAGGGTTACTTTTAAGCGCCGAGAATGCGTCAACCAGCTTTACGTAGTCGCTCACAAAACTTGCGTTGTACCGTAAAAGGCTCGGCTGAGCGTCGTTGGTTCCCAACATGATGATCACTATGTTAGGCTCTGACGCAAGGGCGTTTTGGAAAACGGTTGTGTTCATGTACGGCGTTTGGGATTCAAGGGAAACCGTGGTTGAGCCAGCACCGAAGTTTTCAACAACGTAGTGCGTGGTGCCAAGCAGCATCCAAAGGTCGTACGGGTACGCGGTTGACTGTGTGATGCTGTCGCCGACACATGCAACAAGGGCTTGAGTTTGCGGGGGCTTCTTGTTTCCAGAGGACAAAATGAAAAAGGCTGCCAATGCTGAGGACACGAGCAGGACCACGATCAGTACGACCGCCACTGACATTAGTTTATTTTTGTCCATTTACAGTCTCGGCTACAAGTTAAATTCTGTTTTGAACCGTTTTAGCTGCCTTTTCGAGCTACTAGAGAAAATGGTTGGGATATAAAATTTGCCATAATAGGTATCTTCCAAGTTTGAAAACAAACCAGTTCATTAAGCCAGCAACGACGCAGGTAGTCTTATTTGTTTGCTCATATTGGGTCAACTTTGACGCGGCGGTTACGATTGAGTTTTTTTCTGTTTAGCTTTGAGTAACAGGGTTCCTAGAGCTACTATGATGAGGACAGCGGCTAAACCTGTCATGGATGGGTATTCAGGGATATTGCTTGTGTTGTTCTTTGGCGTAGGTGATGGAGTTGCGTGTTGTATGGGGGTTGGAGTTCCAGTTAAATTCGCAGTCACAGTCGGTTGCGGCATCTCTGTTGGTGTTGGAGTGGGTGTAGGAGAAGCGGCGGTGTTCCAACCATAGCCGATTTGTATACCATTTCCGACTTGCGCGTGAACAAGAGAAAACACGGAAGTTAGAAGCAGGCACGCTAAGAAAACGGTTGTTAACGTGTTTTTTCTTAGGGTTCTTCGCAATGTTTCATCCCGTCAGTTCATTATGGCAAGGAGTAGGGTTAAGAAACGTATGGTGCAGTTACAACTATCGGCGCAGGCGGCGTAGTCCAAGTTACTTCGAAGGTGTCGCCAACTTGTAGAGTGATTGTTTCATCTCCTGAAGCGTTCCAGTAAGTTTGCTGGCTATTCACGAAAACGTTTACTCCTGTGCCTCCATTCAGATAAAGCGTCAAGGTTGCAGTTGGTATACCGTTTCCACAGAACGTGTACACCGTGTTTTCCCAGATGGGCTGTATCGGGTAAATGTAGCTTGCAGAGATTGAAGCGCCATTCACGTAAACGGTTGTTGCGTAGTTTGTTCCTTCATAGGGGCAACAGCCAAAATCGACAGAGGCAATGTTTCCCCGTGCAGCCGTGTTTAATCCAGTTTCGCTTATTACGTTGACTCCGTTTAGCCAAACCTGAATTTGCCCTACTGTAGAAGACACCACGAAATATGCGCTTAGGAAAAATGGAACTCCAGACTGCAACACAGAAACTTCATTAGAACTTTGATATTGTTCATTGGTGCCGCTTTGGGAAACCACTGCTTGAACTAACAAGTTGGTTCCCCAATGTTCTTCAAGGTAAACGCCAAACTCTTTATCACTTCCAATTCCTGCCATCAACTCTACATATTGCCCATCACTTGCTGGCAAATTGTTAACCATGAAAGAGCCGCCGACATAAATCGCTGCTTGATTTAATCCTGAAAGATAACTATAAGCATAGTTTTGATAGGAAGCGCCTGTGGTGTTTGCTATGACACTTTTACTGGAATAATAGCCAGCTGTACTTGCCCCTTGAACAATAGAAATAGTGTTTCCAGCTTCGTTTGTTGCTATGCCTGTCCAACCCTCACCAGAATAAGAACCACTGTTGAAGTTGCTGCTAAAGATTGTTGGTGCTGCTTTGTTGGCTGAATTAACAAGTGACGAACCTGAAACTGGGCTATTCACAATATTCGTGGTTGGTAAAGTCAAGCCGACAGGAGTGAACACACCGTTCAAATAATTATTGGTTGTTTGAACGCTTACGCCGTCATAGGCTATCGTTATGTAGCCTGAAGTATCAACCAAGGTATTGTCAGCAATTATATTTCCGACCGCGGGAGATTCAGCGGAGTCGAAACGGATACATGGAACAGGGGAAACAATGCGGTTATTCTCAATAACATTATTTGAGTCATAACCATAAGAAGCGGGAGTAATGGCATAGAAGTTAATCTCGCCCCAATAAGTCTGCGTAGCTTCAATGTCATTTCCATAAATAAAGTTGTTTGAGGCATCACCGATGTTTATAGCGTAAGCCCACCTGCCCGTAAATGTGTTGCCGATGATTCTTATGTTGGAAACGTCATTATTGGGCGGGATGGGGAAAGATTCTAACTGAATCCCAAACGTCAGGTAATTCGGGTTAGAATATGGCTCAGTATAGATGTTGTTTGACACAGTATCATTGAAGTCGCCGCCTTGGATGTAGTCAGCCGTTCCAGAGCAGAAGGTCGCGCCGATATTCTCAAAGTGGTTGCCTGTAATCAAACAACCTGTTGCGCCTTGAAGCGCACAGCCAAACCCGTCGCTAATCAAATAGTTATTTGCGATAAGCCCGTCAACAACGTAAATGGGTAGTATTCCATCCCAAGTTGTGTTTTCTATGTAGCAATTTTGAATAGTAAAGTTGCTAACTATACCGGGAGTGTCAAAATAAATTCCCGTTGATGAATCATGTATGTAGCAATTATCAATGAAACACTGGGAAACTCCCACATTGCCATCATCGCAAGTTATAGCTCCTTGCCAATAGTTCCTTCCATCTCCGTAAATACTGTTTGCAAGACTCTTTTCATTATAACCGTTGCCGTCTAACTGTAGCCCTTCAATCTGAACGTTCTTTATCAAAGAAATTGCGTTACCGTTATAATCAGTCGAACTGAACCTAATCATGGTTGTGTTTACATAAGGCATCATTTCAAGATGGGATTGCCAAGTTCCTTCTAACGTGTAGTTCTGGACAGCGATGTAAATTGTGTTGCTTAACCAATAAGGTGAAGCGGAAGGCGCAATCTCAGTCACGGAATTATTCATAATCGTGTCCTGAATTACTCGGCTGGCATTGTTCATAGCATACATGATTCTGCCGCCACTATCAGCCGCAACGTAATCCCCCGCATTATTCCCCGTGCCAACACTAACCGTATAAGGTGACCCGAGAGAGCTTAAGGGGTTAACGTAAGTGTAGGTAACGCCATTGACATTGTCAACTACCTGCACGTTCGGTGGAATGCTACCCATCAGGTTCAGGTTGAAAGGCACTTCTTTCATGTACACTTCCCCATAAGTTAATGACGCTAAAGCCTGTTGAGTAATCGCGGTAGAATTGCTTGCGTAACTTGCCCAAGGAGGCGAAGCCTGCCAAGGCTCAACCGCCGTCAAATCATTCCAGTTACTTCCATTAATCGCATAGTAGGTTCCGTCACTGAGTTTTCCCAGATACCAGTCGGCGCCCGGAATAGGTCGCGCCAAATAGTAACCTGTAACCGCCGTCGTTTCAGCCTTGACAATCGGCGCATAAAGCATGGCCGAAAGCATTAAGCCGACAATAACCACAGAGAAAACAAGAAGCATAGAACGCTTCAAACTCCCTCCGTCAAAGCGCCTGTGTGAAACTAGCGTGTAAACAAGTAAGCCGCCGAAAACGAAGTACATGACGATCCGAAGGGGATACTCAACTGCCAGCAGAAAATTCAAGGATCCCGCGCTCAAAGTGAAATCTAACGCTATTGAAAGGCATAGAAACCTAGCAATCGGACCCGCTAACACAAACAGGGTGAAACTCAAAACCGCTATGCTTATTGAACCTAAAGACAGACGCTTACTCTTACCCAACTTGTTTTCTATCGAGTCCCTTAACGTCAAATTTCTTGTCCCCGACAACTACGGGCTATAGCAAAAACAGTTGGGCGGCGATAGTACGAGGAGTCGCCTCGCTCCTTCGGATCTGCTTAGTTATTTAGCGCTTTTAAGATAAAAAATTAACGTCTGCAGGCTCACTGCAGAGTAAAAATAAGCTCAAAAACAAGTTATTTAGAAAAACTCGAAAAATTTAGCTCCGAGGTTAGCGGACTTAGACGAAAAACGCATTGCGCGTCTTGAAATTGGATGCCGATGTTTAGCCGATGCCGATTACTTTCTTTAGGTATGGCACTTTTTTCAGCAGCAGGATCACGGCGAGGGAGACGAACAGGACAATTACCGTCATCAACGGCACCTCGATGATTGGGTTGAGCGTGTTGCGGTTAAGGGCGAAGCCGAAGTACCCGTTTTCGAGGGATTCAAGCACCATCACGTGAAACAGGAAAATGGCTAAAGTGCACTCGCTGATTGCGTGGATAAGCCTGTTGCCTTTTGAAGGGCCAGTCTCCTGCTGAACCATCGGCGGCTTGACCGTGAGCAGCAGCATGAACAGCATAACTGAGAACAGAATGACGGTTGGGCTGAAGTACTGTTGGAAGAAGTACATTTCGTTTCCTCCGACGGTGGCGGTCAACGCGTAAGTGAAAAACGCGGTCAAAGCTAATCCGAGAACCATGAAAACCCAGAGAGTTGAGCGGCGCACCTGCACCGTTAAGAGGTACGTGCCTAAAATGAAGAATCCCACGTATCCGCTGATGGTGAAAACGTTGGCGCTCAACTGGAGAGTGGTGAACAAGCCGAAGACAGGCACGATGGCTACACCCAAAAACCACAGCACAATAAAGTACTTCACGACTGCGGGCTCGGCATTGGCGATGAACACGCGCAGAATCGGAGTCAAAAGGTAAAGACCAGCAAGAACATAGAGGTACCAGAACTGGGTGTAGGGACCGTTCAGTATGCCCATGATGACTGCACTCCAAGTAAACGGTATGCGTATGACCAAAAAGTCCCATGCAAAATAGGCGGCGCCCCAAAAAATAAACGGCAAACCTATCCGCGCCCAACGCTTCTTAAAAAAGACGCCCAGACTCTCGGTTTTTTCGGGTTGAAGCAAGAGCGCGCCAGTCAACATCAGGAACAATGGGACCCCCATCCGCGCGACGCTCTGGTAAAAGTCAACCATGGACCAGCTGAAAACTTGGAACGGACCCATCTGATTCATTTGTAGGCTGGTTATGGTCCAGGAGCCCGAGGCGTGAAGCAAGATGACGCCTACAATAGCCACGGTCCGGATAAGGTCAACGTAAACAACCCGCCCTCTCAGTTGATTCAGCGTCTACACCTAAACCTGAAATAAAAGCTAAGAGCATTTTTATGCTAATATAAGTTTACTTACAACACGAAAAAAGCGAGCATTCACCCGACGCGAAGCCGCGGATGGTGCGCGTGCCAAAAGCTTTTAGGTGCAAGCCACCAACAGTCAATGAGCGACCTCTATGTCTAAAGTCACCCGTGTAGGCGTAACCTTCCCACCTGAACTCCTAAAAGACTTTGATGAAATCATCGGCAAAATGGGCTACGAAAGCCGAAGCAAAGCCATACAGGACGCGGTGAGACTGTACGTGTCCGAGCGGAAATGGATCAAGGAAGAAAACACCGTGCAGACAGGCATCATCCTGATGGTTTACGATCATGACGCCAAAGGTCTTGAAAGCGAACTGACCGAAACCCAGCATGAACACACGTCAATAATCACTTCGACCCTGCACATTCACGTCAGCGAAAGAGACTGCCTCGAAGCCATAGCAGTAAAAGGCAAAGCCTCAGAAATACGCCACCTAAGCGACCAGTTAACCACGAGAAGAGGAGTAAAAATCCTCAAAACAACAATCGTAACCATCTAAACCGCAAACATACGCTCTAATGAGCCGCGCGCCTTCTTAGCTACCGATTCAGGAACTTTAATCACGTTCTTCTCGTCTTTAAGGGCGGCGTAGAGTTGCTCAAGCCTTGTAAGCTTCATGTTCGGGCAAATTGCGCCTTCATAAGCCAAGAAAAAGTTTTTCTCCGGGTTTTCCTTGCGCAGGCGGTGAAGGATGCCTTCTTCGGTTCCTACGATAAAGCTTTCGGCGCTGGATTCTTTGGCGTAACGGCACATTTTAGAGGTGCTGCCTACAAAATCGGCTTCCGCGCGCATTTCAGAGCTACATTCTGGGTGAACCATGACGGTTGCGCCTTGATGCTGCATTCTCAGGACTTTGACGTCTTCAGGCTGGAAAAGCAGGTGAGTCGGGCAGAACCCGTTCTCAGGAATCGGAATCAAGGTTTTCCCTGTTTTTTCAGAAACGTACTCGGCAAGGTTTTTGTCTGGACCGAACAGCACCGTTTCTGCGTCGAGTGATTCTATTACTTCCACGGCGTTGGCGCTGGTACAACAGATGTCGCATTGCGCCTTGCAAACAGCCAAAGTGTTAACGTACAGCACAACGGGAGCCTTCGGGTACAGTTTTTTAGCCCGTTTTATCTCGTCCACCGTGAGCATCTGCGCCATCGGGCAGCGCGCGCCAAGGCAGGGCAAAAGAACCTTCTTGCCCGGATTCAAGATCGCGGCTGATTCAGCCATGAAATCCACTGCAGAAAAAACAATCATTTCAGCGTCTTTTTCCTCGGCGGCCTTGCGGCTGAGTTCGATGCTGTCACCGATGTAGTCAGCCAAATCTTGGATTTCTGGTCTTTGATAATTGTGAGCCAAGATAACGGCTTTCTTCTCCTTCTTGAGCCTTAGGATTTCTTCAGATAAATCCATATTTCCGCCTGAGTGCGCCTAAAGTTGAAAAATAACAATGATAAGTCAACAGATATATGCCTTTACCTTTGCAAAGGAACTTTGACGCCTGAACCTGCCAGAGAAACAAAAAAACCCGCCGCTTTTTCATGGTTCATTTTTCAGCGACCCAAACTTTTGGCGAGGGTTACCCTGTGAAGTTCAGTATGAATATTCTTCGGGGGTCCGAGCCGAAGGTTTCCTGAGCGCTCATCTTGGTGAAGTTGCCTGACGCGTAAAGTTGAGTGTAGATTTGCATCAAATTCAGCGTCGTGTTGAAGTATGGAACCGTGCCGCCGTTCTCGTACGTAAAAACGTACTTGACGTTGTCCTGCCCGCACAGGCTGATGAACTGCGTTATGTTGAAGGTAGGCGTGTACGTGTCAACAGGCAGTTCCGGGTACGAGTAGGTCGGAATTTGTGGACGACCCCCTTCCCACAGGTAGAAGTTCACCATGTCTTGGCTGAAATAGTTGAAGGGGCAAAGAACCATGATGGCTTGGCTGCCGTTATCATGAGCAATCACGTAGTTTGTAGCGGCTTGGATGTCGATTTGGAAGTTGTCCACCGCGACGCCGCTGTAAGTGTCGTTTATGCTGTAAGCCACCGCCACCGCCAAAAACACGATGAACAGGGCGGCTGCAACTTTGGCTGCGCGTCTCTTCTTTATCGGCGCGTGCCCTTGCCAAGCGCTCTGAGCCTTAGTGTAAACGAACAGGATGAGGACTGACGCCGAAATTGCCAAGGCTGGAAACAACGGCAACACGTAACGCCACTCCTTATTGGATATCAGGGTGAAAAAGACATAGACGCTGGCAAACCAGAGAAGAACAAACTTGTCGGCCTTAAGCAATCTCCACACGAGAAACCCTAAACCGGCAAGACCCACAGCGTAGAGGAGAAGGGAAATCGGGTGAATCCCGTTGTAAGGCCACGTCATCTCCACAAAATAAAATATGGGAAGCGGAAAGCGACCGCTGTACAGCGACCGCGCAGGGTTACCTACTTGCAAAGCGTAAATCCACTGACTCAAAATTTTAGAGGCATAAACCTTGTAGACGATGACTATCCACGGGATAACCACAATCACCGCCGTGACGATTAGCAGCGTAAACTTTGTAAACAGGCGTTTAAGGTGACCCCGCCCCAAAACCAGCAAGGTGAGAACCATCACGACTAAGGCCGCCAGCACTTCATACTTCGTCAAGAAACCTAAGCCTAAAGCCACACCGCTGAAAACCAACATCCTGTCTCGCCCGTTCTGAAGCCAAAGATAAAAGAAAAGAAACGCCAGCATGAAAAAGAAAAGAAGCATCCCGTCAAGCAAAGCCTCGCGAGAAAGCCAAAAGTAGCCTGGCATAACACCCAGCAAAACAGCAGAGAGCAACGCAGCTTTTCTGCCATACATGTTGTTTGCGAGTTCAAACACGACCCAAAGCGTAAGAACTGAAAAGATAACCGTGACTAACCTGCAGTTAAACAGGCTTACCCCGAAAAAGTTGAAGAAAAACGCGGTAACGACCTCAAAAAGAGGCGGATAAAAAGAGCCGTTGACAAAACTGCTGTACCCTGACTTTAGAAGGAAAACGTTGTTAAGATGAACCGCTTCATCCCAAACCAATGGCGGGTTCGAAAGGTTTAAGACAAGAAAAAAGGCGTAGACTAACGCAAAAACCAAAAAAGCCAGTCGCCACTTGTTTAACCCCGCCTTAATCCGTGTTGTAAGCAGCCTTAAACTTGAAGGGGTAATTAACGCGCGCTTCGGTGAACATAAAACCTCAGGATCAATACTCTGCGCTCCTAAATATTCAACCAGAGCTTCTCAGCTCCTGAGCCCCTTTCCCCTTTCCAGCGGTTTCTAAAGGAAAAACTGGAAAACGTGCGTTATAAGAACCATCGAGCAAACGCTAAATAGGACAAACGCAAAACTTGAAATGAATTAGTGCAAATTCTGAACTAAAATCAAGTTCTAAAAAACTGCGGTTTATTCTTGTTCTTTTTCCCTCAGCTTGCTCTGCTTGTAATGGCTTTCAACCCATGTGCTTGCCCACCTATCAACCATCTTGTCCAGGAAGGTTGGTTGGTAAGCCACCAATATTCTGGCGATTCTTTCCTCGTCTTTCAGGGTGTAAATGTTTTCGTAGCCAACCTTGGTTCTTTCGATAATGTTGTTTTCCAGCAGGCACTTCAGGTAGAAGCTAACTGTTGAAGCGGGCAGCCCTAAAGACTCAAATATGAAGCGATACTTAGCCTTCTTGTTAACCAGCATTATCAGAACGATGTCTCTAATTCTCTTTTGACGCAAAATCACCAATATTCTTTTGTCTTCAGGATCCAGCGGTTTACAGTAGTACCGCGTGTAATGTTCCGATTTTTCTTCAAGAATGATGTTTCGGCGGCTCAGGTAATTTAAATGGTACTGGAGGCTAGAAAGTGGAATCCCAACAATTCTTTGAAGCTCTCTGATGTGTAAACCTGGATTTTTAAGGATAACTGTATAAATTTTCCTTCTTCTTTCGTTTTCCAGGATTTCTTCCTTAAACATTTATTACGATTCCTTTAGCACTGCAAAGAGCAGGGTCAATGGGGCGGTCGCCTCTTCCAGAAGAGGGCGAGTCTTCGTGAAATCAGCGCGGAGCCTTCTGTAGGATATTTTGAGGTCGAGATTCTACCGTGGGTGAGCCTAAGCCGAATTTGTTTTACACCCCTTAAAGCACCTATTTTGGCTGATTAGCTAATAAGATTTTACCTTTGTCAAGTAAATAAGAAGGGCTGAAGCGCTTTTCAAAACACGCTCCTTCGGCTCAGAAGTTTATCTTTGGGAAATGCTAAAATGCTTCAGCGCCTTTGTTTGTCCGAGTGCTTACCATGCCGTACAATGAGCTTAGGAAAGATTACTTGCTGAACCGCTGGGTTGTCATCGCAACCGAACGGGCACGAAGACCAACCGATTTTAACAAACAAAAAACGGAAAACGCCAAGGCAGCGGTTT